>CAYYCP010000006.1:0-64771 GCA_964470375.1 uncultured Spirochaetales bacterium
CCCGGAGGGCCGAACAGCCCCTGCTCGATGGCGTATGGCTCTATCAGGCCGGCCAACTCCCGGTCGGCCTTCATCCTGATGTACTGGCCGTTGAACCACTCCAGCTTCTTGTAATCGAAGACGGCCGGGGCCTTGTTGAGCTTTTCGATGGAGAAATTGGCTGCGAGCTCTTCCAGGTTGTAAATATCCCTGCCCTCAGCGTAAGAAGCCCCCAGCATGGCTACGTAATTGATCAGGGCCTCGGGCAGGTAGCCCTGGGCCCGGAATTCCTCTATAGACACGGAACCGTGGCGCTTGGATAGCTTGTGGCCATCCGGCCCCATGACGAGGGGCAGGTGACAGAAGGCCGGCGGTTCCCAGCCGAAGGCCTTGTACATGATGGCGTGAAGGGGCGTCGAGGGCAACCAGTCCTGTCCCCTCAGAACATGGGTGATGCCCATACGGTGGTCATCCACGACGTTGGCCAGGTGGTAGGTAGGCAGACCGTCGCTCTTCAACAAGACCGGATCCGGATTCACATCCGCATTCTTCCACTCGATGTCTCCGAGAAGGAGGTCCTTGAAGACCGTGGATTCCTCCAGGGGAATTCTCAAGCGGATCACGTGGCGCTCGCCCGCCTCTGTACGTCGCCTGGCCTCATCGGTCGGAAGGGATCGGCAGAGCCGGTCATAGCCGCTCCCCGACTTGCTGGCCTCCTGGGCCCGGCGCATCTCCTCGAGCCGCTCCGGTCCGCAGAAGCAGGGATAAGCCATGCCGCGCTCGACTAGGTCGCGGGCGTGTCTCCGATAGAGTTCGGAGCACTGGGACTGAATGTAGGGACCTACCGGCCCTCCGACATCCGGTCCCTCGTCCCAGGCAATCCCGAGCCATCTGAAGGTCTCATAGAGGTTCTGCACGAATTCGTCCGTGGAGCGGGCCTGGTCCGTATCCTCGATGCGGAGAATGAAGGTACCCCCGGCGGACTTGGCGTAGATGTAATTGAGGAGGGCCGTCCGTACAGAGCCGATATGTTGGAGCCCGGTCGGCGAGGGCGCGTATCGAACGCGTACGCTCATGTCTTCTCCTGTCGCTGGCGATGTGCGGAGTATAGTCGTCCGGGCAAAACCGGGTCAAGGACGGCCTCAGTGTATGAATGAATCGATGAAAAAGGCCGCCAAAGACAGGGCCGCGCTGAAGGCGGCCGCCAGGAGGTAGCCGCCCAGGCCCGTCAGCCTGCGCCAAACCGGCTCGTTCCAACGGCTGATTGCCAAAAATGCCAGGCCCACCAGGGAGACGGCCGTAGAAGCCAAGGACACCCAGCGTGCCAGAGCCAGGAGCATGGCCTGAGTTGAATCGAGAAAGAGCTGTAGATTACCGATGACGTAGAGGTATGCCGAAATGAGGCTCGCCAGGACCATCACGATGGCCAAGCGCTTAACGAAGAGCCGGGCCGGCGATTTCCTTACGGGCCTGGCCCGCGACCGTGACGGCCTAGCTCCTCTCATCGTCCTTCCATTCTAAACGCTTTTCCTTTATGATGGAAGTACGCATGCGACGCAACAAGGCCGTTCTATCCATCATACTCGTCGCCGCCGCCTCGGCGGCCGTCTTCTTCACCGGCTGGATCCAACTCAGGATCCCTGCGGGCTCATACGCCCTAGCTGTAAGCAAGACCGGCGGCTGGGGCGAGCGTCTCATAGCCCCAGGCAGCTTCGCCTGGACCTGGGAGGCCCTCCTGCCCACCAACCTCGAATTGCGCTGCTTCCGCTTGAGAAGCCTTTCCGAGCCCTTCTCGGCCCGGGGCGAGCTGCCCCAGGCCGCGGTCTATTCCGCCTTCATCCCCGAGCGGCCCTCATTCGCTTACTCCATATCAGGCCGAGTCAGCCTGGCCCCCTCCCCGGAGAGCCTGCCGGCCGTCATCCGCGCCGCATCCCTGCGTGACCAGACCGGCCTTGAGGAATGGCTGCGCGGCCAAGCCCGCCAAGCCGGCCTTCGTGCCGGCGAGCTGTTGGGCAGGGCGGCTTCCGCGGAGGACATCGTCTCCCTCATGGACGAAGGCCGGGACGGCCTCCAGGCGCGCATCCTCTCCCAGCTGCGCTCCGCCTTCCCCACTGTCGTGATCGAGTCTATCGAGATCGAGAGCTTGAGCCTGCCTGACTACCGCCTCTACACCCAGGCCAGATCCCTCTACTCGGCCTACCTTGACGCTAAGGCCGCCTACCTGGATCCGGTCATCAAGGAGCTCGCCGAGAACGCCGCCCGCGACGAGTACGAGCTGGACTCCCTGGAGCGCTACGGCGAGTTGCTGACGCGCTACCCGGTGCTCATCGACTACCTTGCCATAAAGCGCGGCCTCAGGCCCGGCGCCTCGGCCGGAGAGGATTGAAGTGGAATACTTCTTCAATTTCGACAAGATGGAATACCTCTCCGGGAAGCGTTACCCAGGCTGTATCCTGTGCGGCGTCCGTGACAAAACCGAGGGCATTCTGGACCTGACCGTCTATGAGAACGAATTCCACATCGTCTCGGTCAATCTCTACCCCTATAATCCAGGCCACCTCATCATCTTCCCGCGCCGCCACCTCACCGACCTGCGCCGCCTCAGCGCCGACGAGCGCATTTCCTTGGACGAGACCATCGACCTCTGCCTCTCCATCTTGGATTCCACCCACACCCCCGCGGGCTATAACATCGGCATGAACATGGGCCTGCAATCAGGGGCTTCCATCGAACATATCCACTACCACGTCATCCCGCGCTACCCGCGCGAGATAGGCATATCCGAGCTCCTGGCCGGCAAGCGCGTCTTGGTCGAAGACCCGCGGGTGACCCAGGAACGCCTGAGGGCGGCCTTCAGCAGGGTGCCGCCCCTGGGTGAAAGCTCCCTCTAGCTGGCGTCAGGGGAAGCGCGTCTCTGTGCCCGCCCCCGCCATCGGCCGGCATCGGCGTCATTCCCCATCCTGATAGGGACGCAGGACCAGAGCCCTTCCCCGTAGGGTCTCCAGGACGACCCGGCCGCCCTCGGCCCGGTTCGAGAGGCTCATGAAGCCGCGCGGGAATTCCAGGCCGTCCAGCGGCCAATGCAGCCCCTCGCTCTTCATCATCAGCGGCTCGGCCCCCAGGGGCATGATGGAAACCCGCTCCCCGGGGCCGGCCTCGAATTCCAGCCTGCCATCAAGGCGTAAGGCCCTATCATCCGGCAGGTACCACTCCTCCGGAGCCCTCACGCGCTCGAAGAGGCCTAGGAGAGCCCCCAGGTGATCCAGCCGCCCGCCCCCGCCTCCCAGGAAGGCCACCCGCTCACAACCGCGCTCCCAGGCCAGGCGCAGGCAGAGTTCGGCGTCAGACTCATCCTTGTCCCGGGGAAAACGCAAAATCTGGCTTTGCGGATACTCTTCAAGAACAGCCTCATCTCCGATGGAGTCCATGTCGCCGGTTATCAGGTGGGGTCGTAGGCCCCATTCGCGTAGGCGCAGGAGGCCCGAGTCCGCGGCTATCAGGTAGTCGGCGGAGGCGATGATTCCTTTAGCCCGCTGGGCCTCCGGCGCCTCTCCCCCGAGGCAGATGAGGGCTTTCATTGCCTGGACTATGTCCCGCATCATGGCGGCGGTCAAGCCCGGGAGCCTGCCACCAAGGCTTGCGCCCCCGCGGTGGCCTCGGCTAGGATCCATGCCATGTTCAGGATCCCCGGCCTCATGGCCGACTTCGCTAAGGTTCTCTCAGCCGGGGGCTTCCAATGTTGGCTGGTGGGCGGCTCCGTCCGCGACATGGCTCGCGGCCACCCCCCCGGCGACTTCGACGTGGCCACGGACGCCAGGCCGGAGGATGTGATGCGCCTCTTCCGCTCTGTCATACCCACCGGCATAAAGCACGGCACGGTCACGGTGCGCTTTCGCGGCCACTCGATAGAGACCACCACCTTCCGCGCCGAGGAAGGCTATAGCGACGGGCGGCACCCCGACCGGGTCGAATTCAAAGGCGACATCCAGGCCGACCTCTCCAGGCGGGACTTCACCATGAACGCCATGGCCCTGGACTGTATCAGCGGCCGTCTCCTTGATCCCTGGAAGGGTATGAAGGACATCAAGGCCCGCCTCATCCGTGCCGTCGGTGATCCCCTCGTACGCTTCGATGAGGACGGCCTCAGGCCCCTGCGGGCCATCCGCTTCGCTTCTGTGATGGGCTTCTCTATAGAGACCGCCACCCTGGCGGCAATCTCGGCGCGCCGGGGGCGTATCCGCATGGTAGCCCAGGAACGCGTCCGCGAGGAGCTCTGCAAGGCCATTTCCGGGCAGGAGGTATTGGCCGGCCTTCACCTCCTCGACTCGACCAGACTCCTCGACGACATCCTTCCGGAATTGGCTTGCCTGCGCGGCCTTGAACAATCGCCGCCCCACCGCTTCGACGCCCTGGAGCACTCCTTCCGCGCCTGCGCCCTCTCCGCGCCGACCCAAACTGTGCGCTGGGCGGCCCTCCTCCACGATTGCGGGAAGGCCAGCGCCCGCCGCGAAGATCAATCCGGCATCGTCTCTTTCTTCGGGCACGAGGTCCTGTCCGCCGATCTCGCGCGTCAGGCCCTTACCCGTCTCAGGTTCCCACGTGATTTCATCGAAGAGGTGGTCAGCCTCATTTCTCTTCACATGCAGCGCTACGATGAATCCTGGACCGATGCGGCCGTGCGCCGCCTGATCGCCCGGGCCGGGACTAAGCGCATCGGGGCGCTTCTGGATCTCATCGAGGCTGACGAGGGCGGACTGACCGGTACGTCCCCTTC
This sequence comes from uncultured Spirochaetales bacterium, assembly GCA_964470375.1. Lineage (GTDB taxonomy): Bacteria > Spirochaetota > Spirochaetia > Treponematales > JBGSOB01 > CAYNQK01. The sequence continues at coordinate 4,754 of CAYYCP010000006.1, forward strand.
CCGGGGCTTCTCGAGGGCCCTGCGCGAGCGCGTGGAGTCCCTAATGGCCCGTGAGGCGGCCTTCGGCCTCAAGGACCTGGCCATAGGCGGGGAGGATCTCAAGGCCCTGGGGCTGAAGCCCGGCCCGGCCATGGGGCGGGTCCTGGGCGAGCTTTTAGAGGCCGTACTCGACGATCCCTCCCTGAACGAGCATGAGCGCCTCAGGCTCATCGCCTCCAGGATCATCGAGCGCGATGGGCATGCCGGCTAGAGGCTGTCGCGCTCCAGGGCCTTCAGGGCCTCGGCCTCGCGCCCGCCTGCGGCCATGATGGCCTCGAATGCCAGGCGAGCCGCCTTCTGCTCGGCCTCTTTCTTGCTCCGTCCCTCGGCCGGCGGGAATTGCCGTCCATCGGCCTCAAGGCGGAATGTGAAAATCTTCTCATGGTCGGGACCGGAGCGCCCCAGCATGGCGTAGCGCGGAGGGGCCTTCTGGGTGCGTTGGAAGAATTCCTGGATGATAGTCTTGTAATCGCGCTTGTGGCGGTGCGAGAGGACCTTCTGTATCTCCGGCACCAGGAGTCGTAGGACGAATTTTCTGGCTCCGGCGAAACCGTTTTCCAGGTAACAGGCTCCTATCAGGGCCTCTAGGGCGTCCGCCAGGATGGCCTTCTTGGATCGCCCGCCTGAGAGCTCCTCGCCCTTGCCCATGCAGAGGAGGGCATCCAAGCCTAGATCCAAGGCTATGCCCGAGAGGCATTCCTCCGAGACCACGAATGACTTTATGCGGGCCAGCTCTCCCTCGGCCCTGTCGCTCAGCTCGGAGTAGAGCCATGAGGCCACCGAGGCTCCCAGGATGGAGTCTCCGAGGAATTCCAGGCGTTCGTTGTTCCTGTCGCGCTTGATGCGCTGCTCGGCGCTGGCGGAACGATGCGTCAGGGCCGTATCCAAGAGGCCCTGGTCCTTGAAGCGGAGCCCAAGGGAACGCGAAAAGGCCGCCAGGGCGCGCTTGCGCTCAGGCGGCATCTTCTCGGCGCGGATCGGGGGCTTCCGCCCCCTCTCCGTCTTATTTCTGCTGGGACTTGATGTAGTTATACGCGTCGCCTACGGTCTCGAACTCGTTGGCCTTCTCGTCGGGGATCTGGATGCCCATCTCCTCCTCGATGGCGTAGACGAGCTCGTAGGTGTCAAGGGAATCCGCGCCCAGGTCTTGGCGGAAGGATGCCTCCATGGTGACCTTGCTGGCGTCGATCTCGAGTTTCTCGGTGATGAGTTTCTTCATCTTCTCGAACAGTTCGTCCATGGTCGGCTCCTTTAGGCCTTGCTTTCAGGGGAGAGCACTTGCTTCCCGCGATAGAATCCGCACTTGCAGACCCGGTGGAGCAGCATGCGGTTGCCGCAATTGGGACATTCGACCAGGGTGGGCCCGGTCAGCTTCATGTTGATGGACCGGCGCCTCTTGGTCCGGGCCTTGGAAGTTTTATATTTAGGTACGGCCATATGGAAACCTCGCTCTCTTCCCGGGTATTACCCTCGAAATTCAAGCGCGATCGTATCTTATGGCCGGCTGGACTGTCAAGGCGGGCAGACTGAAGGACATCGCCTGGCCTGGTTTGACCTGTTCCCTGCGAGAGCTTAAGCTAGCATCAACATGCACGTCTTTTTCCCGGGGCGCCACCATATCTTGACCCGCTACCAGGAGAGTTATCTATTCGGCCTTTGCGCAGCCGGGCCGGAGAGGGCTCTCGACCTGGAGGGCCGGCCCCTGGGTGAGGAGTTCGGGCCGATAGAGGGCATAATTTTCGCGGTCACGAGCGCCAACCACACCAACACCCGCCGGAACCCCCTGCCCTTCCACCTCCGGGCCATGGCCATCCAGGACCTGGCCTCGGGACTGCCGGTTCCAGTCCAGGTCTACGGCATACCCGATGTAGGCGTCATCCCCGACTTCCCTGAACACTGCCTCAAGATGGTTCGCCATCTCTCCGACGGGCGGCTCGACCTATCTCCGTCTGCCTGCGCGGTGGCCTGCTCATCGGCCCTAGCCGAGGGCTATAAGGCCTTGGGCTACCGCATCCTCCCAGTCGAGCTGGCCGGCCCTGGCGACCAGCCCTTCAAGGAAGCCCCGCCCTGGGAGCTCGTGGAGAGGATCGCCTCGGACGGTCTGGGTTGGGACAGGGACGCCTGGCTCCTGGAGCGGATCCATCCCGCTTCCTTCAAGATCCTCAGGCTCTATGGTCTGGGGGAGCGCATCGCCATGCTCTTCTCCGACTCCCTCTTGGGCCAGGACGGCGACATCACCGAGACCAGGGATTACGATGTCTACCTGCGCCAGATGGACGATATCGCCCAGCTCAAGTTCGATGAGACCAGGCCCTTCATCAAGCCCGGGCGTATCGGCGACATCGGCTGCGCCGCCGGCAGCTGGATCCGCCTGGCCTCCCGGGAGCCGGCCCTGCACGAAAGCGATTTCTACGGGGTGGAGGCGGCCCGCCAGCTCTACGCCCTGTGCGTCCAGCGCAAGGAAAACGGGGAATTCGCTAATCCCAACGTCTTCTTCTCCCAGCGTAACGCCGTTTTGGGCCCCTGCTTCCCTCCCGCCTCTATGGACACGGTGCACTCATCTTCCCTGACCCATGAGATAGAGAGCTATTCAGGACGTGAGAGCCTTCTTGCATTCATCCGCAATCGCTACCTGGAGCTTGCCCCCGGGGGAGTCTGGATAAACCGCGATGTCCTGGGCCCGGAGGATGGGGAGCGGGAGATACTGCTCTGGCTGGACCCCACGGACGGGCGGAACGAGGGTTGGGATAGGCCGGCCCGGGACAGGCAGGAGCTAGGAACCATGCTGGCGGCCCTCTCGACACGCGCCCGCTTCAGGCGCTTCGCCATGGATTTCCGGATACAGGACGGGCGGAGACTGGAAGGCGCCATCGAGTGCAGGAGCGTCCTCGTCGACGGCCAGGAGCATTTCCGCCTCAGCCTGCGGGATGCCTGCGAATACCTCTACAAGAAGGACTACATCGATAACTGGCAGAGCGAGATGCACGAGCGCTTCTGCTTCTGGGACCTGAGCCGATGGGTCGAGGCCGTCCGCGCCGCGGGCTTCATGGTTCTGCCCGCATCGCGTGCCTTCCGTAACGAATGGATCTTCGAGAATCGACTGCGCGGACGGGCTCGGCTCTTCCAGCAAAAAAAAGGGGAAATCGAAGAGCTCGATTTCCCCGTCAGTCACATGATCCTCGTCTGCGCCCGCGAACGGGCCTGACTCAATTGCCCTGCTTGAGGAAGGCGTCCCGATAGCCCAGGGACTTCATCCTGAGGAGGACGATGCCTCCCTCATCCTTTCGCAGGGGGCCGATGAAGACTTTGTAGAGCTTATCGCCCTTCGACTCCACCTCCTGATAACTCAGGGGATAGCCTGCGCCCACGCTCCCCAGGGCCTCGCTGACGCCTAAGACAGTCTTAAATACTCCAATCTGCACGTAATAGGAGCCCATGGAGAGGGCGTCTATGCGCCTAGCTCCGGCCAACACCATTTGAGCAGCCTCAGCATCCTTTCGGTTTGATACAAGGGCCTCGGGCGGCTTCTCGCCCGTCGGCGCCACGGGTTCAGCAGGTATGCCCGGCTCGGCCTTGGAGAAACTGGGGACTACTGCCTCGGGTTGTGCCTCGACCCTATCTGCGACCGCCAGGGCTGGAGCCTCCTCAAGGCTCTCAGGCGCCGTGGGGATATCCATGCTTGCGGTAATAGCGCCGCCCCTCCGCGCCATGACGGTCTTCCCATCGAATGAATCGGCGACAGGGGGGCCGGAGGGCTCGGGCGGTTTCTCGGCTGTCGCCACCAGGCTCACTTCCTGAGTCTCAGGATCGGGCATCCTGCCTTCCGCAAGAGTCCTTCCCTCCACCTTGGCCGCCGCTAGCCGTTCTTCAGCAATCGCGGTATCGCCCGCCGGCTCCTCGCCCAGCTCGGGATCGGCCAGGGCAGCCTCGATGCCGGATCCTTCACGCCGCGATGCTAAAAGACGCTCGTCGGCCACGGCAGTATCAGGAGCCGGCTCCTCGCCCAGCTCGGGATCGGCCAGGGCAGCCTCGACGCCGGATCTTTCACGCCGCGATACTAAAAGACGTTCGTCGGCCACGCCCGTCTCGGCTTTGCCCTCATCCATGATCTCAGGCAGGGCCAGGGCGCTTTCGATATCATTTCCGCCTACGCGGGAGGCGGCCAGGAGGGCCTCTGCCTCTGGCCCCCCTCTTTCATTCTCGACAAGGGCCGGGGCCTCAAGACCAGTGTCAGCGATCACTCCGTCCCTCGGGCGCAACCCGCTCAGGACTATCACCTCAGCCTCACCCCTGGGGGCTTCTTCGGTAAGGGCCACAGGAGGAAGGTCTTTCTCCAAGGCCGCGGCTGGTGAAGGTGTCTTCAATCTCACGAGGGCGCTCTCGGGCATGCCGCGCGGCTCCAGGTCAGGATCGGCAAGGGTCTGGGCCGGTGCCCCTCCCTCGGCGGGGGAGAGCCGCACCCGCTCTATAGCTTGGGCGCTGGCCAGGGGCTCGCGGGCTACCATCTCCTCGAGTAGAGGCTCGCGCAGGGCGAAGGAGCGCTCATGCTCCTCAAGCTTTGTTCCAGCGACATAGACCAGGGCTTCAGGGGCCATCTCCTCCACCTCCGGCGGCCGTGCCGAGGCCGGGACGAAATCAGGGGCCCCATCCACCCTCGGGGTATCGGTTGCGGATGCGCTGGCCTCCACGGCCACAGGCAGTCTCTCCTCCACCTTGGGCACATCGACAGGTTGACGCACGCTGGCTCGGGCGGGGGGCGCCTCGCGCTGGTCGCCTATGGCGACCGGAGTCTGGTCGATCATCGATTGAATGGATTCGATGGCCGCCTCCGTAGACGCAGGCTTGCCATCCTGGACGGCTAGAGCCGGGGTTTCCTCAAGGACTTCCCCATAACCCGTCTCGGCCGCTTGGGACTTTGCCCTCTCCCGGCTCACCAGGGCGGCCGGATTCAAGTCCGGATCCTCGCTCAGGCCGGGGCTGTCCATCCTGATGGAGGCATCGGCCCCCTTTTTCGGCATGGAGACGCGCACACGCGCCACCGTGCCTATGGCGATGCCCAGTTCAGCCGAGGCTTCCGGCGAAAGTGAAATAAAAACCCCAGGATTGTCCAGCTGACCCGTGACGATGACTTGGACGGTCTTGCCGTTCTCCAAGTTCTGGACCTCCACCAGGGTATTGCGGGGGAATGACGAACAGGCTCCATAGAGGCCGGCCTGCGGGAACTCGCCGAAATTCGAGGCTACCGCCGTCCCCTCCCAAAAAGCAGCCGCTCCCAGCGCGGCAGCCATGGCAATTAGCGCGGCGACCGTGATAGCTCTGATTCTCATGGCTCTCCCCCCCCGGCGGACAGGCCTAGGTGATCCAGACAGTCGAGCGCGATGGCCTCGCCCGTCCGGCGCATGAATTCCAATACTGACTGGCTCCCCCCCTCGGCTGCCTTCACTGGCTGCATGCCGGCCCGCCGCCCCCTGTGGAGGACCTTCCCGTCAGCGGCCCGATAGAGCGCGTAATCGACTGCCTCCGGGAAATCGACCGAGCCGGCCGGCGCCTTGGCGGGCTTGAAAACAAGCCTGATGACGTAGCTCACGTAGGCCGCCTCTAGGGCGGCGCACTCCTCAGCTGAGAGAGTGGGCAGATCGGAACCGGTCTGGACGCGGACAACCTGGCTCGTGCCGATGAGACCGCTGGCGAAGAGACCGTCGAGACAGCCCCCCACAAGGGCCTCGGCCATGGGCAGGGGTTGGCTGTCCGGCTCTCCGCGCTCCAGGACTTGGACCGATACGGTCTGTGCGCCTAGGACGCAGGCGATACTCAGTGAAAGGATCGGTATGGCCAAGACAGGCTTCATTTTACTCCTCAAGCGGCTTCCCAGGCGGAATGCCTCCTCACCGGAAGAGGCTACGCGCGCGAATACGCCGCTTCATCCTCGTTATCGGTAATCTGCGGCCTCGGGTTTACCGCCAGTTGATGATTCCGGCGCGGCCATGCTATTTTCTTGCCTGTGCAGGAGGTGTGGATGACGTTGAGGGAGGGGCTTGCGCCCAGGGTGAAAAGCCTTCTCGCCCTGCTCCAGAAAAAAGGCGGCTATCGCGCGGTCCCGGCCCTCATCACCTCGCATCATTAAGCTCGATGAATTACTACGCCCTACAAGTGAAGACAGGTGACGAGGAGCTGGTGAAGAAGAGGGTGGAGATCGCCCTTAACAAGCGTGATTTCTGCGTCATCCTGCCTACCCGAACCCTGAGGATCCGTCGCGGCGGCAAGGTTCGCGAACAGTGTCGCCCCGTCTTCAGCGGCTACATCTTCCTGTCCGGGGAGGATTCTCCCTCCCAGGTCTACATGGCCCTCAAGCGCACCGAGGGCTTCTATCGTTTCCTGCCCTCCAACACCATCCTCAAGCCCCTCCTGGGAAGCGATCTAGCCCACCTGAAGCACTTCATGTCCTTCGCCCGCCGTTCCGATATATCGAAGGTAAGCTTCGACGAGAACGAGAGGATCATCGTCCATGAGGGCCCCCTCAAGGGCTACGAGGGCATGATCGTCAGGGTCGATCGGCGCAAGGGCAGGGCCCGCATACGGATAGATTTCTGCCGCGGTCCCATGACTCTCGACCTCTCGTTTGACGTTCTGGCCAAGGCCGAAGCTGGCGGAGGGGCAGACGATGGAAGACAAACGCTTGGCGAGGATCTACGTGATCGGGGCGGGCTTCGCAGGCAAGACGATAGCCCGGGAGATAGAGCGTAAGCACGTCCTGGGGAAGGTGGTGGCCTTCCTGGACGATGACAGCTCCAAGATCGGCAGCCGTATCCTGGGTATCCCGGTTCTGGGCCCCATCAAGGACGTCATCCATCTATTAAGGAAGAATCCCGCAGACGAGGCTATCATCGCCATCCCCTCGGCCTCCCGGCAGTACCTGCGCGAGCTCTACGAGCTGCTCAAGCTGGCCGGCTTCGAGCGCATCCGTATCCTTCCCTCAGTGGCCCAGATTATCGAGGGCGACGCCCACCTGATCCAGGCCAAGACCATAGACCCCCAGGACCTGCTTGGTCGTGATCCGGTGGCGGTGGGGCTGAAGGAAAGCCTGACGTACCTGCGCGGCAAGCGCGTCCTGGTCACTGGTGCGGGCGGCTCGATCGGCTCGGAGATATGTCGGCAACTGCTTATGGGAGGTGCCCAGCGCCTGTATCTCTTCGGTCACGGCGAAAATTCCATCTACGAGATCGACCGTGACCTGCGCCTCCTCAAGGAGGAGGGCGTCGGGGACGCCACAATCGTTCCGGTGATCGGTGAGCTGAAGGACGCCGACTACACCCGCTTCATCCTCAAGCGACTCAAGGCCGACGTGATATTCCATTGTGCCGCCTACAAGCACGTCCCCATGATGGAAGAAAACCCGGTGGCGGCAGTGGAAAACAACGTCTTCGGTACCCTCAACCTGGTGGACGCGGCCATCCAGGCCGGCACAAAGCGCCTCGTGCTCATCTCCACCGACAAGGCGGTGGACCCGGTTTCAGTATACGGCGCCTCCAAGTACCTCTCGGAACTGATCGTCCTGGAGCGGGCCGCCCAGACCGGCCTGGCCTACATGGTGGTGCGCTTCGGCAACGTGCTGGGCTCGCGCGGCTCGATCATCCCGCTCTTCCAGCGCCAGATCGCCAAGGGCGGTCCGCTGACCGTCACCGACTTGCGGGCCAGCCGCTACTTCATGACCATACCGGAGGCCTGCTCACTGGTGCTCAAGTGTGGCGGTGTGGGGGTGGGCGGCACCCGCTACCTCTTAGAGATGGGCGAACCCATGCGCATCATCGATCTGGCGGAGCAGATGATCCGCTTCTACGGCTTCGAGCCGGAACGCGACATCCGCATTGTAGAGACCGGCCTGAGACGCGGGGAGCGCCTGGAGGAAAGGCTGCACAACCAACGCGAGCGCAGGCTGCCCACGGAATTCCCGGGCATAGACCGGCTTGAAGAAATCCAGCGGAACGGATTTACTGTGGACCAGGTCATACAGGATTTGGCGCCTGTCTGCCGCTTTGATCCGTCCAGGCCGGAGGCCTACCGTAATCGGCGCGTCCTGCGCAGCGTTTTGTCGCGCTATGTTCCCAGCCTGCCGGCCCAGGACAAGGAGAGCGAATACTGAACCACAGCCCCAGCTATACAGAATTCATTCCCTTCGCCCTGCCCTGCCTGGGTAGAGAGGAAGAGGAAGCCGTCCTCAGGGTGATGCGCTCCGGCTGGCTCACTAGCGGCCCGGAGATGGCGGCTTTCGAGGCGGAATTCTCGGCCTTCACCGGGGCCCGCCAGGCCGTGGCGGTCAATTCCGCCACGGCTGGCCTACACCTGGCCTTGGAAGCCTGCGGCGTGGGACCCGGGGATTGGGTGCTTACCTCGCCCTACACCTTCAACGCCACCGCCGAGGTGGTTCGGTACCTGGGCGCGGAAGTCCAATTCGTCGACATCGGGCAGCGGGACTACCTCATGGATCCCGGCCTCCTGGAGGAAGCTCTCGGCTCGGGCAGGCGGATCAAGGCCATCATACCTGTCCATGTGGCGGGCATGGTCTGCGACATGGCGCGCATCCGGGACATCGCCTGCTCCGCCGGCTCCGGGGAGACGATACGCATCATCGAGGATGCAGCCCATGCCTTCCCCTCACGCCTCCCGGAGGGCATGGCCGGCTGCCTGGGCGACCTGGGCGTCTTTTCCTTCTACGTCACTAAAACCATCACCACCGGAGAGGGCGGCATGGTGGTCACCGCGGATGAGGCCATGGCCGCGCGCATGCGCGTCATGCGCCTGCACGGCATCGACCGGCCCGCCTGGGATCGCTACACCTCCCGCCGCGCATCCTGGCGTTACGCAATCGTTGAGGCCGGCTACAAGTACAATCTCACCGACATCGCCGCGGCGATCGGCCGGGTCCAGCTGGCCAAGGCTGACGCCTTGCTTGAGCGCCGCAGGGCTATCGCCGCAGCCTATGACGCGGCCTTCTCGGAGCGCGATTACCTGCGCATCCCGCCCAGGGGACCAGGCCATGCCTGGCAGCTGTATTCTCTTAGCCTGGTTTTACCGCGCCTGCGCATAGACCGGGACGAGTACATCGATCTCCTCCAGGAAGCCGGCATCGGCGTCTCGGTCCACTTCATACCCCTCCATATCATGCCCTACTGGGCCAAGCGCTACGGCCTGCGGCCTGATTCCTTCCCGCGCGCCCTGGAGCGATTCGAATCCGTCATTTCCCTGCCCATTTGGCCTGGCATGGACGATGCCATGGTCGAAAGGGTCATCAGCACGGTGCTCAAAATCGGCGATTCCCGGACGGTACGTTCGTGAAGGCCCCTCCTGTTCCGACCGCCCTGGCCTCAGACTTCAGAGCCGAGGGCATGCTGCACCTGCACACCATCAGATCTCCCATCGCCAAGGGCCGTGTCCTGTCCATCGATCCGGGCATCCTACCACCGGGTTATGGCCTGATCCTTCCCGCTGACATACCCGGCCAGGCGCTGATATCCGCGGGAGGCGCTCGGATACCCGTGCTGGCCGGCCAGTCCATCAGCTACCCGGGAGAGCCCCTTGCACTCATCTACGGCCCCGAGGCAGCTAAGCTGGAAATCCTGGCCGAGGCCGTCAAGGTGGAATGCGAAGAGGAATGGCCCCTCTTCTCCTTCGAGAGCTTTTCCTCTGACCAGATCCTCTGCCAGCGCCGGGTCTCGCGCGGCGACGCCGAAGGCGCCTTGTCGGCCGCCGAGGCCGTCCTGGAGCGAAGCTATCGGACCGGCAGCCAGGCCCATCGCTATCCGGAGCCCCAGGCCGCCAGCGCCTCCCTCGAATACGATAAGCTTGTGATCCGAACCGCAACCCAGTGGCCCTTCCATGTCCGGGCATCGGTCGCCAGCGTCCTCGACATCCGCCCTGACGATGTGGTCGTCAAGCCCAGCCCCTGTTGCGCCCACATGGATGGAAAACTATGGTATCCTTCCATCCTCGCCGCCCAGGCGGCCCTTGCCTGCATCCTTGCCAAGCGCCCGGTCCTCCTGGTCCTGTCGCCCGACGAAGACTTCCTCTACACGCCCAAACGCGCTCGATCATCCATCTCCCTGCGGGCCTGCGTTGACCAAAAGGGCGGGCTCAGGGCCCTGAGCGCCCAAATACTCCTTGATCTTGGGGCCTACGGGGTATTCGCCGAGGAAATGCTCGAGCGTGTTTGTTCCGCTATACCTGGTCCTTACCTGTGTCCCGATCTGAGTATTGAGGCCTACGCCCTGCAGACGAACAATCTGCCGCTGGGCCCCCTCTCCGGCATGGGCGTTGCCCAGGGGGCCTTCGCCATGGAATCCATGATGTCCGAGCTCGCCCAGGCCATTGAGGCCGATCCTGTGGAATTCAGGCTGGCCAGCATGGATTCCGGGCGCAGCCGGCGCGCCCGCAGCAAGGGCGCAGGCACCCCGGGCGGAAACCGCCAAGCTTGTTTCCGCAGCCTCTGGGAGCGCCTCGCTGAGTCCTCGGATTTTCCCCGCAAGTACTCCTCCTACGAGCTGCTGCGCAAGCGCGGCGACGCCTTCGGCGAAGGTCTCAGGCGCGGCATCGGCCTGGCCTTCGGCTTCCAGGGCGACGGATTCATAAGCCACGGTTCGCCCAGCGCCGCTTCCGTCGAGTGCCTGCTTTCCAAGAAACTCAACCTGGAGATACGCACTTCCGCGGTGGTGTCGGGGGCCGATACGCGCTTAGTCTGGAAGCGTTTGGCCGCCCGCATCCTGGGCATCCGCGAAGAGGCCGTGAGCATCTCCGAACCGTCGACTGATTGCGGCCAGGACTCAGGTCCGGCTATTCTATCGCGCAACGTCTCATTGACAAGCGACCTGGTTATAAAATGCGCCCAGGCCGTTCAGAAGGCCCGTTTCCGATCGCCCCTGCCCATAAGGATTCACAAGGCATTCAAGGGGAACCGCGCCCCCGCGCACGCGCGTCCGGGTAAGGCGGACAAGACCCTCCCTGACGCAACCATGGATGCCCCTGCCGGCATAGAGGCCTTCAGCTCCCTCACCTTCGGGGCAGCCGCTGTGGAGGTGGAATTGGATCAACTCACATCCCAGCCTCGGGTGAGCAGCATCTGGATCGTCCTTGACCCTGGGGAACTTCTATCACCCGAGGGAGCCCTGGCCGGTATCAGGAGCTCGGCCGCCGCCGCCCTGGCTTGGGCCTCCAGCGAACGCCTGGATTTCGTGGATGGGCGCATACCGCCCTACCTTTTTTGGCGTTACGACGTGCTGAGGACCGATGAGACCCCGCCCATCCACGTGACCTTCCTCCCGCCCTCGGGCGAGGCCTGCCCCCGCGGTCTGGGTGAACTGGCCTATTCCCTGGTCCCGGCAGCCTACGCCCGAGCCATCGCCCAGGCTTCCGGGTTCCCCGCCGACTCCCTGCCGGTCGGCATAGACCGCCTGATGCTGGAGGCCCTTGGCGCATGACCATAGAATTCACCCTCAACGGTCGACGAGTGTCGGCCCAGGCCGATCCGGCCGAGCGGCTTTCCGATTTCCTCCATGACCGCCTAGGCACGCTGAGTGTCCGGCGCGGTTGCGGTTCCGGGCGTTGCGGCTCCTGCTTGGTCCTCATGGACGGCAAGGCCGTCCCCTCCTGCCTGATACCCTCATTCCGCGCCCGCGGCTCGTCCATCATAAGCTACGAGGGCCTGCTTGAGCTCCCGGATTTCCAAGATGTCCTGGCCGGCTTCGCCCAGGCCGGGGTGAGAGCTTGTGAATTCTGTCTGCCGGGCAAGTCCGTCCTGGCAGTTTATCTCCTGGGCAGCCTCCAGGACGCCGACCGTGCCGGAATCCTCTCCGCCCTGGCTGGAGTCGCCTGCCGCTGCACGGACGCGGAAACCCTTGCCCGAGGCGTGGAAGCCGCCATGGACTTCCGGCGCGAGAGGTTGTATGGCCCCCCCGTCTGACGCATGGGTCTACTCCCCTCGCAGCCTGGCCGAGGCCCTGGACGCCTATGCCCGCAATCCCGGCGCCCTGGTCATCGCCGGCGGCACGGCCCTTTTCCGCAGGGTCGCATCGTGCCGTCTGCCCAGCTCCGGGCCCGTCATCCCTCTTTCCGGCATCGATGAGCTGCGCCAGGTCAACCGCACCGAGCGCTACCTCGATCTGGGCGCCTGCCTCAGCCTGGCCGACCTCATCGGCTTGGGTCCGCGCATTGTCCCAGCGATTCTCCTGGAGGCGGCCGGCAAGGTCGGCCGTGCTCCCATCCGAAGTCTGGCTACAATCGGTGGCAACCTTTGCGTACGGGAAAGACGCATGGATCTGCATCCGGTGCTCTCCTGCCTTGACGCACAGGCCGAACTCAGGTGCGCATCCGGTAGCCGCTGGGTGCCCGCGGCCAGGCTGCCCCTCGCCGAGGCCGACTCCTCAGCGCCGCGAGCAGAGCTCCTCGTCCGGGTGCGCGTACCTCTGGAGAACTGGAATGTAGCCTTCTTCGCCAAGCTCGGCGGCAAGGATGCTCCGGACGTGGACGATTTTGCCTTCGTCTTCCTGGCCAAGGCCGCCCGGGGCATCCTTTCGGATGCGCGGGTCTGCCTGTCCGGCCAAAGCGTATTGCGCCGTCGCGACCTGGAGAGCGGCCTTTCCGGGAAGAACCTGCCCCTCGCCCGGACCGAGGTCGATTCAGCCTTGGAGGCCTACGCCGAATCGGCCCGAGGCGATGTCGTCATCCCTAGTCTCAGGCGGGCCCAGTTCATCTCATTGCTTCGGGGGGCCCTTCGCTCCCTGACAGGCTGAGGAGGCTCACCCTGAAGGATCGTCCGCGCCTCTTCCTGGCGCCCAGCCCGCTCTGGCCCGAGGCCGAAGTCCTCGAGTCCCTGCCTCCATCCACCATTGCGGTCCTGCGCGACCTCGCGGACTTTGTTGTGGAAAACGAGCGCAGCGCCCTTCGCTTCCTTTCGCGGATATTGGACCGCGAAGCCATGGTGACCGTCTCCATGGCCATCCTTGATGAACATACCCGCCCTGAGGCGCTGTCAGCCCTTTTGGAGCCCCTGCGCCAGGGCCGCGACATAGCCCTGCTCTCCGAAGCCGGCTGCCCGGGCGTGGCAGATCCCGGCGCCGGCTTGGTGCGGGCCGCCCACGACCAGGGCTTCCAGGTCATTCCCCTCCTGGGCTCCTCGGCCATAGCCCTGGCGGTGATGGCCTCTGGCATGAATGGCCAGGCCTTCCGCTTTCACGGCTACCTGCCGCGCGAGCGCGGCGCCCGCGTCAAGGCCCTGCGCGCTCTGGAACGGGCCGCCCTCGAGCGCGGCGAGACTCAGGTCTTCATAGAAACCCCCTACCGCAACACGGCCATGCTGGCCGATATATCCCGCTGCCTCCGCCCAAGCACACGGGTATGCGCCGTCTGGGGTCTTGGATCCCCCTTCCAGGGCGTGGCCAGCCTGCCGGCCGCCAGCCTGGGCGGCCTGGCCGAGCGAATAGGCAAGGCTCCCTGCACCTTTCTCATCGGCGCCTGAGACCTCCTTCACCGGCAGCAGCTCCGTCACCCTTGACGGCTCCAGTCCGCCTGTAGAAAATAATTGTAGGTTATGACCAACGCGTTGCATCCGGCGGAGAAGGTCACCTTCTCGCCTTTTGTCATCAAGAAGACCGGATTACAGCAAGCCACCCTGACTCTGGGGAATTACTCGCTGATCTGCATCCCCATCATCGCCGATAAGGAGCAGATCAGCCTCCTGGCCGCCCTCTCCAAGGATGAGATCTCCTTCTTCCAGTCCTTCAACGGGTCTTTCGGCGGTCTCAGCATGGTTTTCAGCTCTAGAAATCCCGGCCAACCCTTCAAGCTCTTCGCCCGCTGCGAGATCCGCGCTATCGCGGCCATGGCCGGCCGCGAGAACGCCGCCCGAATCGAGGCCGCCTTCCGCCCCTGCCCCAACGACCTCATCCGCATCCTGGGCGAATACCAGCTCACCCTCATGCGCCTCAAGGCCGAGCAGGATGATTATCGAGACAAACCGGTACGCATAACGCCCGAGAGCGCGCGCGAAATGGGTTATAACAATTACGCCGTTCTCACCCGAGGCGTCAGCCAATTCAAAACAGCCCTTTACTCACTGTCCACCAAGGCTTGCGAGCTCCTCCTGCCCATGCATACCCCGGATATTCAGACTCCCGAGACTTGCTCACTGAAGCTCTTTTTCCAGCGCTACCAATTCTCGGTCCAGGGCCGCATCGGCGATTCCGCCCGCCTTCCCAGCGGCGTGCTGAAGCTCAAGCTTGATTTGTCCTTCTCGCCTGAGTTGGTGGAAATCCTCGGAAGCTACTTCATCCAGTCCAGGTTCAACCGCCGCTCGGGCGCCCAAACGGGCTGAGCCTTGAATTCCCAACGACCGCTGTTCTCAACCCGTCGCCAGAGCCTGGAGCTTTTCCCTGATGTACTCGCTTTTTTCCTTGAGGCCTATGGCCCCGGTGGCCAGGATGATGGCATTCGGCCGCTCCGGATCCAGCTTCACTCTATCGGGTGACTCGCGCATCATGCGCAGAAGGCGATCCACCGACACTGACGCGACCCGTGAGAACTCCACCCGGACCAGGCCGTTACGCTCTCGCAGGCTTGAGATGCCCATGCGCCTGCAGATGATACGGATCTCGGCCAGGGAGAGGAGGCTGGCCAACTCATCGGGCACCGGCCCGAAGCGATCCTCGAGCTCAGCATACAGCTGATCCAATTCCTCCTGGGCGGACACTCCGGCTATCTTTTTATAGACTTCCATCTTGACCATCGGTACGGGTATATAGTCGTCAGGGATGTATCCCGAATATTCCAGCTCCAGGTAGGCCTCCTCCTCCTCGCGCCAATTATCGTCCGAGAGCTTGCGTACGGCCTCGTCCAATAGACGAAGGTACATCTCGAAACCTACCGCGTAGACGTCGCCGGACTGTTCGGCCCCCAGGAGATTGCCGGCCCCGCGCACTTCCAAGTCTTTCATGGCGATTTTAAATCCCGATCCCAACTCGGTGAAGTCCGAAACGATCTGCAGGCGCTTCATGGCCAGCTCGGAGAGGGCCCGGCCTCCCGGATAGAGGAGGTAGGCGAAGGCTACCCGGTCCGAGCGGCCCACCCGGCCGCGCAGCTGATACAGTTGCGAGATTCCGAACATGTCAGCTCGATCGATGATGATGGTGTTGACATTGGGTATGTCGATCCCGTTCTCGATGATGGTGGTGGATACCAGCACCTGGAAGCCGCCGTGGATGAAGCGGTGCATGACGTCTTCCAGCTCCTCGCCGTCCATTTGGCCGTGAGCGCTCTCGACCATGACCTCCGGCACCAGGGCCCGCACCCGCCGACAGGCTTCATCCAAGTCCTCCACCCGATTGTGGAGGAAGAACACCTGGCCACCCCGGGCGCACTCCCGGCGGATGGCCTCGGCCACCAGCTCCTCCGAGTACTCCTCTATGATCGTCTGCACCGGATGCCGGTTCATGGGCGCGCTTGCCAGCAAGGACATGTCGCGGACCTTGAGCAGGGACATATGAAGGGTGCGCGGGATGGGCGTGGCCGTCAGGGTCAGGCAGTCTACGCTGGCCTTCAGTTCCTTGAGCCTCTCCTTGTCCTTGACCCCGAAGCGCTGCTCTTCGTCCACGACCAGGAGACCCAGGTCGCGGAAGCGGATGTCGCGCTGCAGGATGCGATGGGTTCCCACCAGCAGATCCACGTCCCCGCGCTCCAGCCGGGCCAAAATCTCCCTCTGCTCGCGCCGCTCCACCAGCCTTGAGAGCATGGCGATACGCACCGGGAATTTGGAGAAGCGTTCCACAAAGTTCTCGTAGTGCTGTTCGGCCAGGATGGTCGTGGGGGCCAGGAAGGCCACCTGCTTACCTCCCATGACCGCCTTGAAGCAGGCCCGCATGGCCACCTCGGTTTTGCCGAACCCCACATCCCCGCACACCAGCCGGTCCATGGGCGCGGGCCGCTCCATGTCGGCCTTTATCTCCTCCACACAGCGCAGCTGGTCTTCCGTCTCCTCGAAGGGGAAGCCGGCCTCGAAGGCTGTCTGCCAATCCGAGTCGGCCGGAAAGGCGAATCCCTTGCTGGCCTTGCGCCTGGAATACAGTCGGATCAGTCGCTCGGCTATGTCGCGCACCGAGCTCTTCACCCGGGCTTTGCGCTTTTCCCAGCTCTTCGAGCCTATTTGGTCCAGGCGTGGTTCGGCGCCCTCGGCGCCTATGTAACGCTGGACCAGGTTGACCTGCTCTATGGGTATGAAAACCGTCTCCTCATCGGCATAGAGGAGTTTGACATAGTCACGCTCGTTGCCGCCGGCCCTCAGGCGCTCTATGCCCATGAAGCGGCCGATGCCGTAGTTGACGTGGACGACGGAATCCCCGGGATTGAGCTCGATGAAAGAGTCGATGGCTACAGAACGGGCTTGGTGGACTGATCGGGCGACGCGCTTCTTGCGCCCGAAGATCTCCCCCTCCTGGATCACCAGGAGGCTGATCGCGGGGATTCCGAAGCCGGCCGAAAGGCCATGGGGCAGGATCCGCACGCGCGGATCGCCCAGCATGGCCGAGATGCGCTCGGCCTGTATCTCCGTCTCAGCGAACAGGAGGACCTGGGTGCCTGAGTCCAGGATGCCGGCCAGCTCTTGGCGGAAGTAATCCAGGTTGCCGAAGAAGGAGCGCGGGCCGTCGCAATCGAAATCAAGGCGCCCGCTTTCACGCGTGCGCAGCCCGCGCAGGCGCACCGCCTTGGCTAAGCCCGCGCAGACAGCTTTGAAATCCAATAACAGAACAGAGGGCGGAGGCAGGTCGCGCTCCATACTCGCCTTGGCGTGCAGCCCGCGGTACTCGTGGGCCAGGGCATCCCGGGCATTCTCCTGGCGATCATAATCCGTGAACATGACCAGGCCCTCAGGACCCAGGTACTCCACTACGCTGGATGCGCGCCGGCAGGCCAGGGGGAAGAAGAATTCCTCACCGCGCGCCTCGCCCTCAGCCCGGAGCTCTTCCAGGATGCCGCTGCCCCTGCGCGGGTAGGTTTTTTCATCAGCGAGGGCCTCCTCCAGGCGGGACAGCTCCTTCGGCCCCCAGACGAGCTCCTTCAGGGGGTAGATGCCCACTGCCTCGACCTTGGCGGTGGTGGCCTGGCTCATGGCATCGAAACGCTTGATGGAGGCGATGCGGTCGTAGTCAAGGCTCACCCGCACGGCGTCATCGTCGGCCGGCATCCAGATGTCCAGGACCTCCCCGCGCAGCGCGAATTCTCCGTGTACCGACACCCTCGGGACCCTTAGGTAGCCATAGCCGGCCAGCCTTCCGGCCACCTCCTCCGGGTCGATCTCCTGTCCCTTCTTCAGTTGAAAGCAAAGACGACCGAAGTCCTCAGGCGAAGGCAGGGGCGATAGGAAGGCCCGCTCCGGGCAGATGAGGACCCGGCATTCTCCGGTTTTAAGGCGGGCCAGGGCTCGCGAACGGGCGGCGAAGACCGGCGACCTGGGCGAGCAGGGCTTGTAGGGGATGGTCTGCCACCAGGGCAGTATTTCCGCCTGGATCTCTGCGAATTCCAGGTCGCGGGCTAGGTCCTCGGCCTCCTCCGACCCGGGCACGACCACCAGGAGGGGCTTGCCGCGCGCGGCCGCCTCAGCCGCCAGGAAGGCCGGCAAGGAGCCCTGAACCCCCTCGACGTCGATAGCCTTTTCGTCGGATGATAGGAATTCCAGGTAGCGCCGGTAGGGTTTCCACCCGGAAAAGAGGGTGCGGATATCGTTTGCCCGTAAGGATTCCATGACCTTCTTCCGAAAATGACGTAGAGCATCTCTAGAGCGGAGCGTGAAACGTGAAAAGAAGCATGGTCGCCCTTTCCTTGGCCGTTCTGTGTTTGGTCGGCCTGTCCGCGGAAGTGGAATTCAGCGTTCGATTCTTCGACAAGCGCATCTACTTCCCTGGCGATCCGGTGCCGATCAAAATCACTATCAAGAACGACTCCGCCCAAGCCTACCGGTTCAAGCTGGCTGACGACAAGATGTACTCCATGCGTATCGAGATACGGGACGCCACCAACCGCCAGCTCCCGGTCTCCGAAAGCTTTATCAGAAAACAGTCCCTCAATCAACCTGTGTTTTTCCGCGAACTCAGCCTCCAGCCCGGCGAGGAGTACTCTTTCATAGAAGACGCGGCCGTCTTCGTCCAGATCGCGGAGCCCGGCTCCTACACCCTCTCCTGCCGCTTCTATCCCGAACTCATCCGCGCCGAGGCACGCTCCGAGGGTTTGGCGTCGAACAGCCTCATGCTCCAGGTTCGGCCCCGCTCGGGGATTTCGCCCATAGAGGAGATGGTCAAGGAGGAGGCCCGCGAGCTCCTCAAAGCGCAGAAGCTGCCCCCGGACGAGGTCGTCCAGCGCACCCTCGAGGCCAGGCAGAAGGGGCTCTGGAACGAGTTCTTCATCTACCTTGATCTTGAGGGCCTGCTCTCCCGCGATCCGGCCAGGAAGACGGCCTATGACCGCGAATCCGACGAGGGCCGCCGACGCATGGTGGAACGCTTCAGGGCCGACCTGATGCGCGGGACGGTGGACCAGGACATCATCACCATACCCTACGATTTCAGTATCATCGACACGAAGTATACGCCCTCAGCCGGCCAGGTCCGGGTTCTCGAGCGATTCAAGTACCCCGGTTACCTTCAACGCTCGGAATTCACGTATTACCTAAGGCGCAGCGACGACATCTGGTACATCTATGATTATTCCGTAACCAATAAGGGCACCGAATGAAGGCCTTGCTTTGCATTGCCAGCGACCGGGTGGCCGACATGGCCGCCTACTACCTTCATCCTCTCGGCTTCGACGTGATCCGCTATCGCAACCCGCTCAAGGCCATGGACAACGTGGACGAGGTGGCCCCTGAAGCCATCATCATGTCCTGCGAGGACTTCCCGCGCCATTGGAAGCCCTTCGTGCAACTGGTGCGGGCCACCCGCCCCAAGGAGAACTGCGTCTTCATCCTCCTCAAGGGCGAACGATTCGCTTTCGAGGAGGCCGCCAAGGCCGTCTTCCTGGGGATCAATGGGGTCATCAAGGAGAACCTGGCCGAGTCCCAAGAGCTGGCCCGCTTCCAGCAGATCCTCAAACGCTACCTGCCGGTGGACGACCAACGGGTTGGAGAGCGTTTCGTGCCCAGTCCCTACGACCGCCTGGACTTCACCTTCTCCCATCCGGAACGGCTCTCGATCATCACCGGTAAGATCGAATCCATCTCTCTCAAGGCCCTGTCCTTCAAGCCCGATTACGCCGACCTGTGCGCCGACCTCAGGCCCTCCCAGGCCCTGCCCGACTGTTGCCTACGGGTGGGCGACGACATCCGCGTACTGGCCTGCCGCCTCCTCAGGGCCGGCCACGTCCTAGCCATCGAATTCCCGCCGGATGACGAGGATCTGCGCCAAGCCCTCTCGGCCTATCTGTCCTCCTACCCCGAACGCCTTCCTAAGACCTTGGATTGAGGTCTTCCTCCCCCCGGCCCTTGCCATTCCCCGCGTTCTACCGATAATAGAGGCATGACCATCAAGAAGGACGTGTACAGCCAGCACGTCAGCACGGTTCCGGCCGGGAAGATCATTTTCTCCGAGGGCGACTTCGGCAGCGAAATGTACGTCATCATCCAGGGGGAGGTGGAAATATCCAAGCGCACGTCCATGGAGACATCCAAGACCCTGATCGTCCTCAAGAAGGGCGATATCTTCGGGGAAATGGCGGTGATCGAGCGCAAACCACGCTCGGCCACGGCCATAGCCCTGAGCGATGTAAAGCTCCTTGCCCTGGATCAGTCCCTTTTCTTCTCCATGATCGAACGTAACTCGGACTTTGCCGTAAAGGTAGTCAAGGTCCTATCAGAGCGCATCCGCCGCTCAAACAGCCTCATTCAAGCCCTGTCCACATCCAATCGCGAGTCCATCATCATGGCCGGTGTTAAGGAATTCAGCTCAACCCACGGAACGGACTCGGTCAAGGGCAGGCGCTTCTCTCGCGACAAGTTCATAGCCTGGGGAACGAATCATATAGGCCTTTCGGATAAGGAAATACAGGAGGGCATCGCCCACCTCGTATCCCGGGACGTACTGGCCCTGGGGGCGGTTCCGGGTGAACTCGTCCTGCCCAAGGGGAAGTGAGCTCCCCCAGTCCCTTAAGTTCCCCATAATCCGGTACAGCCCTTACAGCTCTGGATACTCCTGTGCCGGATCAACCCTGGGCCGTGTGTAATAATCAGCCGCGCGGCGGGCCCATTCGCCCTCCCGAGTCGAGAGGGCCTTCCATACTTGCCTGGCCTGGGCCGCGCGGCCCTCGCCATAGAGGGCCGCGCCAAGGTAGAAGAGGGTCCGATCCAAGGATTCCTCAGCAGCGTAGTCGGCCAGGGCCTTGTCCTTGGCCATGTCGGCTATCAACCCGCCCAAACTGCTGAAGGCGTAGTCCGGATCGGCCTCAAGGCGCGCCTGTATCATTCGCCCGGCCACGATGTCGACAGCCAGCATGAGGTGCTTGAGGCCCTGCCCGAATCGCCCGGTCTTGACGTAGAACTCTCCCAGGGTCCGGTAGGCTCTGGCGGCGAAGCGGGCGTCGTGCCGGTAGAGGGTAAGGAATTTATCGATACCCTGGGCCGATAGGGCCGCCTGCATGGCCTCCAGGAGCCGGGCCTTGGCAGGATCGACGTAGAGGGGATCAGCGGCCAGGACCTGCTTGAGGGTGGTCTCCATCCCGGCGTAGTCCCGCCGGTCGGTGTAGAGAGCGGCCAGGGCATAACGGAATTCATGGACGTCGGACGGCACCAGGAGGGAGGAGGCCTGAGAGATGGCCAGCAGATACTGGCGTTCGGCCAACTTATGCTCGCCTTCGGCTAGGAAGACCCGGCCTATCCAGAACTCGGCCTCAGGGAAGCGCGCGCACTCGGATATCCGCTCGCGTAGCCCCGATAGCGAATCGCCGAGCCTTTCCTGGGGCAGAAGGAGGAGGAGATCCGAAATGACATCGATGAGGTTCTGGAAGACATCGCTGATCCTGTAGCGCTCGATAGCCCGTATTTCGGCCAGCAGGGAGTCCCCGGCGCCCTCTCTGATCCGGCGCAAATCCATCTCGCGTAAATCCCTCCTGGACAGTGTGTCCAGGAGGAAACGCAGGGAATCCCCGTTCTCACGGGCCTCGCGAGAGCCCATGACTGTATCCAGGGATTCGGCCGTGCGCGCGTAACGCTCGCGTCTCAGCCGAGCCGCGTCCTTAAAGGCCAGGAGGGCTTTGTCGAACTCCCTGGCCTCAAAACGCGCCCGCCCCTCCTCGAGGAGTATCCAGGACTCCTCGGCCGCGGCCGTGAAAAGCGCGCCCATCAGGGTCAGGACCGCCAGGGTCCGGGCCGCCGCGCCCTCGAGCATCCTTCTCATCCTCCACCGTCCGGGGAGTCGAGCTTCTGGAGCAGCTCCCCGAATTCCCTATCGGCATCCTCGGGCCTGACCGTTCGCGATATCTTGCCGCGCTCGAAAATCAGCACCTTGTCCCCGGCCCCGGTGATGCCCAGGTCGGCCCGGGCCCCCTCCCCAGGACCGTTCACCACACACCCCATCACCGCGATACTTACGGGCGCGCGGAGGCGGTAAAGGCGCTCGCGCCAGCGCTCCAGGAAGGCGTGGGTATCGAAGGTGGCCCGTCCGCAGCGCGGGCAGGAAATGATGCGAGCCCCGCCGGGTCGCGAGCCTAGGGCGGCCAGGATCTCCCTGCCGGCTATCACCTCGCTCTCCTCCGTATCGCTCAGGGAGACGCGGATGGTGGCGCCTATGCCATCGGGTATCAGGCCGGCCAGGGCCACGGCCGTGCGGGCCACCCCCGCGATGAGGGGGCCAGCCTCAGTCACGCCCAGGTGGAGGGGCGCGTCATGGCGCGAGGCGAAGAGACGGTTGGCCCTCAGGCATTCGTCCAGGTCGGAGGACTTCATGGACACGACGATATCCCGGAAGCCGAGGGCGTCCAGAACAGCTATCTCGCGCTCGGCCGCCAGGACCATGGCCTCGGCCCTGTCCTCGGCCTGCCTGAGGTCGGCCGGGAGGGAGCCTGCGTTCACCCCTACCCTTATGGGTACGCCCCTGTCCGCGGCCTTCCTGGCCACTTCCCCTACCTTCCAGGATTCGCCGATGTTTCCGGGGTTGATCCGTATCTTGGCGATCGGGAAGTCTAGGCAGCGCAGGGCTATGCGCCAGTCGAAGTGGATGTCCGCCACGAGGGGCAAGTCGATGCCGCGCTCCTGGAGGAGCCCGGCCAGGGTTCCGAGGGCCTCGGCGGCCCCGATGTCCGGACAGGCGAAGCGCAGGAGCTCGCAGCCGAGGCCTTGGAGGGACACCAGCCGGGGGAGGATGGAAGCGGGATCGGGCGGCAGGGGGGCCTTCCACATGGTCTGGACGCGGATGGGCGTGTCCCCGCCCAAAGTCAGGCTCCCCGCGCGTACCTGACGCGCTTTCATCCCGGTATCATGAGTCCTTCCGGCCTTCTCTCAGAGGGCCCCGAAGGTAAACGCCATCACGAAAAGGGCCACCGTCTCGCAGAGCCCGACGACCGTGATGTAGAGCCCGAAACCCTTGCCCGTCTCTCCCAATGCGTCGCAACTGGAAGCCGATGCCTTCCCCTGGGCTATAGCCGACATGCCCATGGCGGCCCCGCCTATACTGCCCGCGCCGAGGGCCAGCAGGGGATCGGACACCCCCTTCAGCATTTGCTGCATGAGGATGAAACCGTAGATGGTTTGGGTCAAGGGCGCCCCGGCGAACACGACGAGAAGGAAGGATGCGGGCTTATTGGCCATGTAGTTCCTCTTCCATGCTCCGATGGCGGCCTGCCCCGCAATTCCGGCGCCGATGGCCGAGCCTATGGCCGAAAGACCGAGGACCGCCGCGATGCCTATCATGCCGATATCCATTTCCCACTCCTTTCAGGATCAGGGCTCTTCCGCCGTCGGCGTTTCCCTGAATGGTTCGTATTTATAGCCTGACCATTCCATGCCCAGATGGCCGGAAAATTCCAGCATGTTCAGGCGCACTCCATGTACTATGACCGATAACACACTCATCACGATGTTCAATCCATGCCCGAAGAGCACGAGGACGACGCCGGCCAGGAACAAGGCCATATGGCCGAATAAGGGCCCGGCCATGCCGTTGACGGTCTGGCTGATGGCCGCCCCAGCCAATCCCACCGCCCATAGGCGTATGTAGGAAACGATGTCGGCGAAGACGTTCACAACGCCCAGGAGCACGGAGACGATATTCTTGAGGCTCTCGAGGACGCCGCTGATTATGCCGCGCAACAATCCCCGGCCGCCCTGGTAGTTCGCGAAAATGAAGTTGAGGCCGAAGCCCGCGAGGATGGCATAGAGCGCCCAGACGGGCATAGGATAGGTTTCCGCGTCAAGCACGAGGTTCCGCACGAGGAAGAACACCCCCACCAGCATCGCCAACTGGCCTAGCTGGGCAAGGACCTTGGGGGAGCGAATATCGCGCCTCAGGTTCTTAAGGTGGGCCAGGCTGAGTTGGATAATGGCTATGTAGAAGCACAGGAGCTTCACGTTTTCGCCCGCCTCCGGATTGTCGGACGCGATCCAGGGTATGGATATTTTCCTGAAGAACGCAGGCAGGGCTTCAAGGGGCAAGCCGAACCATGAACCCGTCAGCGCCCCCCATGCCATCGTCGATGCCGAAAGCAGGAGGAGGAGCCTTACCATGTCGGGGACCTTGCCGCCGCGCGCCTTGGAGGCGACGGCGATCACCGCGCCGGCGAGAAGCATGACGGCCCCGTAGCCCCCGTCGCCGAAGATCATGGCGAAAAAGATGCAGAAAAAGGCTAAGAACCACAGCGATATCTCATATTCCCGATAGTTGGGCACAGTGCCGAGGAAATCGAAGACCGGCTGGATGATGCGCACCAGGGGGCCATTGGATACCTTCGTGGGCGGCATCTCCTCATCGGCGGGCTCGTCGCAGGAGAGGCCCCAGCCGCGCTCCTTGGCCAAGGCTGCCAGGCGGGCTTCTTCTGAGGCCGGAATCCATCCCTCCAGGTAGGCCAAACCGGAATCCTGCGGCATGCCGCTGCGCAGGTTCTCGAAAGTCTCGCCCCTGCGCGCCAAAGCCAGTTCCTTCTGCACCGCCGGGAGGGCCCCGGCCAGCTCGGCCTTGCGCTTCTTGAGGCGGGCGGCCTCAGCCTTGAGCTCGGCGATCTCGGCCTCCAGGGCTTTCAGGCCCTTGTCCGGGATCGTCAGCGCCTCCGGGAGGAGGGAGGGATCGAGACCTGACGGAGAGAAGCTGAGGTAGTATACGCGGCCCTTGGCCTGTCCGGCCAGGACGGCCAAGCAGCCTTCGGGAAAGACCGCGGGGGCCTTAGCCTGCAGGGAATGCAGGCGGACAAGGTAGCCTGATCCGGCCAGGTCGGCCAGGGAGGCGGGGTCGAAGTCCCCCCAGGGCGCGATCCGGTCACGTTCACGCTGGGCCAGGGCCAGGAGCTCGAGATTCCGCCTCTCTGAGGCTTCGATGTCCTCCAGGGCCTTGGCCGCCTCCAGCCCACCCATGCCTTCAACGGCATTGAGATCCTTGGATGGATGTATGCCGGATAGGGTCGCGGCCGCCTTCTCAAGAAGGATCCGTCCGTTTCGGAGTTCCTCCAGGCACCTTCCCTGCCCGGCCACCGGTTCCACGTGGACCAAGCCGAGGGACCTCAAGGCCTGCAGTCCCTCCACCTTGCAGGAATCGAGCATCACCACCAGGCACTTCTTCATGGGGACGATCATGGGGCCGCCCTCTCGAGGGTGCGCTTGGCGATCTTGCCCCTGACCACCTGAGCGGTCTGCTGGTCCCCTAAGTATATGCCGATGCGGCGGATGTTCTCCTGGGCCTCAGGTATCTTCACCTTCTCGAAGAGGTTCACCCGCTGGGTGGTGATCCTGAGCTCCTCGCCCAGGCGGCGAATCTGCTCCTCCAGGACCTGTATCTCCAGGTCATAGAGCATCATGCGCGCCAGCTTGTCCAGGGCCGCGTCCACCCAGAGGGGACGGAGGAAGAGATCGTAGGCGGAGCGCTGGAAGTCGGCGCCCTTGAAGACCGGGATAGGCACGCCGGCAATATTGCCCTCCTCCGTGTGCAGGCGTTCCACCCGGATCAGCGGCTGTCCGGCCTCATCCAGGATGGCCGCGGACTCTCCGAAGACGCCTATCCAGGGCCTGAAAGACGCCCGCAGGCTCTCGCGCTCGCGAGACAGCTCGGCCTGCCTGGCCTCGATGGCGCGCATCTCGGCTTGGAGCTGCTGCTTCTTGAGCTGGAGGGTGGGCAGGTAGCGCCGGAACATCTTGAGCGAGTCCTTCTGCTTCTTGAGCTCGTTTTTCGTGAGCCTGAGCTTGGCCATGCCTACGCTCCGCTCCCTCCGGATCCGCCCGCGGCCGCCCCTGAGGGCCAAAATTTATCGATAAGCTCGCTGCGCAGTCCGGTCTCCTCGCGCTCGAAGCAGGCTGCCAGGATCTCCCATCCCTTATCCAAGGCCTTCTCCAGGGGAATGTTGACCGACAGGTCCATGAGCTCGCGCTCGAACAAGGCCCCGTACTTGAGGAGCTTGCGGTCCCAGGCCGACATGATGAAGCCCATGGCCTTCTTCTCAAGTGAATCGCGATAAGCGGCGTAGAGCTTGATCATTCCATCCATCAGGGCGCGGTGATCAGCGCGGGTCCGCCCGTTGACCTGCTGCTTGAGGCGCGAGAGGGAGCCGAAGGGCTCAATGCGCCCGTTTTTGAGGTAGAATTGGCCCTCGGTGATGTAGCCGGTGTTGTCCGGGATGGGATGCGTCACATCGTCCCCGGGCATGGTGGTGACGGCCAGGATGGTGATGGAGCCGGCGTCGGAAAAGTCTACGGCCTTTTCATAGCGCGCGGCCAACTGCGAGTACAGGTCGCCCGGATAGCCTCTGTTAGAAGGCACCTGCTCCTGGGTGATGGAGATCTCCTTCATGGCGTCGGCGAAGTTGGTCATGTCGGTCAGCAGCACCAGAACGTTCTTGCCGCGTAGGGCGAAGCGCTCGGCCACCGCCAAGGAGATGTCCGGCACCATCAGGCACTCCACCACCGGGTCCGAAGCGGTATGCACGAACATGATGGTCTTGGAGCTGGCCCCGCCGGCCTCCAGGCTGTCCTTGAAGAAAAGGTAGTCGTCGTGCTTGAGCCCCATGCCCCCGAGTACGATGATGTCCACCTCGGCTTGCATGGCGATGCGCGCCAGCAGGGGGTTGTAGGGCTCGCCCGAAACCGAGAATATCGGCAGCTTCTGGGAGCGGACCAGGGTGTTGAAAAGGTCGATCATGGGAATGCCGGTGCGTACCATGTCGCGGGGGATGATGCGCTTCCAGGGGTTGACCGATGGACCGCCCACCTCCACCAGGTTCTCCTCGAGGGTCGGGCCCTTGTCGCGCGGCTGCCCGGCCCCGTTGAAGACCCGCCCCAAAAGGGCGTCGCTGAAGGACACCCGCATCGGGTGGCCCAGGAAGCGTACCTCGTCTCCCGTGGACACGCCGCGTCCGCCGGCGAAGATCTGTAAGTAGACGTCTTCGCCGTCCAGCCTGATGACCTCGGCCAAAGATGGTCCGAAGCGCGTGCTCACCTGGGCCAGTTCGCCGTAGCTCACGTCCTGGGCCCGCACGCAGATGACGTTGCCGGTGATGCTCTCAATCCTATCGTATACCTTATGCATGCCTTACCCCGCCATTCCGATGGCCCGGCGCGCGGCCGGATCGATCCCGCCGCTGCCGGCGGCCAAAGCCTCGCGTATGCCCAACTCGATCTCCTGGAAGCGGGGGGTGCCCCACTCGCATCCATTCCAGTCCATCAGCCGCTGGCGCATGCCGTTGAACCAGCTCCGGGCCTCCTGTTTCCCGGGGAAGGCGAAAGTCGAGGCAAGGATCTCGAGGATGAGGCCGAAGCAGTGCTTCTGGCGCTCGGGCGAAACGGCCGCGTCCACCGGATCGAAGGAATTCTGCTGGAAGTAGGTGGCGTCCAGGAGCTCGCCCTTCAGGTAGACCACGAAATCTTCCACGCTTGTGCCTTCCTCTCCGACCACCTTCATCATCTGCTCCACCTCGGCCCCTCGGACCATGAAGGAGTGGGCGTACTCCACCCGGGAGCGATCGATGATGCCCGGGTACTTGGACCATGAATCCAGGGGGTGTATGGCCGGGTACTTGCGCGCGTCCGACCTTTCGCGCGAGAGGCCGTGAAAGGCCCCCACCACCTTGAGGGTGGCCTGGGTGACCGGTTCCTCGAAGTTGCCTCCGGCAGGCGAGACCGTCCCGCCGATGGTGACAGATCCGGTGGAGCCGTCGCGCAGGCGCACGATCCCTCCCCGCTCGTAGAAGCCGGCTATAACGGATTCCAGATAGGCCGGGAAGGCCTCCTCGCCGGGGATCTCCTCGAGCCGCCCGGACATCTCGCGCATGGCTTGGGCCCAGCGGCTGGTCGAGTCCGCCAGGAGGAGGACATGCAGG
Source organism: uncultured Spirochaetales bacterium (assembly GCA_964470375.1). GTDB lineage: Bacteria > Spirochaetota > Spirochaetia > Treponematales > JBGSOB01 > CAYNQK01. The sequence continues at coordinate 32,324 of CAYYCP010000006.1, forward strand.
CCCATCTGGCGGTAGTACTCAGCGATGGTCACGGCCGTGTACACCGATGCCTCACGCGATGCCACCGGCATGGACGAGGTGTTACAGATGATGATAGTGCGCTCCATCAGCGACCTGCCCGTGCGCGGGTCAAGGAGCTGGGGGAATTCCTTGAGGGTCTCCACCACCTCGCCGGCCCGTTCGCCGCAGGCGGCGATGATCACGATGTCCACATCGGCGTGTCGGCTGGTGATCTGCTGGAGGACGGTCTTGCCGGCCCCGAAGGGCCCTGGGATGCAGTATGTCCCACCCCGCGCCACCGGGAAGAAGGTATCGATCAGGCGCACCTTGGTGACCAGGGGATCAACCGGCCGCAGGCGCTCCTCGTAGCATCGCACCGGGCGCTTGACCGGCCAGTGGAAGGACAAGCCCAGGGAGCGCCGCTCGCCGTCGGGCCCCTCCAGAACGGCTATCTCGTCGTCCAGGGTATAGGCGCCGGCCGCCTTCAGTGAGATCAGCTTGTGCTCGCCCAGGAAGGAGAAGGGCACCATGATGCGGTGCTTGAAGGCTCCCTCGGGCACCGTGCCAAGACAGTCCCCGGCCCCCAGGAGATCGCCCGGCTTCGCAACCGGACTGAAGGCCCACTTGCGCCCGCGCGGCAGTGGGTCGAGGTAGAGACCACGCTCCAGGAAGTTGCCGGCCTTCTCCGCCAGAAGGGGCAGGGGGTTCTGCAGCCCGTCGAATACCTGTCCCAGGAGACCGGGCCCCAGCTCGGCGGCCAGCATCTCGCCTGAGAATTCCACCTCGTCGCCCACCTTGAGACCCTTGGTCATCTCGAAGACCTGGGCCTGAAGGCGGCCGCCGCGGATGCGGATGACCTCACTCTTGAGCCTGCGCCCCCCGGAGAGGACGTAGCAGACCTCATTCAGCGACACGGTGCCCTCGGCCGCCACCGTGACCATGTTGCCGTTGACGCCGATCACCTTCCCGACCGCCTGCATCATGCCATCACTCCATTCGCCCTATCCAATACCGCCCGATAGGCGGCGTCATATTCCCTCCGCCCGGCTTCCTCGGAAAAGAGGGCCAGGCGCTCGAGGAGGCGCAGCTTCACGTAATACGCCTCCAAGGCGTCCAGGCCAAAGGCGTCCAGGCCCGTACGCGAGTCCAGCCAGGCCCATAGACATTTCCCCAGCTCAAGCTCGCATTGGAGGGGATCGCCGGCGGAGAATGCCCGCCGCGCGCTTTGTACGGGCTCTGGATCAAGGTAGGGCCGGTACAGAGGGCGGGCGAAGCCCTCCCCCTGCAGCCCCAACCTCTGGGCCCTGAGCCGGGCCAACTCATTGCGCAGGACGAGTTCGCGGAAAAGATAGTCGCCCGCCAAGCCCTGGGCGCCGGCGCAGGCCGGGGAACCCGGTTCCAATTCGACCTGGCGCAGGCGCCCAAGGTCTTCAGGCGGCATGTGCCGGGCGCAGAGCTCCAGAAAGGCCGGCGTCGACAGGGGGGCTTTCTCAGTCAGGATGAGGGCCGGCAAGCTGGCAGCCAGGAAGTAGTAAGCGCTCACGCCCCGGCGCCTCCGGTCTGCTGTCTGACGAGGGCGGCCAGGGATGGCCCCAAGAGCTGGGAAAGGGCCTCGGCCACGGCCTCGGCCGAATAATCATAATAGGCCGCCCCCTCCTTCATGGAGATACGGAAGCCGCTCTTGAGGCGGGCATGGGGCTTGAGGGTAAGGCCGGCCCTGAGCTCCTCGGCCAGGAGACTATGCAGACGCGATTCCAAACGCCGGAAATCCGCCTCGGGGAGGGAGATGGAGGCCCCGGCTGCGCTTTGGCCCATGGCCTTGATGACGGCCGGGAGGAGGGCCGCCATAGTGTCGCCGCCCATGGCTTCCTTTACGTCCTTGAGGATGAGGGAATCAGCCAGTCCTTGGATTTCCTTCCTGAGAAGGAGCATGGTATCGCGGGCGGCGTTTGCCAAGGCGGCCTTGCCGGAAGCCAATTCGCGCTCGGCCTCGGCGCGGGCCTTCTCCAGGATGGCCTTGGCCTCGACTTGGGCCCGGGCCAGTTCGGCGGCCGCTTCGGCCTTGGCCCCGGCTATGATGCCCTCGGCCTCCGCACGGGTGGCCTGGATGCCTTCGGCCTTGATCCTATCTATGATTTCCTGGACCTGGACTGCCATGCTCCCCCCTTATTCCTGATGCCCGCCGGCATGCCTGAGTGCTTTGCGTATTTTCCTGTCCACGAAGCGTTCTATGGCCTGTGGGTATTCCATCTCGCTGACCCTCGTCCTGACAAGGTCCCTGACCATGCCCGCATACTCCTCGGCGTCCTTTATCCCGGAGTCATCGATCTTTGCCAGCTCGTCCATGAGGAGGCGCACGCAATCGGCCTCTTTCTCAAGGAGAGCCACGTTCTCCAGGAACACGTACTGGGACACCTTGAGGCGCTCGAATTCAGAGCGGTAGCGGGCCTCGACATGGTCGATGTCCTCGAGGATATCTTCGAGCTCGGCTAAGAGCGTCGCCTTGAATCGCTTGAGCCTGACATCCATCCACGCACTCCGATGTGGGCGGCCGCCTGGCACGCTGTCGCGGCGCCCGCTCGATTACGACATACTACATGAAAGCGTCGTGCTGTACAAGAAGGATCGAATTCCCTTCCCTTATCATGAGATGGAATCGATCTGGACGAAGCTCTTAATAAGGAAGGTATCCAGCAAATCCAAGCCTGCGGGCTTAAGGGACAGGGTTTCTCCGTCATAAAAAGCCAGGCCCCGGGCGGCCCAGTCTCGTATGGTCTCTCCGATAGCCTCCTCCAGCTCCAGGCCGAAGCGATCCCTGAAGGCGGCCGCGCTTATCCCCCGGGCGCAGCGCAAGCCCATGAGGAGGAATTCCTTCATCGAATCGGCCTTGGATACGATCTCGATTTCAGCCGCCCCGCCTATCCATGTCCCGCCGTCAGGACTCTTCCATGCACGCGAGATATAGGCCTCTATGTCCCTGGCGGCCGTGCGTCTCAGGGTCTTCCCCCCAGGCAGGGGCAGGCTGGATACGGCTCCCGCTCCTAAGCCGATGTAGGGATCCATGCGCCAATAGCCCAGATTGTGGCGGCATTCATGCCCGGGCAGGGCGAAGTTGGACACCTCATAGCGCTGGAAGCCGAGGTTTTTCAGCAATTCGCAGGCCATGATCCAGGCTTCCTCCTCGGCTTCGGGTGATGGGAAAAGCTCCGGTACGGAAAGCCTCATCGTATGGAAGAGCGTACCCTCCTCTACCGTAAGGCAATAGAGGGAGATGTGCTGGAAGCCTGCCTCCGCCACCTCCTCCAGCCCTTCACGGAGGCCCCGGAGACTCTGGGCGGGCAAGCCCAGGATGAGATCGGCGCTCTTCTCCCCCGGCCATGAGCGCGCGACGAGCTCTATGGCGGCCCTGGCCTGCCCGACTCCACACGGGCGCTGGGCAGCCTCCAGGGCCTTTTCCTCAAGGCTCTGTATTCCCAGAGAGAGCCGTGTCAGGCCTCCCTCCCCCAGACAGTCCAAGAGGCCTTGATCCAGGCTCTCGGGATTGCACTCCATGGTCCATTCAAAGTCACGGCAGGTCCCTCCCCCCGCTGAGTCCTTTATGGCCCTGAGGAGGCCTCTGAGACTCCGGCGCGGGAGGATGCTCGGCGTCCCCCCCCCTATGTAGGCGCTCTTCCAGCCCAGGGTCTCCCTCCTCCAGGCCGCCATGGCCGAGAGCTCGTCCTCCAGGGACTCGGCATAGGCCTCCATGGCCTCAGGCCCAAGGCCGGGCAGGGAGTAGAAGTCGCAATAGGCGCACTTGGAGCGGCAAAAGGGTATATGGACGTAGAGAGAGGCTTCCCGAGCCGCCCTCCCGGCGGCAGCCTCCTCAGCCGGGTTCAGCGCCTGCCGAGAGGCCAATATCGACCGATGTAAAGGGCTCGTATGGCGTCCTCCTCCAAGGGACCCCAGGAGCGCGAATCATAGAACACGCCTCTGTCATCGCTCAGGAGGTAGTATTGGCCGGGTCCAAGGACGATCTCCTCGACATCGCCGGAAAAAGGTAGGCCGGAATCCCATCCCTCAGGCAGAACGGGCAGAACCGTATCGTAGGGGCTCGGAGCCAGCTCGTCCTCAGAGAAGTAACCGCTCTCACCTTCCGGACGGATGTAAGCCGTGAAGCCCCGGATACGCAGGGTGTCCCCAGGCAGGCCTACCACCCGTTTGAGGACCGGCTCTACGGAGGCCTTTCCGCCCAGGCCGATGGTTTGGAGAGTGAAAAAGCGCACAAGGTTGTCCGCAGCCAGGGCCAGGCCGCCGCGCCTGACCGTCCCAGGGGGCTCGGCCAGGACGATGTCCCCCCTGCGCGGGCTGCGGAATCCGGGCAGGGGCTTTCCGGACAGGATGCTCATGGGACCGAAGACGATAGGCGAAAGGAGGATGCGGTCTCCGGGCTGGAGGGCCGGGGCCATGGAGGCCGAGCCGACCCGGAAAGGCGACAAAAAAACGCCGCTGAGCGCGGCATAGGTTATGAAGACCAGGGCCAGGAGAAGGAGGACGCGTAGGCGCTTTCGGTGCAGCCTCTTCTGGTCGGAATAGGAAAGGCGCCTTGTCCCGCGCACGTTGGCCTCCTCGGCCGAGGCTAGCACGGACCCTAGGCCTTGGCAAGGGCTGGATGAGCCAAGGCCCGGCCTCGGCTTGCACCTACGCGTCCCTTGCCCCTATAATCCCCGTCTTATGGAGGCGTGATGCCCGAGGGTTCCATAAAGCAGATCGCCGCCAACCGGCGGGCCTTCCATGACTACTCGGTCGACGAGACCATCGAGTGCGGGATGGAGCTCCTGGGCACCGAGGTCAAGTCCTTCCGCTCGGGAGCCATCTCCTTTCCCGACTCATACGCCATCGTAGAAGGTGGTCAGGTCTATCTCCTCGGCTTGCACGTCTCAGAATACGCCTACTCCTCTGTCTTCAACCACGATCCTGACCGCCGTCGACGCCTCCTCCTGCACCGCTCCGAGATCAGGCGCCTTGGACGCAAGGTCCAGGAGAAGGGCTACACCCTGATCCCCCTACGCTTCTACTTCAAGGACGGTCTTGTGAAGGTAGCCTTGGGGCTGTGCAAGGGCAAGAAGCAATACGATAAGCGCGCCGACATCAAGGAACGCGACGTGCGCCGAGACATGGACCGCGAGTCCCGCGGTCGGCTCGCCTAGGCCTCCGTGCGCGTTACCGGCGGCAGCCTGCGCGGGCGGACGGTGGGGGCCGCGCGCGGCCACGAGGGTATCCGGCCGGCCATGGACAGGATGCGCGAATCCGTATTCGCCGTCCTGGGCGACCTAAGCGGTGTATCCTTCCTGGATCTCTTCTCGGGTTCGGGCATCATCGCCCTGGAGGCGGTATCGCGCGGGGCTGACCCAGTGACCTGCGTTGAAAAGGATCCCGATAAGCGCCGCAGCATCGCCGCCAACCTGGCCATCGCCCCTAGGCCCGTGCGCCTGCGCATCATGCCGGTGGAGCTCTACCTCATGCGCTCCAAGGACAGCTTCGACCTAGTCTTCGCCGATCCGCCCTTCCCCTACCGCTTCCGGGCCGATCTCTGCCTGAGCCTGTCTAGGCGCCCTGTCCTCAAGCCCGGGGGCCTTCTCCTCATCCACTACCCCTCCGATGATCCCCTGCCGGAGGCTCTTGAGGGTTTCATCCGAGTAGACCGCAGAGCCTTCGGACGCTCGGTAGTCGACTTCCTGCGCAAGGAAGGGCGATCACCCTGATCCTTGACGGCGGGGCCTCAGCGGTCAATGGACCTTAAGTATTCCCTCAACTTAGCCTCTAGATCCTGTGCCCGGACCTCCGCATCAGCCGCCCGAACCTCATCCAGGCCGGTCCGACCGGGATCCAGCCCCAGGCCTGCCTCCCCGGCCAGGAGGCTCCATTCCTGCTCATCATCTATGGCGATCACGTTCGCCTCCGCGCCCATTATATCCCGCCCGGCCGCGGCATCCCCGTCGATTCCACGCTTTTTTCATCACCTTCTCCAGAATCCGGCGTCATTGCATTTTCCAACCCCTTCCATTATATTTACCGCGAATATGAGGGCGAAGTGGTTCTCCCATGGCCGATGATCCCTTCGAGCGCCTAAGAGAAGAAGGTTTCATCAAAACCGGGGACGTCCCCAGGGACGGGCTCGGTCAGGCCGAAAAGGTTGGGCTCAATCGCAGGGGAAACGAGCTCTTCAATTCCGGGGACGTCGAGGCGGCCCGGCGTGTCTTCCAGACCACCGGCTACTCTGACGGGTTGATCCGGGTCGGAGACTTTTACTTCAAGCAGGGCCGGGCCGTGGACGCGTTGAAGATGTACTGGCTTGCCAAGGACAGGCGGCGCGCGGGAGAGCTCATTGAAAAAATTGCTCGCATCATTCAAAACCTACTGACGGAAGAGGCGAAAAATGGCGGAAGAAGGGAAGAACGGGCCCCAGGCGGATAGCGAGGGCCTGGAGCAGAATACTGAGCTCAACGAGATTTCCGAGCTTTCCAAGAAAGGCTATCAGTACCTCAAGGAAAACCGCACTCAGGACGCCGAGACCTGCTTCATGAGCATCCTGGAGAAAGACCGCGAGAACAACTACGCCCTGGTGGGCATGGGAGACGCGGCCCGCAAGCGGGGGGCCTTCCGAGACGCTGTCGAGTACTATAAGAAATGCCTGATCTACCATCCGGGCAACAATTACGCCCTGTTCGGTCTGGCCGACTGCTACAAGGCCCTCAATCTCTACCAGAAGGCGATAGAAATCTGGGAGCAATACCTCCTCCACGACGACCGCAACATCACCGTCCTGACCCGGGTGGCCGACGCCTACCGGAAGGTGCGCGACTTCCGTAAGTCCAAGGCCATCTACCTGCGTGTCCTGGAGATGGAGCAGGACAACCCCTACGCCCTGATAGGCCTGGGCCACCTGCACTACGACTTCAAGGAGTACCGCGAGGCCCTGATCTACTGGATGCACATGCTGGAGCTGCATAAGGAGGACGTGGACATACGCGTACTCACCTCCATCGGTAACTGCCACCGCAAGCTCAAGACCTTCGACCAGGGCGTGCCTTACTTCGACCGGGCCCTTCAAATGGAGCCCGACAACTTCTACGCCCTGTTCGGCTTGGCGGACTGCTACCGCGGCATGAACCAGCAGGCCCGCTCCCTGGAGTACTGGAACCGCATCCTGGCCAAGGATCCGCGCAACAAGGTCATCCTAACCCGGGCCGGGGACGCCTACCGCAACATGGGCGACTTCGACAAGGCCGTGGAATATTATGAACGCGCGCTGAACATCGAGTTCGACGTCTACGCCGTGCTGGGCCTGGCGGTGGTGGCGCGCCTCCAGGGCAAGTACGACGTGGCCATCGAGTCCCTGCGTAAGCTCATCCTCAACGACACCAAGAATTACCGCCTCTTCGTGGAGCTGGCCGAGTGCTACGCAGCCCGAGGCGAGCGCCAGAAGGCCGTCGAGACCCTCCAGGACTTCATGCGCCTGGGCATCCGCAACTCCGTGGTCCAGGAGGCCATGGAGCGCATACAGCGCATGTAGGCATGGGCCTTCCCGCCCGCGGCTGGGCCGGCCTCCTGCCCGATGAGATCGCCGTCCGGGCCGGGTTTTCCCCGGCCTTCCGCGGCCGCCAAGCCTTTGAATGGATCCAGCGCGGGGCCGCCTCCTGGCTGGAGATGAGCGTCCTGCCGGAAGCCGAGCGCCGCCGCCTGGCTGAGTCCGGCCCCCTGGCCGAGTCCACCGTGACGGCCCGCCTCACAGGCGATGACGGCACCCTGAAGCTGGGCCTGCGCTTGCGCGACGGAGCCCAGGTGGAATGCGTCCTCCTCAGGGACGCCGAGGGGCGGCGTACGGCCTGCCTATCCACCCAGGTCGGTTGCCCCATGGCCTGTGCTTTCTGTAAGACAGGCAGCCTGGGCTTCCAGCGCAACCTCTCGGCATCCGAAATCGTTGAGCAGCTCCTGGCCCTGAACCGGGAGGGAGAAAGCGCCTCCAACCTGGTCTTCATGGGCATGGGCGAGCCCCTCCTCAACCTCGCCGAGCTCAGGCGGGCGGTCGAGGTCATCCGCCATCCGGCCGGCCTGGGCATGGGGGCACGGCGCATCACTATTTCGACCTCAGGCATAGTTGAGGGCATCCTCGATCTGGCTAGATCCGGTCCCTATCTCCGCCTAGCCGTCTCCCTGACGACGGCCGATCCCCTCCTGCGCGGGCGCCTCATGCCGGTGACCAAGACGAACCCCCTAGACGCCCTCAAGGAGGCCCTCCTGGCCTACCAGGCGGCCTCGGGCGACCGCATCACCCTGGAAGCCGTCATCCTTGGCGGATTGAATACACGCGCGGAGGATGCCGATGCCATCGCATCTTTTTCCCGTGGCCTCTCCGTCCAGATCAACGTCATCCCCTGGAATCCCGTGGAGGGGATGGATTTCAAGCAACCCACGACGCGTGAAATTGAGGCTTTCATCAGGGAACTGCAACGGCTCGGCCTCACCGTGACCCGGCGCATGCGCCGAGGGCGGGGCGTATCGGGGGCCTGCGGTCAGCTGGGCGGCTTAGCGGAATCGGGAAAGTGAAAAAAGGGCCGGCGACATCGCGTCAGCCCCTTCCCTAGGTTCCAGACGACCTCAACTCACCTTGATCTTCCTGACCCGGATGACGCCCTCGATGGCGGATATCTTCTGCAGGTCGGCATCCTGGATGTCGCTGTCGAGGTCGATGATGTTGTAGGCCACCTCGCCGCGGTTCTTGTTGATCATCTCGCAGATGTTGAGCTTGGCCTCGGCTAGGACAGCGGTGATCTTTCCCAGCATGGCCGGAACGTTCTTGTTCATGACCGTCAGGCGCACACCGCCGCAGGAGGGGGAATCTATCTCGCAGGCCGGGAAGTTGACCGAATTGACGATGGCCCCACGCTCCAGGTAGGCCGCCAGCTGGCGGCAGGCCATCACCGCGCAGTTGTCCTCGGCCTCGGGGGTGGAGGCGCCCAGATGCGGTATCAACAGGACCTTTTCCTTACCCACCAGGGCGTCATCCGGGAAGTCCGTCACATAGGACTCCACGGTTCCGGCCTCGATGGCCTTCAGGATGGCCTCGTTATCCACCAAGCCCCCCCGCGAGAGGTTGACGATGCGGATGCCGCGCTTGCATGCCTCCAGGAATTTTGCATTGATGATCTTTTTGGTGGAATCCAGGAGTGGCACGTGGATGCTGAGGAAGTCGGCCTCCGCCACCAGGCCCTCCAGGGTACGGGCGCGCTTGACCTGGCTGGAAAGGCGCCAGGCGGCCTCAACCGATATCTCGGGATCGTAGCCTATCACTTCCATGCCTAGGGCCAGGGCGGCGTTGGCCACCATGGAACCGATAGCCCCCAATCCCATCACGGCTAGACGCTTGCCCATGATCTCGGGTCCGGCGAAGCGGTTCTTTTCCTTCTCCACCAGCTCGGCCAGCCCGGACGTGACCGTCTGGGCCCAGGCAGCCCCTTCTGCTATGCGGCGGCAGGACAAGAGGAGGGCGGCTATGGCGAGCTCCTTGACCCCGTTGGCGTTGGCGCCGGGGGTGTTGAAGACCACTACGCCCTTGGCGGTCATGGCGTCTATGGGGATGTTGTTCACGCCGGCACCGGCCCGGGCCACGGCCAGGAGGCCGCTCGGCAGTTCAAGGCTGTGCATGTCCGCGCTGCGAACGAGAATTCCATGGCAATCGGCGCCGTTTTCCACGATCTCGAAGGGCCCATCCTGGAGTTCCTTGAGCCCGATCTCGGCGATTCTATTGAGCATCTTGATCTTGTACATCCCCATCCTCCTTCGCGTTCGGCCTATCCTACAATAAAGGCCCGGAGGATATCAAGCATTTTTTATCGATTCTTTTCCTTCCTTCCGAGCCTGTCCATTCGGAAGCGAATCTCGTCCGCTAGGCCGCCATCCCCGCCCCTTCCGGCCCGTTCCTCCGTGCTTAGGAGCCTGAGGGCCTCGCCGCAGACCCTCAGGGCCGAGCGATAATCCCATAGGCGATGCTCGTAGAGCTTGGCCGCCTCGATCAGGCTACGGGGACTTGTGGGCATGCGGCTATAGATATCCAGAGCTTCCCTCCAGCGCCCCTCGCGTTTGTAGATCGCCGCGAGGCACATGGCGGCCTCTTCATCGCCTGCTACGGACGCCGATGAGAGGCATGTCTCCCAGCCGTCCATCCCGGAAAGGTAGAGGATGAGGCCGGCCCGGACCCTGTCGCAGGTCGCCGACTCCTCGGGGGCTTCCAGGCAGCGCAGGGCGGCCGCAGTCACGGCAGGCAGGGACAGGATGTCGGCCCGATGGTGCTCGAGGACGGGCAGGACAGGCTCCGGGTCCCCGCTGCGCAAGTAAGCCAGGTAGCGCTCGGGCGCCTCTGATCCCGGAACGTCAGCCGGCCTGGGCGATCTCAGGACCCCCGCCTCGATATCGGCCAGGCCGGCAGAGCCCAGGACCCTGCCCCAGAGGCGCCTGGCGGTGAAGAGGAGATCGATCTGGCTAGGCTCGGGCCAGCGTAGACCGTTCATAGAGCAGCGGCTCCTCAAGAGGGGGGCGTCGAAGCAGCGGCCGTTATAGGATGCCATCCAGGCGGCCTCACGCATCAGGCCGATGACAGCCTCCAAAAAAGCCGGCTCTCCGGGGTAGTCCTCAAGGAAGAGCTGGGTGAGATGGAACCCATCCTTCCCGAAACGCCCGGCCCCGAAGGCGAAGACGAAGGTGCCCGCCCCGGTCGATAGCCCGGTCGTCTCCGTGTCGATGAAGGCTATGTCCTCGCGCGGGACGTGCCGGGCCCCCGGATCCCAGGCCGGAAGGGCGCGGCCCCTCCCCGGCGGGGCCAGGCGGCGCAGGAGGAAGGGGCGGACGTCGATAGCGGGAGGAAAATCGATCACATGGAGGTTCTCACGCCTCAGGACCATGGGGGCGATGCGCTCCCAACCGAGGAAGACCCCGTTGCGACCTGCCGAGGCGGATGCGCCCAGACGGGCCTGACCGACTCTTCGGCCGGCTTCGGGGCCGGGGGGGCCGAGGCCTGCGTCGCGGATCCGCCTCAGGCGCTCCGAGAGGGATCCGGCCATGAGGCCTCCAAGGCCGCAGCCAGGGCGGCCACTGCTTCCTTGAGGCCCTCTATGGCTGTCTCGGGCCTCTCGTCCTGAGCGCCGATGCAGGAGGGGCAGCCGGAGCGGCAGCCGCATGCCCGGGTGCGCTCGGCGGCGGCCTTGAGGGCCTCGCCCATGCGTTCCACCAGGGCCTCGGCCAGCCCGGTCCCGCCGGGGTATTTATCGTAAAGATAGATGGCAGGGCATTCGAAGTGCGGATCGCGCACGCGCTCGCTTACGCCGATGTCCTGGGGCTCGCAGCGCACGAAGACCGGTGCGACCTGCTTCAGGATGTGGCCGAGGGATGCCAGGGCGGCTGGGCGGGCGGCGCTGCCGGCGGCATCAAGGGCCGCCTCGGCCGGGCCGCCGGGCGGTAGGAGGATGACGGCCGCGCGGGTCTGGAGTTCTTCCTCCTTCTGGGCGATGTCGCCGTAGCCGATGTTCTCATGGCTGTGGAACCGTATCTTCTTATACTTCGTTGCTTCCGTTCGCACCAGCACATCGCCCAGGGCCAACTCGACGGCGCCCCTGTCCAGGCGGTTGTCCACCGAGAGGACCTTGATGTCGGTCTTGACCACCGCGTCGGTGTAGTAGTTGACCTCGACGGTCTCCACCAGGCAGGTCCGCTTCTCCACGTCCAGCTTCTTGACGATATACTGCCGGCCGCGGTGGATGTAGACAGCCTCGTCGAAGATGAGCTCCTTGGCGCTGGGCCGGTCCATCTCGCCTATCACCTGGTTGCGTCCCTGGCTGACGTCGATGATGACGATGTTGTCGGCGTTGGCCGAGCGTAAGGACACCCCCTCGGCCGGATAGCCCTGGCTGGACCAATAATACTTGCCCCCCGAAAAACGCAGGATGCCCTCCTCCTCCAGGAAGGCCAAGGCCTCGGCCAGGCCGCTTCCGAAATCCTCCTCAGGCGAGAAGGGCAACTCGAAGGCCGCGCACTTGACGTGATCCATGTAGATGTAGGGATTGGCTGGATCGATGCGGGCCGATTCGGGGCTGCGCCCGAAGAAATACTCAGGATGGGCTAAAAGGTACTGATCCAGAGGCGAGCTGGAGGCGACCAGGACGGCGCAGCTCTCGGCGGCCCGGCGCCCGGCCCGCCCTACCTGCTGCCAGAAGGAGGAAAAGGCCCCCGGAAAGCCGGCCACAACGGCCGCGTCCAGGCCGCCGATGTCTATGCCCAGCTCCAGGGCGTTGGTTGAGACCACGCCCTGTATCTCCCCTGAGCGCAACCCGCGCTCTATCTCGCGCCGCTCCGAGGGCAGGAAGCCGCCCCGGTAGGGTTCCACGCGTATGCCATGGTCGCGGTTGTACATGTTGCGCAGGGACTCGTTAATATAGGAAGAAATGATCTCGACCCTCACCCTGGAACGGGCGAAGAGAATGGTCTTGATGCCCGCCCGCAGGAAGGCCAGGGCCAGCCGCTGGGACTCGTTGGTCACCCCCCGGCGTATGCCCTGTACCGGATCCACCAGGGGCGGATTGTAAAAATACAAGCTCTTGGCCCCGGAGGGGGCCCCGTTGTCGTCCACCAGCTCGGCCTCGCGCCCGATCAAGGAGGCGGCCAGCTCCTGCGGGTTGCCTATGGTCGCCGAGGCCAGGATGAAGCTGGGGCGGTTCCCGTAGAAGGCGGCCACCCGCGATAGGCGGCGAATCAGGTTGGCCACATGGCTGCCGAAGACCCCGCGGTAGGCGTGCATCTCGTCTATGACCACGTAACGCAGGTTGGAGACGAATGTGATCCAGCGCGGGTGATTGGGCAGGATGCCTGAGTGCAGCATGTCCGGGTTGGATATTACGATGCGTCCGCCATCCTTGGCCGCGATGCGGAGGGAAGAGGGCGTATCGCCGTCGTAGGTGTAGACCTTGAGGGGCAAATCGCCGGCCAGGCAGAGCTCGTTCAGTTCGCTCTGTTGATCCTGGGAGAGGGCCTTGGTGGGGAAGAGGTAGAGGGCCCGGGCCTGGGGATCCTCGAGGAGGGCCTGTATGACCGGCAGGTTGTAGCATAGGGTCTTGCCCGAGGCGGTGGGGGTGACGACCACGAAGTCGCGTCCGGCCCGGGCTAACTCGTAGCAGCGAGCCTGGTGGGTATAAAGCCGCTCCACGCCCCTGGCCAACAGAGCCCGTGACAGGCCCGCCTGAAGATCTGAAGGCAGGGGGGCGTAGCGCCCCTCGCGGGCCGGGATGCGCTCCACGTGGGTGATGCAGTCCAGGACGCCCGCCTCAGCGAGGGCCCGCTCGAAAAGCTTGGCGTTCCCGGATTCCATGTTCTATACTATACGCCGTTATCCGCGGATGGTGAAGGCCGCGCAGCGCAGCCTCAGGAGGCTACATGTACAAGGTCCTCTCGATCGTGCTGGGGGGCGGGAAGGGCAGCCGCCTGTTCCCACTGACGAAGGAAAGGTCCAAGCCGGCCGTGCCCTTCGGCGGCAAGTACCGCCTGGTCGACATCCCTATATCCAATTGCATCAATTCAGGTTTCCGCCATATCTACATCCTGACCCAATACAACTCGGCCTCCCTCCACCTCCACCTGGCGCGCACCTATAATTTCGACGCCTTTTCCTCGGGCTTCTGCGAGATCCTGGCCGCCGAGCAGACCCTGACCCACACGGGCTGGTACGAAGGCACGGCCGACGCGGTGCGCAAGAACCTGACCCATTTCCGCCCCCAGCACCCCACCCATTACCTGATCCTGGCCGGGGATCAGCTCTACCGCATGGACTTCTCGGATATGTTCAAGCGCCATCTCGAGTCCGGGGCCAAGTTGACCGTGGCCTGCACCACCGCCAGCCGCCAGGACGTCAGCGCTCTGGGCATCATGCGCGTGGACGAGCGCAACGCCATCCAGGAGTTCATGGAGAAGCCCGGCCCCACCCGGGACATCTCCGCCTTCCGCCTGCCTGAGCGCCTACTGGACGAGAATTCCCGCGACAAACCCTATCTAGCCTCCATGGGCATCTACATCTTCGACGCCGACCTCATGGAGGAGGCCCTCCAGACCGACCTGGCCGACTTCGGCGGGGAGATCATCCCTGAGTTCATCAAAACGGTGCCCACCAACAGCTACATCTTCCGCGGCTACTGGGAGGACATCGGGACCATCAAGTCCTTCTACGAGGCCAACCTGGCCCTGGCCACCATCAACCCGGCCTTCAACTTCTACGACGAGCAGGCGCCTATTTACACCCGCATGCGCAACCTCCCGGCCAGCAAAATCAATAACTGCACCATCAACCAGGCCCTATGCTCCGACGGCTGCATCATCACCAATTCCACCATCCAGCACTCGGTGATCGGCATCCGTACAATCGTCGAGTCGGGGGCCAACCTGGACGGGGTGGTCTGCATGGGGGCCGACTTTTACCAGACCGCGGCCCAGAAGGCCGCCGCCGCAAAGGTCGGCCTCCCGCCTATCGGCATAGGCCGAGGCTGCATCATCAAGAACGCCATCATCGATAAGAACGCCTGCATAGGCGAGAACTGCCGGATCGGTATAGACAGCCGCGAACGCACCGAGGGCGAGCACGACAATTACTGGATAGTGGATGGCATCATCGTCATCCCCAAGGGGGCTGTCCTGAAGCCGGGCACGGTAATATGAGGAAGGGGCCGGGTCGCTCTTGACAGCTGGGAATCCAATTTGATACGGTATAAGGAGATTTTCTTTCGAAGCGCCCCCGAGGGGGCGATTCTTCCTGGAGGGTAAGGCATTTGGCTTCTAAACAGAGCTCGGCTGCCAAAAGGCACCGGCAGAGCGAAGAGCGCCGGCTCCGCAACAAGACGGTCAAGAGCGCGATCAGGACCCAGGCCAAGAAGGTCGTGGCCGCGGTCCAGAAGAAGAACGGCGATGAAGCCGGGGAATCCCTGGCGGAATTGATCAAGAAGCTCGACACCGCCGCCCGCAAGGGCATCATCAAGAAAAACGCAGCGGCCCGCAAGAAATCGCGGATGCAGAGGCTATACAACGGTCTCAAGGCCTAGCGCGGGCCAGGCCGGCCGTGCCCCGGGGCAGTCGCCTCGGGGGCCGGTCAGGTCGGCCGACTCGGGGCGCCAGGTGGAGGATGTGCCATGGCGGACAAGGTGACGAAGGCTGATTTCATCGAAACACTCTTCGAAGCGACCAAGGTGAACCGCAAGGACATCCACCTGGTGATCGATTCATTCCTCGATGAAGTCAAGAAAGCCCTGATCGCCGACAATGTCGTCGAGCTACGCGGCTTCGGGACATTCGAAGTGCGCACGCGCAAGGGCAGGTCGCGGGCCCGTAACCCGCGCACCGGCGAGACCGTCTCGGTCCAGGATCACGGCGTAGCGGTCTTCCGCCCAGGCAAGGAGCTCAAGCACCTGGTCTGGTCCGTCAGGAAATCCAAGGAAGAGGGCTGACGGCCTCCCCCTCAGACGTGAAGGCCGGAGAACGCGGCCTGCCTTGGCACCTGGCAGCCTCCGCTTCCCTAGGCGCCCTCTCCGCCGTCCTGTTCTGGTCGGCATTCCCCAATCAGTTTTTCCCCGAAGGCCTGGGCTGGACCGCCTTTATCGCCCTAGCCCCCTTGGCCCTGGCCTTGTCCCAACCGACCTCATCGAGCCTCCAGGCCCGCCTAGGCCCGGTGGCGGCGGGGATCGCCTTCGGCGCCCTCTCCCACGCCCTCCTTTACCCCTGGGTCGCAGCCTATCATCCCTGGGCGCCCGCCCTCCTCATCGTCCTCAAGGCCCTTGGCTACGGTGTTATCGCGGCCGGCATGGCCCTCCTCCTCAGGCGCTTTCCCGCCTGGGGCTGGCTGGGCGCGGCCTGCCTCTGGACCGGGACCGAATACGCCCAGGCGAACGGTTTCCTGGCCTTCCCCTATGCCGTCCTGGGCTACAGCCAATACGCCTGGGCACCCCTGCTGAGGTCGGCGGCTTTGTGGGGTGTCCACGGCGTATCCTTCATCCTAGCCTGCGTCTCCATGTCAACCGGCACCATCATGGCCGCCCCGCGGGAGACCATTCTCCGCCCCAGCCGCTGCATGCCTGCACTTGCCGGAACCGGCTGCATCGGCCTCATCCTTATCGGCCTGGGAGTCGCCTACTCTCCGGCGAAAACGCACATCCTCGACAAGGATGGCAGGCTCTCCATCCTCCTCCTCCAGGCCGATACGGAGCCGCGCAGTCAGGGAGCCCGTCCCGCCCGTGAGTACGTCGATCTCCTGAAAGGCATGGTGGAAGCAGACGCCGATGGTCTCCGCGACGCAGACCTGGTGGTCACCCCTGAGACAGTCTACCCATACCCCCTGGAGCTCGGCCTGGCATCGGACCCGGACTCCGCCGAGGGTTCGGCCGCCCGCGCCCTCATGGACATGATCACCTCTACGGGCAAGCCATGGCTCCTGGGCAACGCCTCCATGGGTTTCGCCGAGGGCCGGGGAGGGAGACTCGAGCCCCTGGTGCGCAATTCCGTCCTCTACATCGAGGGCGGAAGGATCTGGGCCTCCTACGACAAGCGCCGCCTGGTCCCCTTCTCCGAAGACTTCCCCTTCCGGGCCGCTTTCCCGCGCCTGCGCTCCGGCCTGGCCTCCCGGTTCGGCTTCCTCTGGACTCCGGGCGAATCCATGAGCCTCTTCAGCGTGAAAGGCTCCCGCATAGGCACGCCCATCTGCTATGAGGACTGCTTCGGGGCCGACTGCGCGGACTTCGCTCGAGCCGGGGCCGACCTCCTCCTGTCTGTGGCAAGCGATGCATGGTCGCGCTCGCGGGCGGCCATGAGCCAACACCTGGCTTGCGCGGCTTTCAGGGCCGTTGAGACCGGCCTGCCCCTCCTTCGCGCGACTAATGACGGTCTGAGCTGTCTCATAAGCCCTGAGGGCCGGGTGTTATCACTCCTGGAACCCTTCCTCCGCGCCTCCGCTCTGTATTCGATCCCAGCGCCTTCCCGCGGATT
The DNA here is from genome assembly GCA_964470375.1 of uncultured Spirochaetales bacterium. Lineage (GTDB taxonomy): Bacteria > Spirochaetota > Spirochaetia > Treponematales > JBGSOB01 > CAYNQK01. The sequence goes on from CAYYCP010000006.1 coordinate 49,370, forward strand.
CAGGCCATATATGGTTCTTGGAGACATGGCCGCCCTGGCCTCAGCGGCCGCAGCGGTCCTTCTCCTCTCAGTCGCCCTAGCCCCGCCATTGAGGCGTTCATTGACAAGAAATGGAATGTGGTGGAGAATAAGACGGCATCGAGGCCGGTCCCACACCACGACCTAAGGAAGAGCGCATGGAACACCGCAAACGGATACTGATCGTCGACGATGAGCTTATTAACCTGGAATTCTTCGACGTCATGCTGTCCAAGCTGGGCTTCCAGGTGGCTAAGGCCGAAAACGGTGAGGAAGCCCTCGAGAGCGTGCGCGAGTTCCAGCCCGACCTCATCATCCTGGACAATATCATGCCCAAGCTTTCGGGCTGGGAAGTCACCAAGATTCTCAAGACCGACCCCAACTACGCCGCCTATTCCGAGATCCCCATCATCATGTTCTCTGCCCTGGACGACGTGAAGGACAAGGTCGAGGGCTTCGACCTGGGCGTGGACGACTACATCACCAAGCCGTACAACTTCTCTGAGGTGCTCGTGCGCATCCGGGCCCTCCTGCGCACGCGGGACCTGATAAGCCAGCTGGAGCAGCGCGAGACACGCATCGCCCTCACCGAGAAGCTCAACGACGGCCTGGTCACCTTCGCCGAGAGCCTCAGGCAGCCCATGGAGAGTCTGCTGGCGAAGGCCTCGGCCGTCAAGGACGCTTCCGGCCCGGCCGCTGAGCTGGCCGCCTTAGCGGCCGCTGAGGCCCGCGGGGTGATCGATCGCCTCAAGGAGCTGGCCAGCACCATCGCCTCGCTCAAGGAAGAGGAGGCCCGGATCCGCGAGAACGAGATAGGCATCAAGACGCTCAGGAGTCAGCCGGGCCGCAAGGCCTGAGGGCGCGGAGGTGGCGGGATGATCAGCGAGCAGAAGCGCGCGGTCCTGGAATTCTTCGCTGAGGGGCGGCGTCATTATAAGCTCATGAATTTCCTGGAAGCCCAGCGGGCCTTCGGCGAAGCCCTCAAGATCGATCCCAACGACGGGCCTTCCAAGATATATTACCAGCGCTGCAAACACTACATCGAAAACCCCCCGCCCGAGGACTGGGACGGGGTCTTCGTCATGAAGACCAAGTAGGCCCGGAGTAGGATCCATGCCAAGAGACAAGAAGAACTCCCTCCCGGGAGGGCCCCCGCGTACAGTGCTGGGCCGCACCACATCTTTTTCCGGCCGATTGACCTTCGTCGAGTCCCTCAAGATCGACGGACGTTTCGAGGGCAACATAGATTCCACCGGCTTCCTTTATGTGGAGGAGGGAGCGGAGCTGCACGTGCAGGCCCTCAAGGCCGCCCGGGTGGTGGTGGCCGGTACCGTCCGCGGCGATATCATAGCCGCGGACTCGGTGGATCTCCTCCCCAGCGCGCGTGTCTACGGCAATATACGCACCCAGAAACTACGCATCGCCGACGGGGTCATCTTCGAGGGGCGCTGCGAAATGATCAAGTCCGCGGATTCTTTCAATCCCTTCACCGCCCAGCGCCCTGGCGAGGGCCCTTGAGGTTCATGCCCCCCAACTTGTCCGCGCGCCTGGCGGCCGGGCGCCTCCACAGGCTACTCTTGGGCTCGGGACTCCGCCTGGCCTTGGCAGAGTCCTGCACCGGCGGCCTTATTTCGGCCCTCCTCACCGACCTGCCGGGTTCCAGCGGCTATTTCTGGGGTGGCGCTGTTGTCTACTCCAACCGGGCTAAGTCCATCCTTGCCGGGGTCCCGGAGGGCCTGATAGCCTGTCATGGGGCCGTTTCTGAGGAAACTGTGCGGGCCCTCCTCGATGGCATCCTTGAGACCAGCGGGGCGGATCTCGCCTGCGCCGTCTCAGGCATAGCCGGCCCGGGCGGAGGCAGCCCGGGTAAGCCAGTGGGCACAGTCTACGCCGGAGTCAAAGCTACGGGCGCCCAGGCCCTTGTGGAACGGCTCTCCCTCAAGGGCGGTCGAAGGGCCGTTCGCCTGCGCAGCGCCGAAGCCGCCCTCCGCATGCTGGCAGACCTTGCAGCCCTTCGCCTTGACAATTCCGCGGACCGGGGAGTATAGTCGCTTATCGGACAATACCGCACCTTTCCTACAATGGCTCCCGCGCATTCACAGCAGATAGATAGTATGCGCTGTTCGCGCGCGACCATACCCCATACCAAGGCATAGAGCCAAAGAACGGAGAATAGATGGCTGTCATCAGGAGAAAGAGACCAAGCGAGCAGAACGGCCAGGAAAAAGCCGATGGCGCCCAGCCGGAAACTTTCGTGCCGGCGGACGACGAGACCGAGCCCGAGGACCTGGCCCTGGAAGCCGAGCCGGCCGAGGTCGGTGAAAGCGCCGATCGGCCTCCCCAGGGTGAAGATGCGGGCGATGCCCGGGCTGCCCGTTTCAAGGCCAAGAAACGCATCATCCGCATAGAGACCAAGGCCGATACGGAGCGGGCCGAGCCGGTTGCGTTCGAAACCCGCCGGGAAGAAGGCCGCTCGGATTTCTCGCGTGGATTGGGCGGTTGGAACGGAGCCTCGCCAAAGCCGGATGAGATCGAAATCCCTTCCTCCTCCGGGCGCTCGCAGCTCTCCATAAATGAGCTCACCAGCATGGGCATGAAGGAGTTGCGCGACTTGGCCGTGCGCTATGGCATGAGCCACGAGGAAATGATCTCCTTAAAAAAACAAGAGATTATCTTCTCCACCCTCAAGTCCCATACCGAGCGTGGCGGTATCATCTACGCCTACGGCTCTCTGGAGATCCTCCCGGACGGCTACGGCTTCCTGCGTAGCCCGCAGAATTCCTATCTGCCCGGTTCGGATGACATCTACATTTCGCCCAGCCAGATCCGCCTCTTCAATCTCAAGACCGGCGACACAGTCTACGGGCAGATACGCAGCCCCAAGGAGGGTGAACGCTTCTTCGCCATGCTGAGGGTGGAGAAGGTGAACTTCGACGAGCCCGGGGCGGCCCAGACCCGCATCCCCTTCGAGAACCTCACCCCGCTCTACCCGGACGAGAAGCTCAACCTGGAAACCACCACCGAGGAGATATCCACCCGCATCATCAACTTGTTCATGCCCATTGGCAAGGGCCAACGGGCCCTGATCGTGGCTCCCCCGCGCACCGGCAAGACCATCCTGATGCAGCGGATCGCCAACGCCATCACCACCAATCAGCCCGAGGTCTACCTCATCGTCCTCCTGATCGATGAACGCCCCGAGGAAGTCACCGACATGGAGCGTACGGTCAAGGCCGAGGTCATATCCTCCACCTTCGACGAGCAGGCTACCCGCCACGTGCAGGTGGCCGAGATGGTGCTTGAGAAGGCCAAGCGCCTGGTGGAGCACAAGCGGGACGTCGTCATCCTACTGGACTCCATAACCCGCCTGGCGCGGGCCTACAACCAAACTGTACCCACCTCCGGCAAGATCCTGTCCGGCGGTGTGGACTCGAACGCCCTGCACAAGCCCAAGCGTTTCTTCGGTGCTGCCCGCAACATAGAGGAGGGCGGAAGTCTGACAATCATCGCCACCGCCCTGATAGAGACCGGCAGCCGCATGGACGAGGTCATCTTCGAGGAATTCAAGGGCACCGGCAACATGGAGATCAACCTAGACCGGCGCCTGTCCGACCGGCGCCTCTTCCCGGCCATCTCCATCAAGAAGTCCGGCACGCGCAAGGAAGAGCTCCTCCTCACCGAGGAGGAGCTTCAGAAGATTTGGGTCCTGCGCAAGGTCATCAACCCCATGGAGGACACTGAGATCATAGAGCTCCTCATTGACAGGATGAAGAAAAGCAAGAATAATGAGGCCTTCCTGCGATCCATGAACTCCCCCATCGGGGAGGATTCATAGGCATCCGGGGAAACGCCGTCCAGTCGGTATTCTGGCAAGGCTAGAGCGCACGGAGGATAGGGATGAAGAAGGGTATCCACCCCAAGTACGAACCCACCACGATCACCTGCGCCTGCGGCAATGTCATTGAGACCCGTTCGACGGTGAAGGACGTGCAAGTGGAAATCTGCTCCGCCTGCCACCCCTTCTTCACCGGCAAACAAAAGCTCGTTGACACCGCGGGGCGCATCGACCGCTTCCGAAGGAAGTACGGGATCAAGGAATAGGGACGTACCGCATGAGAGACAGGGCCGCCGCTCGGCGGCCCTTTTCTTTTTCTTTTTTTCTACAAGCTGACAGCAATAGCCGGCCGGGGTTCTTGGAGCCCGAAAACCTACGGGGCGGGCCTAGGCTTGAGCCGCGTGGGCAGCGCTCGATCCCCTCTCGGTTCAGGCCGGCGGAAGCCGTTTCCGCCTCAAAAGCCCGCTATGAGGCGCAGCATGGCGGCGGCGGCCTTGCCGCGGTGCGATATTCGGTTTTTTTCCTCCTCAGTCAGCTCGGCCACCGAGAGCCCGCGGCTCTTGACGAGGACGATGGGATCGTAGCCGAAGCCCCCCTGCCCTCGCGGCTCCTCCAGGAGCTCTCCCTCCATGGTCTCCTGAACGGCTAAAAAGCGGTCGGGGGAGCTCACCAGCACCAGGCAACAGACGAAGCGGCAAGAACGGTCCTGCACGCCGCGCATGGCCTCGAGGAGGCGGGCGTTGCGCGCGGATGCCTCCAGGGTCCGTCCATCCAGGGAGCCGTATCGTGCAGAATGAAGGCCCGGCGCCCCCCCTAGGGCGTCCACGCAGAGTCCGGAATCATCAGCTAAAACCGGCATCCCGCACTGGCGCTGGAGGGCTTGAGCCTTCTTGAGGGCGTTCTCCAGGAAACTCCGGCCGTCCTCCGTGATGTCGAAGGCTATACCCTCCTCAGAGGGGCTGTGCAGCACGTGGGCGCCGAAGAGGGCTCGCATTTCCGCGAGCTTGCCGGGATTGCCTGAAGCGAACAGTATATCCATGTCCGGCAGAATACCCGCTCGCCTGGGCTTCGGGCAAGATCGGAGCATTCTTGCGCAGGTAGTGCAGGCCTGAATCAACCGTGCCCTTGGGCAGGCCAAGGACCAGGGCCACCTCCTCGTTGGTCGGCTGGGCCTGGACGGCGTTGACGCGCTGTCGGGCCCGTCTGAGCCGGGCGCGGTATCGTTCAACCAAGATATCCCACCGGGCCCGCCTCTCAGGATCGCTCTCCTGCTTGGCCCGCCCCTCGTAGTAGCATAGGCCGGCGTAGAGCTTGTCGCGCACGCGTATATAGGCCTCCTGACGCCGGAGACGTGATTCCGCCATAGACCTCAAGGCTTCAATCCGTGAGCGCAGGTGGGCCTCTCCCAATCCGGTGATCCCGCCTAGGAGGCATATCTGTGTCTCGTTTAAGGAGAACCCGCACTTGAGAGCCAAGAAAAGGATGCGCTTGCAGGCCGATTCCAGGGAGGCCGGGCGTCGCGCGTCCACCGAGAGTCCGGCGAGGATCTCCCGGCGATGTGAGTCCTCAAGATGGCCTTGGCCATGACCGGGAGTCTCATCTGCATCCCATGTCACCTGAGCATCAGCCTCAGACCAGGCGCAGTCGCGGTACTCGGGCCGGGCCAGGATCTCAGAGAGGCGGAAAGAGCGCTCGCGGGCCTCGATCTCGTCGTTGCGGCGGTGGAAACGCAGGCTGGAAACCATATAGGGCTCGAAGCCACGCTGGCTGGGGCGGTACTTATCCACCAGGTTGCCGATGCGGTGGTAAAATCCCGCCAGGTGCTCGAGGGCCTCTTGCCGGTCAGCATAGCCGTAGCGTTCGCGCTTGGCCACCACATCGTTGATGATCCTCGAGATGACGGCGGTTCTGCCCGGACCACCGGCCTGAACCCTCAATATGTCCGCTTCGAGACTTTCTTCCATCGTCGCTCCTCCTATCATCGTTGGAGCTTCCCATGCATGGATTATGCCAAGCGTTCGCTGTCCGGCGGCCACCACTAGATGCGGTGGAACAAGCAAGACGATGCCCCAATCATGGTGGTAGGACTGACTGATACGCATCGAGTATGAGGAGGGAATACAACGAAAGTTACGCGCAGGATTTTTTCGTTACAGGATGGAGGTGTCCAAGGCGGCGAAGGCTTTTTCGAATTCAGCCAGCACACGTGCGCGCACATCCTCGATTATACCGGGCATGGACAGGCCGGCCGCGCGCTTGTGCCCTCCGCCGCCCAGGGCCACGGCCACCTCAGCTACATTGATCCTGTCCTTGGAGCGCAGGCCCACTGTGCAGTTATCCAGGGTCTCCTGACGGATAATAGCGATGGCCTCGCAGCCGTTGATGGCCTGGATGAGCTGGTAGGCTGCGTCTGAATCCCGGCCCTCCAGCCCGAAACGCTGGCTGTCCTCGAAGGTCTCGTAGGAGAGCATGAGCCGACCGCCGAAGTGCGCTTCCAGCCTCATCAGAACCTGGCCCAGAAGAATGCGTGAATCCATACTCTTCCCGCCCTGCATGAGATCAAAGACGGCCTTGGGCGAGGCACCGGCCCGGGTGAGTGCGGCCGCGGCCAGGAAGGCGCGCTCCGATGTCTCTGTAAGGTGCCGGAAGAAGCCGGTATCGGTGCAGAGCCCGAACAGGAGGAGGCGGGCTTCTTCCGGCTGTGGCTGGAGACCCATGGCCTGCATGAGCTCCAGAACCAGGAGGGTGGTGGCCGGAGATTCAGGATCGATGTACAGGGCCTGACCGCGCTGGTCGCCCGAAGCGTGGTGGTCGATGACTGCCAGGGGGTAATCCGCAAGGCCGGCCTCGAGCTCACCGGTCCGCGAGATGTCCGAACAATCCAGGAGGATACATGCCAGGCCAGGCCGAACCTCCGGCAGCTTGGCAGCGAAGGAAGCCTCGAATGCCCTCACCTCGGGTCTCTTGAAGGGCCCGGCCGAGACCGGAAAGACCTCCTTGCCCAGTCGGGCCAAGACGCTGGCCAGGGCCAGCTGGCTGCCCACGCAGTCACCGTCGGGCTCCTTGTGACCGGCTATGACGAAGGCGGGATAGGCGTCGATGAAATCCAAGATGTAGCGCGGATCGGGTATCATAGATCTCCTAGGAGGAGGAGGGCGCCCTGGGCTTCCCCGCCCGAGACGAGGGCGGCGCCTTCCTGGATGTAGACATCGATCTCCGTGCGGAGACCGAAATCCTCGAAATACAGGCCGGGCTCGATGGAGAAGCAGGACCCCTCCAGGATTCTGCGCTGGTCTGGGAACTCCACCGAATCAAGGTTGACACCCGAACCGTGGCATTCGCGGTCGATGCCGTGGCCGGTACGGTGTCGCAGAGATCCTTCCAGGCCCATCTCCGCCGCCCGGTTCCTGACGAGGGCGTCCACATCGCAGCCGCGCTGCGCCTGGCCCCGCCTGAGCCCATCGCGGATGTAGGCCAGAGCTGCATCGCGCAGGGCGAAGACATCCCGGGCGGCCTTCTCATGGCGGGCCTCCGGCTCCTCCCCCAGGAAACCGATCCAAGAGATGTCGGCGTAGATCGCCTCAGGGCCGCCCTCCTTGGCCCATAGATCGAGCTGAAGAACCTGGCCCCTCATCAAGGGTCGGCCCGGGCCCAGGACCTCGTAGTGCGGATCCGCGCTCGAGAGGCCAGCCGCGACGATGGGGGGATGGTCGGTCACCAGGCCCATGCGTTGGAAGGCGGAGAGGATATCGTCTCGCAGTTTTCCCTCGCAGGGCAGGCTCCCGGACGAAGCCTGGCGCCTCAGACCAGCCCAGATATCATCGACGATCATGCGGAGGCATCGGGCCGCCCGTTCGTGGCTTTCGATGCCCGCCCGGCTGAGAAGGCCCTGGAGGCGCTGAATCAGGGGGGAGGCATCAGCTAGTTCAAGGCCGCATTCGACCAGAAGGAGATAAGTCCCTGCGTCTATCGTGGACACTGCGGGAAGGTGGGGAGAGAAGTGACAGGCCCAGGGGCCCCTCGGCAGGGATGCCAGAGCCGCCTTGAGGCCGTCAAGGGAGCCGTAGACGAGCTCGCGGCCCTCCAGGCCATCCAGGGCTCCGCGCTCGATCGAATGCACGATTTTGACGGCCTGACCGTCGGCGCCCAGGGCGTAGAACCACCGGCGGGTGTTCACCGCCCCGGCGGGGCGGCCCAGGATGGCGTCGCTCAGGGGATCGCGGTGCCTATAGTTATGAAAAAGCCATCCGCCCAGTGATTCCGAGCGGATGGCCTCCAGGACGGCGCGCTTGTCCAAGGCTAGAACTGGAGCTTCAGTTCCTTGACGCCCTCGAAGAGGGCCTTCCCATCCACGGTCTGGTCGAAGATGCCCCAGCGCGAATCATTGATATCCCAATTGAGGTGGAGCCTCACGTGGCTCATTTTGCCTTCTTTATAAAAGACGGTCATGTAGGGGAAGGTGGGGCCCCAGCCGTAGTCCACCTTATTGGGGCTGTTGGGGTAATCGAACCAGGACATGGGCAGGTAGGCCGAGGCGGTGCGCGTGGATCCGACCTTATAGATGACCTGGTAGCCCATGGCGTGGGAGTAGACCTTCACAATCGGAACGTTGATGTAATAGTACTCCGATTCGTCAGCCGAGGCCTGGGCGCAGGCCAGGGCGAGGAGGATGCCGAGGAGCAAGAGACTTCTTTTCATGACCAGCCTCCAAGCGCTGAGGTTTATGCCCGAGCATCCAGAGTATAAGGGAGGCTATCCGGGAAATCAAGGACGATTGTATGATGCGGCCATGAAGCGAGCCTCGCCGCGCAGCATGGCCCTGGCCTTGCGCGACATCCTCCTGCCCCTCTACCCCGACGCCCGCCCCCTTCTGCGCTACGATTCGCCCTTTCAGCTCCTTGTGGCGGTGGTTCTCTCGGCCCAGACCACCGACGAGCAGGTGAACGGGGCCACCCCCGGCCTCTTCGCGCGCTGGCCCGATGCAGAGTCCCTGGCCCATGCTCCCCTCGAGGCGATCAGGCAGGCTATCCGGCCGGTCGGCTTCTTCAATGTCAAGGCGGGCTACATCCAGGGGATAGCCCGGGCCATCCTGGAGCGGCACGGCGGGGCCGTGCCTACCTCCATGGAGGAACTGACCGCCCTTCCGGGGGTGGGCCGGAAGAGCGCCCACCTCCTGCGCTCGGCCTGCTTCGGCCTCCCCGGTATCATCCCGGATACCCACTTCATGCGAGTCCTCCACCGCTGCGGAGTCATCCCAACCCAGGATCCGGTAAGGGCCGAGCGCGCCACTGTCACCTTCATTCCCGAGTCCGAGTGGACGGCCTTCTCCCACGCCCTCAACCGCCACGGCAAATTCGTCTGCCGAGCCCGCTCTCCGGCCTGCGCCGACTGCCCTCTCGTGGGTCTCTGCCCCCGGCGGGGCTTGTCCAAGGCGCGGAACTCTCCATAGCGTCTGTGTCCACACCTTTGGCAGCAGGGCTTGCCGCAGGTCCTGTCCACGGTCTAGAATTCAGATATGGACATGATCGACCTCAGGAGCGATACGGTCACCCGCCCGACCGCATCGATGCGCGCCGCCATGGCCCAGGCCGAGGTGGGTGACGACGGCTACGGGGACGATCCCACCGTCAAAGAGCTGGAGGCTATGGGAGCCTCCCTCCTGGGCAAGGAGGCCGCCGTTTTCGTCCCTTCGGGGACATTCGGCAATCAACTGGCCATCTTCACCCATTGCCGGCGCGGAGATGAGGTCATCCTGGGCGAGGGTTGCCATATCGTCCAACATGAGTCGGGCGCGGCCGCGGTCATAGCCGGGGTTCAGTTGCGCTGCATCAAGGAAGATGCCGACATCCTCCCGACCGACGCCGTTGTCGACCGGCTGCGCGGCCCCGGCAGGCAGCCCGCCACGGGACTGCTCTGCCTTGAGAACGCCAGCTCAGGCGGGCGGGCTATCAGCCTCAAGGCCATGGACAGCCCCGTCCAGGCCGCCCGCGCCGCCAAGGTTCCGGTACACCTGGACGGGGCGCGCATCTTCAACGCCGCCATCGCCCTGGCCGTCAAGCCGAGCGACATCGCCGCCCGCGCGGATTCGGTGATGTTCTGCCTTTCCAAGGGGCTCTCGGCCCCGGTGGGCTCCCTCCTCTGCGGAAGCGCGGAGTTTATCCGACAGGCCCGGGCCAAACGGGCCATCATGGGTGGGCAGCTGAGGCAGGCGGGGATCCTGGCGGCCGCCGGCCTGGTGGCCCTGCGCGAAGGCCTGCCCCGCCTGCGTGAGGACCACGAGACGGCCAAGATGCTGGGGCGCTCCATAGCCTCAATCCCCAGCCTGGACGTCGATATAGAGTCGATCCATATCAACATGGTCTTCTTCCGCCACATCGCCGCGGCCAAGCCCGGCAGCCCGATAGCCCGGCCCGAGGACATCGTGGCCGGACTGCAGCAGCGCGGGATCCTAGTGAATCCCCCCGATCACGGGATATGGCGCCTCGTCACCCACAGGGAGGTTCCTCCCGAGCGCATCGGCGAGATCGCCTTGGCCCTCCGGGAGGTATTCAGCCCCGCTTGAGCCGGGTTTTTCCTTCTCCCCGTACGCCCACTCCCCCGCTGGGTTTGAAGCATCGCCGCGGCCCTGGCCGATCAGCCGCGGAGGTACCAGATGCCACACATCACGTATCGAGGGAGAGGTAAGCCCGTCCTCATCGGCCTGCTCGCCTGGGCAGGGATCGGGATCTGCGCCTGCGCCCCTATCGGGCATGGAGAGGCTTATCCACGCCTTCGCATCGCCTTTCCCCCGGCCGCCCGCCTCATCCTTCCCGAGGCGGACCTGGCCGTTGCCGCCTACAGCGTCTTGGGCAGGGGACCGGGCCAGGAAACCTTTCAGATCGACTCCGGGGCCGAGGCTGCCCGGGGCGGTTTGGATGTCAGGGTCAAGCCGGGCTCATGGTGGGTCGCGGCCCAGGCCCTGAACGCGGCTGGAGAGATCGTCCTCGAGGGCCAGGCGGAAACCCTCGTCAGCCCGGGCATAGACCGACAGCTATCTATATCCCTTAATCCCCCAGGGCGCCCCGGAACCCTGGAACTGAGCATCGTCCTCCCGGAATCCATCCAGCCCGGCACCCTCCTCAGGCTGGAACGACGCGGGCCGGACGGCGGGCAGAGCCTTGAGAGGCCGGCGGCCGCTGAGACCTTCGCCCTGGCCCTCGTACCCGGCTACCACAGCATCGGTTTGACCCTCGCTTACCCTGACGGCTCCTCCTGCGGGCTGGCCGAAAGCGCTAAGCTGGCCCCCGACCGGGTCACTAGGCTGAGGGCGGACTTTTCATCCAGGACGAGTTCCCTCTCGATGTCCCTGAGCCTGCCGGATGACGCCCCCCTCTGGCCAGCCATCCACCCCGGTGGAATCAGACTGCGCGGCCTGCCCCTCCTCCTGGAGGCCGGGGGCATGGAGGATGGAGCCCAGGCGCGATGGTTCATGGAAGGCGCGGCGGCGGGCGAAGGGACCAGTCTTATCTTGGATACGGCCGACCTTCCCTCTTCGATCCGGGTCGATCTGATCGCAGACCTTGGCGGACGCCAGGGCTCGGCCGGCGCCCTCATCACCCTGAAAGAGGCAACCTGGGCCGGGGACTTCGCCCAGGCAGCCCTCGTCACCGACCCCGGTGAAACCCAGGCGCCCTGGAATGAGGCCGAGGCCTGCGCAAGCCTTCCCTCCGGTATGATGGCCCTGGCCTTCCTGGACGGGAGCTCCTCGAACATCGTCCTTTACAAGCCCGATGCGGGTGGTATCGGGCCAATGGCCCTCTCGAGCGCTAAGGCCCGCATTGGTGGGAGTTCCAAGCGCGCGACCGGCCTGGCCCTCTCCCCAGATGGCAGCCGCCTCTACGCCTATAACAAGTCCTCCGGTTGGCTGGCCCGTTTCGCTATCAGCCCTGCGGGCGCCCTCAGCCAGACAGGGGCCTTCAGCCCCGCCGACCTTGGCCTTCGACCCGAAGCCCTTGTGGCCGGCCTTGCTTTCTCCGTTGATGGAGGACGGATCTACCTCATGGACGCCCAGGCCCGCGGCATCCATGCCTATCCCTGCTCCGAGGGCGATTTCGCCGCAATGACGCCCATTCTCTCGATAGAGGGGGTCACTGGGGGCCAGTCCGGAAGCCCAGCCCTTTCGGGCATGACGGCGGCGGGCGCGGGCAGGGTGCTGGCCTTCAGCCAGTCAGCCGATACAGCATGGCTCATCCGCGAGGGCCCCGACGCCCTGGAAATCCTCGACATCCTCGATCATTCCAGCTGCCCCGGCCTTATGGACGGCCCCTCCGACATCTGCTTCGATGCCGAAGCCGATCAGGCCTATCTTCTCTGCGCGGGAAGCCAGGCCATCTCCCGCGTTACCTGCGGCGATGAAGGCTTCGGATCCGTAGAACTCCTGGCATGGAAGGACCAGGTCCCCGGATTCGGGGGATTCAGGCGTATGGCCTTGTCAAGGGACAGGACGGCCCTCCTGGCATCTGACCCTGAGACGGGCCGCCTCATGCTTTGGGCCCTGGGCTCGGGAGCCTGCAACCCCATCGGCGTTCTGGGAGACAGAGCCTCGGGAAGCCCAGGCCAGGCGGCCGACATCAGGCCCTGGCTGGGGGGCTTCATCTGCGCCGGATGCGCCGCCGAGAATCCCGATGCCTTCGGCAGCGCTCTTGTCCTGCGCCGGCCATGAGCCCCAAAAAGTGCCCCGCCGAGCGGCCGCATGGGTACCCCTTATGCCGTTTTTGCGCTATCTTCATAGGGGGCCCGCGGCCCGACATAAGGCTTTGGGGGGAATATGCTGGATTTCATCGTCAAGGGCGGTCCCGTCCTCTGGGTCATCATGGCTCTCTCGGTAGTGGCCATGGGCATCATCCTCGAACGCCTGTTCTTCTTCCGAAAGATCAAGGTGGACGAGAACAAGCTCTTCCTGCGCATCCGCGCCTGTCTTGAAAAGGGCAACTTCGAAGAGGGCCTGGCAATCTGCGACAATAGCCTCTCGCCCCTGTCCGGCCTCATCAAGGCCGGCATAGAGCACCGCGAGCGGGACGAGGCCACCCTCAAGGAGATCATGAAGGACGCCGCCGCCCAGGAGATCCCGCACCTGGAACGGCGCATATCGGCCCTGGGCACCATCGCCCACATCGCGCCCCTCTTGGGCCTCCTGGGCACCGTCACGGGGACAATGAAGGCATTCGGCGTCCTGGGCACCTTCGGCTCGGTGGCCGACCCCTCGATCCTGGCGCGCGGAGTCTCCGAGGCCCTCATCACCACGGTCGGCGGAATCGTGGTAGCCGTGCCCACGGTCATCTTCTACAATTATCTGGTCAGCCGGGTGAACCTCTTCCTTATCAAGCTTGAGAATCAAGTCAACGCCCTCATCCTGATGATCCAGCCCGGGCCGGGGAAAAGGCCGGGGGCGCCCAAATGAGACTGGAGCGTCGGCTCAAGGCCAGCATCAATATCGACCTCACCCCACTCATAGACGTGACCTACCAGTTGGTCATCTTCTTCATGATCACCAGCGTGTTCAAGACTGTGCCCGGGATACCCATGAACCTACCCGCCTCCACAAGCTCCCAGAGCGTGGCCGTCCAGGAGCTCAGGATCGTGGTGGTTTCTGAGAATGAGCTGTACCTCAACCGTAAACCAGTAGAGCTGGCAGGCCTCAAGTCGGCCCTCAAGGCATTCAAGGCCGAGGCCTCGGGCGCCGAAACGACTGCCATCGTGGAGGGGGACAGCGAAATTCCTTATCGCCTCCTCGTACGAGTCCTGGACGCCCTGCGCGAGGCCGGCATCGCCGACGCCAGCCTATCGACGAGGCCGATGAAGGAATGAACCAGCGCGAGGCCTTCCGCAAGCGCGAAGCACGCAAACGCGGCGCCGCCTCCATCATCATCACGACCGCGTTGTATGGGGCGGCCGCTTCCCTGATACTCCTCCTCTCGGCGATGTCGGAGACGAACCTGGGCGGGGAATCCGGCCCCATCAAGGTGCGCATCGGTTCCCCCGAGGGCGCCCTCGAGGAATCCATGGCCACCCTCTTCCAAGACCAGCCCGACACCCCGCCTGCCGAGGAGGAGATCCCCCCCGAGGAAGTGGCCCTGCCCGAGGAGCTCCCCGAGACTCCGCCTCCGCCCGATGAAGCCACGCTAGCCGCCCTGCCCCCACCGCCCTCGGCCGCCCCTGAGAAGCCCAGCCCACAGCCCTCGCCGAAGGCCTCGCCACGGGCTTCACCCAAGGCCTCAGCGCGCCCGGCATCGCAACGGCCGGCGGCATCCTCCGCGTCTGCGGCTTCACCCCAGCCGGCTGCTTCCGCCAGCCCCCAGGCCGCTCCGGCCGCGGTGGTCATGCGCGGCTCCGAATCCGGCAATGCCTGGGAAACGAGCTTTGAGGCTGGTTCGGGCTTCATCGGGCGCAGCCTTTACGTGCCCATCTACCTCTACATGCCCCTGCCCTACGAGATCGACTCAGCCACCTTCGAGGCGATCGGCGATGATAAGGCCGGCTTTGCCACCGCCGAGTCCCGGCGGGCCGCCATCCTCTCTCACTATCGCAAGGAGGAATCGAGCTACATCCTGAAGGCCCCGGCCCCCTTTGACGCGCGCCCCCTTATCTGGCTGGCTCTCGAGGATGCAGGTTTCCCTGTCACCAAGGCCGGCTACAAGCGCGACAAATACCTGCGACCGGTGGTCATACGCTTCCGGGTCGGCTCCACGAAGGGCGGCGAAGCGCCCCTCCTCGAGCAAGTCGAGCTCAAAAAGAGCTCAGGCTACTCCGACGTGGACGAAGCCGTCCTCTATGGCTTCAAGAAGGCAGCCTTCTCCAACGATTCACCGCGTTCGGTCTGGGGCACCTTCACCTACACCTTCGATTGAGGGATAGATGTGCAAGATCGAGTGTTATGTCCCTGTAAGCCACCTCCTGAGCGTCGCCGAGGCCCTCTTCCAAGCCGGCGCCGGCCGCCAAGGATCCTACGAGCGCTGCTGTTATGTGCTCAGGGGCCAGGGCCAATTCCTCCCCTTGGAAGGATCGAAACCATTCACCGGCACACCCGGCCGGCTTCAGCGCACGGACGAGTGCAAGCTCGAGCTTGTATGCGAAGACGTCCAAGTGAAGGCCGCCGTGGCTGCCCTCAAACGCGCCCATCCCTACGAAGAACCCGCATACGCAGTGATCCGTCTTGAGGACGTGTAGAGCCCCGATCGGCCTTCCTCCTTACCCCCGCTTCATTGACACCCCGCCATTCTTTAAGTAATATCCAATCGCGTCCGTCGTATTCCGAGGGCGTACCCGCCCGAGGTACACGACGGCAACCTTAGCTTCAGCCGCTTCCAGCGGCGCGTCCAACTGCGTCCGTCGTACTCCGAGGAGGGTACCCCCTCCGAGGTACACGACGGCAACCTTAGCTTCAGCCGCTTCCAGCGGCGCGTCCAACTGCGTCCGTCGTACTCCGAGGAGGGCACCCCCTCCGAGGTACACGACGGATACCTTAGCCCTCCTGTCGCTTTCAGCGACAGGCGTCAATCGCGTCCGTCGTA
>CAYYCP010000007.1:0-11570 GCA_964470375.1 uncultured Spirochaetales bacterium
TGGCCTCGGCGCAGACGAGGAGGGCCAGGGCCGAATCGAGGCCGCCCGAGACGCCTAGGATGGCCTTCTTGGCCCCCGAGTGCTCCAGGCGCTTAGCCAAGGCATGAGCTTGGATAGAGAAGATTTCCCGGCATCGCCCGTCCAGGAGCTCGGGGCGGGAGGGCACGAAGGGATGAGGATCCACGGGCCTGTCGAAGCATTCCGCACGCCAGGGCCCTAGGTCGATGTCGATGGGCTCCCGCTCCGCGACCGGCTGCCCGCAGCAGGCTTCCTGGCCGCCATAGCCACCCCCGGCGAAGAGGAGAGCTTGGTCGCGGAAGCTCGTCAGGCGGGCGCGCTCGCCCTCCAGGCCCTGGACGTCAAATTCGGCGTAGATAGCCTCGCCTTGGCGCTGGAAGCGCCGCGACTCCGCCAGGAGGAGGCCGTTCTCGGCGGCCAGGCAATGTCCTGAAAAGAGGAGGTCGGTGCTCGACTCCCCGGGACCGGCCGAGGCGTAGAGGTAGGCCGCCACGCAGCGGGCCGACTGCTGGAGGACGAGGGCGCGGCGGTAATCAGCCTTGCCCACCAGCTCGTTGGACGCCGAGGGGTTGAGGATGAGGCCGGCGCCGCGCAGGGCCATCAGGCTGGAGGGCGGAAGGGGGGCCCAGAGATCCTCGCAGATTTCTATGCCGAAGAGGAAGGGCCGGCCTCCCTCGGGCCTGGCCCTGAAGAGGAGGCCGGCTCCCAGAGGGACGGTTTTCCCGTCCAGCTCGACGGACTCGCGCACGCCCGACCGCCCGGGCGCGAACCAGCGGGCCTCGTAGAATTCCTTGTAGTTGGGGATGAGGCTCTTGGGAACCAGGCCCTTCACCTCCCCGCCCGCCAGGACGGCGGCGCAGTCGTAGAGGAGGCCCTTATGGCGCAGGGGCAGGCCGACCACGGCGCAGAGGCCCATGCCCCGGGTGGCCCGGGCCAGTTCCCCAAGGGCCGAGCGGACCGCCTCCAGGAGACGCTCCTGCTGGAAGAGGTCGGCGCAGCTGTAGCCGCTCAGGCCCAGCTCGGGGAGGAGCAGTATGCGCGCCCCGGCCTCGTCGGCGGCCCTGATGGCTTCTAGGCTGCGCGCGGCGTTGTATGCAACGTCCGCCACCCGCAGAGCCGGGCTGGCGGCGCAGACGCGGACGAAGCCGTGATCCATGCAACGAGTATAGCATAGACCCGCCCAGCCCTCATAGGCGCGGGCCATACCCCAAGCCCCACCCTCCGGGCTATACTCTCCGGCCATGGATATGCACGCCGCCGAATGCCGCTCCCGCCTGAAGACCGCCACGCGGGCCTTCTTCCTGGGCCGAGGCTACCTCGAGCTCGACACGCCCCTCCTGGCGCCCTCCCTCATCCCCGAATCCTGCCTTGAGGTCTTCAGGACTGAATACCTGGATCCCTTCCGCGGCCGGGAGGAGCTCTACCTGGTTCCCTCCCCGGAGGTATGGATGAAGCCGGCCATCGCCTCCTGGCGCAGGGACGTCTTCCAGCTGTCCAAGTGCTTCCGCAACTGCGAATCCCGCGGGCGCCTTCACAGCCCGGAATTCACCATGCTCGAGTACTATACCTTGGGCCTTGACGCTGACGGGGCCGTCCCCCTGACGGAGGAATTCTTGCGGTCCGTCCTCCCCGACGATGCCCCGGCCGCTCTGCGTCCGCCCTTCAGGCGCATGGGCATGGACCAGGCCTTCCGGGAATTCGCCGGCTTGGAACTGGGGACCCTGATGGACGAGGAGGCCATAGGGGAAGCGGCCCGGTCCAGAGGCCTGCTCGTCCCGCTGGAGGCGGCCTGGGAGGACGCCTTCAACCAGCTCTTCCTCAGCCTGGTCGAGCCCCGCCTGCCCCAGGACAGGCCCTTGGTCCTGGAGCGCTTCCCGGCCCGCATCGAGTGCCTGGCGGCCGACATTCCCGGAACGCCCTGGAAAGAGCGCTGGGAACTCTACGCCCTGGGCATGGAGCTGGCCAACACCTACACCGAGGCCGCCGATCCCGCCGCCGTGCGGGCCTCCTTCATAAAGGAGGATGCCCGCAAAAAGGCCAAGGCGGCCGTGCCCCACCGCGTGGATATGGATTATCCCCGCCTTTTCGAGGATTTTCCGGCCTGCGCCGGGGTCGCCCTGGGCTTTGACCGGCTCCTCATGGCTGTTCTGGGCGCGCGCGACATACGTGAGGTCCTGTGGGCTTGAGGCGGAACGCGCTAGCGCCGGCCGCCTCGGCCCGCCTATACTTGAGGGGCATGCTCAGGAGAGAAGCGGCCGCCAAGCGGCGAGACGAAGCAGAATGAAGATCCTCATGCTTGCCAGCGAAGCTGCCCCTTTCGCCAAGACCGGAGGGCTGGCGGACGCCGTCTCCGCCCTGGCCCGGGCGATCCGGGGGGCCGGACACGACGTGCGTATCCTCATGCCCTACTATTCCTCCATAGGCCGGAGCGGCATAGGCCTCCTACGCCCCTTCCTGCCCTGCGGCTACACGAGGTCCGAGTACTTCGACCTGCACGGCTGCACCTTGCCGGGATCGGACGTGATCGTCTACCTGGTGGGCAAGGACGAGCTCTTCGGGCGCGACGGGATCTACGGCGAGGACGCTGACTACCCTGACAATCCGCGCCGCTTCGGCTTCCTCTGCCGGGCCGCCTTTTCCGCCTGCCGGGCCGAAAAGTGGATCCCCGAGATCCTCCACCTGCACGATTGGCAGGCGGCCCCGGCCGCGGTCTACCTCTCCGAGCGCGAGCGCTACCGCGAATTCGCCTTCAGCGCCTGCCTCCTGACCATCCATAACCTGGGGTACCAGGGCCTCTACCCTGAGTCGCGCTTCCCCGAGCTGGACCTGCCCTGGGAAGCCTTCCACGGAGCCGGCTTCGAGGATTTCGGGCGTCTCAACATCCTCAAGGCCGGCATCCTGAGGGCCGAAATGCTCAGCACCGTCTCGCCCACCTACGCCCGCGAGATCCAGACCCCCGCCCAGGGCTTCGGCCTGGACGCCGTCCTCAGGCAGCGCTCCCGCCGCCTGGTGGGCATCCTCAACGGCATCGACCAGGCCGATTGGAATCCCGCCCGCGATCAGCGCATCGCCCGGCGCTTCGATCTCCGCGACATGTCCGGCAAGGCCGAATGCAAGGCCGCCCTCCAGCGCGAATTCGGCCTGCCCGAGAGACCGAACACGCCCCTGTTCGCCTTCGCCTCCCGCCTGGCCGACCAGAAGGGCATACGCGAGCTCTTCTGGCCCGGATCGGGCTGCGCCGCCCAGGCCTGCGCCGACATGGACATCCAGATAGTGGCGGCCGGATCCGGGGAGCGCTGGTGCGAGACGGAGATGAGCTCCCTGGCGGAGCGCCTGCCCTCCTTCAAATCGCGGGTCGGCTACTCGGAGGATCTGGCGCGCCGGATCATGGCCGGGGCCGACTTCCTCCTGATGCCCTGCCGCTACGAACCCTGCGGGCTCAACCAGATGTACGCCATGCGCTACGGAACCCTTCCCCTGGCCCGCCGCACCGGGGGCCTGGCAGACACCATCCGCAACTACGACCAGGATTCGGGCGACGGCACCGGCTTCCTCCTGGACGACCTGACCCCGCGTTCCCTCTACGACACCATCGGCTGGGCGGCCTGGGCCTACTACAACCGCCGCGAGCACGTCGAGGCCATGCGCCTGCGGGCCATGTCCCAGGACTTCTCATGGGCCGAGCCGGTGCGCGAGTACATTTCACTGTACAGCAACGCGCTCAAGGCGATATCTTCACTGGGGGGCTAGAGCATGCAGAGGAAGACCTACGACTATAAGCCCGAGCGCGTACGGGCCGCCTTAGTGGACGCCTTCAAGCGCCGCAAGCGCGAAGCCACCGTGGCCGACCTGGTGGCCGACACGGCCCTGCCGCGCGTCCAGGTGGAGGAGCAGCTCCCGGCCGTGGCCGACGAGTACGGGGCCCGCCTGCGCGTCACCGAGTCCGGAGAGATCCTCTACTCCTTCGCCGGCCGCATGCGCAGCCGCTACCGCGGGCCGATCCCGGCCCTCAGGCGCGCCCTCAAGGCCTCAGGCGCCCTGGCCGCCAAGGTCCTGGCCTTCCTCTTCAAGATCTGGATCATGGCCATGCTGGTGGGCTACTTCGTCCTCTTCCTAGCCCTCTTTCTGCTCTTCCTGGTGGGCGGGACGGCCCTCCAGGCCGGCGACCGCAACGGCCGCTCCTCCCGCGGGGGCTATAACCTGGTGGGCGGGATCCTGAACGCCTTCATCCGCATCTGGTTCTACTCCGAGCTCTTCCGCGGCCCCGAGGAGCGGTACCGGCGCGCCCAGGCCCGGGCGGGGCGGAGGCCCCTGCACAAGGCCGTCTTCTCCTTCGTGTTCGGCGACGGCGACCCGGACGCCGACTGGCCCAAGATCGAGCGTAAGGCCGTGCTGGCCTGGCTGCGCGCCAACTCCGGCCTAATCTCGCTGGAGGAATTCATGATCCTGACCGGCCGCCCGCCCGAGGACGCCGCCCAGGCCATCAACGCCTACTGCCTGGAATTCGAGGGCAGCCCGGAGGCCAGCCCTGAAGGCGTTGTCTACTACCGCTTCGACTCCATCATGCGCGGAACCGACATCGTCGACGCCGACGCGGCCGCCCGCCCGCGGGCCCGGCCCCTGGCGGCCTTCTCCTCCAATCCCCGAAAGGCCAACGTTCTCTTCGCCGCCATCAACGCCGTCAACCTGGCCTTCGGATCCTTCTTCCTGTGGGCCAGCGCGGCCTGGGGCCCGGTCGTGGGGAGCATCATCGATATCCTGGTCAACAGCCGCAACGCCATCGCCCGCCTGGGCCTGGGCAGGGCATTTTACGGCTTCGTAGTAGCCCTGGCCGCCGCCATAAGCGCGGATCCGGTGGCTTTGGTGGCTGTCCTCCTGGGCATGGTCCCCATCGCCTTCGGCGTCCTCTTCTACCTGGTGCCCCTCTTCCGCAGCCTGGCCCTCAAGCGCCGCAACGAGAGAGTCAAGCGCGAGAACCTGCGCCGCATCGTCTACGCCCAGGCCTGGGACAGGCCCGAGGGCCTCGAGGTCCCCTCCCGGGAGCTCCTGCCCGCGGCCGCCCTACCCGCCGCGCCCTCGGCCCCGGAGGATCTCATGGACGAACTGGCCGCCTACAGCCAGGCCGAGATCCGGCGGGGCGAACGCGGCAATGTCTACTCCTTCCCCGAGCTGGCCCGGGCCAAGAAGGCCATGGCCCGCCTGCGCGCCTCCGGCGAGGCGCCCGCCTTCGACTTGGGCAAGGCTATCTTCGATTCACACGCTCCCGGCGACGCCTGATGCCGGCCGTCCTCGTCAACGTAGCCGCCATCATCCTGGGTTCCCTCCTGGGCCTGGCCGCCCGGTTACGCTCTTTCCCGAGAAGCCGCGCCCCGTCACAGGCGGCTGACGGGCACGAGGCGGGATCGTCCCGGGACGCCGCGGGCATCCAGCCCATGGTGATGGCGGCGGCGGGCGTCTTCACCCTCTTCATCGGCCTCAAGATGGCCTTCCAATCCCAGCGCGAGCTCTACGTGGTCCTCTCCCTGGTCGCCGGCGGGATCATCGGTTCCTGGCTTGGAATAGAAAAGCGCATCCTAGCCCTGGGGGAGGCCGTCAAGGCCCACCTGCCCGGCCGTGGGGCCGGCCAGGCCTTCGCCGAGGGCTTCCTCTCGTCCAGCGTCCTCTTCTGCGTGGGGGCCATGGCCATCCTGGGCTCCTTCAAGGCCGGAACCGAGGGCGACTACAGGCTGATCTACATCAAGTCCGTCCTGGACGGCTTCCTCTCGGTCATCCTGGCCTCGCGCTACGGCCTGGGGGTTCTGTTCTCGGCCCTGCCGGTCTTCCTCTACCAGGGCCTCCTGACCCTGCTCGCACGCTGGATCCAGCCCGTCCTCCCGGCCCTGGCCCTCAGCGAGATATCGGGCGCGGGCGGGGCCATGGTGATGATGATAGGCATCAATTTGCTCGAAATCAAGAAAATAAGGACCGGCGACTTCCTGCCGGCCCTCATCATCGTCACCGGATTCTGCCTCCTGGATCCCTGGCTGGGGCCCTATGTGAGCTTCTAGCCCAGCCTCGGTCGGCGACGAGTCGCCGGACGGCCCGGGGACGGCCGGCCCCTAGCCCAGCAGCCCCTCCAGCTCCTCCACCCCCTCGGCGAATATGCGGCAGGCCGTGCGCACCGGCTCGCTGGAGGCCATGTCCACCCCGGCCAGCCTGAGGCTCTCGATGGGATAACGGCTCCCGCCCGAGCGCAGGAAGGCGAAGTAGTCCTTCCGCTCGGCCTCCCCGCCCCGCAGGACCCGCCGCGAGAGGCTCATGGCCGCGGCCAGGCCGGTGGAGTACTTGTAGACGTAGAAGGCCCGATAGAAGTGGGGGATGCGCAGGCACTCCAGGTCGCTCTCGCTCTCCAGGACCGTATCCGGCCCGAAGTATTTCTGGAGCAGGCCGCGGTAGAGGGAGCGCAGGGCCTCCAGGGTCAGGGGGCGCTCCGCCTCCAGCATGGCGTGGCAGCCGGCCTCGTACTCGGCGAACATGGTTTGGCGGAAGATGGTGCCGATGACGTTGTCCAGGCGCAGGTTGAGGAGGTAGGCCTTGAGCTCCCGCGAGCCGGCCTTGGAGAAGAGGCTGGCGAAGAGGAGCTCCTCGTTGAATGTGCTGGCCACCTCGGCCTCGAAGATGGAGTAGCGGTAGCAGTAGAAGGGATTGGAGCGCGAGGAATAGTAGGAATGCATGGAGTGCCCGGCCTCGTGGGCCAGGGTGTAGAGGTCGCGCAGGACCGAGCTCTGGTAGTTGAGGAGGATGTAGGGCGGGGCGGCGTACGAGCCGGATGAGAAGGCCCCCGAATGCTTGCCGCGGTTCTCGTAGCGGTCGACCCAGCCGGATTCCAGGCCCTTCCTGAGGGTGTCCACGTATTCCGGGCCCAGGGGCGCGAGGGCTTCCAGGACCGTCTCGACGGCCTTGGGAAAGGGATAGTCCGTGCTGATCCCGGGCAGCATGGGTACGTAGGCGTCCCAGTGCCGGAAGTCCGGCAAACCCAGGCGGCGGCGCTTCAGGCCATAGTAGCGATGCAGGGCCGGCAGGCCTTCGCCTACGGATTCCACCAGGGCCTCGTAGACTTCCTCGCCGACTGCGTCCGGGAAGAGGGCCCGGGCGCGGCAGGAGGGGAAATTCCTGGCCCGCGCCTCGAAGCGGTCCTGCATGCAGGAGCCCTGGTAGAGGGCCGCCAGGGCGTTCTTATGGGCGTCGAAGACCCCGTAGAAGCGGCGATAGGCCTTTTCGCGAAGGGAGCGGTCCGGATGCTGCATGAACCACATCCAGGTGGTCTGGGTGAGGGGCTTCGCCCCCTCCGGGGTGTCGATGGAGCCGAAGTCGAGGTCCACGTTGGTGAGGAGGGAAAAGGCCTCCTGGACGGCACGCCCCGGCTCGGCCTGCAGGGCCATCAGGCGCTCCTCGCCCTCGCCCAGGATATGGGGCTTCCAGCGCAGGAGCTTGCGCAGATAGACCGCGTAGGGGGCGAAATCGGGCTCGGCCGCCCAGGCCTCCACCTGGGCGGCGTCAAGGGACTGGATGGCCGGCTCGAACCAGGCCGCATCGGCCTGGAAGGAGGCCTCGGCCATGCTGAAGCGGGTCAGGCGCTCGCGGGACGCCGAATCGCCCTCGTCCTCGGACTGGCGCAGGAAGGCGTATTCGCCCAAGCGCTCGGAGAGGATGCCGAATTCCTCGAAAAAGCGCAGGAGCCTGAGAAGACTTTCCCGCCCCAGGCCCCCTTCCGGCCTCATTCCGGCTATGCCGGCGCCCATTTCGCGCATGCGGGCGAAGGCGGCCTCCCAGGCAGCCTCGTCCTGGAAGAGGGGACGCAGGTCCCACTTGTCGGCCGGGTCTATCTCGGATCGTGCGGGAGCGCTCGTTTGCATGGATTCCTCCTCTATCTGCCGGGCTCGGCTGGCTTTCAGTGACGCTCCACGCCCCTACGGGATCCCGGGTGCGGAGTACGGGCCGAGGCGATGGCGTCCAGCACCATGTCCATGGCGCGGAAGGCCCCCTCGTCCAGGCTTTCCAGTGAATCCGCGGTCCCGTGGATCATCCGCCAGGTGGGTGGCATGGCCTCGGCCAGGAGGCGCTCGCCCTCAGGCGTGCGGAATTCCTTCCTGAGCAGTATATGCTCCAGGACGGGAGAGGCGGCAAGGGCCCGGGCATAGGCCGAGGCCTCCTCGCGTGGGAGGAGGGTGATGGCCACGGCCGCCAGGCCGCCCGTGAGATAGCCCAGGTTGTCCGAATAGGGCGTGGGCAGGTGGAGCCAGCCCGCGGGGAAACGCTCCTCGAGAATGGTGGCAGCGAAGCGTTGCAAGGGGAGGAGGCGGCGTTCGAAGGCCCCCGTCCCGCGGCCTTCCCCGGCATAGTCCGGCTGGCGCCCGCCCGTCCGGATGGGCGCCGGCGGCGTCAGGGGCGAGGAGGAGAGGATGGGCACTGAGCCCCGCCCGGTGCAGTCGAAGGTGAAGACCCAGGGCTCAGGCAGGCCGGCGCGCCTGAAGCCCTCGGCTATGGCGAAGGAGCCCTGGGAGGAGGATCGTCGGCGCCCGGACAGCTCCTCGTTATCGGTGAAGGCGATCATACAATCGTGCGCCCCTGGATAGTCGCGCAGGGCTATTGCAAGATCCAGGAGCTGGAAGCAGGCCGCGGAGTTGTCATTAGCCCCGGGCGTTCCGGGCTGGCGGTCATAGTGGGCCGAGAGGCACTTCACCCGCCGCCC
Organism: uncultured Spirochaetales bacterium; assembly: GCA_964470375.1. Classification (GTDB taxonomy): domain Bacteria; phylum Spirochaetota; class Spirochaetia; order Treponematales; family JBGSOB01; genus CAYNQK01. The sequence continues at coordinate 8,750 of CAYYCP010000007.1, forward strand.
CGAGTAGGCCTTTGCCGGATAGCGGATGAGAACATTGCGCGAGCCGGCCATGCTGAGGAGCTTGGGCTCCAGGCCGACGCCCTCCAAGCGGGATATGATGATGCCCAGCCGGTCGGCCCTGGGCTCCAGGAAGGCCGCCAGGCCCTCGGGGGGGAAGGAAGGCATGGGGCCAGCATAGCATGGACGGGGATGGGACGCCCACACCGGGGATAGCCCCGCCCATGCTGCGGGAAGACGTCCATGGGACCGGACCGTACGCTGAAGGGAAAAAAGAGCCGCCGCCCCGGGGGATGGGGGCGGCGGCCGCGAGACGGACGAGGGATACTCTCAGCCCTGGATGTCGATCTGCCTGGGCATCTGCTCGGGCCTCTTGGGGAGGCGCAGGCTGAGAACGCCCTCCTTCATCTCGGCGCTGATCTTGTCAGGATCGGCGTCCTCGGGAAGGGACAGGCGGCGCTCGAAGGAGCCGGCCCAGGTCTCGCGACGATGGTAGCGCCGGCCCTTCTTCTCATCGACCTGGGTCTTCTTGTGGCCCTTGATGGAGAGGACGCCGTCCTTGACGCTCAGCTCCACGTCAGCCTTGGACAGGCCGGGAAGCTCCGCGCGAAGGATATAGGCGTCCTCCTCCTCGTAGAGGTCGATGGAGGGGGCGAAGCCGCGCCCGCCGGCCAGGACACCCAGGAAGGGATCGTTCAGGCCGCCGAGCCACTCCTCGAGATCGCGCTCGATCTGGCGGATGGGATGGGTGATGGCTACGCAGTTCATAGTGTACCTCCTGATACTGCATCTGTTCCGGATACTCCGGTGGGCGAGCCCTGGAAACCTAGGTTTCCGAAGCCCTCGCCCGAGGCCCTCAGGCCCTCAGCAACGTTTTAGCAGGAAGCGTGCCAAGCAGCCCTCGCCCAGGTGAGGTTGAGTATGGGTGCAATGTTCATGAAGGCGCCTTGTTTGGGTTTGTGAGGGAGGACTTCGGGTTTTATTGGTGATGCATCGAAATAAATATATGTATTGATTGATTTTAAATAGAAAGGGCAAGCTGGGCTCAGGACGTTGAAAGAGCAATAGGCCCATAAATGACATCCAGATGCCTCAGAAATCGTGGGAAGATGAGATCCGTCAAAAAGCACCTGACAGGTGCTTGAATGCCTTTTAATGTATGGATTGTATACAAAATAGTGCTTTTATATTGTTACACTTTTATACATTTTAAGTATACGAAGGGAATGGGATCATGTCTCTCCTCCGTGATGGGCCCGATATGGTGCTTCCGGGATAGGGGGTGTAATACAAAGCTTTGTAATGATTGAAAATAGTAGCACCAGGGGGAAAGGGCGGGCGCTCTGTCCCCCTCCCCTTCCAAAGCCGGCAAGCCTTTACACTATGCCGAGGCCTGTCATTTTCCAACGTAGCTATTCGTAGTATAGTTGATGGAACATGAAGACGATCACCGTCACCTTCTCCGACGGGAGCAGCGATTCCCTCCCTCGCGGCATCCACGCGGCCGAGCTCTTGGCGCGCATGGGCGCCGATCCAAAGAACACCGCGGCTGTCCTAGTGAACAATGAGCTTTGTTCCCTCAACAGCCGCCTCGAGGTGAACTGTATCCTCAAGCCGGTCGGCCTGGATTCAGCCGCCGGGGCCATGGTGCTCAGGCGCTCCCTGTGCTTTCTCTTGGCCATCGCCGCCCGAGAGCTCTTCCCCGAGCGCAGCCTGGAGGTGGGCCACTCTCTGGGCTCAGGCTACTACTACACCTTCGGAGACGAGACTCCTGTAGGGGCTGACGAGATCGAGAGGATAGCGGCGCGCATGCGCGGCATCGTTGCCGAGGATCAGGCCATCCGCCACGAGTTGATCTCATATGAGGACGCCCTTCACTACTTCGAGAAGTCCGGCCAGGCGGATACCCTCCTCCTCCTCCGGCAGATGAACGATCCACGCATCCCGGTCAATACATGCCGGGGCTTCATGGATCTGTCCATAGCCCCCCTCCTGCCCTCGACCGGCCTGATGCGGCGCTTCGAGCTTATGCCTTACGAGCAGGGCTTTCTCCTGCGCTATCCCCCGGCCGGGCGCCCGCTCGAGATGAGCGCCATCCGCGATAATCCCCTACTCTGCTCCATCTATAAGGAATACAAGCGCTGGGGCCGCACCCTGGGGGTCACCTCGGTGGGGGCCATCAACAGCATCAATAAGCCCGGGCGCATCAAGGCCTTCATCCAGACGGCCGAGGCTCTGCACAACAAGAAAATCGCCGAGATCGCCGATGGCATCCACGAACGCGGGGGGGTGAAGGCGGTCCTGGTGGCCGGGCCCTCCAGTTCGGGGAAGACCACTTTTTCCAAGAAGCTGGCCATCCAGCTGACAGTTTTGGGCATGGTCCCGGTGCCCATCTCCCTGGACGATTATTTCCTCGACCGCAAGGATACCCCTCGGGGGGCGGACGGCCAACCCGATTTCGAGTGCCTGGAGGCCCTGGACGTGGAGCTCCTCAACGAGCAGCTCCTGGGCCTGACCGCCGGGGAGGAGGTCCTCCTGCCTGTGTACGATTTCAAGGCCGGGGCGCGATCCAAGGAGGGCCGGCGGCTGCGCCTGTCCGGCAATGAGATCCTGATAATAGAAGGTATACACGGGCTGAACGACCGCCTGACCCACCGCATCCCGCGCCAGCAGAAGTACAAGGTCTACGTCTCGGCCCTGACCCAGCTCAACCTTGACGACCACAACCGCATAGCCACCACCGACAACCGCCTCATCCGGCGCATCGTGCGCGACTACCAGTTCCGCGGCCATAGCGCCGCCCAGACCCTGGCCATGTGGCCCT
>CAYYCP010000007.1:11670-63843 GCA_964470375.1 uncultured Spirochaetales bacterium
CGCGACTACCAGTTCCGCGGCCATAGCGCCGCCCAGACCCTGGCCATGTGGCCCTCCGTCCAGCGCGGCGAGAAGCTGCACATCTTCCCCTTCCAGAACGGGGCCGATGCGGCCTTCAACTCGGCCCTGGACTACGAGCTGGCCGTCCTGGCCATCTACGCCGAGCCCCTCCTCAAGGAGGTCAAGCCTTTCGACCCGGAGTACGCCGAGGCCGCCCGCATCCTGTCCTTCCTCGAGTACTTCAGCCCCATCCCGCCCTCCCACGTCCCGCGCGACTCCATCTTGCGCGAGTTCATAGGGGAGAGCGAATTCAAGTATTGATGCGCCCGCCCGGCTCGCGCTCAGATGAAGCGCGGGCCGGCGCCGCCCATCAGGAAGCCTCCACCGCCGCGGCCTCCCCCTCCAGGAAATACAGCTCCAGGGCACGGATAGAAGGCCCGGCACCCTCTCTGACTACCGCGGCAAGGCCGGCCGCCGGCCGCCACCCATGCCGATGACCATGCCTCCGAGGCACAGGGCCGCTCCCGCGATCTCGCCGGCTCCGGGCCTCTCCCCCAGGACGAGGGCCGAGAGGGCCAGGGCGCTCAGGGGCATGGCCGCCATGGCCTGGGCCACCAAGGTCCCGGGGGCCTTGGCGCTGCCGGAGCTCCAGAGGAGGTAGGCCAGGGCGGTAGCCCCGCAGCCGTAGTACAGGACGGCCGCCGCCTGAGCCGGCCCGAGGGCGGGCAGGCCGCCTGCCAGGCATTCGGCGAGCGCCAGGGGGAGGAAGGCCGCCGCGCTGCAGGCCGTGACCAGGGCGGCATTGAGGGGCGCGGAGACGGGCGGCGGCCATCTCTTGCGGACTATCGACATGGCCGCCTCGCAGAGGACAGCCGCGCCCACCATGGCGTCCCCCAGGAGGCCCAGGCCCCGGGTCTCGCCCCCCATCCCCCGGGCCTCTCCCGCTCCCAGGAGGCGCATGGCCAGGATGCCGGCCACGGAGACCGCGATGCCCGCCACGGTCCTCCCCCCTAGGCCCTCCTTGAGGAAGACGGCCGAGGCGGCCGCCATGGCCAGGGGGCCCGCCGCGCTGATGATGCCGGCGTGGAGGGCGCTGGTCAGGCGCAGGCCGCCCAGCATGAGGAGGCGGAAGGCGACCATGCCGCTCAGAGACTGGAGGGCGATGGAGAGCATGCCCCGCCCGTCCAGGCGCCGCAGCTCGCCGGCCCGCCTGGCGCAAGCGAGCGCCAGGACGGCCAGGGCCAGGAGGAGGGCCAGGAAGCTCGAGCACAGGGGCGACAAGCTGCCTGAGATGAATTTCGCCGCCGGGACGCTGGATCCGGCCAAGACGAAGGCCGCGCATATCTCAACGCGCCCGCCCGCCCCGATACGGCTCCTCCCCCCGGAACCTGTGCGCATGCGAACCTCCTCGGGGGCACCGGCCTGGCATACGGTTGCCCGGCACCTCCGCCATCGAGGCTGGCGTAAAAAAGTGGTATTATCGAGTGCCAGTTCAATGAATGATTCATGGTACCAGAGGGGAGGACCTCCATGATCGCCCTCAAGCCCGGGGCGGGTTCGCTGACCCAGCGCCTGCACGCCGCCATCAAGGCCGAGATCCTGCGGGGGAGGCTGGCCGCCGGGAGCCGCCTGCTCTCCACCCGGGCCCTGGCCGCCGAATTGGGCATTTCACGGAATACGGTCAACGCGGCCTACGCACTCCTGGAGGCCCAGGGCTTCATCCTCACCAGCCCCTCCTCGGGCAGCCGGGTGGCGAGGGGCGCCTCCCGCCCCCGACCGGAAGCCGGGAGGAAGGCGGCCCGGCCCATGATCGGCTTCCCGCCCGAGCGCCACGACCTCATCGACTTCAAGTCCGGGCTGCCGGAGGCATCGGGCTTCCCGGTCAGGCGCTGGCTATCGGTGATGGGAGCCGCCCTGGCTTCGGCCCCGCCCTCGGCCTTCGCCTACGGGCAGCCCGAGGGCCGGCCGGAGCTGCGCGCCGCCATAGCCGAATACGCGGCGCGCTACCGCGATGCGGCATGCTCGCCCGACCAGGTCATCGTCACCGCCGGCACCACCCAGGCCATCAACATCCTGGGGCGGGTCCTGATCGGCCCCGGCCGGAGAACGGCCTTGGTGGAAGATCCCTTGACCTCGGACATAAAGGACATCCTGGCAGCCTGGGGCGCCTCGATACGCGGCCTGGAGGTGGACGAGGCCGGGCTGGACGCCCTTTCCATCCCCCGCGGATTGAGGCCAGCCCTCGTCTACACCACCCCCTCGCACCAGTTTCCCACAGGGGTGTCCATGCCCATCCAGCGCCGCCTGGCCCTCCTGGAATACGCGGCCGAGCGTGGTTGCGTGGTGGTGGAGGACGATTACGACAGCGAATTCAGGTATTCCGGCCACCCCCTGCCTTGCCTCCAAGGGCTGGATCCCTCGCGGGTGGCCTACATCGGGACATTCTCGAAGACATTGAGCCCGGCCCTGCGGGCGGGCTACCTGATCGTTCCGGAATTCCTCGTGGACGCGGCCCGCCGGGCCAAATGGCAATCCGATCTGCACAATCCCGTGCCGGACCAGCTGGCCCTGGCGCGTTTCATGCGCGAGGGCCACCTGGCCCGCCATGTGGCGCGCATGAAGCGCCTCTACGCCCGGCGCCGGCGCGCCCTGGCCGCGGCCTTGGAGGAGGAGGCCGGGCGGGCGGGCCTGGTTATCCGCATCCTAGGGGCCGAGGCGGGCATCCACCTGTGCGCCCGCTTCCCGGGCCTGGACTTCAACGACAAGGCCATGGCGGCCCTGGAGCGCGCCGGGGTGAGGGCCTATCCGGCTCGCGTCCATGCCCTGGAGCCGTCGCGCTGGTCGGACGCGCTGATCCTGGGCTACGGATCCCTGGACGAGGACGAGCTGGCGCGCGGGGCGCGCATCATCGCCCGCGCGGCGCGTTCCCTGGCGCGGGCCCGGCCTCCGGCGCTCCCCTAGACCGTGCCCACCCGGAAGGAGCGCCTGAACAGGTGGCGCCGGGCCCGCTCCAGCCAGACCACCGCGGCGGCCAGAACCAGGCGCGGAAGGGTGATCCAGAATAGGGGGGCGCCTATAGAGGCGAACAGGAGGCTGTCCTCCAGGAGGGAATGGCAGACGGCGGCGTGATGGTTGAGGAGGTCGGCGTCGCGTTGGCTGATTTTGCCCTGGGCGATCTGCTCCAGGATGATGGCCGCTCCGTAGCCGTAGCCGACGACCTGGATGATGATCCAAAGGACGCTAGTGCCGGCGGGCAGGCCGAAGGCCCGCAGGAGGGGCGAGAAGACCCGCGAGAGGGCCTTCATGAAACCGAACTCGTCCAGAACCTTTTGCAGGACCATGATCAGGCTCACAATGACGATCATTTTGATGAGGAGGATACCCGTGTCGCGGGCCCATTTCCAGAGCGCTCCGGGAATGGAAGGGCGCGATGCCAGATAGGCCGCGAAACCCCTGCCCGGCTCTTGAGCGACCGGGCCTTCCGCGCCTGTATCCGCGACCGTATCCACAAGAACCTCCTCGGCCGCGTCTTTGAGGTCCGCCTGAGCAGCCGCCTCGGCGACTACAGCCGGTTCAAGCGCCGGCGGCCCGTCCTTGGGCAGGATGAGATTGAAGCAGAGCCCGGCCAGGATCATTACCGCCAGCCTGAGGAGGACCATCTTGAAGATGGACGAGCCGGTTTTGCGCATGATGGCGCTCTCGAGGGGCAGGTTGTGGGCGCTCAGGCACATGATGGCGATGATGCCCAGAGCCCTCCCGGACAAGCCCAGAGCCTGGATGGCGGCTATAGCCGAATAGATGTTGAGGAAGGCCGAGCTCAGGAGGACAAGGGATGCCTCCCCCGGGAGACCCACGTAGACCATGACCGGATCCAGCAAGCCAGCCACGGCCTCTATGGCCCCCAGCCAGTCCAGGAGGGCCACCGCCAGCGAAACAGGCAGGGTGATGCGGATGATGAGCCAGACGGTTTTGGTTGAAGCAGTTAAGGCCTGCTTGAGGATACGGGAGGCGGCGCCCCCCGAGGGCCTCATCGCTTCGGTCATCTGTCGGCTGCCCCCCGCGCTATTGATTTTTTCCCCCGGCCCAGCTAGTATCGGCATCGCTCCGGGGAATTAGCTCAGTTGGTAGAGCGATAGGTTCGCAATCTATAGGTCAGGGGTTCGAATCCCCTATTCTCCAGACCGCGGCGCCGAGGGGCGCCGCTTCTTTTTCGGGCGAGCCCGGCAATGCTAGCAGATTGGGAGACCAATGGCAAGCGCGATAGCCGGAGCAGCTCGGCTGTCTACGCCGCGCGGGCCGCCGCTCCCTATGGCCTATTGCGTTGCGCGGCAATCCACGGGGGGCGGGCTGAGGCGGGCGCCGGAGGAGGGGACTCGGGCGATGAACATGATGCTCCTGCGGCCTGATGAGCTCGGCCGCCCCCTACCCCTCTCCGATCCGCGGACACGCCATGTGCTCAAGGTCCTCAAGAAGAGCCCCGGTGACAGCCTCCTGGCCGGCCTGGAGGGCAGGAGCAGCGGGACAGCCCTCATCCTGGGACTGGACGCCGAGGGCATGCGCTTGACCTACAGCCCCTCACCCGAGCCACCCGAGCCCCTCCGGCCCCTCCGCCTCATCCTGGGCTTCCCCCGCCCCATCCAGGCCCGGCGTATACTTAAGGACCTCTGCAGCCTGGGCTTGGAGCGCATCGTCCTCTGCGCCAGCGACCTTGGCGAGGCTTCCTACCGCCAGAGCGACTTCTACTCACGGGAGGAGTGGCGCGATGCCCTGCGCGAGGGCGCGGCCCAGGCGGCCAATCCCCTCATGCCCGAGGTGTATACAGCTGGGAGCATTGAGGAGGGGATAGGCCTGTCGGGCGGGGCGGGCATGCGCATCGCCCTGGATAACCAGACCGGGGTCCGGCCCCTCTCTTCCTTCGATCCAGTGCGGCCGGCGGGGGCCCTCCTGGCCGTGGGAAGCGAGCGCGGCTGGTCGGATCGCGAGCGCGCTGCGCTGGCCCGGGCCGGCTTCGCCAGCGCCGGGCTTGGCCCGCGGGTCCTGCGCACTGAGACCGCCTGCCTGGCGGCTTCGGCTATCTGCCTGGCTCGCATGGGGGACATGTGAACAATGATCAGGTCAAGGCCCTGCTCCTCCAGACGCGCCCCTGCGCCACGGACTTCAGCGTAATCCTGTCGGGCAAGAAGTCCGCCAAGGTCAACGGCCTCTACAAGCCGGCCGAGCGCGAAATCATCCTGCACAATAAAAATTTTGAGGGCGAGGACGAGCTCATCTACACCGCCCTGCACGAGTACGCCCACCACCTGCACGCCGAATCGCGCGGGGGCGACCTTTCGCCGCGTTGCCACAACCCGGAATTCTGGGCCATCTTCCATTCCCTGCTGGATGAAGCCGAGCGCAAGGGCCTGTATCGTAGTCTCTTCGATTCCGATGAGTTCCGCGAGCTGGCCGAGCGCATACGCTCGGGCTTCCTTTCCGAGAACGGGCGCATCATGAAGGAGCTGGGGGCCCTGATGATCGAGGCCGAGGCCCTCTGCCGAAAGCGCCGGGCGCGTTTCGAAGACTTCATTGACCGGGTCCTAGGCATGTCGCGGGTGACCGCCCGGGTAAGCATGCGTCTAAGCGCCCTGGACATCGATCCCTCCCTGGGCTACGACTCGATGAAGGTCCTGGCGGGGGTGCGCGACCCCGACAGGCGCAGCCAGGCCGAGCGCGAGCTCCAGGCCGGAGCCAGCCTGGACACGGTCAAGGCCACCTTGCGAAAGCGCCTGGAGGACGCCGATCCGCGCGAGCTCCTCCAGCGCGAACGCGAGCGCATCAAGCGGACGATCGAGGGCCTGCGGGCTCGTCTCAAGGAAGTCGAGGACAACCTGAAGCGCCTGGAGGGCGGGGAATGAATGGAATCCATGCGGATGCCCAGGCGGGCGACCGCTTCTCGGGCGAGGCCGGCCCGGCGATCGATGAGGCCGGCATGCTCGAGCGTATCCGCGCCTTCGCCGTGCAGCACCACGCCGGGGCCGGCCCGGCCCATGATTTCTCCCACGTCGAGCGCGTGCTGGCCCTGGCCGAGCGCATCGCCCGCGCCGAAGGCGCCGATCTCTTTGTGGTGCGCGCCGCGGCCCTCCTCCACGACGTGGGCCGAACCACGGACGAGGGCAAGGAATCGCGCGGAGACCGCCACGAGGAGGAATCGGCCCGCCTGGCCGGCCCCCTCCTGGAGAGCCTTGGCCTTGACCGGGAAAGGCACGAAAGAATATCAGCAGCTATCCTGCGCCACCGCCACCGCCGCGGGGCCCTCCCCGAGCGCATCGAGGAACGCTGCCTCTTCGACGCTGATAAACTGGACTCCCTAGGGGCGGTAGGGGCGGCCCGGGCCTATCTCTGGCTGGGCGAGTACGGGCGCTCCGTGTACTATCCGCCCTCGGACTGGGAGGGCATCGACCCGGCCGACAACTCGGTGGAAGTGGATTCCTTCCAGCGCGAGTGGGCGATCAAGCTCTCAGGGCTGGCGGACAGGATGACCACCTCCACCGGCCGGGCCCTGGCCCGCGAGCGCCACGAGCGCATGCGGACGATCCTGGCCTGGATCGAAGACGAGGCCACCGGCAGGAGCTGAGGCTGTCAGGCCGGTCTCATAGCCCCAGGTATCCCAGGACGGCCGCCCAGAATTCCTCCTGGGCCAGCTTGCCGGAGAGGAAGGCCTGCACGAGGGCCTTGATTTCAGCGGGAAAGGCCTTCCAGTAATCCTCCTGCCAGCGCGGCATCTCGTCCCACAGGGCCTTTTGCTCGGACGGCCGCATGGTCCCGGTGGAATAGGCCACGAAGCGCTTGACCATGTCCAGGAGGGCCTCGGGAGGCAGGCCGGGCGCCTGGCCGATGGCTTGCTTGCCAGATCGCAAATACTCGGCCACAAGGGCGTCAAGATCTTCCTGGCTTATCTCGGGGGCGTTCTTGCGGATGATGTCGCGGATGAAGCCGCCCACGAGTTCCCGCACGGCCTCTTGGGTGGCGCCCAACTGGCGGGTCAGCGCGGAGGCGGTCTGGCGGGCCGCCTTGGCCGGAGCCGCGCCGCCGATGCCCGCAAAAAGGTGCATTTCCTTCTGTCGCCGCTGGACCGCCTTGAGGATGACCTCGAACTCGGCTTGATCGGCCTGGTTGAGGATATAGTCCAGGACATCCCGCAGCTCCTCCCTGCCCATGCGGGAATGCTACCCCCGCAGACAGGGCCGGCGCAAGGCCGTCCTCAGCCGCTTGCCGCGAACGGCGCTGATGATCGATACTTGTTCCATGGAGGCGCCATGAAGACCGCTTTCGCCGTACTGGCAGAGGGTTTCGAGGAAGTCGAGGCCCTCACGCCCATCGATTACCTGCGCCGGGCGGGGATTGACGCGAAGACCGCCTCCCTATCAGGTGAAGCCTGGGTGACCGGCGCCCGCGGGATCCGCGTGGCGGCCGATCTGGCCTTCTCCTCCCTCCCTGAATCATTCGACTGCCTCATCCTCCCGGGCGGCATGCCCGGAACAAGGAACCTGGCCGCCCATGCCGGGCTGATCGCCCTGATCCGCTCCAGGATCGCGGCCGGAGGCCTCGTGGGCGCCATCTGCGCGGCCCCGGCCCTCGTCCTGGGCAAGGCGGCAGGCGTCCTAGCCGGCCGGCGCTTCACCTGCTACCCGGGCATGGAAACAGAAGCGGGCCGGGAGGCGGTCTTTTCGGCCGGGCGGGTCGTGCGCGACGGCGACATCATCACCTCGCGCGCGGCCGGAACGGCCGGGGAATTCTCCATCGCCCTAGTGGAGGCCCTTGCGGGCAAGTCCAAGGCGCAGGAGCTGGCGAAGGCCCTCCTCCTGGACGGCGCCTCGTGAACCTGCGCTTCTTCAAGCTACACAGCTCGGGTACCGATGTGATCGTGGTAGACGCCAGCCGGAGCGGCGTGACCATCCCTGACCGTCCCGGCCTGGCGCGGGCCATCCTCAAGCGCCGCCGCGGGGCCGGGGCCGACGCCCTGGCCATTATCGAGTCCATCAAGTCAAGCGGCTCCAAGGGGAAGGTGGCGCGCCTGCGCACCTACCTACCCGGGGGAGAGGCCGCACACGCCGACGCTGACGCCCTGATCTGCGCCGCCCGCTACCTCTTCGATTCGGGCAAGAGCGGTGGCGAGCGCTTCGAGCTCCACAGCCCGGCCGGCCGCCACCGCATCGACGTCATGACGGCCTCCGATTTCAGCATCTGTCTGGGCTCGCCCCGCCCGGCCGCCCGGCCAATGTCAGCAGGCCGGCTTGAAGGGCCGCCCGAAGAGGATTTCCCCTTCACTGTCCTGGAGGCAGACGGCCGACGCGTGTCCGTCTGCCAGGTCGAGCTGATGCGCGTTTACATCGCCCTCCTGACGCAGGACCCGTCCAGGACCCGCCTGGACAACATCGAGTCGGCCGCCGGGGCGGGGCTGGCTGCGACTGCGCGGGCTATCGTCGTGCGCAGTGTCTCCCGAGACACCCTACGCCTGCGCCACAGCTCGGCCCGGGGCTGGGACGGGGCTTCGGCGGCCGGGGCGGCCCTGGTGGCCGCGGTCGCCTCCGGATCGGCCGACCGCGAGGCGGCCGTGCTCTCGCGCGGCGGGGTGCGTTACGCCGAGTGGAATCCCAAGGACGGCAAGGTATCGGTCACCGCTCCGGCGGACTACGTCTACGAGGGCGAGTGGTACATGCCGGACGCCGAGGGCAAACCGGATCAGGACACGTAGCTGATAAGGAAGGCCTGATCAGCCTGGAAGCCGGCCTTGCGGTAGGCCGCGATGGCCGGAGCATTGCCGACCCTGACGAAAAGGCAGGTCCGCCGCCCCTCCTCCTCCAGCCTCCGCGCCAGGAGGCCGCATAGCCATGCCCCCAGGCCCCGCCCGCGCCATTCCGGCCGCACATAGATCCCGCCCAGCTGGTCCCAGAGGATGCCGCGGGCGTTGGTCTGGGCCTTGGCCAGGCAGGCTTCGCCGGAACAGGCCATGAGGACTGCCTGGCTGGAAAGGGAGGCCCGCAGGCCGGCGGCCACAGCCCTCCCGTCGTAGGTGTGGATGGGGATGAGGACCTCCTCCACCTCATAGGCTTCCTGCAGGGGCATGAGCTGGGCGTGATCCGACTCTGTCGCCCAACGCGCCTCCAGGCCGGGAAGACGGGGGGCGGGTGGCTCCCGGGGGGCGGATTCGGGGCGGCGCATCAGCAGGTACTCGACTCGCGCGGCAGCCCGGATCCCTAGGGCGGCTTCCATGGCCAAGACGTCCTCGCGCAAGCCTATCAGGCGGGCGGGCTTGAGATCGCGCCGGCTGATGAGTCTGGCCACTTGTGCCGCTCCGGCCGGGCCGGTCTCCCCAAGAACTGGATAAATCGTGCCCTCGGCTCCCAAGAGGACAGCCCCCTCCAGACCGCCCGGCCCGCGCAGGATGGCGTGGACATCGGAAGCCGTGCCCGAAGCCTGAAGCGATGAGGGCAGGCGCGAACTGTAAAAGCAACAGCGCCATTCGCGCTCCAGGAGGAATTCCGCCAGCCCGGCCGGCTCTGCCGCGCGGGACAGGACCCACTCGGCCCTCATGGCCAGGCGAAGGGCAGGCGGCCCTGGGCCGGGATGGAGCCGCGTATGGCCGAGAAGGCCGCCAGGAAGGCCTGGGCCGATGACGAGTAACAAGCCACAATGGCGTCGGCCGCCTCAGGTCCGGAGATGACCGCCGGGCTGTAGACAGCCACCGCCAGGGTCTCGGCCCCGGCCCGGCGCGGGGCGGACAAGAGGATCGCGCTGCCATCATTGGAGATGCTTATGATAACCCGCTTGCGCCCGGCCGCTAGGCGTGAGAGCTCTTCAGCCTCCCGCGCCCGGGCTTCACGGGAAGCCGAGTAGGAGAAACGGTACACGGCCGCTCTGGGATAGGCCTTGAGGCCTGCGTCTATGAAGGCCGCGTACTGGCTGGCTATGAGAACGGACTCGCCTTCGCCCGCCCAGGGCAGGCTGCCGGGCTTTACGAAGGTAACGGCCCGCGCCGAGACCTCCAAGGCGTGCTTGCCAGCGCGCGGGTCGGGCAGGCGCCCCGACAGGGAATCATAGTCAGGCGCGAAACTGACCGCCCCCTCCCCGCGCAGGCGCTCCAGCTTGAGGCTCAGCACGCGATTGGCCGATTCAAGGCAGCGCGCGCGGAAGGCCGGATCCATCCGATAGGTCTCCAGGCAGCGCTGCCAACAATCCTCAGAGGGCAGGCTGGACATGAGGATGATGTCGTTGCCGGCGCGGATGGCGGACTCGGCGGCGGCGGCCAGCGAGCCGGCCCATGCCACCGCCCCCTCCATGCGCAGGTCGTCCGTGACCACCACCCCGCGGAAGCCAATGCGCTTGCGCAGCACGTCCCTGAGGAAGAAGGGCGAGAGCGATGCTGGAGCCATCCCGGATCCGGCAGCCGGAAAGGCCAGGTGGCCGGACATGACCGCCGGCAGGCCGTCCTTGGCCAGGACGCGGTAGGGTAGGAGCTCGCGGCCCCACAGGGTATCCCAGTCCACGCCGATCACCGGCATGGCCACATGTGAATCCTTGGATGTGTCTCCGTGCCCGGGGAAGTGCTTGGCCGTGGCTATCACGCCCGAATCGGCCAGGCCGCGGGCGTAGGCCGCCGCCAGGATGGCGGTTTGCATGGGATCATCGGAGAAGGCCCGCGAGCCGATGATCCAGGAGGCCGGGTCGGTGGCCAGATCCACCACCGGGGCGAAGTTCATGTTGATGCCCAGGGCCGCCAGCTCGGCGCCGATGATGAGCCCGGATTCGTAAGCGTCGCGCGGGAAGCCCGAGGCGCCCAGGGCCATGTTGCCGGGGGTCTGGCTGGTGCGCCCTCCGACGTGGCGGATCCAACCGCCCTCCTGGTCGGTGGCCACCAGGAGGGGCAGACCGAAGCGCCCGGCCAGGCTGGCAGCCTGCATGGCGGCGATGGACTCCACCATGTCGCGCTCGTCCTGGGCGTTCCAGCCGAAGATCTTCACCCCGGCCGCTCCGCGCTCGCGGATCCACCGCATGCAGGCCTCGTCCGGGCGCGTGCCGGGATAGGCTATCATGAAGAGCTGGCCGAGCACCTCCTCCGCGTCCATGGCCGCCACGATGGCGGCGGCCAAATCCTCGCTCCGCCCCGGTGAGCCGAAACGCGGAATCTCGGCAAGTGCGGCTGGGATGAGGGCCCAAGCCAGGAGGGCCGTCAGGGCCGCCCGCTTCAGGGCGGGTGGACGGGTATCCGGCAACTACGACGCCCCGCGGGTCTCTTCCAGGTAGCGCGCCGCGCAGTGAGCCGCCACGGCCCCCTCTCCGGCGGCCACGATCACCTGGCGGAAGGGCGTGGCCCGCACATCTCCGGCGGCGAAGAGGCCGGGCACGGATGTCATCATACACTGGTCGGTGATGAGGTAGCCGGCCTCGTCCTTGGCCGCCTCCGGGACGAGGGCGGTGCGCGGATCCGAGCCCACGAAGACGAAAACGGCCTCGGTCTCCAGAACCGATTCCTGGCCGCTGCGCGTGTCGGCCAGGAGGACCGAGCGAACCTTCGAATCGCCGCGTATCTCCTTGACCACCGAATTCCAGCGCATGCTGATGGATGGGTTATTCAAGGTACGCTGGGCCAGGGCCGGCTGGGCCCGCAGGCGATCGCGGCGGTGGACCATGGTGACGCGGTCGGAAAGCTTGGCTAGGAAGGCCGCCTCGTCGCAGGCAGCGTCGCCGCCGCCGACCACCAGGATGGGCATGCCCTTGAAGAAGGGACCGTCGCAGGTGGCGCAGTAGGATACGCCCCTGCCCGAGAATTCCTCCTCGCCCGGCACCCCCAGCTTGCGGTGGGCGGCCCCGGTGGCCAGGATGACGGCTCCCGCGCGCAGGCGCCCCGAACTGGTATCCAGGATAAAGCCATTCCCTTCCTTCGCGATGGCCGACACCGCGCCTATCTCCACGCGCGCGCCGAACTTCTCGGCTTGGGCGCGCATGGCCTCGCCGTAATCGTAACCGTTGATGGGCTCCAGGATGCCAGGGTAGTTCTCCAGCCGGTCTATCAGGAGGCTCTGTCCCCCGCAGGCCAGCTCCTCCAGAACCAGGGTGCGCATGTTGGCGCGGGCCCCGTACTGGGCAGCGGCCAATCCGGCCGGCCCACCGCCTACGATGGCTATGTCCCATTCAGCGTCAGCCATTGTCCTCACGCGCCTCCTTGAGTATCGTACATAGTATGGGACTGACACGCCTTTCGTCAATTCGCGCCTTGCTGAAGGGCCATCACTTGTCAAGGGATAGGATCCCTCTCTATCTCCTGGCCGCCATCGGGCTGTCCGTCCTGGCCGCTCCGGCCCTGGGTGCCCAGGCGAGTCCGGGCAACGCGGCCTTCGCCCTGCCCTCAGCCGACCTGCCGGTTTTCGAGCCCAGCCGGGCGGCCCAGGACATCGCGTCCCAGTCCGAGCCCCTGTCCCCATCAGCCTTCGTTGAAGCAGCCTTGACCTTTTCCCTCCTGGACCCCGCCGGTCCCCGCGTCCCGGGCGCGGAACTCCAGGCGGCCAGGGCGACCTGGGAGGCCTTCGTCCGTTCCAGGCTGCCGGCCCTAGAAGCCATAGGCTCGGAATACGAGCGCGGCGAGGCTGTCCTGAAGTCCCTGCACTCCGGCCTCTTCAAGCGCTATCGCGCAACGCAGAGCCGCCTGGACGCCCTGATCTCCGGCGGTGACTACAACTGCGTCTCCAGCTCTGTGGCCTTCGCCGCCCTGGCCAAGGCGGCCGGCCTGAGGGTGGCCGCCGTCAAGACTGTCGACCATGCCCTATGCGTCATCATCCTGGAGGACGGGCGGCGCGTGGACGTGGAGACCACCAACCCCTACGGTTTCGATCCGGGCACGAAAAAGGAAGTCTTCTCCGAATCCTTCGGCCGCAGCACCGGCTTCGCCTACGTCCCTCCCAGCCAGTACGCCGACCGTTCAGAAATCGGGGAGAAGGAGCTCCTGGCCCTGATCCTGAGCAACCGCATCGGCGAGCTGGAGTCGGCCGGGCGCTTCCGCGAGGCCTTAGTTCTGGCCCTCGACTACGCGGTCCTGGCGCCCGGGCCGGCCGGGCGGAGCCTCCTGGGCGAGCGCCTCTCCAACGCCGCCATCGGCCTGTCCAACTCAGGGAAGCGCCTTGAGGCCCTGGCGCTGATACAAGCCGCCGAGACCGCCCTAGGCCCCTTCCCCGAAGCCGCCCAGGCCCGCACCGGGGCAGTGCGCGGGGCGGTGGCGGATTACCAGCGCAGGGGGGACTATCAGGGCGGCTTCGCCTTCATCGCCTTCGCCCGGGACGCTTACGGCGAGGATGACGTCTTCATGGAATTCGAGCGGGTCTACGTCAACAACCATGCCCTTGCCCTGATCAAGGCCGGGAGCTACGAGGAGGCCCTAGCCTTCTTGACGCTCGATTCCTCCCTGGCCGCCATGGGGCGCGAGCGCATCGGCGCCCTGCGGGAGAACGCAGCTCTGGCCTGGCTCTCGGCCTGGATGGGCAGCCGGTCCTTCGCCGATCAGCTCGGTCTGGCGCGGCGCATCCGCGACTCAGGCTGGGTCGGGGAAACCCGCCTCTCCGAGGCCCTCCAGGCCGTTTGCGGCCGTGAGGCCAGCCGCCTGGCCGCCGCCGACCCTGCGAGGGGCTGGCTGGACAGCGCGGCGGCCTTCGGCCTTGGCCTGGAGATCCTGCCAGTGGACTCAGACCTTGAGCGCGGCCGCAAGACCTGCTTGGACAATCACGAGAGCGTCATTCTCAACAAGTCTGCGGCCCTCTTCAACGCGGGCAAGCGCTCCGAGGCCAGACAGATCCTACGGGACGCCTTGGTTGAGCTCCCGGGATCGGCCCGCCTGGTGAAACGCCTGGCCGACATGGAGAAGGCCGGGGACTGAGGAACCGGATCCGCCCTAACGGCCTATCGATGAAGGCGGCCAGAAGGTGAAGAGGACCTTGCCCAGGATGCGCTCGCCGTCCAGGGATGTCGGATTCAAGAGGCTGATGAAGCTGGCCGAGTAGGGATCGTACTCATCCAGGGCCTTCCGGCTCTTGCGGTAATCGTGGCGGAAGCGGAAATCAAGGGAATTGTAGCGGTTGTCGCCCATGAGAAAATACTTTCCACTTGCCAAATATTTACCGTCTGACGGGAAAGCCGGGAAGTTGCGCGCGTCATAGTGGTTGAAGTAGCGCAGGAGGTAGACCCAGCGGCTGAAGACCTCCCCGCGCGACATGACCTCGGCCACGCCGCGGGCGTCAAGCTTACGCTCCTGGTCGGCCAGGCGCGAGAGGGCGCTCACGTCGCCGCGCTCCAGGAGATCCAAGTAGGCCAGCCAACGCGAGGCCAGGTTGACCTTGAGGCAGAGGTTGAGTTTGGCGGCCGAGACCTGGTAGGGATCCATGTCCGCGGGATAGGCCGGGGCCGAGAGGAAGGCGCGCAGGCGCCCCAGGCGGCCGTCCTCCGAGATGGCGTAGAGGAACAGGGGCACGTCCTCGGCCATGGTCAGGGGGCGGTCGGCGTAGAAGGCCGCGCCGGCCTCATTTTCCTCGCGCCGGAAGCCGGCGAAGTAGTCCTTCTCGGCCGCGGCCAGGTAGGCCGCCGACGCGGCCGGGAGTGAGGCCGCCAGAGAGGCGGGCCTGATGGCGGCCAAGCGCCCGGCCAGACCCTCCAGGTCTGAGGCCAGACCATCTAGGCTGAAAGAATCCTTCCATTTATCCATGGCCTCCAGCTCGGCTCGGCCCTCCTCGTCCACGATGATCTGGCGGATGCGCGAGCGTACCGGGGCGGCTTCCTTCCAGAGGTCCGGGCGGGCCCAGGCCGCGTCGGCTTCAAGACGGACCCAGCCGGCATCGCCCTCGCGCCTGACATACACATCGTCGTCCACCATGAGGAGGCGCTCCCCGGGCATGCCCACCAGGCGCTTGACCACCGTGCCGACCCTGTCTGTGCCGTACTCCTTGTCCAGATTGACAAGGGAGAGGGTTAGGTAGAAGACCATGGTGTTGAGCATTCGCCTTAGGACCGGGGGTTTCTGGGAAAAGGGATTGTCGTAGACGATGATGTCACCACGCTTAGGCGTGTATAGGGAAGGTAGCTTGAGGGGGGATAAAGGCACCAGGGGGCCGGACTGGATCTTGGTCACCACCACCCGGTCGCCTACGAGGAATTTGGGCACCATCGACTCGGTGGGGATGACGTAGAGCTGGAAAAGAGTCGAGTGGATCACGGCCACGAGGATGACCGCCTGGATGATGGCGTCCACATTGTCCAGGATCTTGCCGGCCAGGGTCTTGGCCTTGGGCGGTTTCCAGCGCGCCTTGGCCTTGATGTCCTTGCGGGCCATCACCCCCAGGGCCTCGCGGGCCCGATTGGTGCAGACCAGGAGATAGAGGGCCAGGGCGGGGGCGCACTGGAGGAGAGCCAGGGACCAGCCTATCCAAGCGCGCCCCCGGCCTATCAGCCCCTTTTCCAAGCTGTCGTAGGTCGCCAGGGCCGCGGCCACGTAGGTGAAGAAGGCGGCATAGCCTAGAAAGGCCTTATAACCGCGATAACGCTTGGGCTCGGGATCCGCCAGGTAGAGGCGGAGAGACAAGCCCAGGCCGGCGATGACGGCGAGGCGCATGGCGAGGGCGAAGGCCCAGGCCGGGCTCGGGCGCATGAGGTCGGTGAGGAAGAAGCCCAGGCAGAGGAGAGAGCCCCAGGCCAGCGAGAGGGCGATAATAGCCTTATACATTGAATTCCCGCCGGCTCGCTTGCGCAGGGACGAGACAAGATCCTTCAGCATGGTTCCTCCTCAGAGATCATAGCGCCTCAGCTGGTCGCTCGGGAAGACAGTGCCCAGGGAGTCGGCCAGGTCTACGTCCTTGGTCATGAAGACAAGTTGCCAGCCGGTCTCCTCGCGGAAGGCGGCGATCATGCCAAGGGCCCGCAGGACCCTTTTCCGGTCGAGGTTCTTGAAGGCCTCGTCGAAGACGAGGACGGCCCGCTCCCGCCCGAGGGACTTGGCCAGGGCTAGGCGGCAGGCAAGGTAGAAGAGATCGCGCGTGCCCAGGGAGAGCTCGGCCGGGGCGCGGAGGGTCCCGCCCGAATCGGCCACCTTGGCGGCCTCCATGTTGAGGGACGGCAGGGCGCAGTCCCGGCCAGGTCCACCGGCCGCGAGGGAATAGAGGCGCTCCACCGCCGCGGAGAGCCCGCGGAAGGCGGCGTCCGAATCCCGGGCCATATCCAGGAAGATGTCCCGGGCGATGCCCTCGGCGGCCCGCTCTAAGGAGTCCCGGGCGCAGGCTGACTCGGCCGCGGCCAGCTCCTCCTGGGCCCGCTCGAGGGCGGCCAGCATGCCCCGCCGGTCCTTCTCGGCCAGGGCCGATTCGCGCTCCCAGGCCGCCGCCAGGCGGGCCTCCTCGTCAGCAGCCTGGGCCAGGGCATCCTCGGCCTGGCGCAGGCGCTCGGACTCGGCTACCTGCCCCTGGGCCTGGGCCGCGGCCGCCTCCGGCCAGCGCTCCTCGATGGACTCGATGTCGTGGCGGGCCCTTGCGGCCAGTTCGTCCGGCCCGGACGCACCGCTGCGTTTGGCTTCCGCCGCCAGTTCCTGGCGCAGAGCCTCGGCCTCCCTTGCCTGGGCCGACGCCTGGGCCGCGCGCTCGACGTAGTCCCGGTAGCTGGCCGCCCCGCGGGCCTGAAGCCACTCGGCCAGGGTGCCTTGATCGCGCTGAACCGCGGCCAGGGCGGCCTCGTAGGCCCGAACGGCCTCGGACTGGGCAGCCCGGGCCCGGGCTTCCTCTCGGCGGGCCTCCTCCAAGAGGCCGGCCCGTCTTCCAGCCTCGGCCTCCAAGGCCCTCAGGCGTTCCCAGTATTCACGGGCGTCTGAAGCCGGAAGAGGATCGGCCCCAGGCATCCGCCTGGCCCATTCGGCGCGGGCCTCGGACAGGGCTTGCCTGCATTCCTCCTCGTCCGCGCGCGAGACTCGGCGGCGCAGGAGGGTGAAGAGGATGAGGCCGGCCGCCAGGCCTCCTGACAGGGCGGAAAGGGCGGGCGCCCAGCCCCGCCCGGAGAGGTAGAGGAGGGCCGCCGCTCCCAAGGCCAGGAGGGCGCAGAAGGCCAGGGATAGGATGGAGGCCGCGCCGGCCCGCCGCTCACGGATCTCGCGCGGAAGCGAGCGGGGCTCCAGCTTGTCGGCTATCTCGCGGGCCGTCGTCCCGCGGCGCTCAGCCTCCCGACCGGCCTCCTCCTCGGTCGCGCGGCGCTCGGACGCCTGGGCGGCGCGGGCGCCGGCCTGGCCCATGGCAGCTTCGGCCGCGGCCAGTGCCAGGCGCGACTGCTTCAGCGCCTCTTCGAGGGCCGCCGCTTGGGCCGATTCGTCGACTGCCCCGGGGGCGGACATGAGGAAGCGCAGGCGCTCCACGCGGGCGAGGATGTGGCGGGCTTCGGCCAGGCGGGCGCGGGCCGATCCAAGCTCGACGGCCCTGCGGCAGGCATCGCGCTCATTCCGGCGTTCAGCCGTGCGCGCTCGGGCGGCCTCAAGGAGGGTGCGTGTCCGATCGGCCGCGGCTCGGGCGGCCTTGGCCGTCTCCAACTCGGCCTTGGCCCTCTCCAGCCCCTCGCGGGCGGATGCCAGGGCGCGCTTTCGGCCCTCCTCCTCCTGCCTGCGCTTGGTGGAATTGAGGACCTTGTCGATGTCGCGGGCCATCAGCTCGGGGTCCAGGCCGCCCGAGAAGAAGCTGTGCTTGATGCGATCGAGCCACTTCGCCTCGCCCTTGGGCAGGCTGACCGCGTCGGATTTGACCGCATAAATGCCCGAGAGCTCGGTGTGCAGGAAGGGCTCCGGCGCAGGCTCGGTGAATTCAGCCCGGACGGAGAAGGAGTCGCCGTAACGCTCCAGGCCGGGGTAGTTCTTCTTGTATCCACAGAGGGCGAAGCAGAGGGCGTCGAATATGGTGGATTTGCCGGCTTCGTTGGGACCGTGGAAGAGGGTCACCGGGCCGAAGTCGAAGGAAACCCCGGCGAATTTGCCGAATCGCTCGAGGGTCAGTCTTCCGATCACGACCGTACCCCGCCCGCTCGGGCTATGCGGGTCAGGCCCACTTCCAAGGCCTTCAATACGGCCTCCTCTCCATGCAGGGCTTCCAATCGGGCCCGGGCGGCCTCCCAAGCCTTGAGGAAATCAGCGGCTGCCGGAACCTCCTCAGCCCCGGCTAGGATGACTAAATCCTCGTGCGAGACGTCCAAACGCCTGAAGGAAGAGCCGTAAGCCGCCCTCAGGTCATCCTCGGAGGCCAAGGCCTCGGCCTCCGTACGCGCCAGCCCGCATATGCGAACGTCCACCCAATCCCGCGCCCCGGCCCGGGCAAGGGCCTCACGCGCGGGCTCGTCAGGAAAGGCGGCCTCGGGGAAGAGCCGCGCTTCGATGCGACGGTACTGCCCGGCTGCCGAGAGCTCAAGGGGGCGCGGCTCGGCCAGGCCGGATGGCGAGAAATCCACCCTGAGGGCCCGCCGCGGCCCCGTCTCCCCGCGGCGCCAGGGGCGGGCCGATCCCGGATAGGCCAGGCAAAGGCCGCCCAGGACGCGCTGCTTCCCCTCGTGGATATGGCCCAGGGCCGCGTAGGCCGGGCCGAGGGCCTGAATGCGCGAGGAATCGAGGACAGACCTGTCGGCCGTATCGGACTCCTCCTCGGGCGGGCCCAGCCAATTCATCTCCGGCAGGGATCCGTGGGCGGCCAGGACGAGGGGGCCCCCCTGGCGGGCGGGAGCCTTCTCCGGCAGCTCGGCCCCATAGGGGCAGAGGAGAAAGTCGATCTCCCGCCCCGGCCGGCCGGCCCGGACAAGGCGGGCCTCCTTCACGGCCATGATGATCCTCCCGCCGCCGCGGAATGACTCCGGATCGGCCCGGCCGCCTAAGAAATCGTGGTTGCCGGCAAGGATGAGCAGGGCCTCGAGCCCCTCGCGGGCGTCGGCGGCCGCGCGCAGGCGGGGGAAGAGGGCGGCCAGGTCCTGGTTGGAATCGAAGACGTCGCCGGCCAGGAGGAGGAGTCCCTCACCCTCCTCGACGGCTAGGTCGAGGAGCTGGTCGAGGACGGCCAGGCCGTAATCGGCTTCGGAAAGCTTGAGGTGGAGGTCGGCCGCGTGGATGAAGGCCATCGAAGCTCCTTTCCTAGTATATCCGCCCTCGGGCCGGCTGCGACCGATGCGGGGCTAGCGGCCCCTTCCCAAGACGGCGAAAAGGCCGGCCAGGACGGCCGCCGCTATCCCCAGGGCCAGAAACCACATCCATAAGGGCGCCGGGCCCGGCTCCTCGAGTGGGCGCTTCGACGGCTGGGCGCCGGGGATGATTCTGGAATAGCCGCAGCGCGGGCAGCCCTCTTTGAAGGCATCCTGGTCTCCGGAAAAGCCGCAGCGCGGGCAGCGCACGGAGGTGAAGAAACGTCCACACTCGGGGCATACAGCGGCCTCGCGGCGCACCTCGGCCCCGCAGGAATCGCAGAAGAATTTCGCGCCCTTCATATTGCACCTGCCTCGGCGCAGGACCTCATGGCGGCCTCCAAAGCGGCCGGTGGGAGGATGCGGCTCACCCTTCCCTCCCGCGCGCATTCCCGGGCATCCAGAGCCTGGTAGTAGGCTCCCTCGCCCTCGGGGAGGAAGACGCGCTCCTCCGCCGCCCCGGGCGAGGATAGCACGAAAAGCCGGTCCTGGAGGCCGATCAGGCAACGCATCGAGAATTTACCGCGGCCTATCCATCCCCGGCCGCCCCATCTCCCCGCCGGGAGGCTGGGGTCGACCGTACAACCGGCCTGGAGCCCGCCCAGGCTTGCCCGGCATTCCTCGCGTCCGCGGAGGCACGCGGGCCTTCCCGATGCCGTCCCGCCTGATAGCCAGATGAGGAGGGCCGCCATGGAGGGGAGGGGATCGGCCGTATTGGCCGCGAGATCGAGACAGCCCTGGATCGGACCATCGCCAGTCCCGGCTTGACGGAGGATGCGCCCCATCTCGAGGAAGAGGGGCCGGTAGACAAGATCGATCAGCCCTTCCGGCGGGACCATCCTGTTGAGGGAGTCGCGGCGAAGCGGGTCAGGAACCAGCCGCCGGACAGGCCTCACCGGACTTGGCGGAGCAGCAGGCGCAGGCAGCCGGTGCGGCTTCCTTCTTCTCGCCGGCCGAGGATGAGGCGCGGGAATCGTTTTTATAGAAGCCGGAACCCTTGAAGATAATACCCATGCCCCCGCCTATCACCCGCTTCACGGACTGGCCGCACTCGGGGCACGTGCGCAGAGGCTCTTCGGACATGCTCTGGAAGGCCTCGAAGGTATTCCCGCAGCTCGTGCACTCGTACTCGTAGGTTGGCATCGGAAACCCCTGATGATGCGGAGAATCGCGGCGCCTAGCGCCGTTCACGCGGAAAAGATAGCAAAACGCAGCGTCCTCGGCAAGGATGGGCCTGCCGGCGGCCGGTTGACGGAAATAGCCACGGCGAAGACCTGCTCGCCGGAGAGATTAGAGCCTACCGCGGCTCTCGAGTTCGAGGAGGAAGCGCTTGCGGTCAAGGCCGCCGACATAGCCCCCCAGCCTCCCCCCTGAGCCCAGAACGCGGTGGCAGGGCTGGAGGATGAGGATGGGGTTGGCCCCCAGGGCCCGGCCTATAGGGCGGGCCTTTCCGGCGCAGCCAGCAGCCCGGGCCAGCTCG
Source organism: uncultured Spirochaetales bacterium (assembly GCA_964470375.1). Taxonomy (GTDB): domain Bacteria; phylum Spirochaetota; class Spirochaetia; order Treponematales; family JBGSOB01; genus CAYNQK01. The sequence goes on from CAYYCP010000007.1 coordinate 32,351, forward strand.
GCGTAGCTGACTCGATCTCCATACACAATGCCGCGAAGAGCCGCCCAGGCCTGGAGCTGGAAGGGTGTCCCGCGGGCGTCGATGGGGATATCGAAGGATATCCGCCTGCCCGCGAAGTATTCATCCAGCTGGCATTCCAGGGCCGCGAAGGAAGGATCCCTCCCCTCCCCTGCCCTGGGCGGGGAAGCGGCCGCGATCGCCTCCAGAGCGGGCTGGTCGGCGAAGACGAGGAGGTGCAGGGAGCCGCCCTCGAAGCAGGCCAGCATCTTCCCGATGGGAGTATGTATGAGGGCGGAGCGGACATCGGGAGACAGGGCCGCGACGCGCACTAGAGGGCCTTGAAGAGGAGCATGGGCAGGCCGATGCCGATGGCAAGCCCGTAGATGGCGTCGAACCAGAAGAAGGACAGGATGTTGGCGATAAAGATGAGTCCCGTCAGGGGCAGGCCCAGGTAGGCCAGGGGCTGGCCCTCCTTGAGGGCGGCCTTGGTGGCCTGCCAGAGGGAGGCGGCATCGCCCGTGGAGGGGAAAGCGTGCATGCCGATCGACACCCCCAGCCAGAGGAGGAAGAGGGTGAAGGGCCCGCGCGAATCGAAGACGTAGAAGGGCAGGGAGGCTGGCAGGCAGATGAGGAGGCAGAGGAGGGTGTTGAGGATGAGGGGACCAGCGGCCACCAGGAGATGGGAGCCGTAGTCCGGCGCGGGGCCGTGGATCACGTAGCCCTGGGCCTTCGTGTCCAGCTGGAAGAACTTCGCATCGATGACCGGGATGCGCCGGAGGCGGCAGAAGAGGAGGTGGCCCAGCTCGTGGACGATGACGCCCGGGAAGCTGAGGACGGCGATGACGAGGCCGGGGATGGGGATCATAGCCTGCCCTCCGCCTTGCGGCGCTCGTATTCGTCCGTGTCGATAACGAGGCGCTTGTCCAGGCGGTACCGGATCCGCTCCAGGTATTCCTCGAATTCCGCCCGTCCCTCGGCGCTGACGAGGGGCTCGGCCTTCTCGATGTAGGACTCGGCCTCATCGAGCCATTCCTGTCCGCCCTCGGTGGCGTAGAGGCAGGCCGAAGCGGAGGCGCAGGAGAGGAGGAAGATGGGGTTATCCGGCCCGTACTCGAGGATTTTGAGGGCGTGCTCGCGCATTTCGCTGTACTTCCCCGCGTCGAAGGCATCGGCCAGGGCCATCGAGTAGTAGAAGTATCCCGCCAGGGCGTCCTCGGGCTTGTAGAGCAGGTACTCCTGTACAGCCTCACGGGCCTCGGCGCGCTGCGAGTCATCATAGGAGAGGAAGGCTCGGAGGTAGTCGGCATAGGCCCCCACCGAATCGTCCAGCCTCGCCCGCCCGCGGGCACTCTCCGCCAGGGCCAGGGCTTTCTCCAGGTCGCCATCGTTATAGGCCCGCGAGGAGGCCTTGAGCTCTGCATAAGCCTTGAAATAGGGGTAATTGACCAGGCTCCCGGCGACGACGGCGGCCAGGACAAGAAGGCCGAAAACCTTGACCCAGAGGGGCAGGCGGTAATGATAGAAGGAATCATGGCAGGCGGCGCAGAAGCTCGCCCCCGCGAGCTCGCGCGTCTCCTGCCCCGCCAGGAGGCTCCCGCACTTGGCGCATCTGGCTTGGGCCTCATCGTCCATGGGCATGAGTATGGGAAGGGCCGCGGGGGCTGTCAAGGGAAAGCCCGTCAGAAGGCAATAAGGCCCCGGCCGGGATCACGGCGTATCGCCCGGCAGCCCGCTAGGGCTTCCTCCATGTCCCCGTGTAGCTGATGAAACCCTCGGTTTCCTGGTACTTTCGGAAAAAGGCCAGGACATCCTGATCACTCTCGATGAGCCTCTGGGCATCCTCGTTGAAGGAGTCCCGCACCTCTGCCAAGCTGAGGCCCGTCTCGATGAAGTCGAGCTGGAAATGGATGAAGAAGGGCTCGTCCTCCCCGACCGGGCTGGCCACCAGGTAGGTCCGCCCGTCCACATCCGACAGGTAGGCGCTGTATTCCAGGCAGTCGGATCCATAGGATTCAGGATCGAAATCATCGATGCGGATCGCGTAGCGCAAATCGTCTAGGCGCTTCACTTCCACCTCGATGAGGCCGTGGGGATCGTCCTCGCTTCTCCAGGTCCCGAGCAGGCGGACATCGAAGTCTCCGGCAGGCAGGCCGTGCTCCAGGGTGAGGGGGCAGGCGGCCAGGAGGAGGCCCAGTCCGATGCAGGCCGTTCCGGCCAGGACCTTGTCCGCTATCGTCTTCATGCCCATAATAATGGTCCCGCGCGGGAAGCTCCGCAAGCACTCCCTCCCCTTGTCCTGGTCAGGCCCTTTCAGCTACCATCAGCCCAGAATTCCACTGTACCAAGGAGCCATCACATGGATCTATCCGCCCTGCAGAAGGCGCGCTACGCGTACAAGCCCAAGCTCCCCCCTGTCCTGGAAAAGGGCGCCGGCGGCCTGGCCGTCGAGCTGGGCAAGCCCACCGAATCCGTGGCCGACCAGGCCGAGGTCAAGGCGATGTTCCCCCACAGCTACGGGGCCCCCTTGGCATCATTTAAGCCCGGGAACCCCGCCAGGGGCTGGGATAGGGCCCTCAAGGTGGGCGTCATCCTCTCGGGCGGACAGGCCCCCGGCGGGCACAACGTCATCACCGGTCTCTACGACGGTCTCAAGAAGGCCAACCCGGCCTCCATCCTCTACGGCTTCCTGGGCGGTCCCATCGGCATCATGACCGGGAAATACAGGGAGCTCGACGCTGCCACCATAGACGCCTACCGCAACACCGGCGGCTTCGACATCATCGGCTCCGGACGCGACAAGATCGAGAAGCCTGAGCAGTTCGAGGCCAGCCTCAAGACCGCCCAGGCCATGGGCCTGGATGCCGTAGTCATCATCGGCGGCGACGACTCCAACACCAACGCCGCCCTCCTAGCCGAGTATTTCAAGGCCTCGGGCTCGCCCATCCAGGTCATCGGCTGCCCCAAGACCATCGACGGCGACCTCAAGAACGAGTACATAGAGGCCAGCTTCGGCTTCGACACCGCCTGCAAGACCTACGCCGAGCTGATCGGCAACATCATGCGCGACTGCAACAGCGCCAAGAAGTACTGGCACTTCATCAAGCTGATGGGCCGCTCGGCCTCCCACATCGCCCTGGAGTGCGCCCTGCAGACCCGCCCCAACGTCTGCCTGGTGGGCGAGGAAGTGGCCGCCAAGAAGATGACTCTGGCCCAGATCGTGGACTCGGTGGCCGCCACCGTGGCCGCCCGCGCCGAGAAGGGCCTCAACTACGGGGTGGTCCTGGTGCCCGAGGGCTTGATCGAGTTTATCCCCGAGGTAGGCGCCCTGATATCCCAGCTCTCGGACATCCTGGCCGCCGACCACGAGGGCTCGGCCGACTTCGACAAGCAGGCCGGCCTGGAGGCCAAGCTCTCTTGGCTGTGCGCCCGCCTGGAATCGGCCAACGCGTCCGTGCTCAGGAGCCTGCCGGCCGAGATCCAGGCCCAGCTCTTCCTGGAGCGCGACAGCCACGGCAACGTCCAGGTCTCCTTAATCGAGACCGAGAAACTCCTGGCCGAGATGGTCAAGCGCGCCCTCAAGAAGATGGCCAGGGAAGGCCGCTACAAGGGCAAGTTCACCCCCCTGACCCACTTCTTCGGCTACGAGGGCCGCTGCGCCTTCCCCAGCAACTTCGACGCGGATTATTGCTACAGCCTGGGCTATACCGCCTTCGCCCTGATAGCCAACGGCCTCTCGGGCTACCTCTCCTCCGTGCGCGGCATCTCCAAGCCGGCATCCCAGTGGAGCGCCGGCGGCATCCCCCTGACCATGATGATGAACATGGAGCAGCGCCACGGCAAGAAGAAGCCCGTCATCAGGAAGGCCCTGGTGGAGCTGGACGGACAACCCTTCAAGGACTTCGCCTCCAAGCGCGATGCCTGGGCCCTGGACAACGCCTACCTCTTCCCCGGCCCCATCCAATACTGGGGCCCCAGCGAAGTCTGTGACGCGCCCACGGCGACGCTCAAGTTGGAGCGGGGATAGCCCGCAGTATTAGCAGAGCCGTCGCTGACTTCGCTTGTCGATTAGCATATTTCGCGAAGGAAGCAGCCTGGATTATGAAAGAGCGGATGGCTCAAGGCCCTCCGCTCTTTTTTCTCAGGGACCGAACCGGGGATGTATCCTCCTAAAACCGATAACCCAGCCTCAATCCGATTATAAAGGGCTGCTGGAATATTCCGAATTCGGAGAAGAGAGGCCTCCAGCCCAGGAGGGCTTCCAGATCCCAGTCCTCATTAAAGGCATAGCCCAGGCTCATCTCCGTGTTGAGGAGGGCGTCGATGTCCGGCGGCTCCAGGAATCCCGGGTTGTGGAATTCCGGATCGAGCCAATGCATGCCATAATCCGCCGCGACACCTAGGCGCAACGCCTTACCCAGAGCCAAGAAATAACCCAGCCCGCCTGCGATCCATGGGGCCTTATAGCTCCGGTAGTAGGGCGTGTTGAGGATGGCTTCCGCGTATCCCGCTGAAGCCCGGGCCTCGAAACCCCAGAATAAGGGCAGGGATCCAAGGATGCTGAAGCCGAAGCCGCCCTTGTAGAGGTAGTCCTCATCCTCCAACGCATGGATCGATGCCGTCGCGCCGCAGGCGAGGCGGAATCCAGATAACTCGGCCCCAAGCATCGTAGCAAGGCTTAGCATCATGGCGATGATTTTTTTCTGCTTCATAGCCTCTATCGTATCACTTCATCCTTCGATTCACACTTCCTTTATGAGCCCTCCCCCATCCTGCCCAGGTGCTCGGCCATGCGCTGCCCCAGGAGACGGCAGGACTTGAGCTGGGCATCCCCGGGCTTGCCCACAGCCACGGCCCCGTAGTGGGCGGTGACGCCGGGGGCGGCGTAGTCCGGGAGGCCGAAGACGAGGTAGCCGTAGTTGAGCAGCAAGTTCAGGATGCCCATGGCGGCAAGCTCGTTGCCACCGCCCAGGCCGCCCGAGGAGCAGAAGGCCGCGCCGATCCGTCCGCCCACCTTGCCCCAGGCGGCGGCCACGTTGTCGTCGAAGAACTTCTTGATCTTCCAGCTGGGCAGACCGCAGTGGGAGGGCGAGCCGACGATGATGCCGTCGCTGAAGAGGTCCTCCGGGAGGGCCTCGTCGACGTGCTTGAGGACGACATCGGCCCCGGCCGCGGAGGCCCCCTCTGCCACCGCCTCGGCCATGGCCTTGGTGTGGCCCGATTTCGAGTCGTAGATGACGCAGACGCGCTTCTTCATGCTAGTCCCTCCGCCTTTCCCGGATAGTCGCGGAATTCGATGCCCGATGCCGAGAGAGCCCCGTAATAGCGCCTCTTGTGGTCTATCTCGGCCCGCTTGCCTAGGAGGTCCAGGCCGCTCCAGACGAAGAACCAGGCCGGGATGAGGAGGAATTCGTTGAAGAGGGGCAGGAAATCGAAGCGCCCGGCGACCAGGTTGGCCAGGACCGAAAGGGCCAAGCCTATGACGATGAAGAGGATGGTCTTGCCCGTGGCCCTCCGGCACTCGGCCCGGTAGTGCAGGCTGCGCTCCTGGTAGAAGCGCTGGATGCGGGCGGAGATCAGGGCCTCGTCCGAGGGCGAGCGGGCCGCCGGCGGGATGAGGAAGACCACCTTGAGGTCGGGCTTCTTCCAGGACCAGCGCATGCGCACGCGCAGCTCGTCCAGGAAGTCCCAGGACAGGGCCCGCGAGGAGTAGTCCCTGACATCGAAGTCCGAGAAGAGGTCGTCATAGGTCTCTATGGCGATGGGCACTTCCACTGCTTCCTCCTTGCCGGCCCGGGCTGTCCGCCCATCTTCCTAGCCTATGGCCTCGGAGGCTCCCGGATCAAGCCGCTCAGGCCCCCGCGGCCGCCCCGGCCGGGACCCCCCTGGGCCCGAAGCGCAGGCGCAGGGCCTGGCCCTCGAAGCGGGCCCCCCTCACCTCCAAGCCGGCCAGGGTGCGCGGCAGGGAGAGCACGCGCTTCAGGGCCCCCACCCGGACGATCAGCTCCTCGCCCTTGTGCGAGAGCTCTATGTCGCCCTTGGCGGCGAAGGGCATGTCGATGTCCAGGCGGTACTCCTCGCCCTCCTTATGGGCCTCCTGGGCCCGGCGCCGGTGCATGACCGCCACGGGATCGGCCTGGCCGAAGAGGGCCCGGGCCATGCGCTCCAGGATGGGCAGCCCCACCACCTCGTCCTTGAAGAGGGGCACCTCCAGGATGGGCAGGGGCGCGAAGCTCTCGTCTATCAGGCGGCGGTAGCGCGCCTGGATCTCCTTCCAGCCCCGGAAGTACTCGTCCCGCACCTCCTCCGGTATGACCCGGTTGACGATCACGGCGTCCACGTTGAAGTCGTAGATGTTGAGGTAGGTGAAGCTGCGCTGGGCCTCCTTGATGACCATCTTCTCCGGGTTAACCACGATGCGGACGCTGGCGAGGTCCCGGTCGGTCAGGATGCCCCGCATCTCGTCGAGCTGGTTGTAGATCGACTCCACCTCGCCCAGGACGGAGTCGGCCGGCATGGGCAGGCCCAGGAGGGGCTGGACCACAGGCCCGACCACCTTCATGACCTTGCGCTTCATGGGGAAGAGCTTGTCCATCCACCAGCGCATCAGGTCCGGGAAGGAGAGCAGGGCCAGGGTCTCGCCGGTGGGGGCGCAGTCGATGATGATGACCTCGAAGGTCCCCTCCTTGCAGTAGCGCAGGATCCTGAGGAGGGCTAGGAGCTCTTCCATGCCCGGGAAGACCGTCAGCTCCTCGGTGCCGATGTCCTTGACGGTCTTGGCGGTGAAGAGGGCCGTCAGGTAGGCCTGGACCTTGCCCCAGCCCTGCTCGGCCTCGTGCACGGGGTCGATCTCCTGGGCCCAGAGGAGGGAGGCGATCTCCTCCGGCTCGGGCCCCAGCTTCCTGTCCAGGGAATCCCCCAGGCTATGGGCCGGATCCGTGCTGACCACCAGGGTCTTCTTGCCCTGGCGCGCGCTGAGGAGGGCCGTGGACGCGGCCACGCTCGTCTTGCCTACCCCGCCCTTGCCCGTGTAAAGGATGATCCTCATGCCTTCCTCCATTTCGCGCCATCCGGAAGCCCGCCCGCCGTGCGAACCTCACTCGATGCGTATCTTCACCGCCCGCTTGCCGGAATCCTCGAGCCCCTCTCCATCCCCTGGCTCCTGGAGGGCCTTCACGAGCTTCATCACAAGGCGCAAGCCCAGGGCCTTTTCCTCATCGTCCAGGGCGGCCAGGGCCTTCTGGGCATAGGCCCCGACCATGGCCTTCAAGCGCTCCAGGATGACCTTCCCTGGAGTGGCCAGGCGGAGGAGGACCCTACGCCTGTCGCTCTCGGGCCTTTCGCGGCTGAGGGCCCCCCCCTTCACGAGGCGGTCGACGATGCCGCTCAGGGTCGAGAGAGGGATGCGGATGTCCTGGGCCAGCTGGCTCATGGTGCATTCTCCCCGCCGCTCGACGAGGAAAAGGCAAAGGAGCTCGGCCTTGGACATCTCGGCGTCCAGGCTCAGCCACTCCTTCGGGAAGAGGAAGCCGGGTAGATGCTCGAAAAACCACTCTTCCAGATCCTCGAAGCCCTGCACATTCCCTCCAATTATTTCGATAACCGAATATTTCGAGTTACAAAATAATAAAGATAGGGGAGGCTGTCAAGAGTAGAGGGAGAATCGAGTGATCACATGTTCTAGCATTGGGGTTCTAGCACCGGCGTTCTAGTACGCGCGTTCTATTTCATATGTTCTAGTACTAGTGTTCTAGTACCAGCGTACTAGAACGCCGGGCTCGTATGATGGATCTCCTTATGGGGGAAAGAGCTCCTGCCCTTTCCCCCGCCTCCAGGAAGATTCCTCTATGGTGAGCCCTCCTGCCCGCCCCCTAACCCGGAAGCAGCATGGCGGGTTCGTCAAGACGGAAGCCATGGCTAGGCTAGACCCGGGTCGGGCGGGTATATCTATGCCGTGGAAGCGGCTGACCGGGTCTGGATGCAGGAACTCTCCTCAATGGCGCGGCGCATCGAGGATCTGCCGGATGGGATCCGCGCCATCGCCAGGGCGCGAGCCCTAGGGGCCGAGGGTTCCTGGATGCGCCTGCCCTTCGGGGTCACCCGGCACTTCCTCTCCCTGGCCCGCCCCGAGGAGGACGATCCCATCCTCAGGCAGTGCCTTCCGGATGCGGCCGAGGCGATGCGCCTGCCCTACGAGGGCGAGGATCCCCTGGGCGCCGATTCCTACTCCATCGGGCCGCGGCTGGTGCATCAATATCCCTCGCGGGCCCTCCTCCTTGCCAACGGGATCTGCGCCGGTTACTGCCGCTTCTGCTTCCGCGGGGCCCTGGCCGGGCGGGGCTGGATACCGGCCCGGGAGGCGACGCGGGCTGCGGACTACCTGGGCGCTCATCCCGAGGCGAAGGAGGTCCTCGTATCCGGGGGCGATCCCCTGGCGGCCTCTGACGGGAGGATAGGGAGCCTTCTCAAGGTCCTGCGCGCGGCCCGCCCGGACATTATCATACGCATAGGCACGCGGATGCCGGCCTTCCTGCCCTCGCGCTTCACGGAGTCCCTGATAGGCATCCTGCGGGCGGCCCGGCCCCTCTGGCTCGTCTGCCACTTCAACCACCCCCGCGAGCTCTCCGGGCCAAGCCTGGAGGCCCTGGGCCGCTTGGCCGAAGCCGGTCTGCCGCTTCTGAACCAATCGGTACTATTGCGCGGAGTCAACGATAAGGCCGAGGTCCTGGCCAAATTGATGGAGAGCCTGGCCCGCGCGGGCGTGAAGCCCTACTACCTCTTTGTAGGCGATCTGGCCGTGGGCACATCCCATCTGAGAGTAGGCCTGGAGGAGGCCCTGGGCATCTACGGGCGCCTGGAGGGCATGGTCTCGGGCCTGGCCTTGCCGGCCCTGGCCGTGGACATTCCGGGAGGCGGGGGAAAGCTTAGGCTCCACCCCGGCATACGCCCTGAGAGGCGTGATGGCTTCTTCGTCCTGCGCTCGGCTTTCGGACGGGAAGGCCTCTACCCGGACGAGGGCGGCTCTTCCGGCTGAGTACCGCCGCCGCGCATCAAGGCCTTCGCCGCGGCGGCGTTTTAGCGCCGGGAGGCCATGAAGGGCAGGATGTCGACGGCCTTCCCGCCCAGCTCGATGAGGATGCCGCGTGGGTTCCCGTACTCGTCCAGGCGCAGGAGGCGCAGGGGATACTCGCCGGCCGCGCCCCAGGGCGCCCCCCCCAGGTCAGGGAGGATGGCCCTGCCGGAGAAGAGGTAGGCGTCGTCCATGGCCCCGTCCAGGGAGGTCAGGCTGAAATCCGCGCCGCCCCAGGAGAAGGATGCCGGCTCCTCGAAGACGGTCCGGTCGAGGACGTACTTCTGGGTGCGCAAATTCACCCCCAGGCCCTCCACCCTGCCGCCCGAGGGCCAGAAGCTCGAACCCTTGAAAACGCCGCCATCCAGAATGAAGGAGAGCTCATCCCCCAACAGAGCCGCCGACACGCGCGAGAAGTGCAGGCCCAAGAAGGCCGGATAGCTCCGGCCTTCTAGGACGACGGGCTCCATGCGGAGTTCGCCCCTGCTCGAAAGGAGGAGGGAATCAGTAGGAAAGGTCATGTCGATGAAGTGGGTGCCGCTGGAAAAGCGGATGCCCATGCGCCCCGCCAGGATAAGACCGGATGCGTCGCCGGAAACTGAATCCACGGTGAAGCCCTTGGCCCCGGCGATGTTGCCTATCCAGCCCGCTCCAGCCCGGGTCCGCCCGTCCGCGCCGATGCTCAGATCAGAGATACGGAAATCCCGGGCGGCGCGCCCGCCCAGGTCCCCCGCCAGGGCCGCGGCGCGCATGCCCCCGTCGGGCAAGAGGCTCAGGCCTGAGAGGGTGCAGCTCCCGCCCAGGGCCGCGAAGGCCGGGCCGACCGCGTTGGCCGACATCGGTATGAGGGATCCGTCCGGGAGGAGCTCCAAGGGCCCGATGGGGACCTGGGCGCCCTCCAGGATGCCCGGGGCGGAATAGATCCCGCCCAGGCTGAGGCTGCCGCCCTCCCAGGCTATGGAGCTCGCCTTGAGGCGGCCTCCGTAGCCCGCCAGGGGCTCGGGCGGATCGATGGCCCGGGAGGAGGGGCCGGCCCTTCCATCCTCCAGACGCAGGCGCAGCCAGGGCATGCCGAGGGAGGGATCGGAGAGGAGGGGGCGGGCCCGCCCGATGTCAAGGCTGGATCTCCCGACATGGGCGAAGGAGGCATCCTCGCAGGAGAAGCTGAAACCCTCTAGGCTGATGACGAAGGGACCGGGGGCGGGGCGGCTTTTCAGGCTGAGGGTCTTGAAGGAATCGATGCGTATGCCACCCGGGCCGAAATTGAGCTCGGTGCCGGGGGCCAGGGTCTCGGGCAGGCGCAGGCTCCCGCCGGAGAGCCAAGCCCCCTCGCTCATGCCCAGGCCCTCCAGGCGCAGGCGACAGCCCCCCGGGAGATTAAGCTCGGCGGAGCCCCGGCTGGATGCGGGCAGCTCCAGGCGCCCCCGGCCGCGGACCAGGGCGCCCGGGAAGAGTATGCTGAAATTCCCGGGTAGACCGCTGAGGATCAGGTCGGCCCTCAGGCAAGGCACTCCATCGCCGTCGAGCTCGGCTGTCCCGCTGGCGGCCGAGAGGATGTCCACATCCCTGGCCAGGTCCAGGTTGACAGAGAGGGGCCCTATGGAGGCGGTCGCCCAATCGGGACGGCCCGTGCTATCGACAGGCAGCCCCACCAAGCCCACCCGGGAATAGGCGCTGGAGCCGGGACGGCGCTCGATCGCTTGGCTGCGGGCGAAGCAGGACAGGGCCAGGGTCCCTCCCTCGGCGGCCATGTCGTAGATCTCGTATGTCCAGCCGTCGTCGGCCTCCCATTCGATCAGGGCCTGGCCCCCGGGGAAGGAGAAGACTAGGGGACCCAGGGAGGCTTGAGGGCCACCTCTGGCGGAGAAGCGCAGGGATTCCGCCCTGAGAAAACCCTCGTCTGAGAGGGACAGGCCGCGCATGGTAGCCCGCATGCCGAAGGCCAGGCACTCTACCCTGGCCGCAGGAAGGTTACCTGAAACGGGACGGCCTCGTGAATCTATGAAGGTGATCGGGCTGTCGGAGGGCCAGTCGGCGGGTAGGAGGAGAATGGAGGGGCGCCCGCGGCCGCTCTGGCAGGCCGCGCCCAGGATGAGAGCGAAGGCGCAGAGGAAGAGGCAGGCACCGGAGGGTCCGCTGCGGCGACAGGTCCGGATCGCTCGGGACATAATAGGAGTATGTGGCGGAACCTCACCGCGCGCAAGCTGTCGAGCCGTGCCTGGGGCGGGCTCCTCATAGGATGCTGATACCCGGAAAACCCGATGGCTCCCGATCCCCTGGCTTCAGGTCGAGCACTCGCTGTGGGAGTCCTCCTGGTCGGAGCGGTAGGCGTGGCAGTGGTCCCCCTCCGCGATGACGGGCAGGCCAAGGGCCGGTGAGAGGGAAGGCGCGGCCTCTAGGGGAAGGTCCAGGCCCAGGGCAGGCTGAGGCTCCACGCAGGGGTGCGGTTCCACTCGGTCCGAAGGGCCTTTAGGGCGCGTGCCGGGCCCATGCCGGACAAGCCGGGATTGATGACCATTTCGGCTTCGGCAATAATATGGCGGCAGGGCGAGGGCCGCATCAACGATGAACGATTCGGGCGGGACAAGGAGGCGGACATGCACGGGGAGAACCTCGACGGCGACGGCTACCTCATCCGGGACTACCACAGGCGCATGCCCTTCGCGGGCTTCCTGCCCGGCTTGGCCGGCGAGGTCGGCGTGCCCCTCTGGGCCTTCTACGTCAACCGCGGCCAGGCTGTCTGCTCCTTCGGCCTAGGTTCAAAGGAAGGCGCAATCCTGGACTTTCAGCCGGCCAACCAGGCCTGGGCCAGGGTGGAACGAGAGGGTTTCCGCAGCTTCCTCATCACAGAGGGACCGGGCGGCCCGAGCCTTATAGAGCCCTTCTGCGGAGCGGCGCCGGAAGCCCGCAGGATCATGCGGGTCGGGGCGGCCGAGGTATCGGTCAGGGAGGAATCGGCGGGCCTGGAATGGGAAGCCGTCTACTTCACCCTGGCCAACTGCCGCTCGGGCGGCCTTCTACGCCGCCTCAGCCTGCGCAACCGCGGCGCCTCCAGGCTGCTCGGCGTCCTGGCCGACGGCCTGCCCCGGATCGTCCCATCAGGCATATCCTCCTTCCATATCAAGGGTATGTCGCATACGGCCCAGGCTTGGATGGGAGCCGAGGAGCCCGAGGCGGGGCTGGGTTTCTACCGGGTCACCAGCTCACTTGAGGACAGCACCGAGGTGAGGGCCTACCGCGAGGGTCACTTCTCTCTCAGCCTGGACGGCCGGGGGAGGCGCCTGGGGCTTATCCGCGATCCAGCCCTTGTCTTCGGCCCTGATCTGGGCTTCGGCCTCCCACTGGCCCTCATGGAAGACGGGGGCTCCGCCGCCCTGAAGGCCTGCGAGCGTCCCGGTACCGACCTGCGTAATGTCTGGCCCTGCGCCTTCTCCATCGCCCGCATCGACCTGGAATCCGGCGAGGAGTGGACTGTTTGGACCCTGATAGGCCACGCCCGCAGCGCGGAAGAGGCCCGGGCCATGGCCGCCCTGGCGGATGGGACCGCCTGGTTCGAGGCCAAGCGGGCCGAGAACGGGCGCATCATCTCAGCCATCCTGGATGAGGCTGATTGCCGCAGCGCCGATCCGGCCTTCGACGCCTATTGCCGCCAAACATGGCTGGACAACGTCCTGCGCGGGGGCCGCCCGCGTCTCTTCGCCAGCGCCGCAGGGCCGGCCCTCCTCCCCCTCTACGCGCGCAAGCACGGGGACCTAGAGCGGGACTACAACTCCTTCGAGCTTCCCCCCTGCCCCCTCTCCTCGGGCTATGGCGCCTACCGGGACCTCAATCAAAACCAGCGCTCCGACATCTGGTTCGAACTAGGCGCCGAGGACGCCGACCTTATCGAATTCCTGAGCCTCATCAAGGCCGACGGGACCAACCCGCTGGTCGTGCAGGGCCGGGCCTTCAGCCTGAGCCCTGAGGTGGCCTCAGCCCTGGAAGCCGAGTATCCTGGCCTTGCAAATGGGGGCATCCTGCGCAGCCCCTTCGAGCCGGGGCCCTTGCTGGGAACCCTGATGGACACCGGCTTGGACGAAAAAAAGGCCATGGAGTCCCTGGAGGCCATCCTGGCCTGGGCCAGGCCCCTCATCCGCGCCCGCCACGGAGAGGGGTATTGGGTCGACCACTGGAGCTATAACATGGATCTCCTGGACGCCCTCCTGGGGGTCTGGCCGGAGCGCGAGGAGGAATTCCTCTTCGAGCGCCCGCGCTACATGCACTACCAGGACGAACGCCGCATCGTCCCCTCAGGGCGTCGCTTCAGCCTCAGGGGGGGAGCCCTTGTCCAGGGCGAGGGCGTGGAGGCCGATCCGGAGATGGCCGTCCGCCTGGCAGGGCGGGCCGAGGGGGATTCCTTCATGCGCGCCGTCCCAGGAGGGGCCGAGCCCTACACGATGTGCCTGATGGAAAAGCTCATCAGCCTGGCCCTGGCCAAGGCCGCCTCGCTGGACCCGGAGGGCGCCGGCCTTGAGATGGAGGCCGGGAAGCCGGGCTGGTACGACGCCCTGAACGGCCTGCCCGGGATTTGCGGCTCTTCCCTGGCGGACGGGGCAGCGCTGCGACGCCTTCTGGCCTACATCGTCTCGGCCATGGGGCGCTTCCCGCGCCCCTCCTTCGAGCTGCCCGAGGAGCTGGCCGATCTCTTCCGCGCCCTGAGGAAGGGGCTCGGGCAACCGCCCATGGAGCGCTGGCGTTCCTCCTTGGCCGCCCGCGATACGTACCGCGCCAGGGCCTTCGCGGGCTTCTCCGGGAGGAAGGCTGTTTTAGATTGGGGGGAGCTGCGCGATGGCCTGGATTCAATGGGCAAGGCCCTCGAGGCAGCCCTGCGCGCCGCCATGGGGGCCGACGGCCTCCTTCCCGCCTATCGGATCCATAAGCCCCTCGCCTGGGAGGGCGCGGGCATGGAGCCGGGCTATTTCATGCCCACCGTCTTCGAGAGCCGCAGCCTGCCCCACTTCCTGGAGGGCCAGGTGAGGGCCATGGGCTTCCTGGCCGATGCGGAGCTGGAGCCCTTCGCCGAGGCGGTGCGGAGGAGCCCCCTCTACGACGAGGGCTTGGGCATGTACAAGGTGAATGCCTCCCTGGCTGGGGAGGGGCAGGAGCTGGGGCGTTGCCGGGCCTTCCCCTCGGGCTGGCTTGAGAACGAATCGATCTGGCTCCACATGGAGTACAAGTACCTCCTGGCCCTCCTCCGCCGCGGTCTCTACGCTCGCTTCTGGGAGGCCGCCGAAAAGGCCTTTCCGCCCTTCATGGATCCCGAAGCCTATGGGCGCTCCATCCTGGAGAATTCTTCCTTCATCGTCTCCTCGGCCTATCATGACAGGGCCATGGCCGGGCGCGGCTGCGTGGCCCGCCTGTCCGGCTCCACGGCTGAGTTCATGGAGATCTTCCTTTATATCTCCACAGGCGGGAAGCCCTTCCGGGCCCCGGGCGGGGAGCTCCAGGCAGTATTCCATCCTATTCTGCCCGAGGGCCTCTTCCGCGCCGACGGCAGCGTGGAATTCTCCTTCATGGGACGTACGCGCCTCGTCCATCACGGGGGAGCCCTGAGGGGGAACCAGGCCCCCGAGGCCTCCGGCTACAGGATAAGGCTCCGGGACGGACGGGAGACGGCCGTCGAGGGCTCCGCCATCCCCCAGCCCATGGCCGGCCTCATCCGCGCGGGCGAGGCGGAGCGCGTCGAAGTCTTCTTTTGAAAGCTTGTTTCGCGGGCGGCTTTTGGGTAGAGTAGAGGCGTGGATCCGATTTTCGACCGCCTAGGCAACCTCCTGCGCTCCCTCTTCCAGGACTCCGGCTCGGATGATGATCGTTTCGGGGGCCGGGGCGGCTACGCCGGCTCTTCGGGGGATTCAGACCTAGACGCGGCCTATGAGGAACTCAATGACTTCCTCAACCGCGACATGGGCGAGAGCGAGCGCCGCGAGCGCGAAAATCTCAGGCGGGCCCGTGAGGAAGCCCGCGCCCGCGCCGGCTCCCAGGGCCAGTGGAGCGGGGGGACCTACCAGCACAGCCCGGCCGGCCCGCCCATCGGCCTGGTCAACGATTATAAGGCCCTTGGCCTGCCCTTCGGCTCCAAGCTGCCTGAGGTGAAGGCGGCCTACAAGCGCCTCCTCAAGGCCAACCATCCCGACCTGCACGCCGGGGATCCCGAGGCCCTCAAGCGGGCCACCGCCTACTCGGCCACCGTAAACGCCGCCTACCAGCGCATCGAGACCTGGCTGACCACCGGGAAGTACGAAAACGGCTGATATCGCCGCCCATGGAGGGGCCGGCGGAAAAGGCTAAAGGAAGCTCGAGGATAGCCGAAAAAACGAATAGGCCGCACTCCGGCCCAGGAGGGGAGCGATGACGAATCCTTTGAGCGCCTACCGGGAGACCCGCATACGCACGGCCAGCCCGGGCCAACTGGTGCTCATGCTGTACGCCGAGGCCATCCGCCAATGCGACATAGCCTGCGAGCTGATCGGCCTGGACCCTAAGCGCGATCCCTCCCTCATCCAACGCATCAACGCCGCGGTCATGAAGGCCCAGGATATCATCACCGAGCTGATGGCCTCCCTGGACTTCGAGGCCGGCGCGGAGATAGCCGGGAACCTCTACTCCCTGTACGCCTACTTCAACCGCGAGCTGATGGAGGCCAATATCGCCAAGGAGGCCGGACGCATCCGGCCTGTGCGGGCCATGCTGGAGGAGCTGCGGTCGGCTTGGGTCGAGGCCATCAAGAAGGCCGGTGACACCGCCCCGCGGGCCCACGCCGGCGTCAATATAGCCGGCTGAGGCGCCCATGCCCCAAGGCCGGCAGCCCGCCCCCGAGGAGATCCAGAACCGCGTCGCGATACTCAAGCGTTTCCGCGAGCTCCTGGTGGCCCAACGCAGTAAATTCGCGGACTACCTGGAAGTCCTTGAGCGCGAGAAGGCCGACATCGAGTCAGGCAACGTGGACGCCCTGGTGAGCCATGTGGAGATCGAACAGGCCATCGTCTCTGAGATATTCACCTTCCAAAAAGTCATAGACCCCTTGGAGGACATGTACCGGGCGGCCTACCACGCCGAGGAGGTGCCTGCCGATATCCCGCGCATCAAGGAGCGCCTGGAGGAGCTCAAGGCCGAGGTCGTCAGCCGCAACGCCGAGAACCGGGCTCTCCTCAAGCAGCGCATGACGATGCTGAGGCAGGAGATCCAGGGACTGCGCAATCCCTTCAAGCGCGGCAACCAGGTCTATGGAGGCCCCGGTCCCAGCATCGTCGACATCAAGGGCTGAGGCCCCCGCCCCCTCTCAATTCACGTGCTCGGCGATGGCCTTGAGCACCAGGGCCCGGATGGGCTCCTCCATGCCCCGCGAGGCCTCCTCGAAGCGCTTGTAGAGGGAGGCCTTGTCCAGCATCCCGTCGGCCACCAGGATAGGCGAGGCTTTATAGCGCCCACCTGACTTGCCCTCCCCGTCATCGATGCGCGAGTGCACGGATGCCTTGCCGCGGTAGCAGGTCAGGGAGTGCGGGTCGCCGTTGCGGTCGTAGCAGAGCTGGAAGCCGGTAAGGGGGCCGCCCTGCCGGGCGTACCAGAGATAGAGGTCGAAGTAATCGTCGGTGAAGAGGCGCCTATAGCCCGTCCGCTCCTGGCTCAGGTTGTCGAATTCCCTCAGCATCGTCCTCCCCCCGGCATCCATGATACACCCCTCAGGTCAGCCTATCCAGGCCTCGTCGGCCCCCTTCTCCGCGGGCCGGGCATGGGCTATCATTCGATTATGAAGAGCCCCCTCTACCTCCTGGATTCCCACGCCGTCATCTACCGCGCCTACTTCGCCTTCATAAACCGCCCCCTGCGCACCCAGGACGGGCGCAACGTCTCGGCGGTCTACGGTTTCTTCCGTATCCTCTTCGCCCTCATGGACGAGCGCAATCCCGAGTACTTCGCCTGCGTCTTCGACTCGCGCGGCAAGACCTTCCGCCACCAGCGCTTCCCGGAGTACAAGGCCACCCGCCAGAAGGCCCCCGAGGATCTCCACCCCCAGGCCGAGATCGTAGAGGACACCCTGGGCCTCCTGGGGGTGAGGGCACTGCGCGCCGAGGGCTACGAGGCTGACGACCTCATCGCCAGCCTGGCCGAGACATGCCGGCGCGAGGGCCGCGAGTGCTACATCGTCTCTGCGGACAAGGACCTCCTCCAGCTGGTGGGCGGGCCGGTCAAGGTCCTCAGGCCGGAGAAGGACGGCGCCTACAAGACCCTGGGGCCAGAGGAAGTCAGGGCTGAGTGGGGCATCCCGCCCGAGCGCATCTTGGACTACCTGGCCCTGACCGGGGATGCCTCCGATAATATACCGGGCGTGGCCGGAGTGGGCGACAAGACCGCGGTCAAGCTGGTGTCCGAGCTCGGGGGTCTGGACGCCATCTACGCCGGCCTCGAGGGGATCAAGCCGGAGAGCCTCAAGAAGAAGCTGGAGGCCGGACGGGAAAGCGCATACCTCTCGCGGGAGCTCGTCACCCTAGTGCGCGACCTCGAACCCCTGCCAGGGGGCCTTGAGGAGCTGGCCCTGGGCAGGGCCGACGCCGACGCCGCCCGAGAGCGCTTCCTGTCACTGGAGATGAAGAGCCTGGCTTCCCGGTTTTCCGCCGAGGGGGAGCTCTTCGGGGAGCCGGGGGCCAAGGCCGGTCCTCAGCGGGCCGCCCCCTCATCCCCCGCCCCCACGACCGGTAAGGCCCCGGCCCCCATCCGCGTTGACCAGGCCCTCCTCGGCAAGGGCGATTACGAGGCTGTCACCGAGGGAGCCGCCCTGGCCGCCTGGATAAAGCGGGCCCGGAAGGCCAAGCGCTTCGCCTTCGATTGCGAGACGGATTCCCTGGACGAGCTCAAGGCCCGCATCGTCGGCTTTTCCCTGGCCGTTGAGCCGCGAAGAGCCTGCTACGTGCCCATCGCCAGCCCCGACTCGCCCTGCCTGGGCGAGGCCGAGGCCAAGGCCCTCCTAGGCCCCCTCCTGGCCGATCCCGACCTGACCATGGCCGGGCAGAACATCAAGTACGACTTGCACGCCCTGCGGGCCTGGGGCCTGCCGGTCGCCTGCCGCTTGGAGGATTCCATGGTGGCGGCCTGGATGCTGGATCCGGGCCGGACTGCCACGGCCGGGGGCGGAGGCTACTCCCTGGAGGCCCTGGCCGAGCGGTACCTGGACTACCACGGCATCGCATTCGACGACATCGTCCCCAAGGGCGGGAGCTTCCGCGATGTTCCCATCGCCCAGGCCATGCCCTATGCGGCCGAGGACGCCGACCTGGCCCTCAGGCTCATGGACGCCTTCCTTCCGGCCCTCGAGGAGCGCGGCCTCTCCTCCCTCTTCCGCGACGTGGAGATGCCCCTTATCCCCATCCTGGCCGGCATGGAGGCGGCCGGGGTACGCCTGGACCTCAAGGCCCTGGCCGAGTGCTCGCGCGAGCTCTCGGCTGGCATCGCCGAGACCGAGAAGCGCATCTTCGAGATGGTGGGTCACGAGTTCAACGTCTCCTCCACCAAGCAGCTTCAGGAGGTCCTGTTCATCGAGCGAGGACTCGCGGCCGGGAAGAAGACCAAGACCGGCTTCTCCACGGATTCCTCGGTCCTGGAGGAGTTGGCGGCGGAGGACGAGGTCTGCGCTCTGGTCCTCCGGCAGCGCGGCCTGCGCAAGCTTCTGTCCACCTACGTGGCCGCCCTGCCGGCCCTGGCCGACGAGGACGGGCGCGTGCACACCCATTTCATCCAAACCGGCACTGCCACCGGGCGCCTGTCCAGCCGCGACCCCAATCTGCAGAACATCCCCATCCGCGAGGAAGAGGGCCGACGCATCCGCGAGGCCTTCGTAGCCGCGCCCGGGAAGGTCCTGGTCTCCTGCGACTACTCGCAGATTGAACTCGTGGTTTTAGCCGAGCTGTCCGGGGACCCGGCCCTCAAGCGGGCCTTCGCCGAGAGGCGCGACATCCACCGCATGACGGCCGCCCTGATCTTCGGCAAAGACGAGGCCGATGTGACCGGCGAGGAGAGGCGCATCGCCAAGACTATCAACTTCGGGGTGATCTACGGGATGTCGGCCTACCGCCTGGCAGGCGAGCTCAAGATCCCGCGGACCGACGCGCAGCGCTTCATCGATGCCTACTTCGAGACCTACCGGGGGGTGGCAGCCTTCATCCGCAAGGCGGTCGAGGACGCCGAGCGCGAGGGCGTCTCGCGCACCATCCTCGGGAGGCTCCGCCCCATCGAGGGCATCAACTCGCGAAACAAGACCGAGAAGGCGGCCGCCGAGCGGGTGGCGGTGAACAGCCCCATCCAGGGCAGCGCCGCCGACATCGTCAAGCTGGCCATGCTCAGAGTCAGCAAGGCATTGGCCCGCGAGGAGCCGGAAGCGACAATTCTCCTCCAGGTCCATGACGAGCTCTTGATCGAGTGCCCGCGTGCCCGCGCCGAGGCTGTCATGGGCATAGCCGTCCGCGAGATGGAGGCCGCCTCGCCCATGGCCCTGCCCCTGAGGGTTCAGGCCGAGCAGGCCCTTTCCTGGGGGGACATGCATTGATGCCCCAGGAAGGAGGCGACAGGCCCCTCCGCCTGGCCCTGGCAGGGGCTTACTGCGCCGGTAAGGGCAGGGCCGCATCCCTCCTGGCGGCCAGAGGCTACCTTGTTCTGGACGCGGATGCCCTGGGGCATAGGGTCCTAGAGTCCAGGGCCGCCGAGGTGGCCGCGCGCCTGGGCCCCGCCTGCCTGGACCGTGCTGGGAGGCCGGACCGAGCGGCCATCGCTTCCATAGTGTTCAAGGATCCCCGGGCCCTGCAGGAGCTGGAGGCCATCGTCCACCCGGGGATTGACGCGGGGATACGGGCCTGGATGGCAGCCAACGCGGACAAGCCCTTGGCTCTCGAGGCGGCCGTCCTCCACAAATTCCCGGCCGCCACCGACTTCGACCTCATCATCGAGCTCAGGGCCCCCTTCCTCCTCCGCCTCCTCCGCGCCTTGGTCCGCGACCGGAGGGGCCTGGGTCATGCCCTGGCGCGCATGCGCAGCCAACGCGGGCTCAGCCGGGCCCTTAGGCGCATAGGCCCGCCCCTGGTTGTCCTCGCCAACCCATCCAGCTTCAGAGCCCTGGAGCGCCGCCTGGACAGGCTCCTCGAGCACCTCGAGGGCTCCCTCGAGCACCTCGAGGGCTCCCTCGAGCACCTCGAGGGCTCCCTCGAGCACCTCGAGGGCTCCCTCGAGCGACTCGAGGGCTCCCGCGCAAGCCCAGGCTTGGGGGCCGCACCCAAGCGCTCAAGCAGCGCGGAGGCAGCGGCGAAGGCGCCGCATCCATCTCCGTGACTGGCAAGCCCAGAGGCTAGATCCCGCACACATGCCGTCTGCGCCCATCTTTCGCTCAATAGGGCCGGCCCTGCGCCGATATATGGGAGGGAGGCCCTGGATTCAGCCATGGAACGCAAGAAGATCATTTGGATACTGATCTCGGTCGGGCTCTTCCTGGCCATCTGTATCGTCGCGGCCATCCTCATCCTGGATCCGCGCGGCCAGGATCCGGACGGGCCGGCATCCTTCTTCGGCAAGGCCTCCCCCCGTGCGGGAGCCCAGGAGTACCTCGGCCTGCCTTCGCCCTCACCCAGCCCCGGCCTCCTCATCGATGGCGACCAGCTCCTGGTGATCGGTCTGCCCAGCGCGGCCCCCGCCGCGTCCACCTCGGCCCTACCCCAGGGGGACCGCATCGTCATTGACGTCCTGCCCGGTTCCAGCCCCATCGCCCCTCTGGGCTCGCCCGCCATATCCCCGGCCTCACCGGCCCCAGCCGCCCAGCCGGCCGTCAGCCCCAGGCCTTCCCTCAGCACCAAGCCCGCGGTCAGAGTCAGCCCTAAGGCCCCCGCTCCCAAGGCCAGCCCTGCCCTGGCCAAGGTGACCGAGTATTGGATCCAAACCGCCAGCTTCTCCTCCGCCGGCAAGGCCGAGGAACAGCGGGCCTTCCTCTCCCAGCAGGGCCTCAACGCCGTAGTCAGTACGAAGGAAGTAAACGGCAAGACCTACTTCCGCGTCCGCCTTGGCCCCTACTCCACCAAGCGCGAGGCCGAGGGCTGGCTGACCAGGATCAGCTCCCTGGCCGGTTGCTCGGGGGCCTACGTCTCCGAGAGTGTCGCGCAACGCAGCCGCTGACGGCCTGAGCGAGCCCTCCCGCCGGGGCGAGATCGCCCCAGCGGCATGCTTCCTTGACTCCCCCATCCCGGAAGGGTAGACTCGACTCCGACCGGCCCGGCGCCGCCTCAGGCTGGTCAATGGGCCCGTGCCGAAAGCCGGGACCGGGAGGAGAGCGCATGAGCGAGACGAGGGTTCCCATAAATTTGTCCAATAGGCACATCCACCTTTCGCAAGCGGATCTTGAGGCCCTCTTCGGCCCTGGCGCGGCGCTGACCAAGGTCAAGGACCTCATCCAGCCCGGCCAGTTCGCGGCCGCAGAGCTTGTCACCATCCGCGGCCCCAAGGGGCAGATAGACAACGTGCGCGTCCTGGGCCCTGTGCGCACAGAGACCCAGTGCGAGATCCTCATGTCGGACGTCTTCAAACTGGGCGTCCCTGGCTGCCCTGTCAAAGAGTCGGGCCAGCTTGACGGCTCCTTCCCCATGGAGATCATAGGCCCCAAGGGCAGCGTCAAGAAGGCCCGCGGCCTCCTGGTGGCCAAGCGCCACATCCACTTCGATCCTGAAAGCGCCAAGCGCTACGGGGTGGAAAACGGCGAGGTGGTGGATCTCTATGTTCCCGGCGAGAGGGCTCTGGTCCTGGAGAACACGGTCTGCCGGGTGCGCCCGGATTTCGCCCTGGAGTGCCATCTGGACTTCGACGAGGGCAACGCCGCGGGCATCGGCAACGGCGCCGAGGGTCAGCTGCGCAAGAGGAAGTAGGCCGGCATGGAAGACGCATCCCGCCCCGCCGTACGCTGGGACCTAAGCCCGGTCTACGCGTCCTTCGACGATCCGCGCTACCTGGCCGCCAAGACCGAGGCGAAGTCCCTCTGCCGCGACCTGGCAGACAGGGCCGCCTCCGGGCCGGCCGGGGCCGGGCAGGGCTTTGCCCCATGGCTCCGCGGGATCCTTGAGAGCTTCAACGCGGCCGAGGCCCTGGCCGAGACCCTGGGGGCCTACTGCTACGCCTCCTTTACCGTGGACACCCGCGATCAGCGCGCCACCGCCGAGCTCAACGAGGTCGAGGAGCTCAAGCTGCCCCTGGCCAAGGCCCAGGCCGCCTTCCGCCTGGCCCTCAGGGCCCATGAGGCCGAGCTCAAGCAGGCCCTCGCCTCAGATCCCGGCCTGGCCGCCTACCGCTTTCTCCTGGAGGAAGAGCTCTTCCTGGCCTCACGCCAGATGTCCGTGGAGCTGGAGGAGCTGGCCGCCGACCTCTCGCGCTCGGGGGCGGAGGCCTGGGGTCGCCTCCAGGAGTCCCTGTCCTCCAACGCCGGCGCGGTCTGGGACGAGAGCACGGGAGAGCGCAAGACGGTCGTGGAGCTGCGCTCCCTGGCCTACGACCCCGACCGCTCCCTGCGCCAAAAAGCCTTCAAGAAGGAGATCGAATGCTGGAAGGCCGTGGAGATTCCCATGGCCGCCGCCCTGAATGGCGTGAAGGGGGCCAATGTCTGCCTGGACGCCCGGCGCGGCTGGGCCAACGCCCTCGAGAGGGCCAGGCACCAATCCCGGATCAGCGCCGAGACCCTTGACGCCCTCATCTCGGTCCTGGAGGAATCCCTGCCCGTATTCCGGGCCTACCTCAAGGCCAAGGCCCGCCTCCTGGGCTTGGAGCGCTGCGCTTTTTACGACCTCTTCGCCCCCCTGGGCTCCTCCTCACGGCGCTACTCCTGGGAGGAGATGCGCTCCATCATCTCCGCCCGTTTCGCCTCCTTCGACCCGGCCATGGGCGATTTCGCGCAACGCGCCTTCGACTCAGCCTGGATCGATGCCCAGCCGCGCCCGGGCAAGGTGGGCGGGGCCTACTGCATCGATTTCCCCTCCATCGGCGAGTCGCGCATCCTGTGCAACGACGAGGGCAGCTTCTACACCCTGACCACCGTGGCCCACGAGCTGGGCCACGCCTACCACCACGAGTGCATCAAGGACCTGCCCCAGCTTCTCAAGGCCTACCCCATGACCTTGGCCGAGACCGCCAGCATCTTCGCCGAGACCATCGTCTTCGAGGCCGCCATCCAGGAGGCCCCCGTCCCTGACCGCCTGCCCATCCTGGAATTCCTCCTTCGCGACGGTTGCCAGGTCATCATGGACATCATGTCGCGCTTCTACTTCGAGCGCTCGGTCTTCGAGGCCCGCGCCAAACGCGAGCTCTCCGCCGAGGAGCTGTGCGGGATGATGCTGGACGCCCAGAGGAAGAGCTACGGCGATGCCCTCGACCCGGACGGCCTGCACCCCTACATGTGGGCCGCCAAGGGCCATTACTACTACCCCGGCGTCTCCTTCTACAACTATCCCTACGCCTTCGGGCAGCTCTTCGGCCTGGGCCTCTACGCGCGCTACCGCGAGCAGGGGCCGTCCTTCGCCGGGGCCTACCGCTCCCTTCTGCGCGAGACCGGGCGGGCCAGCGCCGAGGACGTGGCCGCCCTGGCCGGCTACGACATCAGGGACAAGGCCTTCTGGCGCGGGGGCATGGCCGTCTTCCAGGAGAGGGCCCGTCAGTTCGAGGAGCTGGCCGCCAAGGCCTGAGCGGGGCGGGAAGCCGTGGCTTCGCTCTGGATGAAGGGTCTCTACCTGGTCGGCTTCGCCTTGGGCGCAGTCTGCCTGGCCTGCCTCATGGCGGCTTCCATTAGGCGGCCCTTCTCGAGGGCCATCAAGCACTAAGGGACGCAGAGTACGCCAGTCAGGGTTCGGCGAAGCTGAAAACGGCGGCACGAAGGAAACCGCGGAAGCGAAAAAAAGGCCGACCGGGAACCCGGACGGCCTCATCGTCATATCGCTCTTGTCACTTGGCCGGCTTGCGCAGGGCCTCGTAGGTGCGGGTCGGGTCGTAGAGCCCTTCGCGCTCCTCGCCGTAGAGGCTGGGCACGCTGAGGATCTGGCCGGGCAGGATGAGATCCGGGTTGTTGGGATCCACTAGGCGCTGGCGGTTGGCCTCGTAGAGCTTCCGCCACTGGTAGGGATCGTTGTAGATGGCCGGGTTGGCGGCGATGCGCCAGAGGCAGTCGCGCAGGGCCGGGTTCAGCACCACCTTGTAGGAGCCCGGCAGGACCTGGGCCTTGCGCGGGTCCTGGAGGTAGGCCAGGGTGGCCGAGGCGTACATAACCGCCAGGTCGTAGCGCTCGTCTTTCATGGCCTCCCAGGCCGCCTCGAGGGAGTCCGAGGCGTCCTGAAAGGCCTGCGGGTCGGTCTTTTCGACGCCCTCGGCCTTGGCCCAGTTCATGCGGCTCTCGGCCTGGGCCACGGTGTCCTGGGCCTCCTGGTAGAGGACCATGTTCTCGACGTACTCGTCGGAGAGGGCGAAGTACTCCTCGGCCTGGGCGGCGTAGTCCGCGGCGGCGTCGTACTCGCCCTGGTCGTAGGCGTCCTGGGCCTGGGCCATGAGCTCCTCGCCCATCTTGTAATAAGAGTTATCCAGGAGGGTCTGAGACCCGGCCGCGGCGGCCAGGGCCGCTATAAGGATGAAGACAATGGTCCGTTTCATTCGGCGGCCTCCTTCCCTTCGGCGCCGGCCTGCATGAGCTTGTCGCCCTGCTCGGCCAGCTGGCGCGAGCGCTCCTTGGCTCGCAACATGGCCTCCATGACCTTATCGGCGTCTGCGCGCTTCTGCTCGGCAGCCCCGGCCGCCGCGATGAAGGCCTCAGCAGCGCGTTGGTAGGTCTCCTCGGCCTCGGCGTAGCGCTCCTCGGCCTCCATGGCGTAGGCCTCTTGGCTGAGGGCGTCGGCCTCAGCATACATCTCCGGTACGGCCCGATCCGCCTTGGCCTTATCGGCTTGGGCGCGCCCGTCGTCCACCTCGCCGCGCACTCGTCCCAGGCCCAGCTCCCAGCCGGACCTGAGGACGATGTTGAAGCGCAGCTCGGCCTCCTGGACGGTGTCCAGGGAGGAGCGCTCGTCGGACTCGAAGAGGGCGTCGGACTCGTCCAGCTTGACCGAGGCAAGCTCGTAGTTGCCGGGGTCGGCCTCCTTGAATCCGTATGTGTCCACCTGGTCCCTGGCCTTGATGGCCTTGCTGCGGTCATAGACGATCTCGTAGCGCGCAACCGCCTTCCGGTAGGCCGTGGCGGCCTCGGCGAAGTTCCCGCCGGTCATGGCCGTCCCGCCTTCCTCGTAGGCGGCGTCGGCCCCGGCTAGCTGGTCCGGGCTGGAGTACTCGGCGTCCTGCTCCAGGGCCGCCTCGCGCATCTGGTCGGCGGTGTCGCGCAGCTCCATGGCCAGGGCGTAGTTACCGCTGGAGATGATGTTCTCGAAGGAGCTGATGGCCCCCTCGTAGAGGCCGACGGCCTGTTCAGCATCGCCGGCGGCCACGGCGGCGCGGGCATCCTCAAGGAGGCCGTAGGCGGCCTGGTATTCGTCCGCGGCGCTGTCATTGAAACCGTACTCGATGCAATCCTTGCGCAGCCCCTCGGCCTTGGCGTCAAGCTCCTCGAAGTCAGACGCCTTGAGGCTCGGCTCGGGGCTGGGCTCCGGAGTCGGTGCGGGAGTGAGTTCGGGGCTGGGCGTCGGTGCGGGAGTAGCCGTAGGGCTCGGGGAGGGGCTTGCCTCCGGGGGCTTCGGCTTGGACTGGCAGGACGCGATGAGCAGGATCAGGACGCCCACCGCCGGAAGGAACCATTTCTTCATTCTGTCATCCTCCGTTCGCGTGAGAAGATCGACCGCGCGCCGACGGCGCTCGCGCGCACGTCGGCCCCCGGCCTCCGTCATTTGCCTCGACCGAGCGCATGCGGCCGCGCCTCAGCCCAGCCGCAGGATCTCCACATCGAAAGCCCCAGAGGGGCCTATCCTCACCATGGCATAGCTGCCGATCCGCCCGTCGCGCGGGCGAGCGAGGCTGCCGGGGCAGAGGGCCAGCAGACCGCCGTATTCCTCCCAGAAAGCCCGATGGGCGTGGCCGTAGAAAACGGCGTCGGCCCCGGCCGAGCGCGCGGCATCGACTACCCGGCCCGGCCCCTCGTTCACGCCGAAGAGGTGGCCGTGAACCAGGAGTATGCGCTTGCCGCCTGCCTCGAAAAACTTGAGCAGAGGCAAATGCGTATCCCGATCCGAATTCCCCCGCACCGCCTCCCAGCCGATGATCCCCATGCCTGACATGCGCAGGCGCTCGAGGTCATCGACCCCGTCGCCGAGGTGGATGATGGCATCGGCCTTCCTGGAGCGGGCTTTCAATACCTTTTTGAGCGGACCTAATTCCCCGTGGGTATCAGAGACCACGAGGAGGGTGCAAGGCATTGGAAGACCTCCGGGCAATGGTACGCCATCGGTATCGACGCGTCAAGCTTTTTGATCCTCTCCGGGCCCGTCCTTGACACTGCCGCGCCGGGCCGAGGACACTGAACGCGCATGCGCAACGCAACCCTGCCCACAGGGCCTTCAGACTACCTAGCGGTAGTGGCCGCTGAATTCATCGCCCTGATGGGCTTCGCCGCCTCGGGGCCCGTTCTGCCCTCCTTTATCCGCGAGCTGGGAGTGACCGACCAGGCCGCCCTCAAGGTCTGGTCGGGTCTGGCCACGGCCTTGCCCTCCCTGGCCCTGGCCCTGGCCTCGCCCCTCTGGGGTGCCCTGGCCGACCGCTTCGGCCGTAAACCCATGCTCCTCAGGGCCCTCTTCGGGGGCTTCGTCCTGACCGGCCTCATATCCCTCTCGCCCGGGCCCTGGCTCCTCATCGTCCTCAGGACCATCCAGGGGGGCCTGACCGGCACGGTGGCAGCGGCCACCGTCCTCGTGGCCTCCACCTCGCCCGAGGAGCTGATGGGCAGGCGCCTGGGCATCCTCCAGGCGGCCGTCTTCGCCGGCAATTCCTTGGGGCCCTACGTGGGCGGGAGGATAGCCGAGCTCCTGGGTAACCGCGCCTCCTTCGCCTTCACGTCCCTCCTCCTCCTGGCCGGGGGCATGATCGTCCTCCTGGGCGCCCGAGAGGAATGGAGGGGCCCGGACCGCTCCGCCCCCGGGGCTGGGGCTCAGGCCAGTTTCAAAGCTATAGCAGCCCCTTCCCTCCTGCCCCTCCTCGCGGTCGTCTTCATGTACCAATTCGCCGGTTCCAACGTGAGCCCCATCCTGCCTCTCTATATCGAGGATTTAATCCCGGATCCCTCTATGGCCCGCTCGATATCAGGTCTGGTGATGGGGGCGGCCGGCCTGAGCTCGGCCTTGGCGGCGGCCTTCTCCGGACGCATAGGCGACCGCTTCGGGCACGCGCGGGTGCTCTCCCTAGCCCTCGGAACAGCCGGACTTCTCACCGTACTCCAAGGCTGGGCCGGGGGGATCGGGAGCCTCATGGCCCTGCGCGCCGCAGCGGGATTCTGCCTGGGCGGCACCATGCCCTCGGTGAACGCATTGATCGCCCTGCGCTCGCCGCGCACGTCCAGAGGGGCCGTCTTCGGAGCATCCACATCCATAGGCCAGGCAGGCACAGCCCTGGGACCAGTGGTGGGGGCGGCGATCTCGATATTCGCCGGTTATCGGATCCTCTTCGCGGTCACCGGGGCCTTCCTTGGCCTCACCTCGGCCGGCATGGCCCTCGCCTGGCGCCGTGGGCGGGAGGCCAAGGTCTAGGCCGATCCCTCAGGCATCCTGCCCGAGGGCGCCGGGCCCGAGGGGCCTGAGGCGCACATCTCCGGCGCATGCCAGCCTGCCGGCCCGTATGCCCAGGGCGAAGAGGACGCCGGGCGACCGGGCGGCTTCCTCTACCGCGGGGGCGAGGTCATCGTCCCTGCGAACGCGGTTGCCGAAGGCGGTGGCGTAGGCGTCGGCCAGGGCGGCGTCCGTGCAGGCCACGCTCAGCACATCGGCCTTTCCGAAGGAGAGGGAGGGGCCCACTTTGCCCGAAGAGCTGCACAGGCCCAGGCAGGAACCGGCGGGCAGCTGGATGCCCAGCTTCCCCGAGAGGGAGGAGAGGCCGGCGTATATGCCCACGGCCAACTCCTCCTCGGTCCTGATCCAGAGGTCTCCGCCGTTCTCGATGATGAGTTCCTTGAGGCCCAGGCCGGCGCAGAGGTATTCCCCCAGGCTCTGGGCGATGGCCCCCGCCACCGCCGCCATGGGTCCCACGCCGGCAGCCCTGCCCGCCGCCAGCATAGCCGCCGCCAGGGGCGGGGCCCCGGCGTCCTCATCCAGCGGTCCGAGGGAAGACTCGAAATCAGGATGCTCGAGCATCCAAGCCCCCAGGTCGGCCCGGAGCCGCCTAAGCTCTTCGTCGGCCATGGCCAGGGCGGCGGCCCCATCGGCCCCGGGCGGCAGACCGATCCAGAGGTCGGACTGGCCATCCTTGAGGAGGAGGGGCCGGAAGCGTCCGCCCCCCATGGCGGCGCGGTACCAGCGTTCCCGGTACAGGCTTCCTCCCTCAGTCCTCGAAGGCCAGGGAGAAGAGACCGAAGGGGCAGGCCTTCACGCACAGGCCACAGCCCACGCAGAGCTCACGCTCCAGCTTGAGGCGGGCGCTTTCAGGGTCCATTTCCAGGGCCCCCGAGAAGCAGACCCCGGTGCAAGCCCCGCAGTCCACGCAGCCCTCTTCCTTCCAGAGTATGGCACGCGATGCCGGGAGGCAGGTGACGCCCAGGGACTCCAGGTAGGCCACTGCCTCCGGGACGCGTTCTCCCTCTCCCTCCAGCTCAAGGAGGAGGCGCCCCTCCTGGCCGGGGGTGATCTCGGCCCTGAGGATGGTGACCATAACGTCATAGTGCTTGATGAGGCGGTAGATGACCGGCTCGCCCACGGCCTCGGGGGCGTAGGACAGGACGAATTTCTCCTTCATGCCCGGCCTCCTTCCCTGAGGGGCTTGACCCCCGAGTCCCGGGGCAGCTCCAAGGTAGGCGGCCTCAAGGGGAATTTCCCGGCCAGGAGGCGCTGTTTCAGTTCCTGGGCGATGGATCGGGCCTTGGCCAGGGATGACAGGGAGGCCGTCTTCACCTTGCGCCCGTCCAGCTCGATCCAGCCCGAGCGCAGCTCGCGGTAGCTCACCCGGGTCAGGGCCGGATGACCGGGGGCGGAGTAGTCGCAGACGGTGGCCTGGATGGCGGCGTTGGAGACGCTCACGCGCCGGGCCATGTCCAGGTCCAGGACCGGGATGGGGATGCCCACGCCCAGGTATATGCTCACCCCGTAACGCTCGAAGTAGGCCGCCCTGAGGTATTCGCTCTGCATGGCCTTGAGGTCGCCCACCAGCATCAGGGTTCGGGCGTTGAGGAGGGGCAGGCCCTCGGGGGTGCGCTCCCGGCGGGTGTTGAACTGGGTGCCGTTCCAGGCCACCGCGCCCACGGCTCCGCATAGGAAGACCGGGCTGCCCACGCCGATGGTCCTGAGATCGGGGTCGTTCAATAGGGGCGAAAGCTCGCCCGAAGTTGAATAATTACAATTTTTACCATGTGGCAATAGATTGCCCATATAGGTGTAGAGGTGGCGCTCGGACAGATTGGTGGCCGCGGGATAATTCTGATAGGCGTTGCGCGGGTTGAGCATGGTGATCTCGTTGACCGTTTCCTTGGAGATCCAGGTGTCTATCTCCCGGCGCGGGTAGCAGTCGGTTCCCTTGCCCCAGGCGCGCAGACGCAGGGATTCCCCGCGGACCAGGGCCTCGATCAGGTGGGCACCGCCGTAGCTCGGGTCGTCGCGGGATGTCTCGGTGGCCCCGATGTAGGCGTCCACGGCGGCCACCCCGCCGAAGAGGGGAACGCCATCCAGCTCGATGCGCTCCATGCGGATGGGCGGCTCGGGGTGGCCGAAGTTGATGAAGACACCCGAGGAGCACATGGCCCCGAAGGTGCCGGTCGTGACGACGTCCACCTTCTTGAGAACGTCGTCCGGCCCCGATTCCTCGGCCATGCGGGCGACTTCCTCGGCCGTGAGTACGACGGCCTTGCCGTCCTTGAGCTTCTGATCGACCTCTTCCCAGGTCCTGGTGAGCGGCATGCTGCCCTCCTATGGATACTCTAGCGCCGGAGGGCCCCGGGGGTGAAGGGGCGTAGACGCGGGGCCGAGGGTCGGTTAGGCTGGGCGGCGGAGGTGGAAGGATGAGCGACGCGACCATGCTTGTCTCCCAGCTCGGCAACCTGTTGCTGGGCGCTCCCATGATCCTGGTCCAGTTGGCGGGCCTCGTCCTCTCGTTGGCGAACCTGCCCAAGCGCCCCCGGGCGGCGGCCCTGGCGGCCACGGCCTTCGGCGGCCTCCTGGCCCTGAACATCCTGGGGAGGGTTCTCCAGGGCCTCCTTTACCGCATCATGATGCGCGCGGAAAGCCTGGCCTTCTATACCACGGCCCAGGGCGCCTACGCCTTCCTCTCGGGACTCCTGGCAGCGGCCTTCAACGGCCTCATCGTCTACGCCCTGTTCTACGTCAAGGAGAAGAAAGGCCCCGAGGCCTAGGCGGGGCGGGGATGGAGCTCCACGGCCCCAGCCTGGCCCTGGGCCTTGGGCTGGCCGCCCCGGCCTGCGCCGCTCTCCTCTTGTTGCGAGCCTGGCGCCTGCGCCGGCGCCACGAGACGCGCGGCTCCCGCATTGTCCTGGCCGCGGCCCTGCTCTGGTTCTTCATCGGCATAGCCTCCATAGCGGCCGCCTTCCTGGCCCCCTGGGACGCAGAGCCACCGGCCTGGATCCCGGTCGCCCTGGCAGCGGCCGCGCCGGCCCTCATCCTGGCGAGCGGCCTATTCCTCTTCGGCTCTTCAGCGGATCGGGCTAAGCGCGCGCGGCGCGAGGCCGCCCTCCAGAAGCTTGCCCTGAGCGATCCCCTGACAGGATTGGGGAACCGCGCCGGACTCATGGCATCCATGGAAGCCGAGGCCAAGAGGGCCGGGCGCTACGGGCATCCTGTCTCCCTGGTCTTCTTCGACCTGGACCACTTCAAGCGGGTCAACGACTCCTGGGGCCACGCAGCGGGAGACGCCGTCCTGAAACGAGCGGCGGCCCTGGCCGGGTCCCTC
This sequence comes from uncultured Spirochaetales bacterium, assembly GCA_964470375.1. Taxonomy (GTDB): domain Bacteria; phylum Spirochaetota; class Spirochaetia; order Treponematales; family JBGSOB01; genus CAYNQK01. The sequence goes on from CAYYCP010000007.1 coordinate 63,531, forward strand.
ATCCGCGAATCGGACCGGCTCTTCCGCTGGGGCGGGGAGGAATTCGCCGTCCTGGCGCCCGATACATCCCTGGCCGGGGCCTCCATCCTGGCGGAGAAGATGCGGGCTTCCATGGCCGCGGCCGGCTTCCCGGACGTGGGCAAGCAGACGGCCAGCTTCGGGGTGGCGGAATGGCGGCGGGGCGAGGCCCTGGGATCCTGGTTCGAGCGGGCTGATTCAGCCCTCTACCGGGCCAAGAATTCAGGGCGGAATCGGGTAGTCGCGGCCGAGGGGGCGGCGGCCCTGCCCGCGGCCAGCCTGCGCCTGGAGTGGC
>CAYYCP010000008.1:0-3261 GCA_964470375.1 uncultured Spirochaetales bacterium
ACCTCGGCGGCGCTGCCGCGCAGGAATTCCTCGTGGATCTTGGTCATTTCGCGCCCCAGGCAGATTTCCCGGCCGCCATCCAGCTCGGCCAGATCCGAGAGGAGGCGCAGGATGCGGTAGGGGCTCTCGTAGACTACGAAGGCCTCCTCGCGCTCCAGGAGCTCCCGCAGCCGTGTCTTTCTCCGGCCGGCCTTAGGTGATAGGAAGCCGGCAAAGGTGACGGAGCTGGCCCCCAAACCCGCCACCGACATGAGGCAGGCGAAGGCGCTCGGGCCGGGCAGTGGGGACACGCGGTGCCCGGCAGCGGCGGCCATGCGCACCAGGAGGGTGCCCGGATCGCTCAGGGAGGGCGTGCCCGCGTCCGAGACGTAGGCCAGATCCTTGCCGCTGTCCAGCCAAGCAAGGGCGGCCCGGGCACCCTCTTCCTCGCGGTAGGCATGGACCGAGAGGAGGGGCTTGGAGATGCCGTAACGCTTGAGCAGTCTGAGGCTGTGGCGAGTGTCCTCGCAGGCTATCCCGTCCACCGACTTCAGCGTCTCCAGGGCCCGCAGGGTCAGATCCTCCAGGTTGCCGATGGGCGTAGCCACAATCCAGAGGGTGGGCATCAGCGGTTTCCCGGCCGCCGTACCTGGCAGCCCGTGCACCCCATGATATGGACGTGCTTGCGCCCAGGCCGTTCGAACATGCGCCCGAAGAGGTAGCCGTCCCGCGGCAGCTCGTGCTCACAGACCGGGCAGATGCGCTTGTGCAGGGGATTGGCCGGGTAGCAGGATGGGCAGCCGAAGATGTGGGTGACCTTATAGGGCTTGCCGGGGTAGACCACGCTCTTCACCCGCTCGCCCTCGCGCATGGGTTCGCCGCAAAGGGGGCACTTCCGACCCTGGGGCGCATTGCGCGGTACCAGCTCCCCGGTCCATTCGCGGCGTTTCTGGCGCGGATTCCAGTAGAGCGACCACCAGAGCCAAAATCCGATGACCATGACGGAGACGGGGATGAAGAGCTTGAGGAATACGTCCACGGGGCAAGGATACCTACTTCACCGGATCGACGCAACATCACGGCCCGACGTCGGCTCTAACCGCCGGCCTAGTCCAGTTCTATGCTGCGCTTCTCGGGATCAGGATGAGGTCTGAAGAAGATCGCCGTATTGCCCAGCACCCGTACGAGTTCGGCGCCCGTCCGTTCGGCCAACTCGCGGGCCAGCTCCAGGCGACCCTCCTTGAAGTCGGCGAAGCGCAGCTTGACCAGCTCGTGGCGTTCCAGCTCGGCCTGGAGGTGGGCCAGCAGGGCTGGACTGGGGCCGCCCTTGCCCAGGGAGACGCTCGGCTCCAGCTTATTGGCCAGGGCCGTCAGGCGGCCGCGCTGTCTGGACGTGAGCATGCCTCAGGCCCCCGCCAGCTTCTTGAGCCGATCCAAGAGCTCGGACTCGGCCAGGGGGCCCTCGGACACGGCCGCCTGTCCGCAGAATACGGAGGGCAGGTCCTTGATGCCGAAGCGCACGGCCAGATGGGGGAAGTCCTCTATGCAGACAGCCCGGCCGAGCACTCGCCCGTAGCAGAAGGACAGCCTTGAGGCGATGTCGATCATGGCCGGCGATTCCGGGCTGCCGGCCGAGGCGAACACCGTGAGGGGCAGCTCCGGACCGTCGTCTGCCAACCACTCAACCGGGCCGGTGGCGGGTGGGGCGGAGGCTGCCGCGATGGCCCTTAGGAGGGATTCGAATACATAGCCCGAGGGTACGCCCTCGAAGCGGAAGACGGCACCCTCACGCGACACGACGGCGATGGCGGGGATCCGCTCGATCCCGTATTTCCTCACGGTGCTGCCGTTGGCCACGAAGTCGGCCGCCTCCACCGAGACGCGTGGGCTGGTCTCGGCCAGGAATTCGGCCAGGGCGCGCGTCTCCCTGCAGGCGTTCGACTCGATGGGCTGAGTGAAGACCGTCACGGACACGGGGCGTTTCATGCCGGCTAGGGCATCGGCGGCCGCCTTGCGCCCTTCCCTGGACAGGGTCATCCTCCCTCCTCCTCCTCCGCTCTCGCGGTCAGGGCCGATTTCTAGAAGGGCAGGGTCGCCAAGGCTCCCGCAGCCGCCCCGCAAAGCCAGGCGCCCAGGGCCCAGGCCGCGGCCAGGACCAGTATGGCCGCCGTCAAAGATGTCCTATGGCGCACGATGCGTTTACCGAACAGGATCCTGGAGACGCGGTACAGGAAGGGGTCGGTCAGGGCCGCGGCCGCCTCCAGGAAGGGCGAGTAGGTGGAGCCGCGGCGAAGCGCCACCACCAGTCTCGTCACCAATAGTAGTATAAGGATGGCTAGGAAGAAAGCAACCATGGACCAGAGCGACTGCAGGACCACGCCCAGCAGCACGCCCCAGGCGACCTTCCCCATGGCCCCCAGCATGGAGAAGGCTGTGGCGGGCACGGCCAGGACGATGATGGCGCAGGCCGGGCTGAAGTCAAGGCCGCGGCGCTGTAAAAACTTGATCCGGGCGAAGGGCCTGAACCACCAGTCGGTGGCCGCGCGCAGGAATCGCTCCACCCCGGCGGTCCGTCCGCCCCGCGAGGGGAACCATGAGGCGAATACACGCAGAGCGCATAGGACCGTGAACACATAGAAGACGGTGGCTATGAGCCGGAACAGAAAACCGGGCATGTCATTCCCTCCAGACTTCAGCGACCGCGGGCACCCGCCCGAGCTCCTCCAGGACGCCCTCGGAGGCAGTTAGGCCGATCTGCGAGGAGGCCTGCACCACCACCTCGCGTTGGCCGCGCTCGACATGGAAGAATACCTGGCAGGGGCCGGCGTGCTCCAGGATGGCCTCGCGCAGGGGGCCGAGGGCTTCCTCGTCGGCGGCCCCCGGATCCAGGCGTATGTGCACCTCGCGTACGGCCTTCTCTTTTAGCCCGGCCGGATCAAGGGCTTCCTCAACCTTGAAGGCCGGCTTGCCGCGCGAAAGGTCGACCTTGCCGCGCAGGGCCGCCACGGCCCCGTCGCACAACTGAGCCCGGTGTTTCTCCAGGACATCCGCGAATATGACCAGCTCTATGGAGCCGGAGAAGTCGTCCAGGGCGGCGAAGGCCATCTTCTTGCCGGTCTTGGTCAGGATCTCCTTGAAACCTTTGATCAGGCCTATCAGGGTATACGATTTGTCCGGGCTGGATCGCTCCGGCCTGGACAGGTCCAGGTCGCAGCAGCGCTCCCAGGCGGAGCGGTAGTCGTCCAGAGGATGACCCGAGAAATAGAAGCCTAGGTATTCCTT
>CAYYCP010000008.1:3361-6218 GCA_964470375.1 uncultured Spirochaetales bacterium
CGGAGCGGTAGTCGTCCAGAGGATGACCCGAGAAATAGAAGCCTAGGTATTCCTTCTCGGCCTCCAGGCGCTGGTCGCGCGGGTACTCATCGGCCGGGATCCATGCGTACTCGCTGAATTCCTCAACGCCGCAGCCGTCGAAAAGGGAGGCTTGGCCATACTTCCGGGCGTCCTTCTTGTGTTGGGCGTAGTCGGCCGCCGGCTCAAGGTTTCGCATCAGGGCCGCCCGGGGTTGACCCAGGCGATCGAAGCAACCCGTCAGCGCCAGCACTTCCAGGACCTTGCGGTTGACAGCCTTCAGGTCCACGCGATCCAGGAAGTCGAGGAAGTCCTTGAAGGGGCCGCCCGCCTCCCGCGCGCGGACGATCTCGTCGGCCGCCTGGCCGCCCAGTCCCTTGATGCCCAGGAGGCCGTAGACGATGTCGCCGCCGCTTACGGTGAAGTAACGCTCCGAGTAATTCACGTCCGGCGGCAGGATGCGGATGCCCATGCTGCGCGTCTCGACGATGTACTCCTTGAGCTTGTCCTGATTGGCTATCTCGTTGGTCAGGTTGGCGGCCATGAACTCGGCCGGGTAGTTGGCCTTGAGGTAGGCCGTGCGGTAGGCCACCACCGAGTAGGCCGCGGCGTGGCTCTTATTGAAGCCGTACTCGGAGAAGGGGATCAGGATGTCGTAGATCTCGTTGGCCTTGTCGGCCGGGACTCCGGCCGCCTGGGCGCCCTTGACGAAGGGCACCCGCTCGGCCGCCAGGACCTCGGCCTTCTTCTTGCTCATGGCGCGCCTGAGCATATCGGCCTGTCCCAGGCTGTAGCCGGCGATGCGCTGGGCCACCTGCATCACCTGCTCCTGATACACGATCACCCCGTAGGTTTCCTTGAGGATGGGCTCCAGCCAGGGATGCGGGTAGCTGATGGGCTTGCGGCCCCACTTCGCGTCGATGAACTGGGGGATGAAAGCCATCGGGCCCGGGCGGTACAGGGCGTTCAGGGCGATCAAATCCTCCATGCGATTGGGCTTGGCTTGCTTGAGGATGCCCTGCATGCCGGACGACTCGAACTGGAACACGCTGGTGGCCCGGCCCTCGGAAAGCATGGCGTAGGTGCGCGGGTCGTCCTCGGGAATGGAGTCCTCGTCCAGTTCCACGCCGCGCCGGCGCAGGAGGGCCAGCGTGTTCCTGATGAGGGTGAGTGTCTTGAGGCCCAGGAAGTCCATCTTTACCAGGCCGCAGTCCTCCAGGGCGTCCATGGTGAACTGGGTGGCGATGGTCTCTTCGTGGGGATCCTTGTAGAGCGGCACGTAATCCGTCAACTCGGTGCGCCCGATGACGATGCCGGCGGCGTGGTAGCTGGAGTGGCGGTTCTTGCCCTCCAGCTTGAAGGCCACTTCGAACAGCTCGCGGTAGCGCTCCTGGCCGGCCAGCTCGGCCAGCTTGGGCTCCTGCTCCATGGCCTTGGACAGGGTCATCTTGGGATCGTCCGGGATCAGCTTGGCTATGTCGTTGGCCTCGTCGAAGGGGATGTCCAGGGCCCGGGCCACGTCCTTGATGACCGCCTTGGCCTTGAGCGTGCCGAAGGTGATGATCTGGCCCACCCGAGCCGCGCCGTACTTGGAGGTGACGTAATCGATGACCTCCTGGCGGCGCTCGTAGCAAAAGTCCACGTCGAAGTCCGGCATGGAAACGCGTTCCGGGTTGAGGAAGCGCTCGAACAGGAGGCCGTAGCGCAACGGGTCGATGTCGGTAATGCGCAGGCTGTAGGCGACCAATGAGCCGGCCCCCGAACCGCGCCCCGGCCCCACCGGTATGCCGTGGTCCTTGGCCCAATTGATGAAGTCGGCCACGATCAGGAAGTAGCCGGTGAAGTCCATCAGCAGGATTATGGCCAGCTCATAGTCCAGGCGCTCGCGCAAATCCCTTCCGTCAGCCGCGGCCCGCGGGTAGCGCTTGAGCATGCCCTGGTTGGAGGCGTGCACGAAGTAGCGCGCGGCCGGGGAGGACAGGCGCTCGGCGATGCGGGCGCGCTGCTGCGGGGCGATCTCCTCCAGAGGCTTCTTGCCGTAGGCGGGATGGGGCTTGCAAACGGTGGCGTCCGGGAGGGCCGCCAGGGTCCGCTCCACGCGCGCGACTTCCGCGTCCACCTGGCCGTCGGCGCTGGCCAGGAATTCCGCGGGTACCTGGTAGTCCGGCAGGAGGGGGCCGGGCTTGGGCAGGCGGAAGCGGCACATCTCGTTGACGCGCAGGGTGTTGGACAGGGCCTCCGGTAGCTCGGAGAAGAGGGCTTCCATCTCCTCCGCGCTCTTGAGGTAGAAGTGGGGACCGGGGAAGCGCATACGGTTGGGCTCGTCGCGCTTGCGGTTTGTGCCCACGCACAGGAGGATATCGTGGGCTTGCGCGTCGGCGGCCTCGGCGTAATGCACGTCGTTGGTGGCTACCAGGGGAATGCCGTGGCGCCGGGACATGTCGACCAGGGCCGCGTTGACCCGGCGCTCCTCCTCCAGGCCGTGGTTTTGGATTTCCAGGAAGAAGCGCTCGGGACCGAAGACCTCCCGGTATCGCAGGGCCCGCCGCTCCGCGTCCGGGGCGCGGCCCATCAGGATAAGGCTGGGGATCTCGCCGGCCACGCAGGCCGTGGCGCAGACCAAGCCCTGGCTGTGGGCGAAGAGGAGTTCGTCGTCGATGCGGGGCTTATAATAAAAGCCCTCCGTGTAGGAGCGCGAGGAGAGCTTCATCAAGTTGCGGTAACCGGTCTCGTCCATGGCCCACAGGATCAGGTGGTAGTACTTGCCGCCCGCCTCGGTACCGCTCTTCTCGAAGCGGCTGCCCGGACCGACCGTGTAGAATTCGCAGCCGATGACCGG
>CAYYCP010000008.1:6318-61874 GCA_964470375.1 uncultured Spirochaetales bacterium
TCTTCTCGAAGCGGCTGCCCGGACCGACCGTGTAGAATTCGCAGCCGATGACCGGGTTGATTCCGGCCTCGCGGCACTCCTTGTCGAATTTCAGGACTCCGAAGAGGTTGCCGTGGTCGGTGATGGCCATGCCCGGCTGCCCCAGGGCCTTGGCCCGGGCCACCAGGGCCTTGATGCTGGATGCCCCGTCCAGGAGGGAGTAGTCAGTGTGGTTGTGGAGGTGGGCGAACTCGGCCATGCGCCCCCCATCATAGCGCTGGAGCGGGCTTTCCGCCAGTGGTGCCCTAGCGGCGGGCCTCGTCCCGTGAATTCCCCCGAGATGGGGTTTACTTTTCCCCGAGGCCCGCCTGCTTCGCTAAGGCTCCTGGAACATAACCAGGCTGGCCGAGAGGGCGTTGGCCGATGCCTCGCCGCTCACGCCGTTGCCGAAGTCGTAGACCGAGCCATTGTGCTTGCCGGCGGCGCAGAAGTATCCAGGGCCCAGGACGGCCAGGCCGGAGAATTCGCTGGCCGGCGAGGTGGCCTGCGTGCCTAGGCTGGCCTGGGCCCACAGGGCCGTCCCATCGCCGTCGTACCTGGCGATGACCGATACCACCATACCGCTCTGCTGGGAGATGGCCACGCGGCTCCCGAAGTGGGTGGACTCGTACCCGTAGACCAGGTCGCCGGTGCCCTCGCTGCGGCCGAGGGCATAGATGCCCCCCGCTGAATCGACCCCCACCGCCTTGAAGGCGCAGCTGCTGGAGCCCGATATGGTCGACCTGGCCCACTGGGCAATCAGGTCCGCATCGTATTTCACAAGCAGGGGATTCCTATAGTATTCGGCCCCGCTGGCGCGGGCGCTGCCCTGGACGGTCACGCCGTTGCCGAAGCCGTAGATCCAGTCCTCCTGGACCCAGCCGGCCACTATGATGTCGCCCGAGCCATCCACTGCCAAGGATTGGAAGGATGAGTAATTTTGGCTCGGGACAGCCGAGACCGCGTCCAGGGCCAGGCCCTCCGGGCTGAAGCGCAGGAGGAAGCCGCAGCCGTAGATCGAATCGTTCGAAATCGACAGGTCCTGGGCCAGGGCCATGGTTCCGGGACCCACGAAGGTGCCGCAGGCGACTAGGTCGCCCTGGGCGTCCACGGCGATGTCCGCCAGATCCGCGCTGCCGCTCGTCTGGCCGGAGTTAAGCGCCCAGAGGACTTCGCCATCGGCATCATATTTTACAATCAAGGGCGCGTATTTCTCGGCCGTGGCCTGGGCGGTAACATTCGCCGAGAATCCGTAATTGCCTGTGCCGTAGAGACGACCCGCGGCATAGATCCCGCCATCGGCGTCAAGGGCCACCGCGCTGTAAGTGCAGGTGTACTCCTCGATGTCGCAACTGACAAGGGAGCGGGCCCATAGGGCGTTTCCGGCCGCATCGTACTTCACGATCAATGGATGGTAGCGCGAGTCGATGCCGGTGAGGCTGACGCCGTTGCCGAAGTCGATGCTGCCCGATCCGTGCGACTGGCCCACCGCGTAGACGTTGCCCGAGGCGTCCACGGCCAGGCCGTTGAATTGGGCGTAGGCCTCGGAATCTGTGGAGTCCTGGGTCCTGGCCCATTGGGCCGTTCCCGCCGGGGAGTATTTGACGAGGAGGATATTGGAGGAAGGATTGTCGCCCGTCGCCGAGACGCCGTCGCCGAAGGAGTGCGCGGAGGTTCCGGTGATCATGCCGGCCGCGTAGAGGGAGCCGTCCGGGCCAGCGGCGAGGTCATCGAAGGAGCTGTCGCCGGTGGAGCTGGCCAGTCTGGCCCATTCCGCGTACTGGATCCAGGCCGCGTAGAGGGTCAGGTTGGAGGAAGCCATGGTCAGGGCGCTCCCGACGGGCCTGGCCGTCTCGTTCCCGTCCGGGGCCTCGTTCCAGCCGTTGAAGACGTAGTTCGCCCTGTACAGGCCGCCGGAATTGTCCGCCGCCAGGATCGGGTCGCCTGCGACATGGCTTTCGCTGGCCGGGGGGGTTCCGCCGCTGGCGCCGTTGGGGTCGTAGGCCAGGACGTACCTGGCCGCCTGGGGAGTACAGCTGAATTCGGCCGAGGCCGGGGAGGAGCCGCCCATGTTATGCGCCACCAGGATGTAGTAGTAGGCTGTGCCGTTCGCGAGCGGCGCATGGGTGTAGGGGCTGGTAACGTTTTCGATGCGCGTGCCGTTCGAGGTAGTCAGGCCGCTCTGCGTGGACCAGTAGAGGTCGTAGCCCTCCGCCGTGACTACGTCAGGCCAGCTGATGACGGCGCTGGCGTCGCCCGCGACCGCCGAGCCAGAGGGCGCGACGGGGATAGGCGGCATGGGCGTGGCGCTCGCCTCATTGGATGCGGGGGATTCCCCGCCCGTATTGCCGGCCACCAGGAGGTAGTGGTAGGCCTGTCCGTTCGTCAGGCCGGAGTGGATGAAGGGCCTGAACACCCCCGAGATCTTGGTGCCCGTGGCGGTCGTGAGTCCGGCATCGTGCGAGAAGTAGAGGTCATAGTAGGCGGCGCCCGCGACGGGCGTCCAATCCAGGCTGATGAATCTATCCCCAGCCACGGCCGTCAGGCCGGCGGGGGCGGCCGGAGCCGGCGGTCTCGGAGTGGCGCTGGCTATGGACGAGGCGGGCGAGGGGCCGTCCATGTTCCGGGCGACCACGATGTAGTAGTAGGTCGTGTCGTTCGCGAGCCCCGTATGGCTGTAGGGGCTGCTCACCCCGATGATGGGGGTGGCCGTGGCCGTGGTCGGCCCGGGCGAGGTGGAGAAATAAAGATCGTAGGCTTCGGCGGTCGCCGAGGCATCCCAGGACAGGCTCACCGAGGCGTCGCCCGCTGTGGCCGAAAGCGATGCCGGGGCGGCCGGGGGGAAGGATCCGGCGGTCACACCCGTGACCGGGGAGGCGAAGGATTCCTGCCCGTCCACGATGGCCGTCACGATGAAATAGTAGGACAGGCCGGAGGTCACCCCGGAGCTGAGGACGTAGGGGCTGGAGGCGCCGGGAATTTGTGTGCCGCTAGTGGTGCTGAGCGAGCTGGAGGTCGACCAATACAGATTGTAGGAGCTGGCTCCATCGACGGGATCCCAGCTGACATCGATCTCCCTGTAGCGGGAGCTGGAGGCCGTCAGTCCGGTCGGGGCGCCTTCGGGCAGGGCCTGGGGCCGGGCCATGACGGCCGTCGAGGGGTGCGATGTATAGGACGCGTTCTGGGCTACCACGACGTAGTAATAGCTTTGGCCATTGGTCAAGCCGGTGTGGGTATAGGGACTGCTCAGACCGGACAGGGGGTAGCCGCTGGAGGGGCTGACGCCGGGGGAAGTGGACCAATAGAGGGTGTAGCTAGTCGCGTCCTGGAAGTTGTCCCAGGAGATCCTGGCTTGGCCGTCGCCGCTCGTTGCCTTGAGCCCGGTGGGCGCGGCCAGGGCCAGGGCCAGGGCCAGGGGGCTCATGCCCAGGACTTCAGTAGCCGGCGATTCCCCGCCCGCGTTTTGGGCGGTCAGGAGATAGTAGTAGGTCGAGCCGGAATCCAGGTCCGCGTGGATGTAGGGGCTGGTGACGCCGCTCACCTTTGTGCCGTTGGCCGTGCTGATATCGGCGGAGGTGGACCAGTACAGGTTGTAGACCAGGCCCGTCTCCATCTCCCAGTACACGCCGATGGATTCCACGCCGGCGGCCAGGGAGAAGCCCGCCGGGGCCTGGGGGGCCCCCACCTGCGGGGTGGCGCTGATCTCATCGGAGGCGGCCGACTCGCCGCCCATGCCTACAGAGGTCAGGACATAGTAGTAGGTTTCCCCGTTTTCAAGGCCGTAATGGATATATGGGCTGATCACGCCGCTGATGAGGGCGCCGGAGGTCCCCGCTCCGCTGCTCGTCGACCAGTACAGGTTGTAGCCAGTGGCCCCCTGGACGGCTTGCCAGCTCAACTGGACTTGCCCGTCCTGGGCCGTGGCGCTCAGGCCCGTGGGGACGCGCGAGGCCGGGATGGCCGATATCCGCGTCGAAGGCGCGGATTCCTTGTCGCCCTTGATCGACGTGATGATGTAGTAGTAAGTGGTGCCGTTGCTCAGCCCGGTGTGGGTATAGGATGTTCCGGCGCATTCGATCCGCGCGCCCGTATCGACGCTCAGGGAACTGGATGTTGACCAATAGATGGCATAGGCCTCGGCCTTGGCGACCGGATCTCAGCTGAGGCTGATTTGCGAGTCCCCTGGAACCAATAGAATGGAGGATGGTGGCTCTGGATCGCCGAAGAAGGGGGGACAGCTCGTGAACAGGGTTATACAGACCGCGATGACAATGCCGAGCCACAATGTCTTCCTCATACAGACTCCTCAATTCATGCCGGAATCGCCATCGACATGCTGATGACCTAAGCGGCTTGGGTGGGATGTGGACAATATATCACGCAAGCGGTTACGGCGCTAGTGAAAAACCCCTCCCCCAAAAAGGGGGAGGGGTTAAAAATGAAAAAAATTGCTGATAGAAAATAAAGCAGGCAGCCCCTGGTCCGATCCGCCTATCCGCCGGCGTTCGGTTCTATCTTGGGCGATGCCGTTTCATTTCCGGGCGGAATGTCGATCAGGATGCTGCGATCATGCCCGGGGCACTCGCGCCAGCGCGCCCTGAGGCGGCGGTTTCCATTGGATGGGACGAGGCCCGAGAGAGCGCCTTCCGTAAGGATGAGGGGAGACCAGGATATGCCGTCCGGACTCTCCTCCCAGAAGACATCGGAGGCGGGCAGGGCGGCGCCGGCCGCGTCGTAGGCTATGAAGCCCAGCGGCTTACCCCCTTCCCCCTCCGCCCCGGGCTCCGGGAAGGCGGCTTCGAGGCGGGCCAGGTTGCGGACGCTCAGCACTCTTTCCGCTCGGCCGCGAATGGCCCCGCGGGAGTCTATGGCCTCCACGGCCAGCCTGATTTCGCCCTCCGCGGCGAAGTAGGGGACGCGGAAGCTCTGCCCGACTTCCACCTCCGGTCCCGCGCCCGCCCGCAGGAGGTAGCGCAGGGCGAAGGCGCGGCCGTCCAGGCCGATGGCCGAGGCGCGGGCCTCGATGAGCTGGCCGGGATGGAGGACGCTCCCGGCCGCCGGGTTTTGGATATCGAGGACGGGGACTCCCAAGGGGCGGGCCAGGAGGATGGGCGGCCCGCCCTGTCCGCCGAGGGCGCCGGGGCCCAGGACTACCCGTTCGCCTCTGTCCGCCTCGCGACGGTACAGCCGCAGTCTGCCTCGATTTTGGATATCGGCCAACGCGACATAGTAGTCGGGGGCCGGACCCGCATCGTCCCAACCGGCCTCGGCGGCCCCCGGCCAGGCTGTCGCCGCTAGCTCAAGACAGGCCGGTTCCGAAAGCCAGAAGGCGCAGGAATACGCGGATCCCGGGTCATGGCCTTCCCAGACCAGGCACTCGGCTCCCACAAGGGCGGGGGGAGGCTCAGGCAGGGCCGGGCCGCCCGCGCGGATGCGCGTGCCAGCCCGGACGATCGCCGTTCGCAAGGCCAGGGGCCCTTCCGCATCGGAAATGAGCTCAGGCCAGAGGATGAGGCCCTGCGCCCCCGATCCGCCAACGGGCGCCAGGATCCGCTCCTGCCACTCTTCCGCTCGGCCGGCCTGATCCACTGAGCGGTAGTAAAGCCTGAGGGCCGCCTCGGCATGGATGACCAGGGGACCTTCGACGGCGCGGATATCCCCGTCGCATAGCCGGTATTCGGTACGCTCCAGGCCCGAGGCGTCATCGGAAACGGAGAAGTCCATCCTGACGAAGGATCCCGAGCGTCTCAGACCGATGCGCGTCACTGGAGGATCGCAGTCTACAAGGATCTCGGCGCGGCCGCGGGCGGAGATATTCCCGGCCGCGTCGCGCCCCTCCCAGGCCAGGCTGTGGCGCCCGGGATCGGTGATGTCCAGGTGCGTCTTGATGTCGCGCAGGGCGCTCCCGTCAACGGAGGCGCGGGCGCCGGCCGGGCCGGAGCAGGCGTCCGCCACGCTGATGGAAACGCGGGCCGCGCCCAGGAACCAGCCCCCGGAGCCTTGCCGGCCCTCCGCGGACAGCTCGGCCGAGGGGGGCGTGAGATCGACCTTGACGCTGGTCGAGACGGACGGCCCGCGCAGGCCGCGATCGTCCAGGCCGTAGGCCGAGATGACATGTCGACCCTCGCCCAGGACCAGGGGACCCGCGTAATCGGACTCCAGCCCGGAGAGGATGATCCGGCGCGAGGCGACTTCGGTTTCACGGTCCGAATAGGCGACGCTCAGAGAGGGCGCGCTGCGGTACCAGCCCGAGTCTCCGTCTGGTTCGGCCGGCTCGAGGGCGATGCGGGCATCGGGCGGGCTGGGATTGTCGGGGCCGTCCAGGCAGATGAGGGTAGACCCGGCCGAGGCCAGGTAGAGGCGCTGGCCGCTCAGGGCCGCCGCGCGGAAATTCCCCGCCAGCGTCCAGATGGGGGAGTCGTCGGCGGCCTTGAGGGCCGCGATACCGGTCGGTCCCGAGAGGAAGAGCCTGTCGCGGGTTAGGATAGCTTCCTCCGCGACGAGGCCATCGGGGAGCCGCGCTTTCCACGCGAGCGTGAGGCCAGCGCGGGCAAGGCAGACGCAACGGTCATCGCCCGCGGCGATCACCCGGTTTGAACTCATGCACAGGGTATGGGGCGAGAAGCCCAGTTCGGCCCTCGCGACCGCCCGGCCCCGGGCGTCCAGGAGGATCAGGGCTCCGCCCTCCAGGACGAGCAGGGCACCTTCCTCGTCGGCGCAGGCCTTATAGGCCTGGCCGGCCCGATACAGGCGGGCCGGGCCGCTCGGCTTCAGCTCCCAAAGAGCCCCGTCGGCCAGCACGCGTGGGAGGCTCCCGGACCAGAGCGGCCGGGCTGGGCCTGACCAGGCTGCGGGCCATTCGCCCATGAAGCTCCCATCTCTAGCCGAGATGAGGGCGCAGGTGCCGGACCTGAGAGCCAGGATCCTGTCGCCGTCGCTGGAGGCGGAACGCACGCCGCCCTGGGACCAGTAAGGATTGCCGGTGAGGGGATCGCGCGATGCCAGGCTGCCCCTGGCGTCCAGGGTGGCCAGGCGGCCTCCGGCGTAGGCCATCCAGCCGAAGGAGCCCCTGATGCGGTAGGCCAGGCTTCCGTCCAGGGCGCGTAGGGCCGATATGCCCTCCGGGGCGCGCAGCCAGACCATTCCGCCACCGATGGCCATCGATTGGACATCGCTCGGGCAGGGCTCTTCCCAGAGGCGGCTCTGATCGCCCGGCGAGGCTTCGTCTCTGAAACGCGTTCCGCCCCCGTCCCCATCCTCGGCGAACCAGCCGCCCTCCTCGATGCGTATGGCGGCGATCCGCTCAGCCTTTCTGGAGGCATCGGCGGCGCGCAGGCGGAAGCTCCACGATCCGCTCTCCGCGGGCATGCCGCTGATCGTACCGTCCGCCGAAAGGGTCAGGCCGGGGGGCAGGCGCCCCGAGGCTAGGCTGAAGGCGAGCGGGCCGGTCGCGCCATCGGCGAGGGCCCTGGCGTGATACGATCTTCCGGTCATCCCGTCAGTGATCCCCTCGATGTTGATGCCGAGGCCCCCGCGCAGCTTGAGGATGACCTCGGCGGCGGAGCGCAGCCGCCCGCAGCGGGCGCGGAAGACGATCTTGTACTCGCCGCCGGGGAGGCCGGCCTCGGCCGTGATCCTGGCGCTGGCCGAGGCGTTGGGGATCACGGCCTCTGCATCGAGCTCTATCCTGATGCCGGGCTCGGCCTCGGCCTCCAGGTAGGTCTGGGCGCAATTCCCCAGGATGCGCAGGCCCAGCTCGGCCTGTACTCCCGCATCGACCTCGAGGCTGTCCCTCTCGGATCTGATGGAGAGGCTCCCCTCGATGACTGTGAAGTGCAGAGGTGGTGATGCCTTGCCGCCGCTCATCACCACCAGGTCGCCCGAGACGCATTCTGTGGGCAGGCGCAGGCGAACCCGGCACTCGCCCCATTCCAGGGCCTCCAGCTCCCTTCCAGCCAGGCTGCAGGAACCTGACTCGCCGAAACCATAGCCGAAGGCCTCGAAGTCCTGGCCAGGGGCGCAGGCCTGGCGGGAGAGACTCAGGATGCGCGGGGCCGGCGCATCAGCCGTCACCTCCACGCCAAGGCTGAAGCCTTTCCCGTCCAGGCTGGCTATTTCGATCAGGTGCCGGCCTGCGGGAGTGTCTGGGTCTGCGCTGACGACGATATCGCCGCGCTCCCCCGGGCCCAGGCGGGGCAGTACCACTCGTAGACCCGGTGGAGTCGACAGAGCCTCTAGGACGACTGGGCCCTCGAAGCCCCGTATGCCGTGAATGGTGAGGGGGAAATGCAGGCTCCCACCCGCCGTCAAGCGGCCCTCGCGGAGCTGAAGCTCCCCGGCCCAGTCCGGGCGGAGGAGGCGGATGTGCGCCGATGCCTGATCGCCGCCCGGGCCTTCCAGGCGCAGAAGTGCCTCGTCCCCCTCCAGGCCGGCCGGCAGGCTGACAAGGGCCGAAGCGTCATTCTCCGTGGCCAAGCGCAGCTCCATCCCGCCGACGAAGCAGCGGCTGCCCGGCAGGATGCCCCGGCCGTGCAGGGTCACCCGGCCGCCGCGGGCGGCCTCGATCTCGGAGGGCTCTACGGAATCCAAGTGCAGGCGGGGATAGGCGGCTTCCAGGGTTATCTCGAAGGGCGCCTCCAAGCTCCGGTCGGCCAGGTTGGCTAGGCGACCCAATATTGAATATTTCCCGGGAGCAATAGACTCCGGAAGCCTCAGGCCTATGGCCAGCTCCAGCGAGGGTGCATCGACCCTGCGCAGCTCCTCGAAGTCCAGCTCGAGGGCGGGATGGGTCTGGTCGATCTCTAGGCGCAGGCTGCCGGGGGCGCCCTCGGCCGGCGCATAGCCCTCCAGGTCGACGATCAGCCGGACCTCGGCCCGCGAGCCTATCTCGGCCGCCAGTGCCAGCCTGTCCTGGCGCAGACGCGGCGCGTTGATACGTCCGCCGGGCTGGCCGTTCCCGCCGATGACGACATCGGTCCAGGGCGTGGGCGTTCCCTCGCGGCCGGCGGCATCGTAGGCCAGGAGGCGGAAGGATAGGGTCCGTCCCGCGGGGTAGCCCGATATACTCATCGATTTTAGGAGGCCCGCGTCGAAGCGCTGGATCGCTCCGGATGGATCGGAGGTCTCCTCAAGGATATAGCCCGTGGGCCTCTCGCCGGGGGCCGCCGACCAGGAAAGGAGGACGGTTCCGGGTTCGATCTCCGCAGCCAGGAGCGAAGCCGGCGCGGCCGGCAGCCTCTCGGGCCGCCTCAGATGCAGGCTCCCCGCAGCGTAGGCCCGGGGCCAGGCCTGATCGGCATCACCGGCCAGCTCGACATAGAGGCCGTATTCGCCTTCGGGGAAAGCCGAGAGATCGATGTCAAAGCTGAAACTGCCGTCCGCGGCCGTCATGCCCTCGCCGGCGGGCAGACCGGCGGCCGAGCCCCCGGCCTGGACAAGCGAAGCCAGAACCCGGCCCGAGCCGTTCTGGGCCCAGCCCTTCACGCGGAAGGACTCCGCGGCCGGGGTATTCTCCTCTTCCAGGCAGTCCAGCCCGATGCGCGCCTCCCCCTCCTTGGCCAGGACGGCCAACTCGAAGGCGGGATCCGCCGCGCCGGTCACCCTGGCCTTCCAGGCTCCGGCTTCAGGCGAGAGCACTACCATGCACAGGCCGCCTTCCAAATAATAGGTCTCTGTCCAGGGATCGCCCGGGCGATACTCGATGCCGCTCGGCGAGACGGCCACGATTTCAGGATCGCCCTCCCCGTAGCCCATGGCGAAGACGATGCGCTCCAAGCCGGATTCCTCCCGTGACGCCGGAGCCTGCCCATCGAAGGCCATGGATGGTCTGACCGCCGCGGATGGGCGACCGGATGCGGATGCGGCGCGTGCGTGCGGGACCTCGAAACTGTATTCCCCGTCTTTCTCGGACAGGTCCCGGAAGTCCCGCGAGCTGATACCGGCCGAGGGGTGGGGTGGCATGGCGTGCGCTGCGGCCGATGGTCGGGGCTTGTTGAGGACCAGTTGAGAGACCTTGCCAAGGACGAGACCGCGCGAATCCCCGATGAAGGCGCCCACCTGGCCCAGGATGGGCAGGTTGACGAAGGCCTTGAAGCCTGTGATGCGCTGGTCGCCCTCGCGGAAGGAGCCGAATTCCGCGCTCAGGCCGCCCAGCCAGATCTCCCGGGAGGGTATGCTGAGCCACCGCGAAGAGAAGATCCGTCCGCGCTCAAGCTTGAGCTCGATGCCGGCCGTGCCCGAGAAGACGGTGGCCTGGCCCTCCCTGAATATCCAGAACTCGGCCTTGCCGCGGATGATGGACAGCGACACGTCCATGCCGGCGTGCAGCAAGCCGTTTTTCGCGTTGAGCGATGCCAGGACCGTGGCGGCTATGCCCAGCTTGCCTCTGAAGAGCACGGCATCGGCCTGAAGGGCCACGGCCATATTGGCCACGTCCATCCAGATGTCGCCGTCGGCCGTGAGCAGCTCGCCGTTGGCGCGGTCGACCAGCCTGGCCCCCAGTTGGAGGCGCAGGCCCTGGGGCGGGAAATCGCCTTGCAGGGTCTCGGGTAGCTCGTCCGGGGGGCCGTAGGCGAGTCCGCCGCGGATGCCGTTGAGGTAGAGGCCGCTGGCGCCCAGGGGCAGGCCCGGCCCGGGGGCGTAGTACTCCAGGAAGGCCCGCTTCAGGCCAATCGGATAGGTGGTGGATTTTTCTGTGAAGGCAAGCTCCGCGCCCAGGGTTCCCAGCCCGGGTATGCAGGCGCAGCCCTTGGCCGATACCATGAAGCCATGCCCGTCCTGGCCGCCCATGTCCAGACGCGCCGAGACGTTCTTGAAGCGCGGCCCGCCGGGCACCTCGAAGTCCGGCAGATTGAAGGCCCCGCCCTCCATCTCAAGGCCCGAGCGCGAGACGGACAGGCCGCTCAGGGATATGCGGGCCTCGCCCAGGAAGGGCGGGGCCTTGAGGGTGGCCTTGCCCGCGCGGATGCGCTCGGCCTCTATGCCCAGGTTTTCGAGCACCAGTGCGAACCCGGCGGCTTCGATCCCGAGACTTCCGCCCGCGACCTGGCCGGACACCTTCCCGCTGGAGAGGTCTATAGCTGCATTCTCTATCTTGACCGATGAGCCGTTTTCACCGCCTAGGCAGGCTGGCAGGCCCAGCACGCATGAGCGCAGGCTGAGGCTCCAGCGCCCCTGGTCGTCGCGGCCAAGGTAGAGGCCTTTCACGCTGGCGTCCAGGCCGCCCAGGGTGAAACCCAGCTCGCCCAGCCCGCCGCGTAACTCGGTGACCCGGCCCTTCCAGTCGAAGCGAAGGCTGTCCAGGTCGATGCGCATTCCGGCTAGGCCTTTGGGATAATTCCCCGGCAGGCGCAGCCAGGCTCCCAGGCCTATTCCCGCCTGCGACAACTCCACCATGGAGATGGTGGCCACCAGCCCGCTGTTGGGGAGGATCTCGAAGCTGGGCTGGCTCAGGAGGGCCGCCGAGACATCGAGGATCCCGCGCGAGGGAGAGACGATCAAAGAATCCAGGCGTAGCCTGGTGCCGCGCAACCCCACAGGCAGATCAGGATCGATGAGGATGGCCTGGCCGCTCAAGCCCAGGAGGATCTCCTGGCCGCCCTGGGGGAGGAGGAGGGCCAGGGCGCAGTCCCGCAGGCCCAGGGCTCCCTCCCAAAGATCGAGGTCGATCGAGCCCGCCCCGGCCTTGAAGGCCAGGACACGGCCCCTGGAGTCGACGCGGATGTCCTCGATGACGGCCTCAAGCGATCGCAGCTTGCGCGGCAAGGTCTCCGGCAGCTCTGCCGGCAGGGAAAGCCGCCCTCGCAGTGAGAAGACCGGGTCCGCGCCCCCCGAGGCCGAAGCGCCCAGGACTAAGCCCTTCGATCGTAGGCCCAGGAGTTCGGTACCGTCGGGGATGGCCGCCTCGGCGGAGAAGGACTCCAGGCTTCCGGCGGCTGTGAAAGCGGCTTCGGAGACGGTCAGTTCCAGGCCGCCCAGGCATCCGGGGAAGCTATCCTTAGGAAGGATAAGTGTGGCCGCGAGGCTGAAGCCCGGCCGGGGCAGGCCCTGGCGCCAGCCGGCGCGCAGGGTGGCGTCGCGCATGAGGATGGCTCCAAAGGCCGGGAAGGCCAGGCCCTTGGCCGTGCTGAATTCCGCCGCCAGGGATCGCAGGCTCCCATCGGTCCCGATCACCAGGGAAGTCAGCCCCGCCCTGGCGCCTGCCAGGGGACCGGGCAGGCTTTCGGGAAGGACCAGGTTGCCCGAGGCCGAGACGGTCCCGCTCTGGGCCGCCGCGTCCCATGTCAGGCCGAGCCTGGCATCCTCGATATCGTATTCGGAGATGTGGAAATTCATAGGCCCGCCCGAGGCACGCAGGTCCAGGATCCTTCCCGTGGAGAGGTCGCAGGCGAAGGCCTCCAGCGCCAGGCCGTGTCCGGCCATGCCCTCGGGGGCTGTCTGGTTGAAGACAAGGGCGCCCGATGCCCGGGCGATCAGCTTTCCGCCCTGGCTCGGACCCTCAAGCTCGACGGAGGCCGAGCCCGCCTTGAGGTCGAGGCAGCCTGCCAGGGGGCCGGCCAGACCCTGGGCGGCCAGGCGGAAGGACTCCACCCGGCCATCCGGCCCGATGCGGAATCTATCTATTTCCAGGCGGGTGGGCTTGTCGGGCCTCCATTCCAGGCACTCCGGCACCCCGGTTCCGGGCAGGAGGCGGGCTGTCCCCGAGAGGGAGACGGCCATCTCGGGGGTGAAGGAGATGCCGGTGAGGGAAAGGGACAGGTTCCCCCATTGCATGGGCAGCTCGCCCTCAGCCCCGGCCCGACCGAAGGCCGGGGCGCCCGTTTCAAGGTCGAGACTGAAATCCTCGACGTAGGCCTCACGGACATGGAAGTCGGGCGGGAAGGCTAGAGCGGCTTTGGCAACGCGCAGGCGTGGCCGTCCCCCGGCGCAGGCAGCCCCGGGATCCTTCAGGATGACAGCCCAGCCAGGGGCGATGGAGACGCGGAATGAGCCTTGAACGTTGAAGTCCAGGGCCAGGAGCTCGCCCGAAGACGAGAGGCGCAGCTCCTTCAGGCCCACTCTCTTCCCGCCTAGCTGACCCGGCAAGCCCTCGGGCAGGCTGACCGCCCCGCTCAGGCGCAGCTCGCCGCCGCGGTATTCCAAGCCCGCGATGTCGACGCCTAGGCCCCAGAGCAGCAGCGGATCAGCCGAGGCTCCGCCGAGGGAGAAGTCCCCCTCGGGGGTGACATTGATGTCGCGCAACGCGATCTCGGCGCCGCGGCAGGCCTGCGGGAGAGCTATTCGCAGACTTCCGGCTGCCATGCCGCCGCGGGCCAGGCGCAGGTCTTCAAGGAGGAAGCCGAATCCGCCTGAGGCGAAGGCCAGACGTTCGACGAGGCACTCGCAGTCGAAGGAGCCTCCGGCCTCCAGGCGCAGGCGCTCCAGGTAGGCGCTGGCCCCGCCCCAAGCCGCGGGTAGGCGCAGCAGGGCCGAGGTCTCCAGGCCCTCTTCGCGCAGGGCGAAACCGAGGCCGACTACTCGCGTGCCGTTCAATTCCAGAGGCACGCGCTGGTCGGAGCACAATGCGGAAACCACTGTACCGTCCGTGGCGAAGAGCCCCTCGCCCAGCTCGATGCGGCTGTCCTTCCAGACTAGGGCGGCCCTCTTCACGGACAGGAATGAAGCCCCGTAGTCGAGGCCGCGGGCCGTTAAGAGAAAGCCGCCCGTGCGCATGGAGACCGTCTCGGCCCGTTCGGTGCAGAAGGCGATGCCATCGGAACCAAGGCGCAGGCAGGGATTGGTGAAGGTCGAGCACGGGCCCTGCCCCGAGTCCTCGAGGCTGGCGCTGCGCCAAAGGGCGCACGAGATACCGCCCGAAGCGCGCAGGCCGTCCCCGTCAAGGACGAAGGAAGCGGGCTCCAGGAGATAGCCGTTGGCGCTGAGGAGGCGGGCCGGCCCGGAGGCCGCGCCGTTCACGGATACGATTTTCCCCTGAGGATCCAGCTCGATGTCTCCAATCTCCAGGATGCCCCCCTCGTAGGCCTCCATGTCGAGGCTCGCCTTGGCGGCCCTGAGGATGATCCGACCTTCAGCCCTGGCGACCAGGCTTAGGCCCTCGAGGTAGGCCGGCCATCCGACTAGTCTGATCTGGGCGCCTCCGGCCGACTGCCCGGAATAGAAATTCCCGGCCGGATCGAGGCGGGCTTGGGGGAAGGAAACCTCGCCCCCGCCCAAGGCCTCAGGCAGGCGCAGGCTGGCCTTCAGCCTTATCGCGCCCTTCTCCATCACCGCCTCTGAGCATGCGAGGCTCCATCCCCCTCTCTCGAGGCTGAAAGGCGCCTTGGCCGCTGCGGGGCCGAGGTCACGCCCGGCGTCCAGCTTCATGCCGCTGAAGGCGAGGCTGGGCGGCACCGAGCCCCCGGGCGGGCTTATCGTGAAGACTCCCAGGGCCAATGCGCCATTCAACAAGTTGAGGCCTTCCATGCGGCCCTTGAAGCCGTGCAGGACCGCTTCGAAGGAAGCCGAGGAGGCTCCGCCCTGGATATCCCCATGACAGTCCAGGCCGAGGCGCGTGAAGCGCAGTGTCCGGGGCGCGTTCGTTCCCGAGGCCGGGGGAAAGAGGCTGGGCGGGAGCTCCAGGCTGGCGTCCAGGAAGAGGCCCTCGCGCTCGAGCGAGTAGGCGTTGATGGTACAGGCCAAGCCCCCGATGCCGACAGCCCGGAGAGGCGCGCCCGGACCATGGCCGGGGTGGGCCACCACGGGCCCGTCGCCTTCCCAAGCCACCGTCAGGCCGGCCAGGGGGCGCTCGGCTCCCAGGAAGCGTATCCAGGCTTCCTCCATCAAGATGCCGCCATCCTCGATGCGGGCCTTGGACGATTTGACCGGGAAACCATGCAGCACGAAATTGACTTCAGGCAAATACGCGTCGTCGCGCCAGAGGAGGCCGGTCTGTCCCAGGGGCACCGAACTGAAGGCGATCCGGCGCGAATCCCATTCCAGGTCGCCCGATGCGCTCAACGAGCCGTCCGGGCCCAGCTCGAGACCAAGGGAACCCGGGGCGAAGGGGCGTCCCTGGGAGTCCACCAGGGATTCGGAGATGGCCCGGTAGCCTCCGGGGATGGCTTCAGCCCGGGCTAGGGCGAGGTCGATCCTGAACCCACCCAGACGGGCCAGGATCCGGTCGTCTGATGTGCGGAGGGAGGCGCTGGATACGATCAGCCAGGTGTCCTGGATGGCCGCCTTCTTCAGTTCGTAGGTCAGCCCGCCCATCCGGAGGGTCAGGCCCTTGCAATCCACTTGGCCATGCGGGGAGGTGCTATCCGGGCGCGTGGACAGGCTGGAAAGGGGCAGGCAACCCGCCCAGTCCTGCCGGCCTTCGCGGACGAGCTCCATGCCCATGGGGACGAGGCGGCTCAAGTCGAGACGCAACTCGTCCCCCGACCAATGCTCGTAGCCGCCTTCAAGGCGCAGGCCCCGGGCTCCCAGAAGGGCTAGGGGGCTTTGTGTCGATCCCGCGCCCCAGGGAGAAAACAGGAGCTTAAAACCTTCAGGCAGAACGGCCGCGGCGTCCATGCGCGGCAAGGTCCCTGGGGCCGGGCCGATCACCAAGCCGGGCAGGGCCAGGGCAGGGCCGCCTCCCGGCCTTTCGTAGAGGCAGCCGTCCAGCTCCAGGCCCCTGTCCGTCTTGAACACCAGGGAAGAGGCCTTCAGGCTGAAGCCCCCGCATCCCAGACGGTAGTTGCCGGGATCGCTCCAGGCCTGTGCGGGCAGGGGCCCCGCCATGGAGACCTTGCGCGGCAGAAGAAGCCGGCGGATCGGCGTCGAGCCTTGGGTGGAAGCAGCCTCCAGGGAGATCCAGGACGGCAGGGCCAAGATGACCGGCCCGACGAGGCTCCAGGCCCCGTCGGTCCCAGTCTGTCGAACACCCTCCAGCCGGTAGGAGCCGACGTCCTGTAAGAAGGCCTCGCTACGAGCAGCGGGAGCCTTGGCGTCCCCGCGTAGGGCCCAGGCCCCGGCTTCGGTCCGGTTACCCGCGGCGTCCCGGGCGGTGAGCCGCGCGTAGAGGGGGCCCTGAGCGGCGTGTAGGCCGAAGTGCCCCTGACGCGCGCCCGCTGGGAGCCAGAGTGTCTCCAGGACCTTCAATGCCCCGCCACTTGGGTCGGGGGCTTCCAAGCTGAGGCAGTAGCCCTGGACACCCGAAGCGCTGTCCGCTGCCGCGGCCCAGGAGGCCTTGAGCCGGGCCGGCTGACCCTCGTCCCAGGCCAGCGTGAGGGGGGCGGACTGGCCGGCCGGGAAGGCGGGGCCGAGCGCGTCCAGGGCTATAGCGGCCTCGCCGAAGCGGGCCTGTCCACCCTGGTCCTCGAGGTAGAGGAGGAGGCGCCCCTGGCCGCCCAGGGCACCCAAGCCCGCGGCGTTGAATTCCAGTCCGTTCTGGGAGATGGGCGTCCAGCCCGCCGGTATGCCCGTGCGGGGCAGACCGGCCTCGTCCAGGGGCGGGCGCCAGTTCGGATCCGCGTTGAGGGTATAGGCCCTTGCACGAATGCTGTTCAGCCCTGAACCTTCAACCCATATCGCCCGCATGAAGGGGGAAGAGGTCCAGGAGCCTGAGCCTTGGTCGGGGATGAGACGCGGAATTCCGCTGTCGGCCCTAGGCCATCCCGATGCCTCAGGCAAGGTGAAAGAGATGATGGCTTCCGCGCTGCGCAAGCCATTCAATCCCAGCGCTGTGCTGCGCAACTGGAAGGATGCCTCGGACGGTCCACTCAGCCCGGTGAACTCCAGTCTGGCGCCCTCGGACGAGGGCGGGCTGGAGCTCCAGCCCGATACCATTGTGGCTTGACCCCCCTTCGTCACGAGCCACAGCGAGCTCTGCAGTTCCGCGACGCCGCTGGAACCCTCGGCCCCTCCCGGGCTCAGGCAGAATATTGCGGAGTCACCGCCGCTGGCGCGCAGGCGGATACAGGGCGGGGAGGGAGGAGAGGGATCCCTGCGCACGAAACGCTCGATGGCGGGACTGGCATTGCCCAGGGCGTCGATGGCCCTGATGTAGATCCAGGCCTCGGATTCCTTGTCGGATGGACCGAGATCGATGTCGAAGGCGGGCTGCCGAACCGTGTTGGCGGCCGGGAAGGAAGGGGCGGCGCTCCTGGACGGCAGGGCGCACCATGACCAGGCGACTGCGTCCCCGGAGGGATCCGGGGCCATGATGGCTCGGAGGATCCTGGCCGGACTCCTCCCATGGGCGGGTATGGAGGAATTCCCCGCCTTGAGGTCTACCAAGACCGCCTGGGGGGCCAGAGTGTCGACGAGGACCTTCCACTCGGCGCTGGCTTGGTTGCCTAAGGCGTCCTTGGCTTCGACCTTGAGCGTGTGCCGCCCATCCGTCAGGCTGGGCGCGATGCGCCCCGCCCCCGCCTCTGCGCTCCCCGAGGCCAGGATCTTCCCGTCCTCCGATATCTTCCATGAGGCTATGGCAGCCTGGGTGACTGGGTTGGCCTTGATGGCGAAGGAGATGGCCGGGGTGCGGACAGCGTATGAGAAGCTGCCCGAGGCTGGGCTTATGAGGGGCGCACCCCCGCTCGTCACCGTGGAAAACTCCTTTACCGCGGCGTTGCCGGCCCGGTCGAGGGCCTTGAAGGTGAGGGTATGCGACCCGTCAGGTATGAAAGTCTTGAGCCGCCCGGAGGCGACGGCCGCATTGCCGCTGGCCAGGATGGTCTTGTCTAGGTTGATGCTCCATGAGGCGATGCCGCTGGAGGGGTCGCTGATGGAGTAGCTGATGTCCAGGAGTGGGCCCGAGGTGCTCGGGAGGCCCGGCAGAATTATGGACGGATCGTCGAGATCCAGGCTGAACTCGATGGGGCGCTCGGCGATATTGTTTGCGTTATCAACGGCGCTGAGGACGAGGCTGTGCGCCCCGGCCCCCAGACCCTGCCAATCCAGGATCGCCTGGGCCTCCTTGCCTCCAGCGATGACGGACTCTCCCTCGCGGAGGCTCCACTCCCGAAGGCCGCTGCCCCCATCCGAGAAGGAGACCCCCAGGCAGTGGCCCCTGCTGACTAGGGCAGGACATGCCGGCAGGCCGATTTCCGGGGCGGTCCCGTCCCAGGTAACATTCACGAGCTCCTGGAGACAACTCTGCGGCGGCTTCTCGGAGTGAGGTGAGAGTCCGCGGAATTCGTGGCTCCGGCTGATCTCCACCAGGACGCGGCTATCCTGCAGCAGCTCGAGCTTCAAGCTCTTGGTCTGCTTGTTGATGATGATGTTCTCCGCGGGAACACATACGTAGCTCTTCACACCTGTCTTGTCCTGGATCTGCAGAGCCAAACGCCAGACGTGGTACTCCTGCCAGAGGAGGTCGTTGTAGCCCAGGCTGGTCACCTCACCATAGATGTACCCCGGCAGCTCGGGGCCGATGAAAAGGCGCTGCCCGTCCCAATACCCGTTCAGCGAGAGGTGTGCCTGGCATTTCCGGGTAGCTCCCGTGTTCAGGCGGTAAGGCCCGTCTATGTAGCTTATAAGGCGTCCCTGGGACTGGGTCAGGGCGTCACAGATGACGGTCATAAGGGCGATGAGAACGATGGTGGCTTTCTTCATGCTCAGCGCCCTCCCTCGGACATGGAGACGATCCATCGGTCTCCATCCTTCAGGACGCAGGCCCATTCCGGCCCAGCCTCGGCGCTCAAGCTGCGCGCGGCCAAGAAGCCCCGCCCGGCGGGCAGGGCCAGGAGGGCCACGTCTCCCTTCGCGTTGGCCGATTCATAGATGAGACCGCCCGCCAGAACCCTGGCCGGGAAGGGGATGCTTGCTCCGATGACAGAGCTTGCTTCGATGACAGAGCTTGCTCCGAGTACGGAGCCCTCAGAGCTGGACACCCCATCCATATCGAGGCGCGCCCGACCCCGGCCCAGGTCCAGGCGCAGGCAGGAGCCCGGGCGGGCATAGTAGGCCGGCTCGAAATCCGAGGCGATCGATTCCCTCTCTAGGCTTAGGAGCCGGGGTCCCCCATCCCCCATTGCCAGCTCCAGCCTTCGTTCTATCCAGGCGCCGCTTTGACCGACTGCGCAGGCACGCAGGCTCAGGCGCTCCGACCCCACTCCTTGGGCGCATAGGCGCAGAGATGCCGTATCGGCGCCGATCATGCAGTCAAGCTCATGGAGTGCTCCGCCGGCCGTGTCCAGGATGCCGATTGAGGGGCCGCCCCGGCCTCCGCTGCCCAGCACGTAGAAATTGCTATCCCGCATCCTATAGGCCGGGGCTTGGCCCTTCTCCAGGCTGAGCGCTCTATGCCACGAGCCCTCCCTGACCTCGGCCAGGATGCCCCCGGCGGCTTCTTCGAGAAATACCCTATCCGCCCTGCCCGAGGCGTCCCGAGAGAGGACTTTGAATGAGGAGAAAAGGCCGGCTAAGCTCGCCTGTGGACCAATGCCTCCGGCATCTATCGTGATGGAGGAGAAAAGCCCTTGGCCCTGATACGGATACTCGAGGATGAGGATTTCGGCTGAGCCGGCTCCCGGAAGGGCCTTAAGGGAAAAGGCGGGCGACCGCGGGGCCGATCCGTCCGATGTGGGATCCAGACTCAGGGCCGAGACGCTCTCTCCCATGAAACCATCCCGGATGGAGACGGCGTAGAGCCGGCCCTGCCGCGAAAGAGCTATCCAAACCTGGCCGAAATCTCCAATGGCCGCCTGGTACTCATCGATCCGGCCAGGGGCGGGCGGAAGGGGGATGGGGTGCGGCGTCGATGGGATGCCTTCCTTTATTGAAGCGCGATAGAGGGATTCCTGTCCCTCCGTCCCCTTGGCTACGAAGAGAAGGATCCATTCATCCGCGAAGCGCCTGGCGCAGAAGAGGGAGCGTAAGCTGCTGGGGAGGATGCCCTCCAGGGACAGGGACTTGGGGGAAGCCAGGGGCAGCCCTGTCCCTGAGTTCTCAGGCGAGGGCATGCGCGCGTGGTAGAGGGAGCCCCCTGAGGAGAAGAGGCAGGCCGGGGCCTGGTCATCCGAATGGCCGGGCGACAGGAAGAGCTCGTCGATCCCGCCGGCCCATTCGATGGCGTAGGCCGCCCGGCCGCCCTCTGGCAGGGGCGTTTGGGCGACGGCTAGACAGATGTGGACTGAGGCTAGGACGATGGCGAGAAGCGTCTTTTTGACGGGCATGCGGATCCCCCTTGGCGGGGATGCCGGTGCTGGCTCCCGCCGTAGGGGATTCGCCCGCCGAGGCTCCTGCGCTTCAGCGGGACCGGAAAACCCTTACCAGCCGCCTCCCTTCCCGAAGACATGAACCGGCGCCGCGTAGACGGGCTTGATGGCGACCTTGCCGTCCAGGCCGATGAAGCCCACCTTGCGCCCGATCACCACGGCCGCCAGGCCCTCCGAGTAGTCGGCGGCGCCCTTGTAGGACGGCGCGACTATCTCGGCCCCGCGTTTGTCGATGAAGCCGTAGCTACTCCTGCCCCTGCGGACCAGTGCCCGCCCCTGGAAGAAGGCCCCGGCGTAGCTGTAGCCGGAGAGGGATAGGACCTCCTTCCCGGATTTGTCGATGTATACGAAGGTCTCGCCCCCGGCCCCGTCTTCGCGCACGGATATCGCCAGGCCGTCCGAGAAGAATAAGATTTCATCGCGCTGGAAGAGAATCCTGCCTGTCTTGTCTATGTAGGCATAGCGGCCCTCCGCGCCCGGCAGGATCACCCTGGCCACCCCATCCGAGAAGGACGATGCCTGGATGAAGCGCGGCTCGATGGCCGTACGGCCCTTGGCGTCGATGTAGCCCCAAAGCTGTCGGCCCCCTGCCTCATCTCTGGAGAAGGGCACCAGGCCCTCGGAGAAGGGATAGCTTGATCCGGCCGGGGGCACGAAGGCTATTTCCCCCTTGGCGTTGACGAAAGCGGCCCGACCGTCATCAAGAATCGCCAGGGCCAGGCCATCGCGGAAATCGGAGTAGACCCGGTAGCCGGAGGCGATGAAAGCGATCTTGCCTGTCTTGTCGATGAAGGCCTGGCTCATGCCCGTCTCCTCGTCCCAGAGACCTACCTTGGCCAGGCCGCAGGAGAAGGGGCCGGCCTCGTGGTAAGCCGCTTTTATGACCGTCTTGCCGGAAGCGTCCAAGTAGCCCCAGTTCCCGCTGGCCCTGTCCAGGTAGGCGCATAGCCCCTCGTGGAAGGAATAGGCGCTCAGATCGTAACCGCCCTCGGGGCCGTCTCCCGGCAGGATAGCGCAGAAAGCGAAGGCCAGGGCTGTCTTCCCGTTCGGGCCGATGAAGCCTATGGCATCGTCCTTCTGCACAGCCGCCAGCCCCTCCGAGAAGCGGTTCACGGCCTGGTAGACTATCGGGAGGGCCAGCCTGCCGGTTTTATCGATGAAGCCGAAGGGACCCTCATCGTAGCCGACCGGTGCCAGACCCTGAGAGAAGTCGCCTATGAAAGCGTAGGTCGAGTTTTCCAAAATGGTTTTCCCGCTCGCATCAAGGAATACCCAGGTCCTGGAAGTGGCTCCGTAGGCCGGGGGCTTACGGGACGCCCCGTCGCTGAAGGGGTAGGCGTACGCGCTCGGCTTAAAGACCAGCCTACCCGCCTTATCGATGAAAGCGTAGTCGGGCTTCTCGGGGCTCCCGTCCGGGAGGCCCACTAGGGCCAGGCCCTGGCTGAAGGAGTCGGCCTGGGTATAGACGGGTGGGATGACATGCCTTCCCTTGGCGTCGATATAGCCGTATGAGTACGAGCCATCGCCTGGGACGCCGATGACGGCCAGCCCTTCCGAGAAGGGCTGCTCGACGACGAGGCCGGGCAGGTCCAGGGCCAGCCTGCCTTTCGCATCTATGAAGCCGGGATGCCCATCGGCGAAGCTCACCAGGGCCAAGCCCTCCGAGAAATCGTGATATGCCTTGAAGCCGCCCTTCTGGGGATCAATGGCTACCTGACCCTTCTTATCGATGAAATACGTGAGCCGTTCACCGTGATCTGACTCCACGACCACCCTGGCCAGGCCGCCGGAAAAGGGGCCAGCCTCGATGAAGCGCGGGGCTATGACGGGCTTCCCGGACTTGTCCATGTAGCCCCATAACTCCCAGGCCTCGTCCACGTAGGCTGAGAGCCCCTCGCTGAAGAGATAGCCGTGGACAGGCGTGCCATAGGGGCCTTCGGCGGCGGCCGCACCGGCACAGCAGAGCAGAATCAGCGCGATCGATCTTCGCATTATTTTCCTCCGGATGTGTCAATCATAATTCCGAGATCTCCCGAATGGAAGGCCGGCACGGCTGTCTGCCCGGCTTCAAGCCGCACATGGGTTGGAGCTGTCCGGCCCGGCCTTGGCCTGTCCTATGCTGAGCCATGGTGGCAGATGAAGCGTTTCGCGAGGAGGGCGGACTCTGCTACCGGGGGCCCTGGCCCTGCGGATCGGCCTCCAGGTCGAGCCGGTCTAGGCGCGCCCCTGCTCCCTCACCGCGCGCTCAGGGTGCTTCGAGGATCACGACGACCAGGCCGCCCGCGATTTCGAGTTCGAATTCGAGTCCGCCGCCCGGACAGCCCCGGCAAAAGGCTTCAGGATCTTCCCCATCTACCGCCAGGACCGCAGGACCTGAGGCGGCTCACGCGGCTCACGCATCTCAGGCGGCGCTCGCAGTGCGCGGCTCATTCGAGGGGCTCGGCCCTGTCGACGACCAGGGCGTGCTTGCCCGCCATCCAGATGGCCTCCTTGATGTCGACCAGGGTCCCGTAGAGGACCGCTTGGGCTCCCTCCCGGCGGGCCGCGGCTATGGCCTCGGCGGCAGGCGAGCCCTTCCGGGCATAGATGAAATTCTGCATGTCGGGGCTGCGCCAGCACAGGTAGTCCGCCTTGCCCGCCCAGGGCACGTAGAAGCCCGATGATTCGGCTTGCCCGATCTTGGTGACCAGGCGCACGCGCTTGCCGAGACTGGCGGCGATATCGGCGTACTCGATGGATTCGTAGTCGAGGGCCGGCGGATGCAAACCGCCCCACAATGCGCCCGCCGGATCGGACTAAGTCGAGCGGTGGGGACGCGGCCCTCCTCGTTCCCGCCTATTTCCCCAGGAGCTCCCTGGCTGCGCGCATGACCGAATCGTAATCCGGCTCCTGGCCGATCTCAGGCACGTACTGGGCATAGCGCACTATGCCCTCCGCGTCTACGATGAAGACCGCCCTGGCCAGGAGTCCGGCCAGGGGCCCGTCCAGAATCCGAAGACCGTAGGCCTTGGCGAAGAGCGGATCCCGGAAGGCCGAGAGGAAGACGACATTGGACAGGCCCTCCCCCTTGCAGAAGCGGTCCTGGGCGAAGGGCAGGTCCATCGATATGGTCAGGACGGCCAGGCCCGGGAGGGCGGCGGCCTCCTTCTCGAAGCGCTTGGCGCTCAGGGCGCATACCGATGTGTCAAGGCTGGGGACGCAGTTGAGGATCCTGAGCTTACCGGGGAAATCCGAGAGGCCCTTATCGCTCAGGTCGGCCGCGGCCAGGCGAAAGTCCTTGGCCTTGGAGCCTATGCGGGGTGGTTTGCCCGCGAGCCTGATCGGGGTGCCCTTGAAGGTGACTTTATTCATGATTGCCTCCGCGAATAATGTAGCCAATCCTCAGGCGGCCATTCAAATGGAGGCAGGGTGAACCCGGATGAAGACGGCGAAGAGGCCAAGGGAGGAGGGCCTAGGTAAGGAAAGCCCCGCGCGCCCGGCAGGCCGCCGGCGGACTCGACGCTTGCCGGCAGTTTCTTGGCGTGCGAGCTTCTTTTTCTAGCCTCCGGCCGGGGCGGCGGTGGATTCGCGCACTTGGAGGGAGCCGTAGAGCGAGCGCTTGGTGATGACGTGCTCGTGGCGCTGGTCGGCTATAAGGGCCAGGAGGAAGCGGACCGCCTCCTGGCCCAGCTGGGCGCGGGGCACCCGGTAGGTGGTCAGGGCCGGGGAGAAGATGCGGGCGGCGTCTATGTCGTCGAAGCCGGTCACAGAGACGTCCTGGGGCACGCGCAGGCCGTGCTCGGTCCTGAGGATGTTGATGACCGCCAGGGCTATCTCGTCGTTGCCACATACGAATGCCGTGGGGAATCGCTTCATGGCCTTGAGTCCGGCTCGGATCTCCTCCTGGTTCTTGCCCAGGGATTCCAGGGGCCAGGGCTCCAGGATGGACAGGGATCGCTCGGTCGGCAGCTTGGCGTAGATCATGGCCTTCATGAAGCCTTCGTAGCGCTCGAAGAAGGAGGCCGACTTCTCTATCGGCGCGATGTAGCCTATCTGGCGGTGGCCCAGGTCTATGAGGTGGCGGGTGACCGAGAAGGCCCCCTCCTCGTTGGCCGTGACCACGGTGTTGACGGGGATGTCGTCGTAGAAGTTGTCAACGGCGATGACCGGTATGCGGCGCTCGAAGATGACCGAGAGGTAGTCGTGGGGGATGACGCCCACCGTCAGGATGCCGTTGAAGTCGAATTCGCGCAGGGCTTCCGGTAGGGTCCGGGAGGCGATCATCTGCTCGGTCAGGCCGGCCAGCATGGTGAAGTGTCCCGTGACCTGGGCCTGCTTCTGGATGCCCATGTAGACGTCGGCGTAGAAATAGCGATCCTGGACGTTGAACTCCGGGGTCAGGATGAGGAGCTTGCGGGCGTCCGAGGCCTTGCCGTCCAGGTGGCCGCGGTAGCCTAAGCGGGCGGCCACCTCGAAGACTCGCTCGCGCAGTTCTTGGCTGACCCCGGGTTTGTTACCCAGGGCTAAGGAGACCGCGTTCTTGGAAATGCCCAGCTCAGCGGCGATGTCCTTCATCGAAATCTTCGGTCTGCGCATGCCCATGTCCCCCGATGTACCTTAGACTCTTGCAGGATGTCAAGTGTCAAGCGCTTTTTTCGCCCGGCCGGAGGCGTAAAGCTCAAGCATGCGCCTGTCCACCATGTAGCCCCGGTACAGCTCGTAGCGCCCGCCCGGTCTGCCGTGGCCTATGATCCCGAAAGAGCCTTCGAACTCCCAGAGGCTGTATCCCCAGCCGAATTCCGCGTAGATCGACATGAGATCCTCGAGCCAGCGCAGGGCCGGGGCTTGGCTGACGGTGCGGTAGCATCCGAACTCGCCGATGTGGACCTCGACCCCCATGGCCTCCACCGCGCGCCAGGGGCCGTAGTATTCCTTGATGGCGTGTCGGTCCCAGGTTCTGCCTTCCCACTCCGTGCCGGGATAGACGGGGCGTGGCAGGCCCCGGACAGCCGCGCACCAGGAAGCCTGGTAGTGGGTCAGCGCCATGGGCTGGTAACCGCGCCCGGAATGAACGGCTCCCGAATCGGCCAGCTCGGGCATGGCCATGTTCCCGCCCCCCAGGCCGTCTATGACGATGGGGCGCTCCGGATCCTGGGCGCGGATGGCGGCCATGGCCGCGCGCATCAACTCCTCGTGGCCCCGGCGGCTCATGCCCAGCTGTCCCGGGGCGGGCGGTTCGTTCAGCAGATCGAAGGAGAGCCGTTCCGGGGCCACGCCCCTCCAACGCCGGGCGAAGGCCGCCCATATCCCCAGGAAACCCTCCTGGGCGGGGCTGTCAGTCCATAGATTATGCGGCTCTATCTCGGGGCGGTTGATGCAATAGCCCGGGGCCCGATGGGCGTTGAGGCACATATGCAGGCCGCGCTCCGAGCAGGCTTCCAGGTATCGGTCCAGGTAGGCCAGGATTCCCTCGTCCATGCTGAGGTAGTCCTGGCCGCGGGTCCAGAATCGGTAGTCCGTGGGGATGCGGACGAAGTCGAAGCCCTCGGCGGCCAGGAAGTCCAGGGCCTTCAAGTCGGGCTCGCGCGGCTTACCTGCCTGGGCCTCGAAGGAGTACATCCATTGGAAATTGAAGCCGTAGCGCGGCATGGAGCTTAGTCCTTTCCCAGGAAGGTGGCATTGCGCCGGATGAGCTCCAGGCGGGCCTCCACGCTGGCGCGCGACCGGAGCCCGTCGGGAGGCGTGTTCAGGACATAGTCCAGCATGCGCTCCTCGCTGGTCTCGGCCACATGGAGGCGGGTGTCGCTGGAGGCGTAGTAGATAAGGATTCGCCCGTCCTCGTCCTTGACGGCTCCGTTGCTGAAGACCACGTTGGAGACGTCGCCCACGCGCTCACCGCCCCGGGGCGCTATGAGATAGCCGGCCGGCCGGGCTATCACCCTGGCAGGATCGGCCAAGTCGCAGAGGAATGCATAGATGACGTAGCGCAGGCCGGCCGCCGTGGCGCGCACCCCATGGGCGATGTGGAGCCAGCCCTTGCGCGTCCTGATGGGCGGGGCTCCGGCCCCGTTCTTTGTCTCCTTCACTGTATGGTAGACCTTGGGATCGAGGATCCTCTCCTCGCGCAGCTCGGCCCCCTCCATGGAGTCTGTGAAACCCACGCAGATGCCGCCGCCGCTTCCGGTCTCGATGAAGCCGTCCTGGGGCCTGGTGTACAGAAGGTAGCGCCCGCCCACGAATTCCGGGTGGAGGGCCACGTTGCGCTGCTGGGGGCTAGGCGTGCGCAGGTCCGGAAGGCGCTCCCAGCTCCGTAGGTCTCTGGTGCGCACAATGCCGGCCGAGGCCTTCGCCGAGGAAGTGTCCCCGGCCGGGGCGGCCGGGTCCTTGCGCTCGGCGCAGAAGATGCCGTAGATCCAGCCGTCCTTGTGGGCGGTCAGGCGCATATCGTAGACATTGGTTTCCGGGTCGTCGACGTCGTCAAGGAGGAGGGGCTCGGGTTCGAAACGGAAGCCTTCAGTGCCGTTCGGGCTGGAAGCCAGGGCGAAGAAGCTCTTGCGGTCCCAGCCCTCCACCCGCGCCGCTAGCCAGTAGCGCCCGCCATACTTGATGGCCCCGGCGTTGAAGACCGCGTTGACGCCCTGGCGCTCCATGAAGAAGGGGTTCCTGGCGGGGTCGAAGTCGTAACGCCACTCCAGGGGTGCGTGGTCGGCGGTCAGGACAGGATGGACATAGCGGGTGAAGATGCCATTACCGGGAAGGACTGGGCGGTTGGGCCTGGCCAGGAGCTCGGCCTGGGCCGAGACCAGGGCGTCGCGGCGGGCATCGAATTCGGACTTCATTCTCCCATCCTCCCGGCCCGCTCGGCCCTGGCCAGGACTTCCAGGCAGGCACGGCCGTTGTGGTAGCAGGACTTCCACGGGCCTCCCTTCTCCCGCGCGAGGTCGGGCCGGCCCTGTGCGTCCACCGCCCAGAACCACTCCCCGTCCCGGCGGTCCACCACGTGCCTTTCGATGAAGGCCCACTCGCGTTCGGCGGCCTCGAGGAATTCCTCGCGGCCGGTCAGCTCGTAGGCGTTGACGAAGCCCACCACGGTCTCGGCCTGGACCCACCATATCCGTTCGCCGGCGCCGCCCTCCTCGTTGGGCATGGACCCTCCCTCTGCCAGGAAGACCTCCAGGGCGGCCTGGGCCGAGCCCAGGACCCTGCGCCGTATCGGCTCGGGCCACTTCGCCCCCCAGGCCGCCTCGGCCGCCTCGGCCAGGAGCCAGGACGCCTCTATATCGTGGCCGAATGAATGCTGATCCGTGAGGGGCTTCCAGTCCGCGTCGAAGTACATGGACATGTGTTGGTCGGAGCTGAAGACCCTCTCCGCGAATACAAGGGCCAGTGAACGCAGGGCCTCCTGCACCAGGGCCTGGCCGGAGGCGGCCAGGAGGGCGCTCAGGGCCTCCAGAACATGGAGGTTGGTGTTCATGCTCTTCACGCAGGGAATGTCCGCGTCGCTGAGGGCGTTCACCACGGGTTTCCTCATCTCGGGGTCGGTGGCCTCGGCGTAGCCGCCCGCCGCGCGATCCCGGGCCGAGCCCTCCAGGAGGCTGAATGTCCTCAGGGCCAGGTCGAGCGAGGATTCGTCCCCGGTGGCCATGTAGTGCTGGGCCAGGGCGTAGATGGCGAAGGCCTGGCCATAGACGATCTTCTCCCCGGCTTCGGCCGCGCCGTCGGCGCCGGCGGACCAATGGAAGCCGCCTCGCGGATCGGCCAGGGGCCCGCACAGGAAGTCCCGGGAGGCCCGGGCGGCCTCCAGGTACTCGGGGCGACGGTAGCGGGCGTAAGCCGCCGAATAGGCCCACAGGAAGCGGGCGTGCATCACCAAGCCCTTGGGCGCTCCCGGCCGGATGGAGCGATCCCTGCCTATCCAACCCTGGAAGCCGCCCCCCTCTTGGTCGATGAAGGGCAGCCAGAAGGGAAGGATGTCCTGGAGGAGCTCCCTCTCCATTGAGGCGGCTAGGGCCTTCAGGCGACGGAGCCCCTCCTGACTCAAGGGCAGAGGATCGGCCACGGCCTAACGCCCCTCGTCCCCGTCGCCCTGGACCAGCTCCGAGTTGGCCTTGATATAGGCCACCAGCTCGTCTACGCGGCAATAAGCCAGGGCCACGTGGGTGTCCGCGGCCCCGTAGTACACGGCGATGCGGCCGCTGGCGGAATCGTGGAGGGTGGCGCAGGGGAAGCAGACGTTGGGCACGAAGCCGGTCGTCTCGTAGGGCTCCTCCGGGGTCAGGAGCCAGTCGCGGCAGCGGTAGAGGACCCTAGAGGGCTGCTCCAGGTCCAGGATGGCCGCGCTGAAGGAATAGACGAAGCCGTTGCAGGTGCCGGTGACCCCGTGGTAGAAGAGGAGCCAACCCTCGTTCGTCTCTATGGGGACAGCCCCGGCGCCTATCTTGACACCCTGCCACCAGCCGGAGCCGCCCCGGCTCATCACCTTGCGGTGGCGGCCCCAGTAGACCAGGTCCGGGCTCTCGCTCAGGAAGACGTCCCCGAAGGGGGTGTGACCCGAGTCGCTCGGGCGGGATAGGAGGAGGTACTTCCCGCCCACCCTGCGCGGAAAGAGGACCCCATTGCGGTTGAAGGGTATGGTGGGATTCTCCATGCGCGTGAAGGTCGTGAAGTCCTGGGTCCGGCCCAGGTGGAGGGAGGCCCCCGAGAAGTCCCCGCACCACACCACGTAGTAGCTGCCCTCGATGGGGATGACGCGCGGGTCGTAGGCGTAATTGGGTTGGTAGTCCCGGCCGGTCTCGTCTTTCCAGCGGATCTCCTCGTCCTGAATTTCCCAGGTCAGGCCGTCAGGGCTGAAGCCCGCGTGGATCATGGCTTTGCCGTCCTTGTGGTCGGCGCGGAAAACACCCGCGAAGCCGCCCTTCCAGGGGACTACGGCGCTGTTGAAGACTCTGCCGATGCGGGATGTCGCGTTCCGCCCCAGGATGGGATTCCCCTTATGGCGCCAGATGGGACCGCGATGACCCTGGGGTTTTTCCTGCCAAGGCATGTTAGGCAGAGGCTCAGAAATGATGGTGATAGGCATAGGCTCCCTCGTCCATAGACCCGCTGGGGTCGGTTGATGGGATGAGTGTAGTATGCTTTTCCTATTTTGTATAGTAACTTTATGTAAAGTTCTATTGATCCTCTTTCCTTCAATATTAGCAGATACGGATTGACAATTCCGTAAGGACCGATACACGCTTCGCCCTGTATGGGAAAACGCCCGATGACAACAGTCGGTCTTCTTATCGTCCTCTCGATGCTCTCCTCTTGTGCTCGGAGTCCCCTTGTCCTCAGCGGGCGTTATCAGGTTGAAAACGCATTCAGCACCCATAAACAATGGATGGAATTCGAAGGTTCAAGGGTCTGGCAGCTGGGCGGCGGCCCCGATGATGGCCAATATTCCTTTTCAATACAGAGAAATATTATTACGTTCTCTCAGCTCGCGGGATTCGAGGCTGTGCGCTGCCGAATACGCGTGGACGGGGACGGGAGCATCCTCCTCTACCTCCTCACCGATTCGGGGGGCGGGGCGGACATCCTGGATTCCCTTGTAGGGGCTTCTGACGATGATCCGGGCTCCGGTGAGATTCCCGAAATCGTGCAGGCATTCAATCGGAGTCTGCGAGGAAAAATGACATCGGTTTTCAAAGAAAGCCCCTTTATGAGGCTCTCGCGCTAGGCT
Source organism: uncultured Spirochaetales bacterium (assembly GCA_964470375.1). GTDB lineage: Bacteria > Spirochaetota > Spirochaetia > Treponematales > JBGSOB01 > CAYNQK01. The sequence continues at coordinate 36,214 of CAYYCP010000008.1, forward strand.
TTTTCTATATAGAGTCGTACTTTACAAAATATACAATACAACTTGAAGAAAAGTTATCCAAAAATTGAAATCCATGGTATACTCACTTTCCAATACACGCCGACTTGTAGAAGTTCGGTCTATCACCGCATTCAGAATGGAGGATTTCCATGAAGAAGATCATGGCAGCCCTGTTGGCTCTCCTGACCTGCCTCGCCATCGTCGCTTGCACCTCTACCCCCAAGGCGAGTGAGCCCGCCGCTGAGCCCGCCAAGGTCGAACCGGCCAAGGCCGAGCCGGCCGCAGCTGAGAACGAGCTTCTCTTCGAATCCTTCGAGGAGGATCTGCTCTGGAGCGCTGTCGGCACATCCTGGAACGACGGCGATGCTTCCATCGGCGCCTATAAGTCCGAAGAACATGCCACTGATGGAGACTACAGCCTCGAGTGCGTATTCAAGTACACCGGCAAGAATCAGGCTCGCTTCATCATCGACAAGCCCGACCTGATGGACTTCTCCCCCTACGCCGCCATCACCCTGGATATCTTCAACGCCACAGACCAAACCCTGCCCTTCAATATCTGCATCTGCACCGGAGACGCCTGGGTCTGGCAGGAGACGGCCGGCGTTGATCTAGCTCCCGGGGCCAATAACGGCCTAGTCTTCCCCATCAATAAGAACATCAAGAGCGCCGCCTCCAATTGGGCCTATGCCGATCCCGGGATGACCGAGCTCAATAAGGTCATGCGGGTCGCCCTCAGTGTCAACATTATGGGGATCGATGTCAGCGGCAAGGTGTACGCCGACAATATCCGTTTAGTGAAGTAGGCCTTCGGTCACCCTACGGGCTCGGCTTCCCTGCCCGTGATTTGGCCAGGCTATCCTCCGGCGATGGCTCCTCGTCTCCTGGGGGGAGTCATCGCCTTATTTTCATCGAATTGGATCTTTGTCTTTTCATCATATAGATTTAAAATATTAACTTGATATAAAGTGAATTTGAATAGAAAAATCCTTTACATAAAATCCATCATCAATCTATAATTGGTGAGGGCGATGAACACATCCAGGTGTTCGAATTTTGGGGCAAGGGGTCGGGTTGCATGAGAACTGGGGCCGAATCGCGGGTTTCCTTCTATATAATAGGCATTCGCCTGGCCCCTCTCTTCCTCTCGATAGCCCTCCTGCCCTCCCAGGCGGCGGAAAGGACGCTGAGTCTTGACGTCCTAACCTGGAACCGCGCGAACTCCCTCCAGACCTACCTTCGTGAGACGGCAGGAAGGCCGGAGCCCAGCGAATCCCTGCGTATCCCCGCACTTTCCTACCACAGTAGCCAAGGCGCCCAACTGGAGGCCCTCAAGGAACTCGATGGGGAGGAGGATGTCCTGGCCTGGACCAACGGCGACGGCTGGGTGGAATACCGGGTCCGCATCCACCAGGCCGGATCCTACGCCATAGGCCTGCGCTACTATCAGCTACCCGCCAAGGGCATGTCGATTGAAATGGGCCTGGAAATAGACGGGGCCTTCCCCTTCACCGACGCCGAGGCAATCGTCCTCAACCGGATCTGGCGGGATGCCGAGGCTCCTCGCCGCGATCCCTATGGCAACGACATTCTTCCGGCCCAGGAAGAGGCCCCGGCCTGGCAGACCGCCGACTTCATGGACACCCAGGGTTTCTATAACCAGGTCTATCCCTTCTACCTCTCCGAGGGCGAGCACGTCCTGCGCCTCCACCTCAACCGAGAGGCCCTAGCCATCAAGGAGCTTCTCATCCATCCGCGTTCCCGCCCGCCCGCCTACCGCGATGTCCTGAAGGCCTGGAAGTCCGCCGGTGCCGAGGCCGCCCCGGCTGGTACATTGGTCAAGGTCCAGGCCGAGAGGAGCTTCCTCAAGTCGGACTCCTCCCTTGTGCCCACCTACGACCGCAGCGAGCCGGCCAGCGAGCCTTTCAGTCCTGCAAAGGTCTGGCTCAATACCATCGGGCAGTGGAACTGGAAGACGCCGGGCTCCTGGATATCCTGGAAGGTCGATGTCCCGGCGGACGGCCTGTACCAGCTGCATTTCAAGGCCCGCCAGAATTTCCAGCGCGGGATGACCGTAAGCCGTCACCTCCTGGTGGACGGGAAGCCGCCCTACGCCGAGGCCCGCGACATCGAATTCCCCTATTCGCTGGACTGGAGCCTGCGTACGGTCATGGCCGGGGGGGAGGGCGGCCGAGGGGAGCCGGCCCTGGTCTACCTCGAGAAGGGCAGCCACGAGATACGCCTGGAAGCAAGCTTGGGCCGGCTGGCTTCGATACTCTCGGACGTGGACGAATACGCCTACCAGATCAACGGGCTCTACCGAAAGTTCGTCATGATCATGGGGGCCGAGCCGGATATCTACCGCGACTATGACCTGGAGAAGGAGATACCCGGACTCAAGGACTTCCTGGTCAACATGAGCGTCAAGCTCAACCAGAGCGCCGACCAGTTCGAAGCTGTGAGCGGCCAGCGCGGCACGGAGGCGGCCACTCTCCGCACCACCGCCATCAAGCTGCGCGATTTCGCCAAGCGCCCAGAGACCATTCCCCGGCGCATGAAGTCATTCAGCGACAACATCAACGGCCTGGCCGCCTGGATCATCTATCGCCGCGAACAACCCTTGGAGATGGATTACCTTCTCCTGTCAGGCCCCGGGACGCGTCTGCCCAAGCCGCGGGCCGGCGCCTTGACGCGTCTGGTCAGCGGGATCAAGGCCTTCCTAGCCTCCTTCACCGAGGACTACACCAGCATCAGCGCCAAGGCCGGAGGCCGGGGGGCCATCAGCGTCTGGGCCGGCACGGGACGGGACCAGGCCCAGGTGATCATGGACATGATCAACGACTACTTCACCCCCGAGACGGGAGTGAGGGTCAACCTGAGCCTGGTTCAAGGCGGCCTCGTGGAAGCCACCCTGGCCGGGCGCGGGCCCGATATCTGTCTCCAGGTCGCCCGCGGTCAGCCGGTCAACCTGGCCGCCCGCGGCGCCCTGGCCGAGCTGAGCGGCTTCCCGGGCTACACCGAGGTGGAAGATCGGTTCGCCGAGGGGGCCATGCTGCCCTACTCCTACCGGGGAGGGGTGTACGGCCTGCCCATCACCCAGAGCTTCTACATGATGTTCTACCGCAAGGACGTCTTCCGCGAGCTGGGCCTTGAGCCGCCGCGGACCTGGGAGGATGTGTATCGTCTCATACCAGAGCTGCAGCGCAATAACATGGAAGTGGGCCTGCCCATCCAAACCATAGACGCGCAAGAGCTCATAGATGCGGGCATGGGCGCGCGGAACCTCTTTCCCACCCTCCTGGTGCAGAACCAGGGCTCCTTCTACTCCGAGGACTTTTCCAAAAGCGGCCTGGACAGCGCCGAGGCGGTCAAGGCTTTCAGCATGTGGACGGACTTCTACACCCGCTACGGCTTCATTCTCAAGTACACCTTCTCCGAACGCTTCCGCACCGGGCAGATGCCCATCGGCATAGCGCCCTATACCCTGTACAACCTCCTGTCCGTCTCGGCCCCGGAGATACGCAATGAATGGGCCATGCTGCCCATCCCCGGCATGCTCCGGGCGGACGGGAGCTTGGATCGTTCCGAGACCGCCTCCGGCTCGGCCTGCGTGATGTTCAGCAAGGCGAAGGATAAGGATGCCTGCTGGAAATTCATGGAGTGGTGGACCCGCCCCGAGGTGCAATACCGCTACGCCCGCCAGCTGGAAATCCTGATGGGCCCGGCGGCCCGCCTGGATACGGCCAACCTGGAGACCTTCGACATGCTGCCCTGGTCCAGGCGCGAGGCGGCCAATATCAAAGAGCAGTGGCGCCATGTCAAGGAAATCCCCGAAGTGCCCGGGGGCTATCTCTTGGTGCGTGCCGTGGACATGGCTTTCAACAAGGTCTACTACGACAACTACAATCCCCGCGAGATTCTGGCCTACTACAACGTGATGGTGAACGAGGAGATACGCCGGAAGCGGAAGGAGTTGGGGATCGATGCGCCCTGACCCGAAGATCCGCGCCCGCGCGGCCGCCCTCCTCTCGGACTTGAGGCGGGCCGCGCCCAGCTATGCCTTGATGGCACCTTACCTAGTTCTCTTCGTCCTTTTCACCCTCATCCCGGTGGGGGCGGCCATTTTCCTCTCCTTCACTTCCTTCAACATGCTGGAACCGCCGGTCTGGGTCGGATGGGCCAATTACGCCCGCCTGGCCCTGGACGACCAAATCTTCCTGATCGTCCTCAAGAACACCCTGGTTTTCGCCTTCATCACCGGGCCCCTATCCTACCTAATCTCCTTTTTCCTGGCCTGGTTCATCAACGACTTCCGGCCCTGGGTCCGGGCCGTCCTGACCCTGGTTTTCTATCTGCCATCCCTGGCCGGAAACATCTTCTTCATCTGGATCGCCATCTTCAACGGCGATTACTACGGCATCCTTAACGGCATCCTCATCAACCTGGGCATCCTCAAGGATCCCATCGATTGGCTCCAGGACTCCCGCTACATACTGGGCGTGGTTATCGCCGTGCAGCTCTGGCTCAGCCTGGGCGCCAGCTTCCTGGCCTTCATAGCCGGCTTCCAGACCATCGATCGCAGCCTCTTTGAGGCCGGGGCTATAGACGGAATACGCAACCGCTGGCAGGAGCTCTGGTACATCACCATTCCCTGCATGGCGCCCCAGCTTCTCTTCGGCGCGGTCATGCAGATAGGCGCCAGCTTCGGGGTCAGCCAGGTGATCATGGCCATAGGCGGCTTTCCAACCCGCGGCTACGCCGCTGACACGGTGACCACCTACATTATCGATTACGGCACGGTGCGCTTCGAGCTGGGATACGCCTCGGCCATCGCGGTGGTGCTCTTCATCGCCATGCTGGCGACCAATCGGCTGATCTCCAGGGCGCTCAAGCGCTTCCTGGACTAGGGGGGAGGGGAGATGGCGGGCGCATCGCGACGCAAGAAGATCAACCGATCCGCCTTCGGGAACGGGCTGTCCCTCTTTCTCCTGTGCGTCCTGGGGGCCTTCATGGCCCTGCCGGTGGTCTACGCCCTGATGACGGCCTTCAAGCCGGTCAACGAGCTTTTCATGTTCCCTCCTCGCTTCTTCGTGCGCAACCCCACCCTGAACAACTTCACTATGCTCATCCAGCTTACCAGCAACATGCGCGTGCCCTTCTCGCGCTACCTGTTCAACTCCGTCCTGGTGACCTTCCTAGCCACGGTCGGGCATGTCCTGATAGCCAGCATGGCTGCCTATCCCCTGGCAAAGCATCGCTTCCCCGGCAAGCGCCTGATCAACGCGGCCATCGTGCTGGCCCTGCTCTTCACCCCGGCCGTCACCTATATCCCCCAGTACATCGTGGTGGCCCGTCTGGGGCTCATCAACACCTACGGGGCCCTGGTGCTGCCGGTCATCCAGTCCAGCCTGGGCATCTACTTGATGAAGCAGTTCATGGGCCAGATCCCGGATTCCATGCTGGAGGCCGCGCGCATCGACGGGGCCTCCGAGCTGCGCACCTGGTTCCTGGTGGTCATGCCGGCCGTACGCCCGGCTTGGCTGACGATAGGCATTTTCGCCTTTCAGGGCATCTGGAACTCCAACGGTGGGGCCTTCATCTACGAGGAGAGCATGAAGGTCCTGCCCACTATCATGAACCAGATAGCCGCCGGAGGTCTGGTGCGGGCGGGCGTCACCTCGGCGGTGTCACTGATCCTGATGGTGCCGCCGGTGCTGCTGTTCGTGTTCTCGCAGCGCCAAGTGATAGAGACCATGACCACCTCGGGGATCAAGGAATGAGGCCGCGCGTCTTCATGGCCATGGCCGCCTGCCTGGCGCTCTCGACGGCGGCATCCGCCCAGGCGCCCTATTACTCCTATATATACGGTATATGGGGCTACTCGGTCCCCTCCACGGCGGCTTACCTGCCTGAGACCGTCCTGAACGGTCGGGATCTCGGCTGCGGCCCCATGGAATCGCCCCGCGACATGTGCCTTGCGCCGTCCGGCGAGCTCTATGTCTTGGACTCAGGCAAAAAGCGCGTGCTGGTCCTGGACGGGGAGCTGGCCCTGGCGCGGATTATCACGGATTTCCGGGCCGCCGACGGCTCGCGCCTGGACCTGGTGGACCCGCGCGGAATCTATGTGGACGCGGCCGGGGGCATCTACCTGGCCGACCGCGGAGCCCAGCTTGTCCACCTGATGGACTCGCGTGGCCGGGTGCGCCGCAGCCTGGGTAAGCCCGTATCGGACCTGGTCCCGGCCAACCAAGAGTACTACCCGGAGAAGGTCCTGGTGGACTCAACGGGGGTGGTCTACGTGCTCAGCTTTGGCTTCTACCAGGGCGCCCTATGCTACGCCCAGGACGGGCGCTTCCTGGGCTTCTTCGGGGCGAACAAGGTGACCATAACCGGCAAGCTCCTGTCTGACCGCTTTTGGCGACTTTTCCTCACCAAGGAGCAGAAGTCCAAGATGGCCCGTTATGTCCCGGCCCAATACGTCAACTTCGCCATTGATTCCGATGACTTCGTCTACACCGTCTCGGACTTCGGGGACGACAGCCAGGACGGCCAGGTGAAGAAGCTCAACCCCCTCAGCAACAACATCCTCTTCTATAACCGCAAGCCCGATCTCCAATACTTCGGGGACTGGGAGAGCTATTACAACTCCGGAACCTCGCGCCTGGAGAAGTCGTCCTTCGTCGATCTGGACGTAGACTCCGAGGGCTTCATCAGCGTCCTGGACAAGGAACGCGGAAGGGTTTTCATGTACGACCAGGATTCCAATCTCCTGGCCATCTTCGGCGGCCCGGGCGACCAGGCCGGCTGTTTCCGCTCGCCCTCCGCCATTGTGGCCGCGGGCGAGCGCGTCCTGGTCCTGGATGAGGAGAAGGACTCCCTGACTGTCTTCCGGCCCACGCGTTTCGGCAATCTTGTGCGGCGGGCCACTGCGCTTTACCGCCAGGGGGATTATCAGGCCGCCCTGGAGCCCTGGAATGAGGTGATTAAGCTCTGCGCCAACTACGACCTGGCCTACCGGGGGCGCGGCAAGGCCCTGCGCCAGCTGGGGCGCTACCGCGAAGCCATGCGCGACTTCAAGCTAGCCAGGTACCAGCGTTTCTACTCGGAGGCTTTCAAGGACTACCGCAACCAGGTACTGCGTGAAAACTTCGGGCTCTTCGCCGGGGCTGTCCTCCTTGCGGCCGGAGTCCCGCTCTTCCTGGGGCGCTGGAGGCGCAGGCGCTTGGCTCTCGCCGGTGCGGCCGAGGAGCGTGCGCGCCGGCTTAAGGATCGCAGCCCGGCCGCCTATCCCCTGCACCTGCTCTTCCACCCCTTCACGGGCTGGGACGACCTCAAGTTCGAGGGCAAGGGCTCTCTCATGGCGGCCAACCTGATCATGCTGGGCAGCGTCCTGGCGGGGGCGGCCCGCTACCTCCTTACCGGCTTCATCTTCAATGGGGCCAAGCTGGACGAGTTCAACATCCTCATCACCATAGCCAACACCGCCGGATTCTACTTCCTATGGACCCTGGCCAATTGGGGCATCTGCACCCTGGTGGAGGGAAAGGGCTCCTTCAAGGAAATATGGATCTATTCCTGCTACGCCCAGCTGGTCCACGTCGTGATGGCGATTCCCATGATAATCCTCAGCCGCGTGCTCGTGCGGGAGGAGGGCGTATTCCTGACGATCTTGGACTATCTCATACGTGGTTGGGGTGTTCTTCAGCTTGTCTGCGCCATGAAGGCCGTACACCAGTTCAGCCTCAAGGGAACCCTGTTGTCTATGGGTTTGACCGTCCTCGGCATCCTCCTGATCGTGGCCGTCTTCCTCCTCCTCTACACCCTGATAGCCCAGTTCGCGGCCTTCGGGGTGACCGTCTACCGCGAAATCCTGCTGAGGACCTGAGATGGCTGGAAGTATGCACCCGCCGATCACCGGCCATACGGCAATCACCCCCTTGCGCGAAATCGCACGCCGTTGTACTGGGCTCCTCGCCACTGCCATTTTCATCCTCCTATTCGGCCCGGCCGTCGGACAGTCACTGGCGGGCTACCGCAAGGCAGCCGCCAATCCCGTCCTGGAGCTCTGGGTTGATGAAGCGAACGGATGCATCGCCCTGCGATCGCTCCGGGACGGAATCCTGTGGACAAGCTCGCCGGCCGGATGGGACCGCGACGAGAGCGCGGCCGGGGCGGTCAGGATGGCCCTCGGCTCCACCTTGTCCATCCGCTACGCCGACGACCTGGGCAAGATGCAGGTCTCCAACTCCTATCCCAGCGTGGTCATGAACGAGCGCTTGACCGTGGAGGATATCGAAGGCGGGGTGCGCCTCAACCATTACTTCTACCGCGAGGGCCTCAGCATTCCCCTCGACCTGAGGCTGGGGCCGGACTGGCTGGAGGCCAGTGTGCCAATAGCCGAGGTGCGCAAGGACAAGATTCCTCCCGGGAGCTCCATCCAGAGCTTCGACCTCAACACCCTCACCATCCTGCCCTATTTCGGCGCCACATCCTCTTCTCAAGGGCTGATGCTGGTTCCGGACGGCTCCGGCGCAATCATCCGCTTCTCCAACGGCCGCAGCCAGGCCTCATTCTCAGAGCCGGTCTACGGCCGCGATCCCTCGGTGTACGCGGCCTTCCGCAAGCAGGTGACGGAGACCCTGGCCCTGCCCGTTTTCGGCATGGACCGTGGAGCCCAGGGCGGCTTCCTGGCGGTGATAGGCCCGGGCGAGTCGCGGGCCTACGTGAACGCCGAGACGGGCGGTCAGAAGTCTTCCTTCAACGCCTGCTCGGCCACATTCATCTATAAGGATTCCGACTCGGTGGGGATCAACGACCGCTTCAACCAGCGCCGTGACATCCGCGTGCTGGAGGACGACCCCAGCGCGGCCGGGCGCTTCGCGGTCACCTACTTCATCCTTCCGCGCGGGGCCTCCGGGTATCCTCAGATGGCCGAGCGATACCGACGCTACCTGACGGAGAAGGGTCTCCTTCAGCAAAGCCCTTCGGCCGACCGCAACGCACTGTATCTTGATCTCTTCGGCTGCGCCCGAAAGATCAAGCCCGTCATCGGCATCCCCATGCCGGTCATCCAAGACTACACCCGCTACTCGGACGCCCTGGGTATTCTGACGGAGCTCTCGGCCGCCGGGGTCGACGATATGGTGGTCCGCTATCAGGGCTGGATGCGCGGTGGGGCAAAATCAGCCCTGCCGCTCAAGGCCAGGCCCGAGCGCGTCCTGGGCGGAGAAGGGGGTTGGCGGAACCTCCTGAAGGGGGCCGCAGGCATGGGTGCCAAGGTCTATCCCGAGGCTGACCTCCTCAGCATGTACCGGGCCAATCCGGGGCAGATCCGCCTTCTCATGGCCAGCCGCACCGTGCTCAAGGCGCCCCTGACCCTGCGCGAGTACCGCATGAGCACATTCACAAAGGACGATGAGCGCCCCTCGTGGATGCTCCTCAGGCCGGCTCTCCTCCCGGGAGTCCTCAGGGGGTACCTCGATAGCCTCGGGCGCTGGGAGACGGCGGGGGCGGCCCTGTCCAGCCTGGGTAACCTTATCTACTCGGACTTCGGCAGCATCGATAGGGCCGGGGCCCAGTCCGGGCGAGTGGATCTCCTGGGACAGGCCGCCTCCGGGCGCGGCCTCCTCTTCGCGGCCCCCCTGGCCTACGCCCTCGGCGTCGCCGAGCAGGTGATGGAACTACCGGCCTATTCCAGCCGATACGACATTGAGGACGCTGCCGTGCCCTTCTACCAGATGGTCATCCGCGGCAGTCTCCCCTATGCCATGTCCCCAGGCAATGTTCACCCGGACGCTTCGGAATGGAAGCTCAAGCTCCTTGAGACAGGTTCACAGCCCGCCTGGCTCCTGGTCTACCGCAACGCAGACGAGCTCGTGGGTACCGACTTCGACTACCTGTACAGCGTGGACTATCGACTTTGGAGGGACGATATCCTGGCGACCTGGCGTGAACTGGGTCCCATCCTGGAGCGTCTGCGCGGGCAGGCCCTGACGGACCACCGCCTGATCACGCCCGACCTGCGCGTCTCCACCTACGCGAACGGCGTCAGCATTGCGGTCAACTACGGCCGGAAGGAAGGCCGGCTGGAGGGCGGTCGCCTCGTGCCGGCGGGCGGTTACATCGTCTGGGGAGGCGGCTTATGAGCGGCGCTTCCAGGGCGGCTCGGGGAGGCTTGAGGCTGCAGCAGCGCCGGGCTTGGTACGGACGGCTCTTCATTTTGCCGTGGTTGATCGGCTTCGCCTTCTTCTTCGCCGTGCCATTCGCCCAATCCTTCTACTACACCTTCACCAAATTCACCATCTCCGGCGAGGGCCTGTCCATGGATTTTGTCGGCCTGGACAACTACGTCTACGCCCTGACCAAGGACCCGGCCTTCGTGCGTACGGTAGTCTCCAGCGTGGGCAATATCGTTTACCAGGTTCCCATCATTTTCTTCTTCTCGCTCTTCGTGGCCATGTTGCTCAAGCGCGACTTCCGCGGGCGTTCCCTGATGCGGGCCATCTTCTTCTTCCCGGTCATCATCTCATCGGGGGTGGTCATAACCATCCTCAGGGAGAACGTACTGATGGATCCGGCCGCCGTCAACGCCGACGGCGGGGAGATCAGCCTCTTCCAGGCCGGCAACATCCGCGCCTTATTGGTGAATTCTGGGCTGTACGTGGGCATGGTGGATCGCTTGGTGGCGGTCATCAGCCAGATCTTCGACCTGACCTGGAAATCCGGGGTTCAGACCCTGATGATCCTGTCCGCCCTGCACGGCATCCCCTCGTCCATGTACGAGGCCGCTGATATAGAGGGCGCCACGGGCTGGGAGAAATTCTGGAAGATCACATTCCCCCTCATCTCCCCGACCACCCTGTTGGCGGTGATCTACTCGATCATCGATTATTTCACGGACTACGGGAACCAGGTCATGCGTATGATCGTGCAATACACACGCCAGGGCCGGTTCGAGTACAGCACCACCATCGGCATAGCGTATTTCCTCCTGGTGATGGCGTTGATAGCCCTGGTGAACGCGTTCCTCGCCAAGCGCGTGTTCTACATGAACGAGTGAGGTAGCCGGGATGATGAAGTTCTTAGGGGCGGTCCGCGGTGCGGTCCGGGACAGGGAATGGCGCGGGCGCCTTTTAGGGAAGGCCGCCTCGGTGATCGCGCGGATGGGGGGCTCGGCCTTCCGCCTGGTCTTCTTCCTGGGAATGTCCTACATCCTCCTGTACCCGGTTCTGTTCCTGGTTACCAACGCCTTCCGCGATCCCCGCGACATCCTGGATCCAACTGTGATCTGGATACCCAAGCACCTGACCCTGGGCAACTTCGGAGTGGCTAATGAGCACTTGGATTTCGCCGGATCCCTGCTGCGCAGCGCGCGCATGGCTCTGCCCTCGGTCATCCTGCAAGTCTTTTCCTGCATGCTGGTGGGCTACGGCTTTGCGCGCTTCCGCTTCAGGGAGAGGGAATTCCTGTTCGGCCTCCTGGTCTTCACTATCATCGTGCCGGTCTCCACCATCATCGTGCCGCTGTACGTGAACTTCCGCTATTTCGATTTCTTCGGACTAGGGCGGCTGCTGGGCATGATCAGACCCGACTGGGGCCGTGTCAATATCCTCAACACGGACTTTCCTTTCTATCTTCAGGCCTTCTTCGGCACCGGCATCCGCTCAGGGCTCTACATCTTCATCGCCCGGCAGTTCTTCCGGGGCATTCCGGTGGAGCTGGAGGAGGCCGCCACCGTGGACGGATGCGGGCCGGCGCGCACTTACTTCTCCATCATGCTGCCCAATGCGGGATCCCTCCTCATCGTGCTCACGCTGTTCTCGCTTGTCTGGTATTGGAACGACTTCTTCCTCTCGGTGATGTTCTACCAGGACGCCTATCCCCTGCCGGTGAGCCTGACCGAGTTGCAGGAGCGCCTCACCGTAGCTTCATCGGCGATGCGGGCGGAGGACGTGGCCTTGATGCGCTCCTCGGTGCTGGAGGCCGGCTGTCTCCTGGTGATCGGCCCGCTGCTGCTCCTCTACCTGTTCTTCCAGCGCTTTTTCACCGAGAGCATCTCGCGTTCGGGGCTTGTGGGCTAGGGGAGGCGACCCTCAGGATCATGTCGGCGCCGGTGGTTGCGGCGCTTGGATATACCCGGGCTGCGGCCCGATTCGAGCAAGGAGGTTCTTCATTATGTCGAGGAAATGCGTTCTTTTCCTGATGGCGGGCCTGACTTTCATTCTGGCCCTGGGGCCGGCGGCCTTCGCCGGGGACATGGACATCACGGTGTTCAGGCCGGCGGTCAATCCCAAGGATATGACCGATCCCTTCGTGCAGGCCATAGAGGCATATAAGAAGGCCACTAAGGGCAAGGTGACCCTGGTCAGGTCGGACTGGAACAATTGGCCGGCCAAGATCATCACCCGCCTTGCGGCCGGCGACCCCATAGACGTCATATTCGCCGGGGCCCAGAATTTTCCGCAGTTCTACACCAAGGGCTACGCCCAGCCGGTGGACGGCTATGTGGACCTGAAGGCCAAGAGCATCGGGAAAGCGGCCATGGACGAAAACATGAAGTTCGACGGCAAGTATTACCTAGCCGGCAACTATACATCGGCCCAGCCTTGGATGACGATCTACAACAAGACCCTCATGGACGAGAACGGCATCGCCGTCAAGGACCAGCCCCTGGCTCTGTATAAGGCCGGCAAATGGAACCTGGACAGTTTCCGCGCCCTGGCCAAGAAACTGACCTTGGACGCCGACAAAGACGGTAAAACCGATGTCTACGGCGTGACCACCTGGAACCACTTCACCTGGATTTACATGAACGGCAGCAGCTTGACTACCATCGACGCTAAGGGCCAGGCCAAGCTCAATTTCGATGATCCCCGCCTTCTGGAGGCTCTCAGCAAGCTCAAGGAGGCAGTCGACGAGGGCTGGTACAATCCCAATAACGACTCAACCGGCTTGGAGCGCCGAACCGCCGCCATGTACCTGGAGCGCTCATGGATTCCCGAGCAGGCCCAGCGCAATACCAAGGACGAGATCGTGGCCGTGCCCCTGCCCTACGGTCCGGGCAACAAGGACAAGCGCAATTTCTTCATGTTCGACGGATATGGCATCGGAGCCGGCTCCAAGAAGCAGAAGCAGGCCGGGCAATTCATCGATCTGTGCCTCAAGGCCTGGTACGAATACGATCTAGCCAAGGAGGAGAAATACTCCAAGCAGGTCCGCGAGATGCTTGCCGAAATGCGCAAAAAGCCCACCTATCCCGAGGGCAGCGAGTCCCTGCTCGAGACCATCAAGAACGATTTCATAGGCGAGATCGTCTGGGGCGGCATCCAGCCAGCCAGCGCCATCGCCTCCTATAAGCCACGCGCCCAGGCCCTGATAGACGAGGCGAACACTCCGCCCGAGAAGATAGAGCGCCTGCCCTTCAAGGCTATCAACGTCACATTCGAGAACGGCGACATCAGCGCCTTCAAGCCCATGGATCCCTCCAAGAAGAGCGTCAGCCTCTCGATCGTGGAAGGCGACAAGGCCATCAAGGGCAAGTCGCTCCTGGTGACCATGGACCAGGCCGCCGATGGGGAGTGGATAGACGCCTTCCTCACCGATGCCGAGAAACTGGGCATCGTGGGCTGGCGCGACTACCGGGTCAGCTTCGACCTCAAGCCCCTTGCGCCCCCGCCCAACGCCGACTCCTATTTCTATTTCCAGGCCTACAGCCAGAAGGGCACCTACGGCAACATCACCTACAAGTGGAAGGAGCCCGACGGCGTGCTCACGGCTATGGGCGAATTCCGGGATATCTTCAAAAACGGCCGCTGGGGTCTCAAGTTCGGGGGCCATTTCGGCGCCGATGTGGTGATAGACAATATCGCGATCGAGGAGATCAAGTAACCCGAGGATTCGCTGCGGGGGTGTCCTGCCGGCGCTTGGCGGACACCCCCTTCTTTCCCAAGCCGCATCCCCTCCTGCGGGGGGATGCGGCACTTCATCGGTCCGTTTCACGCAAGCATTTAGCCTGATCCCTCGAAACTGCCCACTCCAGGTGCTATACTATGAGCATCCGGAGGTTACTCCATGAAGAAACCCTTTATCATTCTGGCGTGCTTGGCCGTTTTGGCAGCCGCCCTGACCCTGGCCGCCTCTGGCGGCGCTTCGTCCGAGACCCCCTGCGGAGCAGTCAGCTTCATCACCGGCAAGGCCACCGTCACCCACAAAGGCAAGGTCACGGAGCTGGATATCGATTCGCCTATCTACAATAACGACATGATCAAGACCCAGGACAAGTCCAAGGTCGAGATAGAGGTCGACAAGTCCACCGGCTTCTCGGGCAAGGTCACGGTGGCCGCCAAGACCGTCTTTTACTTCAAGACCAGCGAGGTGAAGGGACAGGCCAACACGACCCTGGATCTGATGAGCGGGCAGATTGGCATGAAGGTGTCCAAGCTGGCCGGCGCGCCCAGCGCTCAGGTCAGGACCGACAGCGCCGTATGCGGCGTGCGCGGCACGGAATTCGCCGTGACCTCGGCGCCCTCGGGCGACGTTTTGGTCACATGCGACGAGGGCCTGGTAGGTCTCCTGGGAGTGGACGGGGATGAGGCCGAGGCCGGACCAGGCAAGGCCCTTCAGCGCAAGCTGGGCCAGCGCTTCCAGGAGATGCCCGTCGCTGTCTCAAGCCTGGAGGAATTCCGCGAGAAGTGGTATGCCGACCAGATCCAGGCTCTGAGGGCCAATCCGGTCAAGGCTATCAGGCAATTCTCGGAATTCTACCAGCGCAAGAAGGCGGATTTCATCTCCTCCTCCTCCCTGCTGGAGAAGAGCTTAGTTCTGAAGCGATGGATGGAGGAGGATGCCACTCCCGGCTTCAAGCCTGATCCAAAGGCGGCTCAAACCTTGCGCGACCTCAAAGAGATGGACGGACCCATCCTGGCCATCCGCAAAGACCTAGTCATGTTCGAGCGCTACTACTACAGGCTCGAGGAGCTCAAGGATATCGTCAAGGATACCCAGCATTGGAATGCCGAGCTGGGCAAGGATTCCAAGGGCAACCCCGTGACGGTACAGGCCTTCTACAAGGTTTTCGACGCCGAGCGTGACAGCCTGGCGCGGCGCATGGCCCTCTGCCGCTACGCGGAACTTCTGCACGCCAAGCGCAATCCCTCCGGCTCCACCGGGCGCCCCAGCACCACCGGGGATGATGGTGATTTCTTCGGTGATGAGGCCGATGATAGCTTCTTCGACGACTGAAGCGCCTTAAGCAGGGCTTACGTAACGGCTTCTCTGAAAGGGAAGCCGTTTTTTTTCTGCGCGGGCACTTGACTCTCCGTCATCGTCGATGCTAGTCTCCGCACAACCATATCGCGAGGAGGACTATAGATGGAACTCTGCATTGCCATACAGACCCTTCTCCGGCATGGGGCCGCCCGTTGAGCCGCGTATGACGCGGCTCTCCACCCAAGAGGAACGTTAGCCGCACAGCGCGGCCCGCCTGTTCCCGAGCGCCCCGCCGGCCTCAGCTTCCGCAGTCGCTAGGCATCAGCCCCGCGGCCAGCCGGAAGGCTATGCCGGAGAAGGCGTCCCACCAGAGACAATTGATCGTTAGGCAGGCCCGGCGCGAGCCGTGGCCGGGGTAATCCGCGCCCGCGCGCGTCCACGCGGCGGCGCACGGATGTCCATCCGTCGTTTTCCTTGCATGAGGTTCTGCATCATGAAAAGCGCTTCGAAGACCCGCATCCTTTTGGAGGCCATGAAGGGCAGCCGCCTGGCCTATCTCTGCGCTATCGCCTCGGTGATGGCGGCGGCATTTTTCTCCCTGGTGGATCCCATAGTGATCCGCATAGCCCTGGACTCCGCCCTGGGAGGCGCCCCGCCCGAGGCTCCGGCCTGGGCCCGCCTGGTGCTGAAGCCCTTCGGAGGGGTGGAGGCTCTGGCCGGAAACCTGGCGGCCTGTGCCCTGGCGATGGTGTCGCTCAACGTTATCCAGGGCGCCTTCCTGTTCCTCAAGGGCAGCATGGCTTCCGTGGCCGCCGAGGGCGCGGCTCGGCGCCTGCGGACCCGGCTGTTCGGGCACCTGAGCCGCTTGCCCTACCGCTACTTCTCAAAGGCCGATTCCGGCGACCTGCTGCAGCGCTGCACCTCCGATGTGGACGCGGCCAAGCGCTTTATGGAGGGCCAGCTGGTGGAGGTGGGACGGGCCATCTTCATGGTGGCCTTTTCCGCGTCTATCCTGTTCTCACTGGACGCGCGCATGGCCCTCGTGTCCATGTTCATGGTGCCGGCCATCTTTCTGTGGTCCTTCCTGTACTTCTCGCGCGTCCAGAAGGCCGCCCGCGAATTCGAGGAGGCCGAGAGCCGCATGACCAGCGTAGTCCAGGAAAACCTGCAGGGCATCCGAGTCGTGCGGGCCTTCGCCCGCGGGGACTACGAACAGGCCCGCTTCGACGCCCGCAACTCCGACCTAACCAAGCTGCTGGTGCGCCTGATCAAGATGCACGGCACCTATTGGGGCGTATCCGTGGGACTTTCGATGGCCCAGATGGCGGCCGTCCTATCCCTGGGCGCCTACTGGGCTGTGAAAGGGGCCGCCAGCGCAGGCACGGTGGTGATGTTTTTCGCCTATGTCGGGCGCTTCCTCTGGCCGGTTCGCCAGATGGGGCGGGTGCTCACCGAGTTCGGCAAGACCTCCATAGCCCTGGGACGCATCGGCCAGATCCTGGGGGAGCGCGACGAGTACACCGTGGATGGGGCCATGAGGCCGCGGCTCCAGGGCGCCATCGAGTTCAAGGACGTGCGCTTCGAGCACGAACCGGGCCAGCCTATCCTTCAGGGGCTATCTTTCGTTGTGAGGCCCGGCGAGACGGTGGCCCTGCTTGGGCGGACCGGCTCCGGAAAATCGAGTCTTGTGCAGCTCATCCCGCGCCTGGGCGAAGTGAGCGCCGGCGCGGTCCTGCTGGACGGCATAGACGTTCGGGCCATTTCCAAGGAGGCCCTGCGCTCCCAGGTGGGCCTGGTGCTGCAGGAGCCCTTCCTCTTTTCGCGCAGCCTGGAGTCGAACATCGGCCTGGGCGCGGAGGATCCGCCGCGCGAGGAAATGGAGGGGGCGGCCCGCGCGGCCGGCATGTCCGGGATGATAGAGGGCTTCGAAAAGGGATGGCAGACCCAGGTGGGCGAGCAGGGCGTGACCCTCTCGGGCGGGCAGCGGCAGCGCGCCGCCATAGCTCGCATGCTGCTCAGGCGGCCGCGCATCCTGATCCTGGACGATTCACTCTCCGCAGTGGACACGGAGACGGACGCCTTCATCCGCGCCGAGCTGGCCAAGCTGCGCGGCCGGATGACCGTCATCGTGATAGCCCACCGCATCACCACCCTGGCAGGGGCCGACCGCATTCTGGTTTTGGAACGCGGCCGCCTGGCCGACCAGGGCACCCACGCCGAGCTCGTCTCGCGCGAGGGCCTGTACCGCTCCATCTGGAGCCTGCAATCCGCCGCCGACCGCGAGGACGGCATTGAGCGGCTCCTGGCCGAGGAGGAATCGGCCTAGCGCGCCGCGGGGGGCATGGGGCTCCGCGCGGCCGGTAACGATAAAGGATAGACAATGGACTTCGAGGAAGAGGAATATAAGAGCGCTATCAACATCCAGACCTGGAAGGGCATATTCGCCTTCGCCCGGCCCTACAAGCTGCGCTTCCTGGCCACTCTCGGCATGATGGTCCTGGTGGCCGTAATAGACGCCTGCCTGCCATTCCTGACCGGTTACGTGGTGGACGAGGTGGTGCGGGCCGGCGACATCTCGGCCCTCCTGCCCTTCCTGGCCGCCTATTTGCCGCTGATAGCGGCTCAGGCGGTCAACGTGAAGGTCTTCATCAACCTAGGATCCCGCGTGGAGGCCGGGGTGGCCTACCAGATCCGCAAGCGGGCCTTCGCCCAGGTGCAGGCCCTGTCCTTCTCCTACTACGACCGCACTAGCTCGGGTTGGCTGATGGCGCGCCTGACCAGCGATGTCTCGCGCCTCTCCGACACCCTGACCTGGGGCATGATAGACGTGGTCTGGGGAAGCTCGGTCATGGTTGGCATGGCCATCCTCATGTTCGTCCGCGACTGGCGCCTGGCCCTGGTCACCCTGTGCGTGATCCCGGCCCTGGCCCTTGTCTCGGTCTGGTTCGAGGGGGAGATATTGGAGCGTTACCGTCGCGTGCGCCGGGCCAACTCGAAGGTCACCAACGCCTTCAGCGAAGGCATCCGCGGCATGCAGACCGTCAAGACCCTCAATGCCGAGGCGCGCGTGGCCGGCGAGTTCGCCCTGCTCACGGGCGATCTGCGCAAGGCCGGCACGCGGGCCGGGCGCCTTTCGGCCCTCTACCTGCCTCTGGTAGTGGCCTTGGGCTACGTGGGAGCCGCCCTGTCCCTGGCCACCGGCGGTAGGATTCTGGCCGCCGGCGGCATCACCTACGGCACACTGGTGGCCTTCATCTTCTGCTCCATTCAGTTCTTCGACCCGGTCACCGACCTGGCGCGCGTCTTCGCCGATTTCCAGTTCGGCCAGGCCTCGGCCGAGCGCGTGCTCTCGCTGATCGGTACACAGAGCGACATCGTGGACTCGCCGGAGGTCCTGGCCGCATGTGGCGACCTGGGCGGCCAACCCAGCGTGCCGCCCCTGGAGGGTCGAGTCACCTTCGAGGACGTGTCCTTCTCTTATCGGGGCGGCCAGGAAGTCCTATCGCATTTCAACCTGGACGTGCCCGCCGGGACCTCGGTGGCCCTGGTGGGAGAGACCGGATCCGGGAAGAGCACCATCGTCAACCTGGCCTGTCGCTTCTACGAACCGGTCACCGGGCGCATCCTCCTGGACGGCGTCGACTACCGCCAGCGCTCTCAGCGCTGGCTGCACTCGCGCCTCGGCTATGTCCTTCAGGCTCCTTACCTCTTCTCGGGCTCGGTCATGGAGAACATCCGCTACGGGCGCCTGGACGCCTCCGACGAGGAAGTCCGCCAGGCGGCCCGGGTGGCCCGGGCGGAGGCCTTCATAGACGCCCTGCCGCGCGGCTACGCCACCGAGGTGGGCGAGGGGGGCAATCTCCTCTCGACCGGCCAGAAGCAGCTGGTCTCCTTCGCCCGGGCCGTCCTGGCCGACCCGCGCATCCTGGTTCTTGACGAGGCTACCAGCTCCGTGGACACCGAGACCGAGCGCGCCATCCAGGACGCCATCCGGGCCGTGCTGAAGGGGCGCACCAGCTTCATCGTGGCCCACCGCCTGTCCACGATCATGGAGTCTGATCTGATTCTGGTCCTTAAGGACGGCCAGGTGCTCGAGCGCGGAACCCATGCCGAGCTCATGGCCATGCACGGGGCCTACCGGCGCCTCTTCACCGCTCAGTTCCTGGAGGAGAGCGAGTCGCGCCTCCTCAAAGCGCCGGCCTGATGCCGAACCGACGTAAGCCTAGCCAATGGATGCCGGGCCGCTTTCATAGGCCCGGCATCCAATCTGCACACTCAAGAAAGGAGGATCCGCCGTCGCCCGGGGCGGCCACGGTGAAGCGCCTGCGTATCTCTTCTTTGAGGGCTAGGGCCGCCCGCGGCATGGGTATGGGGGCCATCAGAACCCCTATCCTGTCCCCATCAGCGACCTGGACTGGTATGTCCGCAGCGGAGCGCAGGATCAGCGGCTCGGCCCCGCAGTCCGTGGCCTGATTGATGAGCGAGCGGGTCGAGCGATCCACATCGCTGGAACAGATGATCCAGACGCTCTTGAGCCGCTCGCGCGGAATGGCTTCCCGCATTTCCTCCAGGAGGCCCTGCTTGGTCCAGACGCACAGACTGCGTTTGTAGCCGTCCAGGTCATTCGCGGGATGGGGGTATTCCTTCCTGATGAAATCGCTTGCGCGCTCGGCATCCTGGGGCCGGAAGACCGTGTAAACAATCAGCTTGAGAGCCCTCCGCGGATCCTTGGCCGTGCGGATGCGCTCTACGAAATCATTATGACCCACAAGGATGGCGTCCGTGGGGATGATGGACCGATAGCACTCTCTGACCATGTGGCCCTGATCTATCATCACCACCGCTTGATGAGTCGTTTGATCCAGGCTGAGGAGCTGGTCGCGGAATTCCTTGACCCAGGGGCAGGCTCGATCGATGATCGGTATCCCGCGGGCTTCCAATTCCCGCCTTTCTTCAAGATCGCAATCATAGCCTGTAATAAAGACCCCTGCCTCGAGCGGGAGATCCTCTACAGAGGGCACCACGTTGCCCCCGAACTCCTTCACCCATTCCAGGTTGGCGCCCCGGTCGGTCCGCATCACCCAATCCAGAATGACATAGAATTTCACTTGCCGGCCTTCCCACTCCACGGGGCCGAAGAGATATTTGGAATACTGCTCACGGATTTCCTTCCGTAGCCAGCGGCAATTATCGTCCTTCTCGAAAAAGTAGAAGACCGCCATGTTCGGTCTCACTGGAGGAGGAATCCGCCGTCCAGGACTAGGACGTGGCCGACGACGAAAGACGCGGCGTCTGAACACAGCCAAGCCACGGCCTCGGCTATCTCTTCAGGCTCGGCGATGCGTCCGATGGGATGGGCGTCGGCATAGGCCTTCTCCATGGCGGGGTTCCCCCCGGTGCTTCGAGAGAAAATGGCGGTCCTGACAGATCCCGGAGCCACCGCATTGACGCGTATGCCGCGCGGGGCGTACTCAAGGGCCGCCGACCGCGTCAGGCCCACCACTCCGTGGCGGCTAGAGTTGTAGGCGCAGCGGGACGGCCGGGCCATGAAGCTGCATACGGATCCCATATTGACGATAGCCCCCCCGCCGCCCTGGGCCAGCATCCTGCGGATCTCGTGCTTGAGAAGGAAGAAAGTGCCCTTGAGATTGGTGTCGATGATCTCGTCCCAGTCGGCCTCGGAAAGGTCTACCAGGGGGGCCTTCTTGCCATCCACGCCTGCGGCGTTGAATGCCCAGTCCAGGCGACCGAAGGTCTCGGCAGTCCCGGCGACCAGGGCCTCCACCGATGATTCAACCGAGATGTCCGTGCGGATAAAGACGGCGCAGGCTCCGGCCGCGCGGGCCATGGCCGCTGTTTCTTCGCCGCGCTCCTTATCGCGTCCCGCTACGACTACGTTGGAGCCCCCGCGGGCGAAGCGAAGAGCGGCCGCCCGGCCGATGCCTGATCCACCACCAGTCACCAGGACGGTTTTTCTCGTTTCAATTGCCATTCTGAGCGCTCCCGGGATGGTAATCCCTTTCTTCAATGCTATAGGCGTACTTGCCTATAAAGTCGTTCAATCGTCTGGTATCCTCTCCAGAGAGATCCACGAAGGAGAAGCCGGCCGTCCCGGCGGCGGGGTTAGACCAGACCATCTTGCAGGCGCCCGAGATTACGCCGGTCATATCTGTATGGATAAAGAACGAGAAGTCCTGCCCTTCGCGCTCGTCCGGCACGGAATCAAAGATCGCTCCAAAGCCGCTCAAGGAGAGGTCGCGCAGCCGGGCAGCACGGTATTCTCTGGTGAGTGTTGATTTGACCTGGAAGCAGTAGTCAATGAAACTGTGAGGCGCGAAGCGGCGCTTGCGCATGGCCGCCAGCTTGCGTTCGCGGAAACGCTCGAAGAGCTTGGAATCCACGCTCTTGCCTACGAAACGGAAGCGCGCTACCAGTCCGTCCTGATAGAAGCCGATGTCCATGGACAGATCGGACCAGTGTTGGCCCTTTCGCCAACGCGATTCGGTCACAGTTCCACGTATGGTCACCGGGTAGACAAGTTCAGCGTAGTTTAAGAACTCGATTTCCAGGTTTTTCAAAATGATCTGCATGCCATGCACCGGAATGCGGCCGTAGACATGGCAGCAAGCTAGGCCGAACTGGCGCTGGGCTTCAATCAGCATCATGGCCGGGATGTGCTCCACGGCGTGCTCGAAATAATACTCATGCTCCGGATTGACATAGATACTGGCATAGAAGACATCTTCCCTCGCCAGGCCCTGCCAGCCCTCTAGAATGCAGGAGAGTCGGGCCTCCTGCTTGCGCGGAATGTAGATACCGGGCGTGCGCAGATGGTTGATAATATGAAAATAGTGCTCGTCCGCCAGCGGGCGGGCCGGGACCAGCAAGGCCGGGTCTGGGCCGGGCACGTAGGCC
Organism: uncultured Spirochaetales bacterium; assembly: GCA_964470375.1. GTDB lineage: Bacteria > Spirochaetota > Spirochaetia > Treponematales > JBGSOB01 > CAYNQK01. Next base: position 58,336 of record CAYYCP010000008.1, read on the forward strand.
GCCCTAATGGACCTCTCGACGTCCGCCGAAGGAGTTGGTGGTCTTTCCAGGATAGAGGCAGGCAGCTCGGCTGGTAGTGTCCGCAGAACCAGACCCCGGGCGCCGGCTCCGCCTAGGATCTCGGCCAGACCTGGCGGGCAGGGGCGATAAAAAGACCGCAACAGCTCTGCATCTGCGGGAGCCGCGGAGGAAATGTTAGCCATGAAAACATCTTCGGGAATGAATTTCGGCAAGGCCCGCCTGAGGTCGCGGATGAACACGTTGCGTTCATCCACCTTGTGCACCAGCTCCTTGTCGACCAGCTCGCTTCTTATGAAAGTGCGCAACTTCTCCGCATCGTACGGCATGCTACCTCCCGTTGATGGATCTTAGGCCTGGGCCTGCCCAGCCTCGAAGGCGAAACGCTCGATGGTGGATTTGAGCCGCTCCACGATGTCTACATTGCGTCTTGATACCTCGCGCACATTCGTCACTAGGGACACGATCTGCTGGTTGCCCTGGCTCTGCTCCTTGGCCGCAAGGTCAATATGGGCCGAGACGCCGTAGAGCTCCTCCATCGAGGCAGCTATCTCCTCTCCCATGCCCTTCAAGGCAGATGCGATGCTGCGCACGCCCTCGGTGGCGCGTACAACACTGCCGATGGAGTTGAGGATCTCGCTGGTGCTGGAGCGCTGCTCGACGGTGGCGTGGGCGATCTCCCTGATGAGGCCGGTAGTCTCGACGATGTCCTGATCGATTTTCTGGAAGGAAGCCTGAGCGCCGGCGGAGAGTTCCACCCCGCGGGTCACTTTCTTCAGCATGTCATCCACGCAGGCTGCGATTTCGGCGGCTTGGACTCTGGAATCCTCCGCTAGGCGGCGAATTTCCCCGGCCACCACGGCGAAGCCTCGCCCGGAGTCCCCGGCATGGGCGGCCTCGATGGCTGCGTTCATGGAAAGCAGGTCTGTCTGCGATGCGATGGCCGTCAGGATGCCAACGATTCCCAGCACTTGGTTGGAAGCAGCCTCTATCGCTTTTATGGCCTCGGCCAGGTCGCCCATGGCCTCGGCACCCTCGCGGCTGACGCGGACCAGGTCGGCCGACAGCCCGTCGGCCCTTTCAGTGACAGCGGCCACGGAGGCGATGCTGGCAGCCATCTCCTGCATGGAGGCAGATGTCTGTTCTACGAAACTAGCCTGGGTATTGACATTGGCGTTGATAGAAGAGATCTGATCGATCACCTTGGCGGCCACGTCCTTGACCGAGTCGACTGTTTTCATCTGTCCGCCTGTATCCTTGGAAATCTGGCCTATCGATGCCACCATCTCCTGTATGGCCGAAGACGCGTCCTGGATGTGACCATCCAGGGAGCAGCTCGAGTCGTCTAAACCGCTCGACCCTGACTTGATCTCACAGATCATGCTGGTGAATTTATCCATGAAGCGGTTGATTGCCGCGGTGAGCATGCCGGCCTCGTCGTACTGAATGATATTGATGCGTTTGGTGAGGCTTTCGCGTCCCTCCAGAATGCTTTCAATGGAGAGAGTCTGGAATTTGATCTGGTACATCAGCTCGCGAGAGTAGATCCAGGTGGCCGCGAAGGCCACCATGACCAGATAGAGAAACTCCGTAAGGCAGAAGATCTGGTACTGATAGGCGATCTGCCTCCGAGCCTCCACGCTGAGGAGGTGCATCAGGACGGATTCGTTCGGGATATAGTGCCCAAACTTGGCTTTGAGATAGGCGAGATACTCGGCTTCAGCCGCATCCTTGACCATTGGGCCTTTGGCGATGGCCGAATTCATGGCGGCGTAGGCTGTATCGTTCTCCATGAAGATGAACTGCTTGTGCATGAAGAAGCTCAAACCGTAGACCATGAGGGCGCCGGCCAGCAGGATCGTCCTGCGCTGGAGTCCGAAGCGTCCCGGATGGGCATCCTTGGGTATTTCCGTGGCGTTCAGCCGCTTGCGCGTCTCCGCCAGAATTTGGTTGTGGAGGCTGGTTTGGATGAAGGAATAGATGAAGGAACCGGCCAGGCAAAAGACAAGGTAGGACATGATTTTCAGGCTGAAGAAATCCGCCCAATAATGGAATTGGAAGGCAAACAGGAAGAAGCCGCCGGTGAAGCCGACGAAGTTGAGGGTCATCGTGAGGAAGGGTAAGCTATACATCCGGCGCATAGCTTGGGCGGTGAGAGACGCATCGGCCCGGCGTTTTTCGTTCAAGGCGTTGTCGACTTTCTGAAGGGGGATCAGATAGATGTAGAAGACCGCCGAGAAGGCCAGGAGGAGGGGCAGGGCCGTCGAGACCATAAAACTAAGGGTATAGGCCAGGTAGCGTGTGATACTGCCGTATTGCACGATGATGGCCAGGGAGAGGTAATCCAGGCTGATGATCATGAACAGGATGGTACTGACGACTATGAAAACCGTGCCTATGATTTTGAAGGTGAGGGCGTGCTTCTTCATGGCTGTCTCCTTTCCGTGTGAGGCTTATAGGAATCTCCGAATCCGATTTCGGTGTGGAGAGCGTACGGCACGGCACCGAGGGAGAAGGTTTGTCTCTCTTTGAATTGCTTGCATAAAATCTTTCTGTGCCAATTTTTATTGGGATTGGCACGGCCCAAACCTCATTCCAGCTTAAGATGGAATAGCTATATAGTCAAAAATCTCCAATAGATTAAAACCTTTATTAAAAGAATGCAACCTTCATTTTTGAAAAAATGTTTTTCGATTTTGCCTTTCCCGGCTACGAATTCGCACGATCTTGTCTAGATGACCTAGCCCGCATACAATGGCCTCATGGATATCGTCGGCTTAGTCGCCGTGCTCGGTGCATTCATTACGCCCATCGCCATCGTTTGGACGGTCGTTCGCGGCCCGAAGGCCAAGGCCCAGGCCGAGATTATGAAGGCGAAGGCCCTGGCCCAGCTCGAAGACAAGTGCGGCCTCATTGAAGCGGTCAAGGCTGAGGAAACAAGCTTGATCGTCCAAGAGCAGCAGAAGCGCCTGGAAGCCCTGGAGGAGGAGCTGCGTTTCATGCGTCGCCTTCTCGAGGACAAGACGAAACCGGGCGCGCGGGTGCGGGAGGGTTGATGGGAGACTTAATTCCCCTGATGGGCGTCTGCATGCCCTTCCTGACGGCGATTGCCATCGTGGGCTTGGTCGTGCGTGGGCCAAAGGCGAAGGCCAAGGCCGAGATCATGAAAGCCGAGGCCCTGGCCAGGCTGGAGGACAAGAAGCGTCTCCTTACAGCCGTCGATACCGAGGAGCTCAGTCTGAGCATGGCCGAACAGGCCAAGCGCATAGAGGAGCTGGAGACAGAGATCTCCTTTCTGAAGCGCATGCTCGAGGATAGGAGCGCGCCTAGGATTACCCCTTGACATTCCCACCTGCCGGAGGATAGATTTTTCCACCACGCCCAGATGGTGAAATTGGCAGACACGCTAGATTCAGGTTCTAGTGCCGCGAGGTGTGGGGGTTCAAGTCCCCCTCTGGGCAAAGAAAAAGGACGATGCCGAGAGGTATCGTCCTTTTTCTTTGCCCAATGAGCCCTCACGC
>CAYYCP010000009.1:0-56034 GCA_964470375.1 uncultured Spirochaetales bacterium
CCCTCTTGCCCTACGGGCCAGGTCCTACGGCAACGGGGTGAATTGAGCGGTTACAAAAGAGGCATAGGGAAAGAAAAGAAAAAATCAGGATTATAGCATTTTTTTTCATTTCATTATCTCCTCGAAGATGACTAAGTACTCGCGGGCTTGACTGCAGGCGACTCTGATGGAGAGGTTGATCGGGCTTTCTGTGGTATTCGTCACGCTCAGCCCGCCGGCGAAGGCGTCATCGGAGCCTTCGGCGCTCGTCTCTTCAGATGAAGCGGCGTAGATTGCAAGGTTGATCGCTCCACCGTTCCCGTCCGCACTGAGGCCCAGGGAGCGTCCGGGAGCTAAGGTATAGCTGAACCAATCCGCGTCGAGGGTGCTGCTGATCTGCCCAGAGTAGCCCGTATTAGCCGCGGCGGAGGTGGGATTGGCGAAGCGATCATCGTTGGGCTCAAGCTCCCCTGGCAAGGGGTCGGCGGTGAAAGCTTGTTGGCTCTCGGCGATGACGGCGCCGCCCGAGAGGGCCCTCACCATGATGGTGGGTTCCTGGGCGTCCGCGGGTATGAGGACGCGCCGAACAAGCGTCCTGGACTGCCCGGCCGTCAATGGGGCCTGCAGCATCGCGGCGGGAATGAGGGGCCTTTCCTTCTGCCCCTCCTGTATCAGGATGTCGAGGGCGAAGGCCGGCGTATTGGTGTCACTAGCATTGGCCAAGGGAATGGAGACATCGACGAGGGAAAGCCTGCTATGCCTCTCGCCTATGCCGCCCAGGCGACCGATCGTCAGCTTTCCGTTCCCGGGCGGGGGCGGGCAATCGGGACTAGGCTCATGGTAGGGCATACCGCACGAACTGAAGGCGGCCCAAGCCATCATTATGATGATTCCCTAGATGAAATGGCGCTTTTCCATTCTTCTACCTCAATGAATAGTAATTCTACCATAGAATGAGAGGATGTCAAGAATATTGCGTGACTGATATTACATAAGGATTAAGTTATTTCGATTGGATACGCAATGGTTCCTCAACAAGCCTTATTCAGGGAGACATGAATTTGATACTCATCGATGTAGAAGTGAAATGATTCCTCCTTATCAATCATAGATACCGCCTCCATCTGGCATGAATCGTGCTACACTCTGAGCAATGTCCTGGATCCTCACCGCCCTGGGTGCCTTCGACAGGGGCTTCCTCCCCTTCTACCTCATCGCCCTAGGCACGGGAATCGCCGCGGCCTGGGTAGATATGAGGGATTACCGGGTGCCAGATGCCTTCATCGCCATCGGTTCCTTCTGCGCCATCCTCCTCGGCATCCTCCTGGAACCGGGGGCCCTTCTTACGCGCTTCATCTGCTCGGGCAGCGGCTTCCTCCTCCTCTACCTTTTCAGCCTTGCCTTGAAGCAGGGCCTGGGTTTGGGCGATACCAAGTTCCTGAGCCTGGCGGGCTTCTGCATCGGTCCAATAGGGCTTTGGATCTGCCTGAGCGCGGCTTGCTTGAGCGCTATCTTATTCTATTGTTTGCGTTTATTCGTCCTGCGGAAGAGGGTCAAGGGAGCTGAAAAGAACCCTCGCCCCATCCCCTTCCTACCATTTTTGACGGGGGGAATCCTGATCTCTCTCTTTGCCAAGTTTTTGGGGATGTGCTAAAGTAGGCGGCATCGCATGAAAAGATTTCTTTGCTTACTATCCATTTCCCTGAGCCTTAGCCTTCGCGCCCAGGCGCCCCGCAGCATGGACTTCATGGACAAGCCCATCACGGACATCCTGGTGGCCCTGGCCCTCCAGGCCAAGCTCTCCATCGTCCCGGACGAGACAGTCACAGGGAACGCCACCTTCTACTTTCCCGATGTGGAGCCGCGCCAGGCCCTGGCATCCTTCCTGGCGGCCTACAACCTCTATATGAGGGAAGAGGCCGGGGTCATCTACATATCCAAGATTGATATCGTTATAGAGGCCGGGGGCACCCTCTCCATCAACGCCGATGACGTGGACCCATCGGCCCTCCTCAGGGCCATATCCAAACGCGCCGGAAAGACCGTCCTCTATGACTCCATCCCCAAGTCCAGCGTGACGGTGCACTCGAAGGGCCTGAGCCTGCGCCGGGCGGTGGAGATCGTGATGGCCCGCTTCACGGACTACCAGGTCACCGGGGACGATGAGCTCATCCAGGTCAGGCGCCTGGAGCAGACGGCCCAGGCCAAGGCGGCCTCGCGCTCGGCCTCGGTGTTCAAACGCGATGCCGACGGGAGCTATTCCATAGACGCGCCCCAGGCCCGCCTCTTCGACGCCCTAGACGAGCTGATACGCCTTGAGGGGCGTGAGTACTCCCTCCTCATGAAGAGCGACGTCCTCTTGGAGCGCCTGCGCTATCAGAAGAAGCCCTTCGAGAAGATGCTGGAGCTCGTCCTTGAGCCAGCCGGGGCGGATTACGCCATCCGCGATGGGGTCCTCTACGTCTTCGAGCTCTCGCGCAAGGATCCATCGCGCAAGCTCAAGGCCACGGAGACGGTCTCCCTCACCTGGATAGGGGCCCAGGACGCGGTCAGCCTCCTCTCCCAGGACCTCTCCAACTCGGCCCTCTACCGGATAGACAAGGCCGCCAACGCCCTTGTCCTCACGGGCACTGAGGAGGAACTCCGCCTCCTCAAGGAATTCCTGTCCAAGGTGGACAGGCCCCTGGAGGGCAAGGAATACATCCGCTACCGCTCCTCCTTTCTCAAGGCCAAGGAGATAGTACCCCTCATACCCCCGCGACTCCTTCCCATTGCCCCTATCATGACGCCTGACGAGTATGTCTTCCTGGCGGCCCTGGAATCTAGCCAAAAAGAGGACTTCGAGGCCTTCCTTGCCGCCGTGGACAGGCGGGAGGCGGCCATCCCCATCGTCCTCAAGTACCTCAAGCCCGAGGAGCTCCTGAAGAACCTCCCCCCCTCGGTATCCAAGGAGGATGTCCTGGACGCGGGAGCCCAAAACATCGTCTTCTTCACCGGAAGCGCGGAGCGCCGCGAGCGCTTCCTTGCCGACCTGGCCCTGATCGATAGGCCCAAGCCCCAGATCCGCTATGACATCCTGGTTGTCCAGTACACGCGCAACCAGGACCGGAGCGCCGGTCTCAGCCTGGAGGGTTCGAAGATTTCCAGCGCCGACGGCTTGGGGATCGATGGAAGCACCGCGGTCAATCCGCGCGATGCCTGGTCCCTGGTGGCCTCCCTGGCTAATGTTTTCAACATCAAGTTCGATATTTTAAGTCTCCTCGGCATCAACTTCGCCGCCGGCCTGGACGCCAGCCTGACAAGCTCGGACACCCAGGTCCTCACGGACACGAGCCTGACCGCCCTCTCGGGCCAGGAGGTCAAGTTCCAGTCCACAAGCTCCGTGCGCTACATCCAGCCGGAGGTGGACACTGAGACGGGGAAGACGAAGTCCACCGGGCCCACGGTGGAGCTGAGCCACGGCTTCGTGATCTCCCTCAACGGCTGGCTCTCCGGGGACGGTATGGTGACTATGGCCATCAACGCCTCCCTCTCCAAGAAGACCGGCAACGATAATCCGGAAGCCGGCCTCTACAACCCCACCACTGAGCGCGTAGTCAGCACCCAGCTCAGGGCCAGGGCCGGCGAGGCGGTGGTGATATCGGGCCTCCTCCAGCGCAACGAGGACAAGACCCGCAGCCTTGTCCCCCTCAAGCTCAAGGATTCCTCGGAGCTCACCGAGCTGGCCATCTACCTTGTGCCGCGCATCGTGCGGGAGGACCGCGGGCGGGCGGGCTCGGTCCGGCGCATGCAGGCCCTCTACGATGAATTCTGCGCCCCCTCCGAGAGTTCTCCCTCCGGGAGCTCCGTGCCGTGAGCGCGGCCCCGGCCTCCCTGGACTCCTTCCTCCCCCTCCCCCAGGACCAGTACCCGGCCGCCTTCTGCGCGGAGAACCGCATCCTCAAGCTCAGGGAGGACGACCTTGAGGTTCTGGTGGGCCTTGCAGGCGAAGAGGATCCCCGCCTCATATCGGCCCTGAGGCTCCACCACCGCAAGACTGTCAGGGTCCTGAGCCTCGACCCGGTGGAGTTCGCCGCCTGGCTGGGCAAGGCCGGGGGCGCTTCCAGCCTGGAGGGCTCCACGGATGCCGGGGGCGACGAGGAGCGCATCCTCCTGGATCGCCTGGCCAACGACGCCCCGGTGGTGAACTACGTCAACGGCCTCATCCTGGAGGCTATGAAGGCCGGGGCATCGGACATCCACATCGAGCGCCGGGACGAGGACGCCCTGGTGCGCTTCCGCCTGGACGGGGCCCTGGCTGAGACGGCCACCTTCCCGGCCGAGCGCTTCGCCGCCGTGGCCAGCCGCCTCAAGCTGATGGCCAATCTCAACATCATGGAGAGCCGCCTCCCCCAGGACGGTCGCATCGGTGCCGACCTGGGGGGAGAGCGCGTGGACCTGCGCATCTCCATCGTGCCCATAGCCCGCGGGGAGTCCATCGTCCTCCGCCTCCTGGGGGCCCGCTCCGGCCTTCCCCGGCTTGACGCCCTGGGCATGGACCCGGCCAGCCTGGACCTAGCCCGGAGACTCCTCCGCCATCCCCACGGCCTTGTCCTCCTCTCAGGGCCCACCGGCTCCGGCAAGACCACCACCCTCTCGGCCATGCTGCGGGAGCTGGACGCCGCCAGCCTCAAGATCATCACCATAGAGGATCCGGTGGAGTACCGCCTCCCGGGGGTCTGCCAGATCCAGACAAACGAGGGCATCGGTCTTGGCTTCGACGCCATCCTCAGGCGCATCCTGCGCCAGGACCCTGACGTCATCATGGTGGGCGAGATCCGCGACGCTTCCACGGCCGAGCTGGCCCTGCGCGCGGCCCTCACCGGCCACCTTGTCCTGTCCACCCTCCACACCAACGACGCCGTCTCAACGGTCACCCGCCTCGTCGACATGGGCCTGGAGCCCTACCTGATAGCGGCCGTCCTGCGCGGTTCCATCGCCCAACGCCTCCTGCGCCGCCTCTGCCCGGCCTGCGCCCTGGAGCGCAAGGCCACCCGCGAGGAAAAGGCCGAGGCCGCCTCCCTGGGCGTGGAGCTCTCCGCCCTGAAGGAGGCCGCCGGCTGCCCGCGCTGCCGGGGCACGGGCTACGCGGGCCGGGTGGCCGTCTTCGAGTCCTTCGCCCTGGACGACGCCTTCTCTGCCCTGGTGGCCAGGGGCGCCGATCTCTCCGCCCTGCGCCTCCGCCTCAAGGAGGGCGGGCATAGGGGCCTGGCCCGGGCCGCCCTGGAGGAGGTCGCGGCTGGACGCACCAGCCTCTCCGAGGCCAGGAAGGAGGTGGAGTTCAGGTGAGCGCCTTCACCGCCCGCTACCTCGATCCTTCCGGCAGGGCCCGTAAAGCCCGCCTGGAGGCCCAGGACAGGGCCTCCGCTATCTCCAAGGCCGAAGCCGAGCTGGGCCCCCTCATCTCCCTCTCCGAGCTTCCGGAGGCAGCCCACGCTCAAAAGGCGATACCGCGCCGGACCCTCGAGGAATTCACATCCCTTGTCTCGGCCCTCCTGGCGGCCTCCTTATCTCTGAAGGACGCCCTTGACATAGCCGTCCAGACGGCCAGCCGCCGGGACGTGAGGGAGCTTGCGGCCGCCCTTTCGGAGCGGATCGGCAAGGGCTCATCCTTCTCCGCGGCCCTTGAGGCCCAAGGGCGCCTGCCCCCGGTCTACTCAGGCCTGGTGGCTGTGGGCGAGCGCACGGCCTCCCTCCCGGCCTGCATGGGCCGCCTGGAGGCCTTTTTGCGCGAGAGCAAAGAAATCCGCGACGCCGCCGGGGGGGCCATGGTTTATCCCCTGATCGTCTTGTCCACCGCGGCCATCGGCATGTCGGCCGTCTCCATCTTCGCCCTGCCCAAGCTCAGGACGGTCTTCTCCGAGCTGGGTGCCGCGGCGGCCGCGGGCTTCTCCGCCCGCCTGAACTCGGCGTCCCTGGCCATGGGCATCCTCACCGCCCTCCTCCTGGGGGGCGTCGCCGCCGGCCTCATCCTCTCCATCGCCCGGCGCTCCAGCAAGTCCGCGGCCCTTGCCATCGACAGGGCCGTCCTGGGCCTGCCCCTGATAGGCCGTGCGGTGGCCGAGTCCTGCATGCTGGACTTCGCCTTTGCCATGGAGTCCCTCTGCGCGGGCGGCTTCCCCCTTGACGCGGCCATCCCTGAGGCTGCCCGCACCGCCCGCAACGCCTACTTCGAGTCCCGGGCCCTGGCCGTGCGCGAGGAGCTACGCAAGGGCGCTAGCCTCTCCCAGGCCATGTCCCGCAGCCGAGTCTTCCCGGCCTTCGCGGCCCAATGGGTGGCCGTGGGCGAGCGCACCGGGGAGGTGGCTTCGGTCTTCGGGCAGCTGCGGGGCTTCTACGCCGGCCTGGCCAAGCGTCGGGCCCAGGCCTTCACCCGCCTCATCGAGCCGGCCATGAGCGTGGCCATAGGCCTGGTGGTGGTCTTCCTGATCACCAACTTTGTCATACCCCTCTTCGAGGCCATGGGCTCCCTCATCCCCCTGGGATAGGGAAGCGAAAACAGGAAGCAAGGAGGCGCGCGCGCCATGATCGATACAAGGATTCGAGAGCGAAAGCGCCAGCAAGCCGATCCCGAGGCCGGCTGGACCTTTATGGAGACCATCATCGTCCTGGCCATCGTCCTCATCCTGACGGCCACGGTGGGCTTCTTCTTCATCCGCAACATCGACAAGGCCAAGCTGGTGGCCGCCCGCACCCAGATAGAGTCCTTCGAGCTTGCCCTGACCCAGTACTACCTGGACTGCGGCGACTACCCCAGCCAGGAGGAGGGATTGGCGGCGCTTAGGACAAAACCCTCAGGGGGCGCGGAAGGCTGGGACGGTCCCTACCTGAGCAAGGCCATCCCCAAGGACCCCTGGGGCCATGACTATGTCTATCTGAGGCCCGGTCCCGACGGTTCGGATTACGGTATCGCCTGCCTGGGCGCGGACGGCCTGGAGGGCGGAGAGGGATATGACGCCGATATCCGTAGCTGGAGCGAAGGAGGATCCGATTGAAGCCTGGGACCGATGAGGGCTGGACGGCCCTGGAGACCCTGATGGCCCTGGCCGCGGCCCTGATCGCCTCGGCGGCCATGGCGGGGGCGGCCCTGGCGGCATCTCGGGCAAGCGGGGCCCTCCAGGAGAGGGTCGTTGCGAACATGGAAGGAGCCAATGCGGAGACGGACGCCCTTGTCGGGCTCTACGGCCGCTGAGGCCGGCTTCACCTTCATAGAGACCATGGTGGCCCTGCTCTGCTTCATGGCCGTCCTGTGGGGCTTCTGGGCCCTGGGCTCCCGGGCTTTCAGGGCCTTCTCCTCCTCCAGCGCCCGGGCCGGCTCGGTAGCCCGGGCCGCCCTTGTGGACCAGGCCATCCGCCGGGAAGCGGCCCGCCTGCGCATCCCCTTCTGGGCCAGGCAGCCGGGATGCGATGCCGCCGATAGCTCCCTCAGCCTGCCCTACCTGGACGGGAAGGCCGATGAAAGCCTCTCCATACATTTTACTGATGGCAAGCTCATCCTCGAGGCCGGCGACGAGCACATCTCCCTCAACGTGGATCAGCTCGAATCCATAAAGCCCATCCTGGCCGATGGCGGGGTCCTGGCCGGCCTTGAGCTCGTGTATTCCATAGGCGGCCGGAGCTACTCCACCCGGGCTCCCCTCTCCGGGGTGAGCCTCGTCCCAGCGGAGGCCGGGAAGTGAGAGAAGACTCCGGCTCCATCAGCCTCCAGACCCTGGGGGTCATCCTCTTCGCCGCCGCGGCCGGCTCGGCCTGTGCGGCCTTCATCCTCTCGGCTAGGGCTATCAGCGCCAAGGCCGATCCTGTTCAAGGAAGAGATGCCGCCATCGCCGCCGTTGGTGAAGTCATCAATGCCTTGGACGCCGACACCGATCCCAGGGCGGACTCCCCCCTCGACCCCCTCTACTCCCTCGAGGCCCCCGAGGGCATCAGCCTGGAAATCCGCGAGGTCTCCAGCCGCCTCAATCCCAACTGGCTCCGCAAGGGCATCCTGGAGGACACGGGCCTGAGAAGGCTCCTCCTCCCCGGGAAGAGCGCCCAGGAACTCCAGCAATTCCGCGAGGACCAGGGCATCCAAACCGAACTCTCAGCCTACACGGGCTTCTTCACCGAGGAGGCTCTGAGAGACGAACTGGGCGTCCATTCCTACGCCCATCTCGATTCGGGAGATGAATTCGCCCTGCGCAAGCTCTTCCTGGCTGCCACGGCCGACGCCTCCGAGGCAGCGGCCTTCCACGCCCGCCTCCAGGCCCACCTCATGAAAATGACGATGGCCGATGCCGATGAGCTCAAGTCCGTCATCGGCCTTGCCCACGATGAGACGGCCTCTGTCCTGGGCATAGAGCCCCAGCTCAACGTCAACTTCGCCAGCCGCGCGGCCCTGGAGGCCGTCCTGGGCTATCCGGCCCATGGCCTGGAGGACGCCGATCGCAAGGCGAGTGCCCTCATCGCCCAGAGGGAGAGGCGGGCCCTGGGGATGGAGGACATCGCTGCCATCATCGGGCTGAAGCCGCCCCACCCTATCTACGCATACCTGGGTTCGCGCTCCTGGTTTTGGTCGGTTCGGATAAAGTCCGAGGGGGCCGCCTGGGAGGCCGTCATCGCCCGCGAGCTCCCGGATGCCATGGACGCCGCGCTCGGGAAGACCCCCAAGGCGCGGCTCGTCTCCTTCGCGGAGGTAGAGCCATGAGGCTCAGCGAGGGGCAGGGAATGCCAATGAACCGTGCCGGGCGCCGGACGGCCTCCCTTGCCTTCGGCTCCATGGGCAAGGACGGCCTCCATCTCTCCGGCCTGTCCGGCCCCCTCTCCGGCGCGAAGGCCTGCTACATCTCCTGCGACGACTACCTCTACCAGTCCATCGTCCTGCCGCGCCTCTCCGCGGGCGACCGCGAGGGCTTCATCCGCATGCGCCTCTCGCGTTACTTCCCCGATCCCGCGGCCGACAATCCCTTCAGCTCTCTCGGCCGGCCAGTCTCCGGCCGGGCCCAGGTGGTCTACAGCGCCGCGGCTACGATGGCCGCCTACCGCGAAGCCTGTCCTGAGGCCCGATTCATTTGCCTCCTCGGCCTGGGCCGCCCGCCCCAGGAGGGCCTCCTCAGGATCGTCCTCGGGCCGGGCTGGACCGAGCACGCCTTCTTCCGCGGCGGGGAGTGGAGTCCGCCCGCCCGCCTCCAGACGAAGGGGATGGAAGAAATCCCGCCCCAGGCCATCCTGCCTGAAGCGGCATCGGGCTCCGGCCACAAGGTCGCTTGCATCGAGATTTACTACGCCGACAGCCTTCGAGACGCGGCCCAGGCCCTGGGCGCCGCCCTCAGGGCCTCCAGCGGAGCCCGCCTTGTGGTGAAGCCCCTGGCCGAGGCCATCAAAGGCCCCATGGCCTCACGAGGGCTCTTCCAGCCTCCCCGCTCCGCCCGGGGCCGGTCCGTGGCCATGGCCGCCACCCTCCTGGGAGCCCTCATTATAGTATCGGCCAACGTCTTCCTGTACCGCCTGGGACTGGAAGCCGCCTCCCAGGCGGACTCGCTGGAGGGCAGGCTTCGGGACATCCAGGCTGAGCTGAGGCGCGAGGCGGAGCTGTCTAAGGAGCTCAAGGCCCTGAGGGCCTCCATCGACGAAGCCTCCCCGGCCGCCGCGCCGGCCCACAGCATCCTCTCGGCCTTCGCCATGGCAGCCGGTCCGGGGGCCCGCGTCATCGAATTCAACTATCAGGATGGACGCTTCACCATGACCGCGGAGGCCCGCGACGCCCTGTCCTGCTACGGGGCCTTGGAGAAGACGGACGCCTTCGCCGGCCTTTCACTGTCATCCATCCAACCGCTTGAATCCGGGGAGCGATTCGTTTTAAGGGGGCAGGGCCGTGAAACCCCTTGAAAAGCGACTCCTGGCCGTCCTCGTCGTCGCGGCCGCCATCTGCGCCACGGCCCTCAACGCATCCTTCTGCTTCGAATCCCTGTCCAGGCGCTCCAGCCTCACCGGCCGCTATGCCGAGGCCCTGACCCGGCGCGAACCCGGTCGGCTGGAGAGCCTCCTGGCCGCGAAGGCGGCCCTCATCTCAAAGATGCCCGGCAAGCCCGCGGCCCCGCCCGGAGCCCTCGACCAGCTCGGCCTCAGTCTCAGGGCCAAGGCCGACCTCTCGGAGCTGGGAATCATGCTCATCTATTATGCACCGGGCTCAGCGCGTTCCGCAGCGGCGGTGGATTTCACCGTTCAGGGCCGGGCCCGAGGGATCATAGACTTCCTTGAAAAATACTCCGGAGAAGGTGGTGGACCCTCTGTCCTCTCCTGCCGCCTCCGCCCTCTGGAATCCAGCGGTCTCGTGGAGTGCGTGATGAGGATAGGCTATGAGCTCTAGGCTGAGATTTGCGGGACTGGCATGTCTGGGCCTCCTGGGCGCCCTAGCCCTGGCCGCGGCCATCTCCCCGCCCTCCCTCTTCCTCCCTCCCCTGCCCGAGCCGCCGGTATCGGCATCAGCTCCGCCCCGGCCCACGGCCGGAACCGAGGCAGTCAGTGCGGGAGAGCGCGCGGTGGCACCGCCAGAGATCATCTACAGCCTCTTTAGGCCCTCGGCCAAGGCCCTTCCGAGCAAGGCCCTTTCGGGCGAGCGGCAGGCCTCGCCCAGCCCGGCCGCCTCACCCAGCCCCCAGCCATCGCCCCGCCCCACGCCCGTGGTCCGGGCGGATTGGATACGCTTCACCGGCCAGATAGGCGACCAGTACTACTTCATGGATTCGAGGCGCGGCAGGGTCATGGTCCTCGATAAGGACCAGTCCGATGCCGAGGAGACCATCGTCTTTGAGGGCGATACCTCCTTCCGCCTGAGGATCGGCGATGTCCTGTATGACGTGGAAAAGAGGAGATGAGATGGCAAGACGCACTCTGATGCCCGCGGCGGCCCTTTGCGTCCTCCTGACCGGCTGCGCGGGCTCCCCCCGCCCACTCAGCGGCCCCTTCGGCCTGGCCGGCATGGTCTACGACCGCTCGGGCGCCCCGGTAAACGGCATGACTATCATTCTCGGCGGGCAGCATGTCGCGTTGAGCGATTTCTCGGGCCGCTTCTCCTTCGGCACCATCGAGCCCGGCCAGTACGAGGTCGAGGCACGCAAGGATGGTTTCGAGACCTACCGAGCCCGTCTGACCCTGAGTACTCCCGGCCAGGTTCTCTACCTCTCGGTGCTCTCCGCCGACGATCTCTTGGATCTCTGCGAGGCTTCCTTGCGCGAAGGACGCTGGGCCGAGGCCGACGCCTACGCTGAGCGGGCCCTGGCCCTCTCGCCGACTGATCCCCAGGCGCGCTACTTCTCCGCCATCGCCCTGGCCTCACGCCTCCGTCCTGATCGCGCTCCCTTGAAGGCCCTCGAGGTGCTGAGGGCCTTGGCATCCGAAGGCTATGCCGAGGAGCCCGTCCTCAGGCTCATCGCCGACTTGGAGGCCGAAATCTCTGGACAATGAGAGCGCGACCAGAGGGGCTCGAACCCCCGACCTGCTGCTTAGAAGGCAGCTGCTCTATCCAGTTGAGCTATGGTCGCAAGATCGGGATGGGCGGGGTCGAACCGCCGATCTTCTGCTCCCAAAGCAGACGCCTTAGCCCCTAGGCTACATCCCGGAGAGGAGTGAACGCCTCCGCCCGAAGCGGAATCCTAGACCGCGGGACGAAGGGATGTCAAGGATTTCCCTTGACAGAATCAAAAACCCGGCCGTATCATTCCTGGGCCGCCCGCCTGCCGCAAAATTTCTTCACGGACGGCATCAAGGAGCCAAGATATGAGTGGGAGCACCGATCTCGTGCGCAACGTGGCCATCACCGGCCATGGATCCACGGGCAAGACGACCTTGCTTGAGCATCTCCTCTTCGCCGGCGGGGCCATCGCCAAGCCGGAAACGATAGATTCGGGCAAGACAGTGTCGGATTATCAGGACGAGGAGATCCAGCGCAAGATATCGGTCCACGCCAGCCTCTCCCATGTGTCCTGGAAGGACAGAAAGATCAATTTCCTTGACACCCCGGGCTCCTCGGACTTCGTGGGCGACGTGATCCTGGCCTTTCGCAGCTGCGAGCTAGCCCTTGTCCTCCTGGACGGCCGCTCCGGCGTTCAGATAGAGACCATCAAGAGCTGGCGCTCTCTGGACGCGCGCGGCCTGCCCCGGGCGGTCTTCGTCTCCCGGCTTGACGAGGAGCGGTCGGACTACACCCGCTCTCTGGCCGATGTCAAAGAAAAATTCAAGGCCTCGCCCGTGCCCCTGACCATCCCTATGGGCCAGGGCTCGAGTTTCAAGGGCGTTATAGACGTGCTGGCCCGCAAGGCCTATCTCCTGCCCGCCTCTCACGACCAGAAGGAGTCAGCTGCTGACATCCCGGCCGAGTTCCACGATGAGGCCGAGGCCGCCCGGGCCGCCCTTGCTGAGGCGGCCGCCGAGGGTGACGACGCCCTGATGGAAAAGTACCTGACCGAAGGAAGCCTCTCGGACGAGGAGATCGTCAGGGGCCTCAAGGAGGGCTTGGCGGCCAACAAGATCGTACCGGCCTTCGCCGGCTCGGGCATCAAGAATTCCGGTACGGCCGCCCTCCTGGACTTCCTGGCGGACATCGCCCCCTCGCCCCTCCTGCGGGCCCCCGAGCGGGCCTCAAGGGGGGATCAGGAGATCCTCGTCTCCGTGGATCCTGACAAGCCCTTCTCGGCCCTGGTCATCAAGACACAGATAGATCAGTTCTCCGGCCGCCTCTCCTTCCTCAAGGTCATCACCGGCAAACTTGTCCCGGACATGGAGGTGCTGATCGTCCGCGACGGTAAAAAAGAGAAGGTCGGCAAGCTTTACACCGCCCAAGGCAAGAAACTGGAGGAGGTGCGCGAGGTGCCGGCCGGGGACATCGGCATAGTGGCCAAGCTGGCCTCCCTCAAGACCAATGACAGCATCCTGGCCGTCGGCGAACAAGCCTTCTCCTTCGCCCCCCTCAGGCTGCCGGCCCCGGTCCACATGGTGGCCGTATCGGCGGCCTCCAAGAAGGAAGAAGACAAGCTCACCGAGCTCCTCTACAAGGCCGCCGAGGAGGACCTCACCTTCAACGTGGTCTATAACGCCGAGACCCACGAGACGGTCATCGGCGGAATGGGCGAGCTGCAGATCAACATGATCCTGGACCGCATCCGCCACCAGCAGAAGATCGAGATGGAGACCCGCGTACCGCGGGTGGCCTACCGCGAAACCATCACCAAGAAGGCTGGGGCTGAATATACGCACAAAAAGCAGACCGGCGGCCACGGCCAGTACGCCAAGGTGGTCTTGGAGATAGAGCCCCTGGAACGCGGCAAGCAGTACCTCTTCGAGAACGCGGTCTTCGGCGGTGCGGTCTCCAAGGGTTTCATCCCCGGCATAGAGAAGGGCATCCACCAGGCCATGGAGGGTGGCGTCCTGGCCGGCTATCCGGTGGTGGACGTCCTCGTGCGCCTGACCGACGGCAAAGAGCATCCGGTGGACTCCTCCGAGATGTCTTTCAAGCTGGCGGCCCGCGGTGCCTTCAAGGAATCCATGCGCCAGGCCGGCCCGGTCCTCCTTGAGCCGATCATGAACCTCACCGTCTTCGTGGAGGATAAGTACCTGGGAGACGTAATGTCAGACCTCTCCGGCAAGCGCGGACGCATCTCCGGCCAGCAGCCCATCGGCGGAGGCATCGACGAGATCAAGGCCCAGGTGCCCCAGGCCGAGCTCCTACGCTACGCCATCGACCTGCGTTCCATCACCTCGGGCACGGGCGCCTTCGAGGTGGAGTTCGACCACTACTCCCCCATCTCGGGCAAGATAGCCGAGGAGGTCATCAAGGCTGCCCAGGCCTTCAAGAAGGAAGAGGCCGAGGAGGAGTGAGGGATGAGAGCCCGTTCGGGCTGGATGTTTTCAGCCGGTTCCTTCGGGACCGGCTTTTTCTTCTATCCCTCGAGAGCGAGCGTCTTTCTCTCTAGCGGAGACGGGTATTCGGATGGATCTTCCTGGCCCGGTCCAGGAGGCCTTCGGCCTCCTGCTTGGATGTCCCGGGAAGCCCGGACCAGGCGGGATCCAGGGTCAGTCCTGGCCTGAAACGCTGGAGGATCCAGGTCTCCTCGGGTCTGAGAATACGGCCGATCTCCTCCACGTCCTCCACTTCCAAGAAGCCCGGCGCCAAGGTGCTGCGCAGTTCATAGGGTTTCCCGCGCTGCCTCAGGATCTCCAAGGAGGACATCCATCTTTCACAAGCGTCCGGGCGTGCTCCAGGGATGCTCGTAGCATATCGCCTTGGAGCAGTCTTCAGGTCCAGGGCCGCGTAGTCGGCGTCCAATCCTGCCAGGGCCTCGGGATGCATACCGTTTGTATCCAACTTCACCAGGTAGCCCAGAGACCTGGCCAGGGATAGGATGGCGGCGGCCTCGGGATGGATGCAGGGCTCACCCCCGGAGATAACCAGGCCGCCGAGGACGTTCTTCCGTTTATGCAAAAACCCCTTCAGATCCTCCTCATCCAGGAGGCCTTCGGCTACATCGGGACCGGGTCTAGCCATATCCGGATTATGGCAGAAGGGGCAGGCCAGATCGCATCCAGGCAGGAAGACAACACAGGCCACCAAGCCGGGATAATCGATGAGGGAGGTCTTCTGGAGCCCTAGCCTCATGCGGTGATGCCGCTCTCCATCCTCACCTTGAGATCGCCCAGGCTGGAAGCCCGGAACAGCTCATTGCGCTGGGAATCGAAGAAGATCACCGTGGGCGAGGCCATCACCCCGTACTTGCGGGCGGCAGACAGCCCTTCCTCCGTGTCCACATCCAGCATCAAGCCTTCGATGCCCAGATCCTTTACATAGGCCTTGACAGGCGGGCAGTTCGGGCAGAGCTCACGGGTGAAGAGGAGATACGCCTTTGGGTCTTCTCGGATGGTTTCCGACCCGGTCGCGGCCGCGGGCGCCTCGGCAGGCTTGGCCTCATCCATTCGAACCTGCATTTCCCGGCCCAGACGTTCCTCCAGCCCCTTGAGCCCAAACAGTTTTCTCTGGCCGTACTCCTCGCGCTTGCCGGCGTTCCAGTTTTTGACCGAGCGATAGTATCCCACGATCCGGGCGTAGACCTCAGTGCTGGTTCCGCGCACCTTCGCCAGCTCCTCCCTCAACTCGACCAGCCTTCGCTCGATGCTCTCCTTCCTGGCTTCCACAGTCTCCACCTCGTCCCCTCCCCTTTTGTTTGTCCAGCTCACAGGGCCGCGCGCTCGCGCTCGAGCGCCTCTATCTGCTCTAGTATGCTTCGCCGTTTCTCGTCCCGGCAGATCGGGCACTCGAAGTGTTCACCCTCCAGGTAGCCGTGTACCGGGCAGACCGAGAAAGTCGGCGAAATCGTGAAATAGGGTATGCGGTAATTCATGGCCACGGCCCGCACCAAGTTCATGCAGGAACGCCAATCGTCCACGGCCTCCGAGAGGAAGCCGTGGAAGACCGTCCCCCCGGTATATTGGATCTGGAGCTCCTCCTGGTGATCCAGGGCCTCGAAGATGTCGTCCGTGTAGCCCACCGGCAGCTGGGTGGAATTAGTGTAGTATGGTTCGTTCTCGCCGGCGGTCAGGATGTCGGCGTAACGCTGCTTATCATGCTTGGCCAGGCGGTAGGAGGTGGACTCGGCCGGGGTGGCCTCAAGGTTGTAGAGGTCGCCGTACTCCTCCTGGTAATCCTGGAGGCGCCCGCGCATATGCTTCAGCACCTCGAGGGCGAAGGCCCGGCCTTCCTTGGTGGAGATATCCTTGTCCGAACCCAGGAAGTTGCGGGCGCATTCGTTCATGCCCACCAGGCCGATGGTGGAAAAATGGTTGTCAAGGTTCTTGAGGTAGCGCTTGGTGTATGGGAAGAGCCCGCCCTTGAGCAGCCGCGCGATCACTTTGCGCTTGATGGACAGGCTCTTGGCGGCCAGATCCATCACCTCGTCAAGGCGCTTGTAGAAATCGGACCTGGATGAGGCCAAGTAGCCTATGCGCGGCATGTTGAGGGTCACCACGCCTATGGATCCGGTCAGCTCGTCGGAGCCGAACAGGCCGCCGCCGCGTTTCCTGAGCTCACGCTTGTCCAGCTGGAGCCGGCAGCACATCGACCTGACGTCGCCGGGGTTCAGGTCGGAATTGATGAAATTTTGGAAATAGGGCGTGCCGTACTTGGCGGTCATCTCGAAGAGCAGGCGGGCGTTGGGCGATTCCCAATCGAAGTCCTTGGTGATGTTGTATGTCGGGATGGGGTACTGGAAGCCGCGTCCGTCAGCGTCGCCCTCTATCATCAGGCTTATGAAGACCTTGTTGATAAGATCCATCTCGGCCTGGCAGTCGCCGTAGTTGAAACCGGCCTCGACGCCGCCCACAAGGGCCGGGCGGTCTCGCAGGTCCTCCGGCACCACCCAATCCAAGGTGATGTTGGTGAAGGGGGCCTGGCTGCCCCAGCGGCTGGGGGTGTTGACCCCAAACAGGAAGCTCTGGATGCACTGGCGCACATCGTCCTCGGACAGACGGTCTTTCTTGACGAAGGGCGCCAGGTAGGTGTCGAAGGACGACAGGGCCTGGGCTCCGGCCCACTCGTTCTGCATGACCCCCAGGAAGTTGACCATCTGCTGGATCAAGGTGGACAAATGCTTGGCCGGTTTCGAGGTTATCTTGTCCGGCACTCCGCCCAGCCCCTCCTGGATCAGCCCGCGCAGGGACCAACCGGCGCAGTAGCCGGAGAACATGGACAGGTCGTGCAGGTGGAAGTCGGCCTCGCGGTGGGCCCGGGCGATCTCCTCCGGGTAGATGTTCTTGAGCCAGTAGTTGGCGGTGATGGTGCCGGAGTTGTGCAGGATGAGGCCGCCTAGGGAGAAGTTGACGTTGGCGTTTTCCTTGACCCGCCAGTCGGATTGCGACAGGTAGCCGTTCATGGTGGAGTCTATGTCCAGCATCAGGCGCTTGGTGTCGCGGATAGCCTCGTGGCGGGCGCGATAGAGGATGTAGGACCTGGCCACGTCGACCTCGCGCTCCTCGATGAGGGCCGCCTCGACCAGGTCCTGGATCTCCTCGATAGCCGGAATCGAGTGCGGGTGGCGCCCCGACATCAGAGCGGCCAGCTTGCCCTCGACTATGCCCGCGATCTCCCCGGAGCGCTCAGGGAACGAAACGCCGCGGACGGCCTTGAAGGCCTTATCTATGGCCTGGGCTATCTTGGCGCGTTCGTACCGCTCTATCTGGCCGGAACGTTTGACCACGTGCCTGATCAGCGGTTCCTGCCCGGCCCCGCCCCCCTCCCCGAGGAAGGACCTCCACTCCGGGAACACCTCTTGCTCGGACATCCTCATCTCCCCCCAGTTTCTCCCGATTGCCCTGCCCCACGACCATGGGCGGACCGCGCCGATCAGCCTCCGGAAGCCTCCTTCTTGCCCAAGGATTCAATCTCCACGAGGAACTCGTCTATGCTCTCGAATTTGCGGTAGACCGAGGCGAAGCGCACATAGGCCACCTTGTCGATGGCGAAGAGGCGTTTCAGCACCATCTCGCCGATCTCCTGGCTGGATATCTCGCGATTGCCTTTTCCCTTCATGGCCGCCTCGTCCTCGATCTCGTTGACGATGTTCTCCACCGACATCCTCGAGACCGGACGTTTCTCCAGGGCCCTGGCGATGCCTCGCTCCAGCTTCTCGCGGTCGAAGGGCTCCCTGCGCCCGTCCCGCTTGACGGTCATGAGAGGCTTCTCCTCTATTCGCTCATAGCTGGTGAAGCGGTATTCGCAGGCCAGGCACTCCCGGCGCCGCCGTATGCTCTCGCCGTTGGCCAGGGTGCGGGAATCGATCACGCGGTCATCCATGCTCCCGCAGTGCGGGCATCGCATCGCTGAAGGCCTCCTACTTTTTTTATCGGCCCACCACAATATAATCCACACTATTTATTGTGTGTTTTCCAGCCAAAGGGGAGTATAGCACATCATATTGAGGGGGGCAAGCAGAAATAGGGATTTTTTCCCGGCCGGGAGAAAAAAACAGCGGACGCTCAGGAGGGGAGGCGCAAGCCCTCCATCTCCAGGATCTCATTGATGAGGCCGAGGAGGCGCTCCAGGCGATCCTTGGCCTTCTCCAGCGAGTGCCTGAACTGAGCATTGGCGCGGCCGTCCAAGCTCGAGAGATTTTGGAGAGAATCAAAGCGCGAGCCAGGCTCCGGCCTAAGAATACCCTTGAGGATATCAACCAAGGAGCGCATCGCCCGCGTGAGCGATACCAGGAGGCGGTCGGCCTCGGCCGCGGCGGCCTGCTTAGCCGCCATGATGCGGTGTTGCTTGGCTCCGCCACCGGAGAAATCCCTGCGGGCCTCCTCCAGGAGCTTGCCCAGATCTCCGGTCGGTGCCAGGCGCGCGTCGAATGCCCTGAGGGTATCAGGGGAGCGCAGGAGCTCGTTGCAGGCGTCGGTGAACTCGAGACGGTTCTCCTGCCTGTAGAACTGCCCGTCGATCAGCACGATCTTGAGGGGCCGGTTAATCTCCTCGCCTATCACGATCTCCGCGGCGGTGTAAATGAAGGAGAAGAGGAATTCATGGCGCGGGAGGAGGCCCTCGCCCTGGGGGCCGGACGACATGGCCTCCAAGCTCATGAGGGGCTTTCCGCCCAGGTAATCTTGAATCTCGTGTTCAAGGCGCAGGCGCTGGCGGTCCCTCACGAAGGAGCTGAAACGCGCCTCCACGCGGGACCGCCAAAAGGCCTTATAGGAGGCGAACCAGTCCTCGCCTCCGGTGAGCTGCTCTAGCTGGAAGGCCAGGTCGCGCTTGGCATAGCGCAGGATATCGGTCAGGGGCACCTCGGACATGAAGCGCCTGACGGTCTTCACGGCCAGATCAGCCTTGGCCATGGAGGCGGCCAGGTTGGATTCCATGGCTTGGCGATCCTCTGAGTAGAGGCGCTGCAGGGGATAGAGGAAGAGGGTCTCCAGGAGGTCCTCAGGAGGCGGCTCGTAGAGGGATGTCAGGATGCCGGCCAGATCGGCCAACTGGGACGCGGCCGTCGGCAGGGGGCAGACGCGCTTCATGGACGATTCAGTGGTGAAGGAGGCGACGAAGCGCTCGAACGGGAAGGAGGCCAGGCGCCTGAGGCAGAGGAGCGAACGGAAGCCACGGTACATGCCGCGTTTTCGTTCGTCGGGGATGGATGCGAGGATCTCATCCATGGCCTCAAGGCAGTGCTTGAAGATGCTTTGGTCGTCCCAGTACTGGTTGGCTTCGCCGATGGCGTAGGCGTCGCACTCGCGCGAGAGTCTACGATCAGCTTCTTCCATGTATACCGAACCCATGAAGCCTGTGAATTCCGGCCGCTCGCGCTCCAGGCAGGTTTCCAGGGGCGGGAAGAAAAAGTGGGCGGCCTCCTTGAGCTCCTCAAGCCGATCGAGGAAGGCTTGCCCCAGGGCATCCGCCCTCGGCGCGAGCAAACCCGGGGCCAGGGCGTCGATCCGTGCGCGCAAACCCTTGAGAAGGCGCTCCTGGAAGACGTCCACCGGTCGCATGTGGCGGAAAAAGGCCAGGACAGCGCAGACCAGATGTTCCCAAAAGCCCCGTCTGCCGTAGGCCGCCGCCACGTCCATCGGCTCAGGGGCGGCTTCGGAGTCGAAAAAGGGCGCCGTGGAGTAGTCCATGGCCTGCACGATGCGCGCGTACAGCGCTTTCCGTTCTTCCTCAGGGATCCGTGAGGCCAGGGAATCGAAGGTCGAGGGCTCGCGCGTCATCATTAAAAAGCATAGCCGCGCCCGCGGCTGGGGTCAATATGCGGGGATCCGCCCGTTTGGTCCTCCATTTCCGAGGACAAGCAGGGCCGCCGTCCGGCGCAGGAGCTCCACCATCCTCCCGGCGTTGGCGCGGAACACTTCCATAACGTCCACGGCGGTGACGCCGCGCTCGCCTTCGCGCCAGCTGTCATAATCCGTGGACATGGCCACCGCGGCATAGGGCAGGCCCAGCTCGTTGGCCATGGCGCACTCGGGGGCCGTGCTCATGTTAACCATGTCCGCTCCCCATATCCTGTACATACGCGACTCGGCGCGAGTGGAGAAGCGCGGGCCCTCGATAGTGATGACGGTGCCGCCCTCGCGGCAGGGTATGCCCAGGACCCGGGCGGCTTCAGACAGCGTGGCCCGCAGGCCGGCGTCGAAGGGTTCAGGCATGGCTGTGTGGCGCATACCGGCCGAGAAGTCCTCGCAAGCGCTCAGCTCCCTACGCCGAGTGAAGTCTATGAACTGGTCTGGTAGGACAAAATCCCCCGGGCGGATATCCTCGCGCAGTGAGCCCACGGCGGTGGAGGCGATGATATGGCTGCAGCCGGCCGCTTTGAGAGCCAGGATGTTGGCGCGGTTGGGCACACGGGTGGGGCTCAGGCCATGGCCCCGTCCATGGCGCGAGATGATGACAGCCGGCAGCCCTTCCAAAAGGCCCGAGCGAAGGCTTGAAGAGGGCATGCCGGCCTCGTTGATGGCCTCCATATCCCGGGCATTCTCCAGGAGCTCAGGATCCTCCAGGCCGGTGCCGCCGATGATACCCAGTTTCAGGACCATCTCCCCTCCTTCACTGTACAAGCGCAGGATCGGCCGCATCCGGGCGCTAAAAAAAGAAGGGGCTGCCTGAATACCAGGCAGCCCCTCATCATCGCTCCCCCGCCCGGGCTCGAACCAGGGACCCAGTGGTTAACAGCCACTTGCTCTGCCAACTGAGCTACAGGGGAATGCGTCCCGCGAGCGGTCAAAAAATACCGGGAATAACCGGGCTTGTCAAGGCCGCGGACACGGGCGCGCACGGGTCCCGCGCCGCCGTCTCACGCGCCCGCCCCTTCCGCCGCAATAGCCCCCACGATAGCCAGCATGCGCGTGAAGGCCGCCCGGCCCTCGCGCCTTGAGGAGCCGAAGCGCGCGTCGCAGGCGCTGCACTCATCGGCGATCAAGGGCGCCGGCAGGCCTCGTGCCCGGACGATGCCGGCGTTGGCCGCGCGCATGTCCAGGCGCCAACTTCCGTCCTTGTATACCGCCGCCTCGGCGCCGAAGGCGTCCATGAAGGCTATGGCCCTCTCCGGCGGGACCCGGTAGCAACAGGGTCCAATGCATGGGCCAAGGATGATGCTGACTGCTGAAGGCCTATGCCCGGGAATGCCGGCAAGTAGATCCAGGGCGTCCATGAGGATGCCTGTCCCTGCCCAGCCGGAGTGCAGGACGCCGAAGCGGCCGGTGCTGCGATCCAGAATCCAGATGGGCATGCAGTCGGCTACCGTGACGCTTGCGGAAGCCCCCGCCTGTTTGGCGAGAATCCCGTCGGCTATGATGCCCCGGCAGTCTTCCGGACCATCGGGCATGACGACCCGCCGGGAGTGCGCCAACTTCACCGCCAAGCTCTGTTCCGGATCCAATCCTAGGGAAGCGATGAAAGAAAGCCTGCGCGGGTTTGGACACTCCTGGTCGTATCGCATGCAGCCGGCTCGCCTCAGGCTCAGGCAGGCCCGTACCGCAGACGGCCTTCCGGGAAAATCGTAGATTATTCTATCGCCGATAGATCGCGTGTTCAGGACCCGCCCTTCGGTCGCTTGGAGCGTCCCGAGCGCGCTGCCTTCTTGGCCTTGGCGGTCCCGACGGACTTTACCGGCTTGGCCCTCCCGGCCCTTTTCATCTGAGATCCCTTGGGCGCATCCTCCCCATCGGCGTCAGCCTTCCTTGCGGCTTCCGGATTGCGCCCCCGGCCGACCGGCCCGTCGATGTCTAAGGAGCGCTGCCCGTCTTCGTCCATGGCCTCCACGGACTCGACTTCCCGGGCAGCCAGGCGAACGCCGTTGGCCTTGAGGCCCTTGACCGGAAAATCCGCGGCCCTGAACTCCTGAGCGTGGATCTTGAGGCGGGGCTTCTTGACATAGCGCACCACGAACCTATAGTCCTCACGCACGCTCAAGCCCAGGAGCACGGCCCCGTCCGGGGCCAGGAGATAATCCTTGTTGAGTATAAAGGCCTCAATTTTACAGCGCTTAATATAGGGATATCCGTTCTCCGGGTCACGGTAGACAGCGGTGAATACCAATGTGGACAGGAGCTCTTTATCCGCCAACCCGACGTACTTGAGATCCACGTCCACGAAGAGGCGCTCGGGAGCGTCCGTGACGGTGTAGACTCCGGTACGGCGGATGATCAGCACGCGGTCGAAGCTGGACACCGCCAGCATCTCCTGCCCGCCCGAGACGGCCGTGCCCAGGTAGCCGGAAACCGGGTCATAGCGCAGGGATAGGTTGCGCAGGGCGGCCTCCTTGGCGTCCACCTTGGTGAAGGAGACGATGTCGGTCCTGCGCGCATGCAGGGGCTCCACGCGCTTGAGGATGCCTTCTAGATAGGAGACGGCGTAATCCACGATTGCCTTCAGGCAACGGTCGATCTCCTTGATGCGCGCGCGGATCTCCTCCATCTCGGCCTTGGCCCGATTGATATCGTAGAGCGATATGCGCCGTATGGGGATCTTGAGCAGCCGCTCCACGTCATCAGCCGTCACCTCCCGGCGTATCTCGGCGGCGAAGGGCTTGAGGCCGCGGATGACGGCGTTGCGCACGCTCTCCTCTGTCTTCATTTGCTCGATGCCCTTGTAGAGGCGCTCCTCAACGAATATCCGCTCCAGAGTGCGCGCGTGCAGGCGATCCTCCAGGTCCTTGCGCTCGAGCTTGAGCTCTCGCCTCAGTATGTCCACCAGGCGCTCGGCGTGCAGCTTGACCGCCTCGGTGACACTCATCTGGGCAGGCAGGCCGTCCCGTATCACCAGGAAGTTGCAAGACAGGGATTGCTCGCACTCGGTGAAGGCGTACAGGGCGTCGATGGTCTCCTGGGCGTAGACCCCGCGGGCCAGCTTGATCTCTATCTCCACCTTGTCGGTGGTGAAGTCCTGGATACCGGCTATCTTGATGCGCCCCGCCCGCGCGGCCGCCTCCACGCTGGCGATCAGGCTCTCGGTGGTGGAGCCGGCTGGGATCTCGCGTATGACGATACGCTTGGGGTCGCTTGAGTCGATGCGGGCGCGCAACAGTACCTTACCGTTGCCGTCCTCGTAGCCGGAGGCGTCCATCAGCCCGCCTACCGGGAAGTCCGGCAGGAGCTTGAAGCGTCTTCCGCGCAGGCAGGCGATTTCTGCCTTGATCACCTCGGCTAGGTTGTGCGGCAGGATGCGCGTGGACATTCCTACGGCTATGCCCTCTGCGCCTATGCACAGCAGCACCGGCAGCTTAGCCGGGAAGGTGACCGGCTCGCGCTTGCGCCCGTCGTAGGAATCCACGTATTCGGTGATCTCCGGGCGATACAGGATGTCCCTGGCCAAGGCGTTGATCCGGCACTCGATATAGCGCGCGGCCGAAGCCTCGTCGCCGGTGAAGATATTACCGAAGTTGCCTTGCTTGTCTATGAACAGATCCTTGTTCGCCAGCACCACCAGGGCCGAGTAGATGGAGGCGTCTCCATGCGGGTGGTACTGCATGCAGTGCCCGACCACGTTGGCGACCTTGTGGAATTTCCCGTCGTCCATCTCGAAAAGCGAATGCAGTATGCGCCTCTGGACCGGTTTGAGTCCGTCCTCTATGTCGGGGATGGCCCGGTCCTTGATGACGTAGGAGGCGTATTGCATGAAGTTATCGTTGAAGAGCTTCTTGATGTATGCCACGATGCGCCCCCTAGATATCCCTGATCAAGTTCTGCATTATGTACTCCCGCCGTTCAGGGGTGTTTTTTCCCATGTAGAATTCCAAGATCTCCGGCACGGCCTTGAGGGTCTGCACGCCCACCTCCAACAGACGCATATCCGGTCCTATGAACTGCCCGAATTCCTTTGGGCTGATCTCGCCCAGACCCTTGAAGCGGGTCACTTCGGCTGAGGCCCCCAGCTCCTCCACGGCTGCATCGCGCTCGCGGGCGCTGTAGCAGTAGCGGGTCTCTTTCTTGTTGCGCACGCGGAACAGGGGCGTCTCCAGGATGAATACCCGCCCGGAGGTGACCAGCTCCTCAAAGTAGGATAGGAAGAAGGTCAATAGTAGGTTGCGGATATGGAAGCCGTCGAAGTCGGCGTCAGTCGCCAGGACGATGCGGGCGTAACGCAGGCCCTCGACATCGTTCTCTATGCCCAGGGCCATCATCATGTTGTAGAGTTCTTCGTTCTTGTAAATGGCTACGCGCTTCTTGCCGTACATGTTCTCAGGCTTGCCGCGCAGGCTGAAGATAGCCTGGGTCATCACGTCGCGGCTGGAGACCATAGAGCCCGTGGCCGAGTCCCCCTCGGTGATGAAGATGGTTGAGGCGGCCCCTTCCGGTCCGTCCTCCAGATGGTACTTGCAGTCCTTGAGTTTTGGGATCTTCAGGGCTATTTTCTTGGCCGCCTCCTTGGCCTCCTTCTTGACCACCGCCAACTCCGTGCGCAGTTTCTCGTTGGCGACGATCTTCTCCTGGATGGCCCGGGCCGCCTGTGGGTTCTTGCGCAGGAAGTCATCAAGACCGCGCTTGGCCTCCTGTATGATCCAGCCCTTTATCTCCGTATTTCCCAACTTATTCTTCGTCTGACTCTCAAAGACCGGATTCATCAGCTTGATGGATACGGCCGCGGCTATGCCCTCACGGATGTCCTCGCTGCGATATTGAGCGTGAAAGAACTCGTTGACCGCCCGGCACAGCCCTTCCTTAAAAGCGGAAAGGTGGGTGCCGCCGTCTGAGGTGTACTGCCCGTTGACGAATGAAAAGTGCTCCTCGCCGTAGTTGCGGGTGTGGGTGAAGGCGAACTCTATGCGCTCGCCGCGGTAATAGGCGATATCGTAGAGGGTCTCCTCGCCCACCTCGGAGAGGAGGAGGTCGTAGAGGCCGCGCTCGGACTGGTATTGCCGGCCGTTGAATGTCAACACAAGGCCGGAGTTGAGGTAGGCGTAGTTCCAGATCCGCTGCTCGACGTACTCCAGGTTGAAGGCGTAGTCCCCGAATATCTGCGGGTCAGGCACGAACTCCACGTAGGTGCCGGTGCGTATGTCCTTCTTGAAGCCCTTGCGCTCGGAGACCAGTACGCCGCGCTCGAAGATAGCCTCGCGCCACTCGCCTGATCGCGCCGCCACAATGCGGAAGCGCTCGGACAGGGCGTTGACGGCCTTGGTGCCCACCCCGTTCAAGCCCACCGAGAACTGGAAGACCTCGTCATTGTACTTGGCGCCGGTATTGATGACCGATACGCATTCCACCAGCTTGCCCAAGGGGATGCCGCGGCCGTAATCGCGCACGATGACGGTGCGATCCTTGATCTGCACATCTATGCGCTTGCCGTGGCCCATGATGTACTCGTCGACGGCGTTGTCTATGACCTCCTTGAGGAGGATGTAGATGCCGTCGTCCTGGTTGGACCCGTCCCCCAGCCGGCCGATGTACATGCCGGTCCTGAGCCTGATGTGCTCCAGGCTGGAGAGGGTCTTGATCTTGGTCTCGTCGTAGCTGCTTTTCGCCTTCGCCATTGCCCGCACAGTATAACGCGCACGGCGCCGCCTAGCCAAGGATGGTCCGCGACCGGCGAGGCCCCGTCGCCCTGCCTCGCTTGCGCCGGGAGGCAGGCCGGGATAGACTGCCGGCGATGGACATCCTGACCTCATTGATCGTCTACCCCGAGGGGGAGGAACAGGAGATCGGCTCTCTCTTGCGCATAGACCAGCTGGTGGGCCTCAACGGCGTTCCCCTTGCCCCGCCCCTGCCGACCCACAGGATGATCGCCTACCGAGTGGCCGCTATCCGTCGCTCGGAGGGCAAGGGCGAGACGGTGGTGCGGCACTATCTGGAAATCGTGCCGGCCGAGGAGCTCCTGGAACTGGTCACCCGCCGGGGGCGCTAGGAGCCCGCCAGGCTGGGGCTAGAGGGGAAAGACGGTCAGATCGGGCAGGATGAACTGGCGCTGAAGGGAAAATTGATCCTGGACGGCGCCCTCGGAGTTGACCCTCAGGACGAAGAAATGCGTCAGGGGCGCGAAGCCCTCGGGCGAGGATCGCAGCTCGAACTCGACCGCCCGCGACTCGCCGGTTGAGTCGGCCTTCTCCGGGTAGGGCCAGAATATGAAGGTACCCCCCGTGCTGGCCAGGAGGGAGCAGGGGTTCTGCCAGTTGGGATCGATCATCGGCACGAGCCGGCCATCGCGGTACAGGGACACTTGGGCCTTATCGACCGGATCGAAGGTTGTGCCGTTGAAGAGCCGCCCGATGATGGTGGGGTAATTGAAAACCGGCGGCGCCGGGTATTGGATCCTGGATCTGCCCGAGCCGTGCTCGAAATGCGGCCGGCGCGACTGGTCTATGCGCCGCCAGCCCTCGTTGGCCAGGGTGATGGCGTCGGCCTGCCGCTGGATGCGCTCCTGGTAATCCTTGGCCGCGTGGGCCACCCCCCGTCCGGACACCACGTACTCGGGCGGCAGGCGGTTCAGGACGTAGCAGGCCACGTCCAGGCGGCACTGGCTGCATGTACAGAAGCCCAGGCGGCGATCCCGCTCCTCGGCCGCGAAGATGTCGCCCACCACCGAGCGCACCAAGTCCTCAGCGATATTGTGGATCTCCACCGCCCTCTCCCTCCTCAATCGCCCCGGGCGGGCGCCTCCAGCCCTGTATCCTGTCCGCCTGGCATGAGGAGCTCGGCCAGGGTGTCCACGCAGTCCATGAAGTCCAGCAGGGTTTCCCGGAGAGAGTAGTAGTTCAGGCCGGCGTAGTAAATCTTAGTGTAGACCGAGAAGGCCATGTCCTGGCCCGGCTTCTCCAGGGAGATGTAGCAGCCATAGTCGTAGCACACAGCCATCATCTCCTCCAGCTTATCGCGGATCAGGTGGTCCGCATCCTCCGGGAAATGGAAGGAAAAGGCCAGCTCAAGGAAGCGGCACTGCCGGTCTATCAGGAAACCGCCCTCGAAGCCGTCGTCAGAGCGGAAAGAGCCCGAGAAGAGCTCGTCCTCCTCGCGCGCGCCCTCGCTCTTATAGCCCAGTTCCCGGAAGAGCACCTGCACCCTGCGGATGCGTTCCTTCATTATACGCGATATCTTCATGCCGCCTACCGTCTCCCCCTACTCTAGCCGCTATCGCCCCGACTATCAAGGACTCGTCCGGCGGCGCGCGCAAGCCTGGCCTTGGCTCCCGGGTAAAGCCCCTCTAGGGAACGAAGGATGGGCGCCAGAGCCGAACGCGCGTCCTGCCCTCTCTGCGGGCAGGGGCAGTGCACCACGGGCAGGTCTAAGCGCCTAGCCAGGCCCTCCAGGCTCAAGGCCGGTACGTCTATCAGCGGCCGTATGATCCTGGTCGAGGCGCCGAAGAAATCCCGGCACACCGGCAATCCCTCGGCCCTTCCCCTGATTGCGACATTCATGAGGAAGGTGGCCGCGGCGTCATCGCGGTTATGCCCCAGGGCCAGGGTCCGGGCGCCCAATGCGGCGGCTTCCGTGAAAAGGAGGCGCTTGCGCTCCCGGGCGCAGGCGTAGCAGGGCCTTGCCTGTCCGCGATCGCCCGGGAAGGCCGCCTTGATCGTCTTGAATTCAAGGCCGAGGCCTTCCATGAAGAGACTGATGGCCTCAAGGCCTTCCGTTCCGATGGCATGCTCCTCCCAATCCACCAGACGGCCCGCAAGACGGAAGCGGACAGGGCCTGACCGGCCGATGCGGGCCAAGAGCCAGGCCATGCAAAGGGAGTCCTTGCCCCCCGATATGCCCATCAGGACGAGCTCGCCGGGCCGCGCCAAGCTATGATCAGCCATCGTCCGGCGCACGCGGGCCTCTATTCGAGCGGCCAGGCCTCCCGCTCCCTCTCTTTCAGATGGCAGGACCGGCGTCCTCAATCGGCGTGCTCGATCCGTGCCGGCATAGGCAGGAGGCTTTCCGGGATATTCTCCGAGGCGAAGACACGCATGACCCTCAGGGCCCCGGTGAAGGTGGAGACCGTCCGGCGGGTGAAGAGGGATGACACGTCGCGGAAGTCCCTGTCTAGGTCGGTCACGCGCACGTCGGAATCGAAAGACACGGCCTCGGGCAGGTCTATGACCACCCTCGGCATCAAGCCCCTCGGGGCGCCCGCGGCTAGGGCCTCCTCAATCCGGGTCTCGGCCTTCGTACGCGCATCCAGGCTTTCCAGGCCGGCTAGAGAAGGTTGGCCTGGATCATAGGGGATCTCCGCACGGCATGGGAGGAGGCGCCCCTCCAGGACGGAACCCAGGAGCTCGCCGTCGGAGGGTCCCATGCGGGCGACCAAGCCCCGCAGGGATTCGTCGTCAAGGGCGTAGAGCTCCTCGGCCGCCAGCCTTCCCGAGGCCAGGGCCGAGGCCAGGGCCTTTTTGACCATGGACGTGGCCGCACGGACGTCGCGGTGCCAGTACACCGAACGGTACATAAGGTACTTTGAGAAGAGGATGTGTTCTATGGAGGGTACGCCCTTGGAATCTATGCCGATGCCGCGAGGACCGTCCTGGCGTATGCGCGAGAGCACGAAATCCAGATCCTGCAGACCGTATGGCACCCCGCAGTAGTAGGCGTCGCGGCTCAGGTAGTCCAGCTTGTCCGGATCCAAGACCCCGGAGAGGATGGAGCGGTACGTCCGCGTCTCATCATCGGCCGGGAGGCCATGGTCCACGATGGCCGCGGCGCGATCCGGATCCGCCCCTGTGGCGGCAATAACCTGGCGCAGGCTGGGTCCGGCGATGATGCGGGCGGTAAGGACTTCATGCTCTTCCAGGGGCAGCTCTTTGAGGGAGTGGGTGTAGGGGAAGTGCCCCAGGTCGTGCATCAGGGCCGCCGCCAGGAAGGAGCGTAGGCCCTCGGGGGTGAATATCCCGGCTCCCTCTCGGCGTAGGATGGAAAGCAGCATGGCCCGTGCTACGTGGTAGACCCCCAGGGAATGTGCGTAGCGGCTGTGAGTTGCTCCAGGATAGACCAAACTGGCCGGCCCAAGCTGTCGTATTCGCGTCAAGCGGGCGAAGGGCGCTGTTCCCAGGAGGGCACGCAGTTCCTGACTGAGGTAGATGTGGCCCCAGAGGGGATCCCTCAGCGGCTCGCCGTAACCGCTCTCGAGAGCCTCGAGGAGCCTGTCGACACTTCCCATACACATCCCCCTTTCTCAAGCCCCCGACTATAGTACATAATACACCCGATGAAGGCGCAACGCCCCGCCTTGGCAATCCTGCAGATCATCCTCCTGGTGGGATGTCGCGCCAAGGCCTCCGCCCCGTCCTCACCCGGCCCGGCTTCAGCCTCTCCGGTCACCATCATCGCCCCCATTGAAATGTCTCTGCTCGCCTCTTCGGCTCCCTTCACGGCGACATCGTCATCCCCGCCGCCCTCAGGCCCCACGCCGAGCCACGCCTCCCCGGGCCCGGCATCTCCCCTCTCCTCCCTCACGGCTTCATCCGGTACGCCGTCCTCTCCAGGGTCATCGTCAGCACTGATATCCAACGAAGAGTTCGCCATGCAGGGCGAGAGACCCGCGATGGAAAAGCCCAGGGACCTTCGCCCCTCGCCCAGCCCGGTCAAGTCCAGACCCAGCGCCGCGCCGCGCGTCCCGGCCTCGGGCCCCTTTTCGCTCGCTACACTTTCCATATCGAGGTACGTGTATCCAGAGGATTTCAGCCTAGGCCCCCTGGAGGCCCGTTCGGATCGCCCCCCCAAAGAGGATCCCTCCAGCCTGGCCTATGCCTTCCTATCAGCCCTCGTCAAGAAGTCCGATCTCTCCTCGTTCTACGCCGCCGACCGCGCCGACCTCATGAACCAGGCTCTCAAGCCCTACCTCTCAGGAGAGGGAGCGCTGTCTTCCTTCCGCCTTGGTCGTCTGCGGCTTTCCGGAGACAGCGCCGAGGCCATGGTTTACCTTTTCGCCGATAACGGCGCCAGAGCCCTCTCCGAGCTCTTCCTATCAAAAAGCTCCTCCGGCTGGGCCGTAGACGGCATGGCCGTGGACTTCCGCAGCCTCTTCACATCCAAGGCCCCCGCGCCTACCAGCTTCGAGCCCGGACAGTACTCCCTCTTCTCCCCCTAAGGGGCCATTACAAAAAGGAAAAGGCCGCCCCGTCGGGCGACCTCCCTTCACGCGACTGCCGCGCCATAACGCGCGGCGCTTCTAGCCCATCATTCCATGTTTATCCCATGTCTTTTCTGGGGGAAATTCTTCAGCATGGCTACGCAATTGCGGGCGGTATTATAAACGAAGCCTCCGTTCCAATACTCCAAGGCAGCGAACAGGGCGTTGCCGCCGTCGGTGTCATCTGACTTAATGGTACGGAAAGACACGTATTCGGCGAGGGCTTCGAAATCGGACTCGGCCAGGCACTGGAGGCGCCGGCGGTTGAACTCGTTCCACTTCTCCAGGTCCTTGAAGCCCTCGCCCTCGTCTTGGACGATGAGGTGTGCGTGAGTGGGTGAGAAGGAGTACCATACCCTGACCTTCTTCTCCGGATTGCACTTGTTCCCGTGCTTGACCGCGTTCTTGATGATTTCCGAGATCTGCTGCTCGAGCAGGTTGATTTCCTTGATCTCAAGCGGCGCGGACTGGACAATCAGCAGGGTGAAATAGCGTATCTGCCTGTAGTCCGAGGGGAATTCCTTGTACAGGAGGTTCGTCTTGTCGAACAGCGGGCTGTTCTCGTTGACCTTGATTTCCTTGATTCCGTCCAGGTAGCTGTTGTCGTCCATTTCCTACTCTTCCATCTGCTGGATTGCTTCTTCGATGCTATTCGTGATGGGGAAGTAACCCATCAGCTTAGTCAGTTCAATGACCTTTTTCACTGAGCCGTGGATGTTGGTGATGATGAGCTTGAGATTCATCTTCTTGATGGTCGAGCAGATGTAGATGAGGGCGCCGATTCCCGAGGAGTCGATGTAATCCACGTTTTCCAGATTGATGATGAATTTGGCTACTTTCTTCTCCAGCATCTTCATCACCAATTCCTTGAGCTTATAGGAATTGTAGAGGTCCATCTCCCCATTCACGTCTATGATGTAATTCTCGCCGTTCTTGCGGATCTTCAATTCCATGCTGTTCGCTCCTCTCCCCTCACGGCTTCATCTTCATGACCAATAGGGACTGATCGTCGTGCTGCCTGGCCTGGCCGACGAATTCTTGCAGGTCCTGTTTGACGGCCAAGGCTATCTCCTTGGCCGCCATGCCTGACAGCTTGACGAGCAGTTCCCCGAGCCGCTTCCTCCCGTATTGCTTTCCCTGGACGTTCATGGCTTCCACGACTCCGTCAGTATACATCACCAGGACGTCGTTGGGGCCTAGTTTGATCTTCCGCGACGCGTATTCGGTCTTTCGCTCCACGCCGAGGGGCACGCTCTCAAGCTCGATCGTCTCAACCTTGCCGGTCGCCTTGCGGACCACCAGCAGGGGTTGCTGATTGGCGTTGGCGTACTCCACCTCACCGGTCTCCAAGTCGGCCAAGACAAGCCCGACCGTGGCGAAATGATCCACTTCGATCTTGCCGGTGATGCCTCTATTGATCCATCCCAGCATGGTCGCCGCATCGCGGGTAGTGTTGGTGATCAGATGGAGAAGGGCTCGTAGCATGACCATGATCAGGGCCGCCTGTATGCCTTTGCCGGCCACATCCACCATCACCAGGGTGATGCGATCCTTACGCGACTGGATGATGTCGAAGTAGTCGGAGTGCACGCTGCGGGCCGGCGAAGAGAAGGAACCGAAGGACAGTCGCCCGACCTCCACCATCTTCTTGGGAAGGAGGATGCGCTGAATGTCGTAGGCTATGCCGGCCTCTTTCTCCAAGTTCGACTTCTCGGCGGCCTCCATAGCCGACTGCAGATTGCGGATGACGATGGCCCCGAAGTCAGCCAGCATGCGGGCGCGTTCGAATTCAAAGTCGCCGAATACCTCCTGGCCGCCCTTACGCGAGAGGGCCATGACTCCGACCACCCGCTCGCCTAGGGAGAAGGGCGCGACGATGAGGGAGGAGAAGGCCAGAAAATCCTCATCGCCGTTTAACACCACCCGCCCGTCATGGGCGGGATCGTCCACCAGCAGGGGCTGTCCGGATTTGGCCACCTCGCCTAGGATGGATTCGCCGAGCTTGAACTGGGCGTGCTTGACATACGCCTCCACGCGGGCTTGCTTCCGCGGAAGCTCCTGGGGCAATTTGAAGCAGGGGGGGAAGCTGCCCTCGTAGGCCTTTACCGCCAGGAGATCGTCGAATTCGTCCACCATGGCTATGATGCCGCCGGTGGCCTTTGTTTCGCCCATGATGGAGCGCAGGATCAGGGTCAGGAGCTCATCCAGGTTAGCCGCGCTCTTGAAAGCTTCGCCCGAGCGCTCCATGAAGGAGTATATGGAGTCGACCGTGCTGGTGAGGTAGTCGCGCTCGCGCTGGCCCTGCTGCTCGATGAGCCTTAGGTGGAGATAGCCGAAGACGAAGAAGGCCGCGTAGTAGGCAGGCACCACCAGGCGCTGGATCCACTCGTTGGAGTAGCCGAATCCGGCCGCCAGGGCCGTCAGCAATGCCGCCAGGGCGGCGTAGACCGGCCAGGCCTTTGCGGCCAGGCGTTGGGCGATGCTGTCAGGGGAGCGGTAGGCCAGGCTCGAGAATATTGAGAACCAGACGATGTCCAAGGCCGGCCAGGCCAGGAGAAGGGGCATATCCAGCCAGGGCAGGAAGGCGAAGACCATATTGGCGGCGAAAGCCACCAGGAATACCAGGTTCAGGACCGCCACCAGGATGGCGTTCACCTTACGCTCGTAGAACCAAGAGAAGGCGAAGAAAATGGTGGATAGGGCCAGTATCTCGGAGACGAAGAATATCTCCTCCAGGGCGAAGGCCTGGAAGAGGATGTCGCGGAGGGCCATCAGGGCGATCACCCCGAGGAAGACGGATGAGACGTTCTCCAGCTCCCGCCGCCGGCAATACAGCACGAGCGAGATTGCCGCCGCCTCCACGAGGAGCTTGGCGAGCAGGGGGGAGGCGAGGATCGCGGCGATGCTGTCGAGACTCATTGCATACCCTTGACCAGAGTATCGGCACGGAAGCGTGGAATCTCCAGCGCTGCGGTTCAATGCCCGCGCTCCGTACACAGTGCATGGAAGTCTAGCACCTGCGCGCTGGCAGCGTCAAGGTATTTTTGTATGGCGCCAATAATAAGCTCGAGGACTTCACGGCAGGTCCCGCCCGTGCTAAAGTGGTGCAGGCGGATGCGCTGTCCTCCGGGGAAGGCTGTCGCGATAAAGGGCCGCCGAGGGGCGAGGCCGTTATGTTCTACCTATACGTTGACATACGCTTCTTCCCGCAACTCTCGCGCATCGATCCAGCCTTCATGAGCGGCCTGCTGGCCGGCTTGGACGAAGCCTTGGCGGGCGCCAACGGGAGGCCCCTCAGCAGCCAGCCTCCCCTCCTCTACGCCTTCGACGACGCGGTGCCGGGGGCGGCCCTCCAGGTCTCCCAGGCGGCCCATTCGGCCTTCGAGCGCCTGCGCTCCTCGGCCGAGCGCCTGGCCGGCTACTCGATCTGCCTGGAGCGCTTCGAGGCCGCCGATGCGGACGAGGCCATACGAGCCTTCAAGGCCATGCGCTTCCCCCCCGAGACGGCCGACTCCTTCGTGCTAGGCCCGGCGGCGCGCCCCTCTTTTGAGGAATACTTCTCGGTCTCGGACGATGCCTTCCCAGGCAAGGTGACCGACTTCACCTTCACCCACCCCCTCTCCTCCGATGAGAACCAGACCTTCTGGGAGCGGTCCTCCCTCATGGACGCCATCCTGCGGGCGGTCGATCCAGCCCTGCGCGGCGAATCGGCCGACAAACTCATCCTCTTCGCCCTTTCCCGCCAGTGCTCCCCGGCCCGTTGCATCGAGCGCGCCCTACGCCCCTTTTCCGGCCCTTATCCGCCTGTCTTGGTGCGGCCTAGGCCGGAAGCCGCCAACCCCTACGCCCCGGCCGTCGCGGCCCTTTCGCGGGCCGCCCTGGCCGTAGCCCACGGCCGCCTGGGTCGGACCGAGCGTGCGGCCTTCGATTCTTCCCGGTCGGCCTTCGATTACCTCGCCGCCTCGCCGCGCCAGCGCGTCATCCCGGACGAAGTAGTCCGGCGCTTTGGAGTCTTTTTGGGCCTCTTCTTGACCGGCCTGGCGCGTGACCGGCGGGCCCGGAATCACGAGCCCTTCATCTTTGTCGAGGACGCCGACCGCCTGCCGGCCTCCTGCTCCCGCCTCCTCTCCAGGATCTTCGCGGAATTCTGCGGCGAGTCCTCGCCCTTGGTCCTGATCACCTGCGAGGATCCCTCCCTGGTCTGCCTGGAGGGCTTCGTCCGGGCTGAGCTTCCGGTAGATCTAGCCGCATCGATGGCGGACGAGGCCCGGGCTTACGCGTCCAGCCTGGCCGCCGAGGCTCCCCGGACAGCCAGTCCCGAGGATTTCGCGGCTGAGTATCCTGACCGGCCCCTGGCCCTCTACCACGCCCTCCTCTCCGGGCGCATATCGCGTAATCCCACACGAGCCTTCCTGACGCTCCAGCCGGCTGAGCTCGTAGAGATGCTCTATACCGCCCACCTGGCCTCGGGCGTCCTGGAACGGCGCCTCCTTGACGACTTCTTCCAAGAAAGCGGCATCCGCCCGCGCACCCAGGCCATTGCCTTCCAGCAGCTCTTCCGGATGGGCCTGGTCCTGTCAGAGGAGAGCCGCGAGCCAAGCCTTCCTGAAACGATGGTAGACATCGAAATCACACTAGGCGAGCGAGCCCGCTCGGTCCGCGAACGATTCGATTCCTTCCTGGAGCGCCAGGCCGGCCGGGGCCTCATGCGGCGCTGGCTCCCCGGACCGAGGGAACGCGCCCAGATTTCTCCCACCGCCGCCGCGGAAGCCCTGTCCTCCTCCCTCTCCGTCTGCACGGCCTGGGATGAGAGCACGGCCGCCGACTTCTCCAAGGCCATCCGCGGCATGGCAGCCTCCGCCCCCATTTCCGGGGAGTCCACTTGCCTGGAGTCCTGGACAGCCTTTGAACGGGCCGCCCTCAAGCGCTCGCCTGAGGGCATGCGGAGCGCCCTGGCCGCCCTGGACAGGACCCACCCGGACGAAGACTGCGCCTTCCACGGCCAGCGCTTCCTCTGCCGAGCCGTCTCCTCCCTGGCCCTGGAGGGGCCCCGTGAATGCCTGCCTTGGGCGAAAAGGGCCATGATGGCCTTTCAGGCCGGGGGCGGGCGCGGGGAGGCCGCGTCCGGCCGCACCCTAGGCCTTCAAGCCCTCAGGTCCGGCCAGTTCCTGGACGCCATGGACTACCTGGGCAACTCGCGCGCAGTAGCCGGGGAGGTCGGAGATGAGCTTGAGAGCGCCCTCTCGTCCTACTACGAGGGCCTCACCTTCTATCTCTACGGTAACCTCTCACGGGCTCTGCGCCTTGCCCTTCTCAGCCGGGCTCACGCCGAGCGGGCCTTCAGACCGGATTGGGAAATTCAGGCGCGCATCCTCTCAGCCCGGATCCATCTCGACCTGGGGAGGGCCGAGAGCGCCCGAAGTGATCTTGAGACCTGTCTCTCCATAGCCCGCCTGTCGGGCGCGCCCGCCGCACCCGCCCGAGTGCGTATCCTCTTAGCCCGATCCATGGCTCGCATGGGCGAGGGCGAGGCCGCCCTCGCCGAACTGACGCGCATCCCGCCCGACCCTGAGGCCCGCCGAGTCAGGGCGGAAATCCTCTTGGGTCAGGGACGAGCCGCGGATGCCCTTGAGGAGGCCCGGGCTTCCGGCCCTGTAGAACCTTCCCGAACCTTTTTCCCCCTGTCGCCCGGCTTCTCTGGAGAGGAGGAGCTCATAGAGGACTGCGTCGCGTCGCCTCCAGGCGGCTCCTCTGTGGCCGGTCTTAGGCGGGTCGCCCTGGAGGGCTCCGCCCTCATGAGACTCGGCAGGCAGGCTGAGGCCGCCCGCATCCTGCACGGACTTGTTCACGACCCCGGAATGCGTGAGAGCGATCCGCGCGTCCATGAGTACCTCTACCTCTTCTTCTTGGCCCTCCCCGACGATGATTCCCCCGTCCAGGAGTACGAACGCCTGGGCGACCGCGGCACAGTGCTCTCACGGGCATTCAAGCACCTCCAGCTTAAGGCCAGCCGCATCGACACCGCCGAGGACAAAAACGCCTACATGACCGATAACCCCGTGAACCGAATCCTGGCCGACACGGCCCGTACCTTCAAGTTCATATGAACCAGATCCCTGAAGGTCCTTTCGCCTGCTACTTAGCCCCGCGCGGCCAGGAATCCAAGCTGGAGCGCGAGCTGGGCGGGGCTGACGCGGCCCTCGGGCGCCTCTTCATCAAACGCGGTGCGCCACGGATCTGCCATTGGGCACAGAATATCTGGCAGGATCCCCGTCCCCTGGCATATGCCTCCATCAGCGACGCCGCGCGGCAGCTCCGCGCCATCCAGCGTAACTGGGCGCCCTACTCCTTCCGCCTCCACCGCCGCACCGCCCTCCTGGCACAGGCCTTGCCGCCCCTATCCAGGCGGCCCCGATCCTTCCCCTTCGATGTTCCGGCCGCCCCTATGGGCTCCTTCACCCTCATAGACGAGGGGCTTCTCCTGGCCAGCCCCGCCTGCTCCAGCCCCTTCCCCAACGGCGAAATTAACTTGGAAGAGAATAAGACCGATCCGCCCAGCCGCGCTTACCTGAAGCTCCAGGAAGCCCTGATTCTTTTGGGCCGCCGCCCGGCCCCCGGCCAGCGTTGCGTAGACGCCGGGGCCAGCCCGGGCGGCTGGACCTGGACCTTAAGGCGCATGGGCGCCCTTGTCACGGCCATAGACCGCTCAGAGCTGGCGCCCTCCCTGATGGCCGATCCAGGTGTGACCTTCGTAAGGCATTCGGCCTTCACCCTCAGGCCGCAAGAATTGGGGCCCGCGGACTGGGTTTTCTCAGACGTGATCTGCTATCCACCCAGGCTCCTGGAGTGGATCCGCGCCTGGCTGGAATCCGGCCTGTGCCGGAACTATGTATGCAGCCTCAAGATGCAGGGCGAACCAGACTGGGAAGCTATCCGCGCCTTCGCCTCCATCCCCGGCAGCCGGGTCCTCCACCTCTCGGCTAACAAGAACGAGCTGACCTGGATGCTTGCCTCAAACTGAGGGCGCTTCGCGGCGGCCCCTAGATGGGGGCCTTGAAACGTGCGCGCATGCGGGCGAAGGCGTCCTTGACGTCGGTCTCCCGAGCCGGCTCCTCGGCCTGGACAGTCTGGATGAGCTGGGGCGGAATCTCGGCCAGGAAGGGACTGGGGGCGCAGTCCACCGTCTCTCGGGCGCGCCTCCGCTGGGCGGCCTGGGTGATGATGAGCTTGCGCTTGGCCCGGGTGATGGCCACGTAGAAGAGGCGTCGCTCCTCCTCCAGGTTGCCCTGGCCCTCCTCCAGGGAGCGCGCGTGCGGGATGATGCCGTCCTCACAGCCGGCTATGAAGACCACCTCGAATTCCAGTCCTTTGGCGGCGTGGATTGTCATCAAGTTGATCTTGCCCTCGCCGTCCTGGTCATCCAAGTCATCACGGGTCACCAGGCTTATGCGGTTCAAGTACTCATAGAGCCCGGGCTCGAGGTTGTCCGGGTCACGCTCCCAACGCTCGATTGACTCTATCAGGCTCTCCACGTTCATGAATTTCCAACGGGCGGCCTTGTCGCTCTTCTGGTTTTCGGACAGGAGGTGGCCCCAATAGTCGATGTGTTCCACCAGGGCCCGCACCTTGGGGGCGATAGCCTTTCGCCCCAACATCTCCGCGCGGTTGTACTCGATCAAGTTGCGGAATTCCGAGAGGTCGGCCCGCTCGCGAGGTCCCACGCCGGCCTCAGGGTCGCCCTCCAGGGCGGCTATGGCGGCGTACAGGGAGCACCCCCGTCGGGCGGCCAGGGCGCCCAGCTCCTCTACGGTCTTGCGGCCTATGCCCCGGCGGGGAGTATTGACGATCCTGAGGAAGTTCACGTCGTCGTCAGGATTGGCCACTACCCGCAGGTAAGAAACGATGTCCTTGACCTCCTTGCGCTGGAAGAAGGAAGTGCCGCCCGAGACGCGGTAGGGCAGGCCGTCCGCCAGGAAGGCCTCCTCTATGTGGCGGATGAGGGCGTTGGTCCTGAGTAGGACGCCGAACTCCTCCAGGCGCACGGATTCACTGATGCGCAGGCGTCGGATGGCGTCGGCGATGTAGGCCGCCTCTTCAGCCTCGTCACGGCACACGCACAGGTCTATCGGGCGGCCCTCGGCGTGCCCGGACCATAGGGCCTTCTCCTTGCGGTTGGCGTTGTGCGATATGACTCCGTTGGCCGCTTCCAGGATGGTCCCAGTGGAGCGGTAGTTCTGCTCCAGCTTGATTTCGACTAAGTCCGGGTAATCACGCTCGAAAGCCAGGATGTTGCCGTAGTCGGCTCCACGCCAGGAATAGATGGACTGATCGTCGTCGCCCACCACGCACACGTTGGGGCCGGCCACCAGACGCAGGAGACGGTACTGCTCGCGTGAGGTGTCCTGGAACTCATCCACCATCACGTAGCGGAAACGCCGGCGGTAGGCCTCGCGCAGCTCCTCGTCCGACTCAAGGAGCTGGACCGGCAGGACGATCAGGTCGTCGAAGTCCACTGCGTTGTAGGCCTTGAGCGAGCGCTGGTATTCCTTGTACAGGCGCTCGTGCGGAGCGGCCAAGGGATCATCCCAGCCGGCCCGCCCGGTCTTGATATCCGAGAAGAGTTTACCAAGCTCGAAGAGGTCCAGGTTTTCGGCCCGGTAGCCCAGCTCCCGCCCGGTCTCCTTGATCAGTTCGCGCCGGTCGACCTCGTCGTATATGGAGAAGCGCTCGCGGTAGCCCAGGCGCTGGATGTCGCGGCGCAGGATGTCCAGGCCGAAGGCGTGGAAGGTGGATACCGTCAGCTGTGGCAGCTTGCGCCCCATCAGCTCCCGGACCCGAGAGGCCATCTCTCGGGCGGCCTTGTTGGTGAAGGTCAGGGCCAGGATGGCCGACTGGTGGATGCCCTCGGAGAGCATGCGGGCTATGCGGAAGGTGATCACCCGGGTCTTGCCTGAGCCGGCCCCGGCGATGATGAGAACCGGCCCATGGATGCCGCGGACGGCCCGGAGCTGTTCCGGGTTGAGCTCGGCCTCCAGTTCGGCGTCTGTGGGGAGCATGTCTCAGGCGCGCTTTATGAAGATGTCGAGGCCCTTGATGCCCAAGGCCATGATAGCGGTGACGATGATGCCGGCGAC
Source organism: uncultured Spirochaetales bacterium (assembly GCA_964470375.1). Lineage (GTDB taxonomy): Bacteria > Spirochaetota > Spirochaetia > Treponematales > JBGSOB01 > CAYNQK01. The sequence goes on from CAYYCP010000009.1 coordinate 39,196, forward strand.
GGCGACTCCCATGACGATGAATAAGATGGACTTGCGCCGACACATGCCCAGGATCCAGGAGCCTAGGACCCCGGTCCAGGCCCCTGTGAAAGGCAGGGGCACGGCCACGAAGGTGAAGAGACCCCAGTACCCGTATTTTTCCACCGGCCCGCTCACCCTGCGGCGGGCCCTGCCCACCAGGGAGTCGAACAGGCGCGCGTATACTTTCCAGCGGTAGAGGATGTGATGCAGGGTGTTCAGGAATATGAGGCCCAGTGGGGCTACAAGGGAGTTGACCCCTACGCAGTAGAGATAGGCCAGCCACCAGGGCGCCCCGCCCGCGGCCATGGCATATGGTATGCCGCCGCGCAACTCGGCGATAGGGAGGAGGCTCAGAAAGCCGGCCCAGATGAAGCTCTCGAGATTCATAGGGCGGAATTATAGGAGCCCGGGCCCGGGCTTGGGAATACCCTGGCGCCGGATACCACGCGGGTGCTTTGCCAAGGAGGCCCCGCCCTATTATGATATTGAAGCCATGCTCAGCGCCCGCCAGCTCTCAAGGTCCATGAGCCTCAACATAGCCGCCGGAGCCATGGGCTCCATGTGGTTCATCGTCTGCTCGCCCCAGCCTATCTACAACGTCTTCCTGCGCAACGCCCTTGGAATATCCTCGTCACGCCTGGGCCTCCTCCTCTCGGTCACCCAGTTCATGGCCGCCTTCCAACTCGTCTCCATACTCATATTCGGGGCCCTGAGGCGGCGCAAGCCCTTCGTCATAGGCGCACACCTTGTTCAGCGCGCCTTCGCCTTCGTCTTGGCCGGAGTGGCTTTCTGGGCCGATGCGGCCCACCCGGCCCGGCCCGATGCGGCCTTCCCCCTCATCCTGGGATCCATGACCCTGGCCTGGGTGGCCTGGAACGCCTGCTCCTCGGGCTGGTGGGCCTGGGTGGCCGACATCTTCCCGGACACCATCCGCGGCTCATTCTTCGGGCGGCGCTCGGCCATCATCAACGCCGTGAACATCCTGTGGTTCTTCCTGGTCAGCTTGGCCCTGGACTGGGCCCCGGAGGGCCGGGCCTTCGCTGTCTACGGGGCTGCCTTCGCGGTGGCCGGTACGGTCGGCATCCTCGATATGGTCCTGCACCTCTTCATTCCCGAGCCCCTGCCTGAAAAGCGCGAGCGCCTCTCGGCGGCCGATTTTATAGCCCCCCTCAGGGATCGAAACTACCTATCCTTCATGCTTGCGGTGGGGCTGGCCCTCTTCTCCATCAACGTCTTCGCCCCCTTCGTGGGACCCTACACCACCTCCCCGGTCGGCATAGGTGCACCCAACACCTGGCTGGGCATCTCCTACGCCCTGTCCCAGCTGGCATGGATAGCTGCGGCTCCTATGATGGGCCTGATGATGGACCGCTATGGGCGCAAGCCGGTGGTAGTGCTGGGACTCCTCTCGACCCTCAACTGGATCGGCTACCTCTTCGCTGACGGACGCAACTACGTCTTCCTCCTCCCGGCCATGTCCCTCTTTTCAGGCTTCCTGGCCTCAGGCTTCTGGGAGGGGCAGAACCAGATGATGCTCAGCCTGACCCCGGAGCGCAACCGCACCGCCTACGTCTCCTGGTACCTAGCCCTGACCGGCATGATAGCCTCGGCCGGGCCCTACGCCGGTGGCCTCCTCTACGACATCCTGGAAGGCGCCAGCCTGCGCATCGTTCCGGGCCTTGAGATGGGTCCCTTCCAGATTGTCATGCTGGCATCCCTCGGCCTGTGCTTCCTCTCTATGCTGGCCCTCTCGCGTATCCGCGAGGGCCGTGAGCGCCCCCTGGGCTACCTCCTCTCGCGCCTGGCCAACCCCGAATTCTTCCGCACGGTCCTCAACCTGAACATCATCTCAGGCTCGCCCGAGTCCGCCCGCATTCTGAGGGCCCTGCGCCTCATGGACGGGCCGGTCTCCGACATAGCCCTGACCGAGGTCCGCTCACGCCTAGCCGATCCTGATATGGAGGTCCGCATAGAGGCCGTACGGGCCCTGGGGCGCATCAAGGGGGCGGACTCGGCCCCGGATCTGATAGGCCTCCTGGAGGAGCCCAGCCTCCTCCGCTGCGAGGCAGCCCTGGCCCTAGGCAAGCTGGGCGATCCTCGTGCCCTACCCCACCTGGTCAAGGGCCTATCCGGCGATTCCCCCGAGCTGCAAGACGCCTGCGCCCGCTCCATCGGCCTGATCTGCCAGGCCTGCGCCGGGGGCTCCACGGATGGGGCGGGGGCCCCGGAGTCCCGCCTCCTCCTGGATCTTTTTCTGCGCAGCCCCAGCGAGGCCCTGAGCGCCAGCGCCGCCGAGGCCTTGAGCCGTCTGGGCGACGTGGACGCGGCCGTGGACATATACCCGCGCTACCGGACTTCCGCTGATCCGCGCGTGCGGGCCCAGTTCGCCATGGCCCTGGCAAACCTCCTGGGCGGCCCTGGGGAATTCTACCAGTACCTCTCGGGGAGCCAGGGCAAGAAGAACGCCCGCTTGCAGCGCCTGTACCAGGAAGCCTCACGGAGGTCCCTGGCCCTTGCGATCCGGCTGCCGTCTGCGGATAGGGCCCTCGTCGAGGCGGCCCTAGCGGAGATCGGCACCTCCCTGGAGGGCGAGGGGGAGATCCTGGCGCCCTTGTCCAGGGCAGGGCAGGCCCTCCTTCACGCCCTGCCCGCACCGGAAAGCATCGATGATCCCATCGAGCGCGGGCGCCTGGCTCTTGCGCGTTGGTTCTTCGAGGAACTGGAGCGCGCTTCCGCGTCCATGGAGGCCGGTCCCGAGCTCAGGGAACTGGATGCCAGCCTGGGGCTCTTCGCCCTGGCCCGCCTCAGCCCCTAATCAGCCAAGCCTCCAGCCTCTCCTTTACGGCCTCTTTGTCGCGGGCCCCGAAGCATTCGAAGAGGCGGATACTGCGCAGGAAGGTGAGCTGGCGCTTGGCGTACTGCCTCGTGTTCTTGGCTATCTCCGCCGCGATCAGGTCCAGGGGCGCGTCCGGCGCGGCCTCGAAGAATTCCTTATATCCCAGGGCCCTCATCCCAGGCTCTCCGGCTTGGTGGCCGGCCCGCATCAAGCCTTCAACCTCCCTGGCCAGGCCGGCCTCCATCATGGTCTTCGTCCTCTCATCGATACGGCGATAGAGCTCCCCGCGGGGGAGCTCCAGGGCTATGAGGAGGAAATCGAAGTCCTCGCGCGGAGAGGCGGGCGCCTCGAAGGAGGACAGGGGACGCCCGCATAGGCGCCAGACCTCCAGGGCCCGGGTCAGGCGATAGGCATCATTCAGGTGGATGCGGGCCGCCGAGACGGGGTCGGCCGCGGCCAGCTCCTCCATCAGGGCCGGGGCCCCCAGGCGCTCCAGGTCCCGCCTCACCTCAGCCCGTATCTCCGGGTCCGAGGGGGGGGCCGGGGGAGGCCCGAATATGAGGGTCTTCAGATAAAAGACCGTGCCTCCCACAAGAACGGGCAGGCGCCCCCTAGCCTGGATGTCCAGGATGGCTGCCTCGGCCCGACGGGCGAAATCCCCGGCCGTGAACTGTTCGCGCGGATCCAGAATATCGATAAGGTGGTGGGGTATGCGGGCTCTCTCGGCCGGTCCCGGCTTGGCGGTGCCGATGTCCATGCCCCGGTAGACCTGCATGGAATCCGCGGAAATGATCTCAGCCGGGACGAGGCCGTGGCCCTTGCATGGGGCGAAGAGGGAATAGGCCATGTCCGACTTCCCCGAGGCGGTGGGGCCGGAGATGACCAGGACGGGTTTACTGGATCTGCTCCCCGATCCGATAGGAGACGTCCTTTCCGAAAACCTGTTCAGCGGCGTGGGAGACGATCTTGTCGTCCTCTGTTGATCCCGGTTCGCGGATGAAGGCCAGCTGGTAGGAGCGCTTGATGATTGCGCTGGTGATCTCGTACATGTTGTCGTTATACTCGATCAATTCTTCCAGGGGGAATGCCATGCTTCGATTATCCTCCGAACTGGGATTCAGGCTCTAGGACTCAGTCCAGACAGTATATCGATCCTGAACCGTGAGAGGCAAGGGGGGTCTCAGCCCATGGCAGGTGATCCTCCCATGAAAAAAAGGGCTGCCCGGAGGAAATCCAGGCAGCCCGGCTCTCAGCAAGAATCAGCCTATTTCGTCATGAAATTCACGAGCACCATGGTTCCGTCCCATTCCTTCCCATTTTCAGCCTTGGCAGCGGCCAAGTCGAAGGAATCGCCGGAGCGGGAATCGCAGGAGAAACCACCGATCAAGAAGTCGCGGAAGGTGATTTCCGAGGCCGTGAAGCCGCCGAAGGTGATCCATTCATTGCTCACCTCAAGGCAGATGTGGGCGCTGAGGTGCACATAGGGGTTATCCTCCGCTGGGACGATCTGGTCGAGGGCGGCTATGGCGTCTGCCTTGGTGAATCCCGTGCTGCCCAGCACACCCTTCAGGCTGACATCTTCGGCCTCATTCTCCGGATCATCGTCGTCCCAGCCATCATCCATTTCAAGGATCAGGTTGGTCAAGAAGCCGCCGGTCTGGGTGCGCCTGAAGAAGAGAGCCGGGGAGAAGAATCCCAGTCCCTGGGCATTGGTGGAGTAGACGGCCGACGGCTTGTAGGTGAAGCTCCCCGTCCAATCGAAGTCAGGAGCGAATAACTCGGGGGGCATACCATCGGAGAAGAGGTCTGGGTTGAGGCTGATGGTGGTATCATTGTTCAGTGCGCCGATGATGGCTTCCTCATAGGCGATGCAGTTGTCCAGCATATCCGAGTAGAGGGCCACGACTTCCTCGGGCGTCATCCCCTCCATGGGAGGCATCAATCCGAGATCCAAGATTTTCTGGATATCAGCCTTCTCGGCCTCTGCGGCGGCGACCAGCCTGTTCAGATACCCGATCATGTCAGCCTTAGCCTGGGCCAGGCGGGAGACGGAGCGCACGCTCATCATTTCCTTGAAGGGGTTGGGATTGGCGGCCATAAATGCCTCGACCGGATCGGGCACCCCGTTGACGTTGGTGTCGTAGGCGGGAACGATCTCGTGCTCCGCTTCGTACCAGGATTCGATGCTCGCCACCATGCTCACCAGGCCGCCGATGGGGTAGTCCAGGTCATAGGCGGCGATGAGCTCAAAGACGGACTTGAACATGAGGAGCTGGGCACCGAAGGCCCGGATCTCATTGCCGGAGATGACGGCCAGGGCTGCGAAGGCGGCCTCGGCCTCCTCAGGGATATCCTGTCCGGCATAGGCCTCGATGAGGTCGATGGGCACAGCTATCTCGTCGGTTGGCTCAAGGCCGTCCAGGAGGGCCAGGATACCGTTCACCTGGGCGAAGGGCCCGGCCAGAAGGGCGTCCACGGTCTGGTTGAGGCCCTGGGGGGCGTTGGCCAGGACATTGAAGATGAGGGCGATGGGGAAGGACTCAAAGAGGTTCTTGCCGCCTACATCAGCGCGGTTGAAATTCCCCAAGTAGGCGGCATCGATGAAGTCCTGGGCCTCCGGGGTGATAGCGATGCGGGGGAAGGCGACCGGTATGAAATTATCGTAATACGTATCATCTACAAGGGCATAGCGGTAGGGCGCGGCGTTGGCGTAGAGTTCGGTGGCATTCATGCCAACGATGCTCTCGCCATTGAAGGTAGGAACCCAATTCGTGTAATACACATAAACTCCGTCCTCAGATGGATCGCTCAGAGGCACGAAGTATCCGAAGGTGTCCAGCTGCATCCCGGGGATATCTCTATAATAGTAGACTTGCTCTCCATTGATGAAATCCGTGACTAAGCCTAATTTTACGTAAGTGCCCAGGGAATTCGCCTCAAGCCTTTGGCTGTGTAAATCCCCCTCCACAAATTGGTCTACGGAGAACCATGTATCGGTGAAGAGGGTGGCCATGTCCTCGGGGTAGTCCAGGATGCCCAGGGTGTCGCGGGCAACGGAGACCACGGCCGGATCCACGGTCAGGGAGCATGTCTTGAGGAGAGCGGCCCAGAGTTTGGCGTCCTTGTTGTTGGGGTCCTGGCTCAGGGCAAGCTGGAACTGCTGGTAGGCGTAGTCGTAGTTCCTGTCCTTGAGGGCGTTCAGGCCGGCGTTGACCGAGGCCGCAGAGGCGCTGATGTTGTAGGTGCAGTTGATCTGCATGAAGGCCGAGGCGCTCTTGTAGCCGCCTACATTGGTAACCCGAACCTCGATGATGTAAAGGCCGGGGATGAAGCCTTCTAGGTCAGTCAGGGTGAAGTCATTTGAGTTCTGGAGGGCCAAGCGCCCGGGGCCGGACTGCTGAATCCAGCTTATGTTTATGGCCTCGGCCGTTCCGCCCGGAGCGGCATTAACAAAGAAGCGCAGGGAGCTCGGGGCCGCTGACAGTTGGATGGTCGCTTTGGGCGTTTCGCTCCCGTTCGCCAGGCCGTAAGCATTGATGGTGGGAGGGACCTCACCTACGACGAGGTCGATATCCACATCAACGGAGGCCTCAGCCGCCTCGAGGGCCGCCTCGATGCTGGCCACGAAACTAGCGGCGTTCAGCGTGTAGCCGGATACAGCCGCGGCCTGGCTGGCCTCGGCGGCAATCTCCGCGGCGTAGGCGTCCAGGTCCGCGTCCCCGTCCTCGGCGGCGGCGGCGACGGCCTCGGCGGCGCAGTCTTCGGGCAGGGCGGCCAAGTCTTCCACGCTGATGTTCTCCAACGCGGAGGCGCTGACCACGATGGTGGCTACGATTGTGGCGGCGTCTGAGGAGTCACCGTCGGAGTGGGCCACCACGGCCGAGACGGAGGCGCTTACGATGCTGGTGATGGCTTCGCCGGCTTCGTTATCGTCGATGGTATCGCAGCGGTCGACAGCCCGGGTGACCTCGCCCAGGAGCATCTCCAGGGCCACTTCCTCGGCCTGGTCGCTGTTGAGGTTGTCCAGAATTTCCTGGACGGCACTCGCGGCGATGTTGGAGATGACCAGCTGGACGGTGACGGAGGAGTCACTCACCTTTTCCTGACGGCCCTCCTTGGCGGCGGCTTCCGCTGCTACGGCGGCGGCGCGGGAGACGATCTTGGAATAGACTAGATCGCCGGAATCCCCCAGGGCTATCGCCAGCTGGGCCCGGTTCTCCAGGGCGTAGCCGGAGACGGCCGCCATGAGGACGGGCATGATGGCGTCCAGCTGGTTCTGCTGGGCGGAGCTGAGGCTGGCCAGGCGGGCCCAGGCGTAGTCACGGAGCGCGTCGCGCTGAGCGGAGTTCAGGCTGATCTCTGCGCTCACCGCGCGGGCCGCGGCGGCCGGGGCGGCGAAGCCGGCCACAACCTCGTCAAGGACTTCCTCGGCGAGGGTGGTGGTGACGTCATCGCCAGGGGGCTTGGGGAAATTGAACCAATCCGGACAACCGGTGAAGAAGGTTACGATAAGGACGAGGAGGACTATCCAGCTTATCTTTTTCATGAAACCTCCATATAGGATAATGATACAGGGATTATTATATCACTCGTGCAATAGAAACGCGAGGATTTTCACCCTGGCCCCGATCCTCCTCGCCATCGCCGGATTTTCCTGTGAGACCTATCTGTACCGATACTTCTCCGCTGATGACAATATATGGATTAATTATTGCTTTATATGGATTTATTAATCCTTCAGCAAATAGCATCGCTCATTCGGAGCGTGGATGGATGAGGGCTTAGAGGACATCTTGTATAGGAATAAACCCCTATATGAGAATTCTATCATTGGCGCCGAAGATAATTGTCGCTTCCCCATGGTCCCGCCATACAGCTTCCAGGATAGGGGGAGTACGATAATGCTCAGCCACGATCCCTTGTTCCCTGTCCGGGGGAAAGGGTGGGGACTCTTTCTCCCATGGCATATCGCTCAACAAGGCTTTGGGTGGCTAGACGGCCCGCTTCCTCTTCCGACCGCGTGCCTTGAATCCCAGCCTGAGGAGGGCTGGCGCGATTGAGGGCAGGACCATGAGGGATGTCAGGGCGGCTACGATGACCCCGGCGATGCTCAAGAAGGCCGCCTGGCCTATGGGGACGAAGGCGCAGATGAGGAGGGGCGAGAATCCCGCGCCCAGGACGGCGGCGGTGAGGACGATGGATGAGCCGGTCAGCTCCACTGATTTTCTGAAGGCCCGCGAGGGGATGAGGCCGGCCTTGATGTAGCCCGAGGCGACGCCGATCAGGTGGATGGCGTCGTCCACGGCCACGCCCATGACCCCGAAGGCAGTGGCGACGCTCACGCCCAGAGGGATGGAGGCGTAGCCCATGATACCGAAGAAGGCCAGGCTCCCCATGGCCGCCGGGGCCAGGCCGGCCAGGGCCTTGAGGGGGGAGCGGAAGAATGCGCCCATGAGGATGGCCAGGAGGCCGAAGAGGGCGGCCAGGGAGAACCAGCTTCCCTTATTGAGGTGGCGGGCCAGGGCGATGCGATCCTCGCGGTAGCCCCCGGCGTGGATAGAAGCCGAGGGGAAGGCCGCCTTGGCCAGGCCGATGATTCTATCCCTATAGGCAAGGTAGGCCGCCTCGCCCTCGTCCGCCGCCCCCGCCCCTCCGTAGCGCACGAGGAGGCGGGCCCTCGAATAGGTTGGATCCACGAGGGCGTCCAGGGAGGGGAGGCCCTCAGCCGATTGGATGATCTCCATGGTCTCGCCTATCTCCTCCGGCGTGGCCGGAGCGCGCTGGATGCCCTCGTTCAAGGCGCGGAATGCCCAATCGACTATGGCGGCGTAGTCCAGGACCGATGCCGTTCCCTCCGCCTCCGCGATGCTCCGCTCGAGCCCTAGGAAGGCCTGGAAGTTATCGGCATCCACAAGGGGATAATCGCCAGGCAAGCTTATGGCCAGTTCGAGCTCGTCCGGTCCGCCGTAGCGCGCCGTCATTTCCTTGATCCGGGTCCCCATGGGATCGGAGCGGCGGAATAAGCCATCGAGTGTTTCGCCCTCCACCCTGACAAGGGAGGCCCCGAATCCCAGGAGAATGGCCAGGCCGATGGCTCCTAAACCTGCCCAGCCCCCCCGCCCCAGCCTCCCATAGAGGGGACGGGGCGCAAGGCTGAAGGGGCGCATGCGCTTGAGGGATTCGAGGAGGGGGGCCAGGATCAGGAGGGCGGTGGCCAGGGCGATGAGGATGCCGGCGATGATGATCCAGGCCATGGAGCGCATGGCCTGGATATCGGAGGTCAGGATGGAGGCGTAGCCTGAGATGGCCGTGAGGCCGCAGCCCAGGACGATGCCCGTCGGGGAGCCCCCCGCCCCGCTTTCCCAGCCGCCCCGGCCCAGGCCGGCGTGCTCGTAGACCTGGATGGCATAGGAGGTGGACAGGGAGAGGACGGCGATGGGAATCATGACCGACTCGCTGCGGAAGGGCAGCCGGAAAATGGCCTGCAGGGCCATGGCCATCAGGGCGGGGGCCAGGCAGGAGGCCCAGAGGGCCAGGCCGATGAGGACGTCGCGGGATATCAGGCAGAGGGCTATCAGGATGATGAGGGCGCACAGGGGGACGAGGCGGAGCATCTCCCCCATGATCCGCTGGCGGACCATCTCGAGGCTCAGGGGGCTCCCCCAGAGCTCGACCGAGGCGGCTAGGTCCTGTGGAATGGCGGCGCGCGCCTTCTTGAGGACCTCGTCCTGGTCGGCGCCGGGTGGCAGGTTCAGGTGGATGAGGCTCCGCGCGCCGTCGCGGGAGCTGAAGAAGCCCTCCAGGGCCGATGCCGCCCTTCCGCCAGGTGTCTCGCCGGGCACTTGCGCGCCGGGCTCGGCGCCTCCCAGGCCGGCCAAGCGGGAGGCGCTCAGGGCGGAGAGGATCTGGCAGCCTGAGTCGTCGCCCTGGAAGGCGTCACGCAGGGCAGCGTCCAGGCGCCCCAGGGCTTCCTCGGAGCCCTCCCCCCGGGCTAGGCCGATGACAAGGCCCTCAGAGCGCTCGAAGGGCTCGAAGGCAGCGAGGGCCGCCCGCGCCTCGGGACTGTCGGGGGGCAGCTCCAGGCCCAGGATGCTGTCGAAGCGTACGCGGGGGAGGAGGAGGGCTGAGGCGGCGCAAAGGCAGGCGAAGATGATGAGCCTGACGATGAGGGAGGGCCTGGCCATCTAGAAGCGCGCCTCCAGGCCCAGGCTCAGGCAAGCTGCGCGCTTAAACTGCCCGAAGACATCGTCGAGGCCGCCTATGAAGACCGGGACGCAGAGGAAGGCCCGCGCATCAGCCCCGAAGCCGAGGCTCAGGCGGCCGGCAAGGGCAGCGCTGCCGTCCTGGAGGGAGAAGAGGCCCAGGCCGTCCACGTCCAGGGCCCCGTCCAGGCCGCTCAGGCCCAGGTTGATGGCCAGGAGGCGGGCGAAGGCCGGGACCGAATAGGGGCCTGTTGCCCGCGGATACCATGTCCAGGAGGCCTCGGCCGCCAGGCTGAGGGGGAAGGCCTCGGGGCTCCAGAGGAAGCCCCCGCTCAGGGCCGCCTCGTCCGAGCTGACGACCGCGCTGCGAAAATTGTCCTGGCCCTTGACGTAGTCCGTCCCGGGGAGGAGGAGGCCCAAATTGTAGGCCGCGTCCAGGCAAAGGCGCAGGCTGCCCAGGGGCAGGGCCGCGCTGAGGCCGAAGGAGCGCTGGTAGCCCCGCTCCGGCCTCAGGTAGACGTCGAAGACGGGATAGGTGATGCCGGAGAGGTCCACCTCGGCCGAGACGGTCGGGGTCCGCGACCTGCCCTGGAAGAAGGAAAACCCGATGTCGCCCAGGCTCCCCGAGAGGAAGGCCGCCGCGTGGACGGAGGGATCGTAGTCCAGGCGGCCCGGATCGGTCTCGTCGTAGAGGTAGACGATGTCCCGCAGGAGGTAGGTGTCGAATATAGCGATGCTGTCGGGTATTCCGCGCCTGGGGAACCAGGGCGATGCGGGATCGGGCAGGACGATGGGCGGGGCGAAGGGCAGGAAGGCTAGGCCGGCCCAGAAGGAGGGCGAGCTGTACACCGCCCTGAACATGTCCTCAGAGGCCGAGAGCCCGCCCTCGCGGCCGGAGAGGAGGGCCTCCCTGTCGGGGGGACAGAGGAAGTTGCTCACGGGGAGGAGGAGGGCCTGGGATGGTTCCAGGCGCATCCGCCCCCATTCGATGAAGAAAGCCTCGGCCAGGGCCACCCGGAGGCGGGCCTCGTCCAGGCTGATGAAGGCGCTGCCGTCCCGCCGGGCGCCTATCTCGGCGGCCAATGAGAGCTCGTAGGCATCGCCGATCAGGCGCAGGGAGGGGCTGATGAGGGCCCCCAGGCGCCATCCGCCTTGGGTAGAGGGCAGGACCATGGGGATTTCGGCCAGGGCCAGGCTGCTCGCGCCCAGCATGATCTCGGCGGCTCGCGCGCCCCCGCCCTCCTGGGCGGAGAGGGAGAAGCAGGAAAGGACGCAGAGGGCCGCCAGGATGGCGGCTGAGGGGGGCCTGCCTGTGTTCCGCTGAGGCATCAGAGGCTGCCCGGGGAGAAGAGGGAGGCCGGGAAGCGCGCGCCCTCCTCCAGGCTCAGGACCCTCAGGGTGGTGGAGCCGCCCGAGGCCGAGTCCTCCATCAGCATGGCCGATGGCCTGCCGCTGGCGCCATCGCGCTCCAGGACCCGGTAGCGCTTCGTCTCCCGGCCCTTCCCATCGAGATAGGAGATGGAAAGGATGAGGCGGCTGGCCTCATCGATGTCCAGGATCATGTCCCCGGATTCCCCCTTCGCCCTCAGCCTGAGGATGCCGGCCGATGGCGCCTCCATGAGGAGGGCCCCCGAGGCCTGGCTTGCCGGATCGATCAGGTCCGATGGGCTGAAATGGGAGTCGAAGAGGCGTATGCCCTCTGATCCCCCGCCCAGGCGCTTCACCCCGCTGGAGCTCCGCAGCCACTGCATGGGGCTCCCGCCCTCCTTGACGCGGAGGAAGGCCAGCTTGGAGAGGAAGGCCGGGGAGCGGACGATGACAAGGGTCCTCTCGCCCTTGGCGTCCGACTGCGTCCTGATCAGGATTTCCCTCTCCTTGAGGCCGCCCTTTTCGCGTATCTCCATGCGCATGCTCAGGCTGAGGGAGGCTGAGGCCGAGAAGAGGACGGCGGATTCGAGGATGGCGGCGGGATCTTCGGAGGTGGGCGGGACGGCCTGAGCCGGGAGGTGGCCGGCTGCACATGCGATGATGATGGCGAGGGCTTTCAGCCTGACTTTCTTCATTTACGATATCCCATGGGTGCGGTGGGCCGAATGCCCGGATAAGGAGTCTAGCACCCTGGACATCGATCCACAAGCGCTCACCTTACGCTGCGCCTATGTGCGGGACTTCCCTCGCGGCTTTTTCTTCAGGCGATAATTGAGGGCCCTTCCCTTTTTGCCTATCGATTCCGACAGCCCAGCCCTGGCCAGGACATAACAGACCATTGTCCCGAAGCGGCGGGTCCGATCCATGATCCTGGCTACGTCGGCGCTCGTGAATTCAGGCGGGAGGGGAGCCGGGATGAGGCGGAGGATATCCCGGGGTCTTTCCAAGGAAACCAGGATCCGCCTATCGAGGAGGCGGCGATCGTGGATTGAGACGCCCTGCCTGCGCCAGGAGCCCCGCCCGTCCCTGATGCGTATCTCATCCACCTTGACCCCATAGATATCGAGGCGGAGTCCTGGATAGGCCAGCAGATCAGGGAAGTGGACGAATTCCTCGAAGACATCCTCGATGCGTCCGCGCTTCTGGCTCTTCCTCCGGGAGAGGATGGAACCGTCTTCTGGATCGAGATTGATAATGGTTTTTTCTTCTATTAGAGGATAGACGATACGGACAGAGTGGGCCGGGCAGAATGCCTCCAGCTTGGCCTTGAGACGGGTGAAGGCCTTGGTCTGGATCTCCACGATCTCGCCCGAGGGGCGAAGGATATCGGCTACCTTGCCGGCTACTTTGACCTCGAAGCTATCCCCTGGTTCGGCCACGGCCAGCTTCATAGAGGCGTGGAGGCTTGATTCGGCATAGACGCCTATGCCCGCCGGTTCACTGGGGGCTTCCCGGCTCGTCCTCTGTTTTCTGTCCTTTTCTTTCCTCAAGCTCCACCCCCGAAATGCCGATAATAGACCCTGGGGTGGAGTGAAAGCAATATCCTGGATGGATTTAGCTCTTCCCTCCCCTCAACAGTATCGGTCTATAGGCCATGAACTTGAGGGCCGGAAGGGGGCGGAGACCGCCTGAGCCCGAGGGCGCCGTTCCAGTCCAAGGCCCATAGGAAAGGAGGCGGACGGGACAGAAGAGGGGACGTATCGCTCAATAAGCGCTTCAGCACGGGGCAAGGATGCCCCGCAAGATTTCCAAGGAGGAAGACATGATCATCAATCACAATCTCAGCGCCATGTACGCTGACAGGCAGCTCAGGATCAACGCCCTGATGCTCGAGAAAAACCAGGAGAAGCTCTCCTCCGGCATGCGCATCAACCGCGCCGGGGACGACGCTTCCGGGCTGGCCGTGTCCGAGAAGATGCGCAGCCAGATCCGCGGCCTGAACCAGGCCTCCAAGAACGCCGAGAACGGCATCTCCTTCATCCAGACCACGGAAGGCTACCTCCAGGAGACCCAGGACATCATCCAGCGCCTGCGCGAGCTGGCCATCCAGGCCTCCAACGGCATCTACTCCTCCGAGGACAGGATGCAGATCCAGGTCGAGGTCTCCCAGCTGGTGGACGAGATCGACCGCATCGCCAGCCACGCCCAGTTCAACGGCATGAACCTGCTGACCGGGCGCTTCGCGCGCGACACGGGCGAGAACGCCATCACCGGGTCGATGTGGTTCCACATCGGCGCCAACATGGACCAGCGCGAGCGGGTCTACATCGGCACCATGACCACCGGCGGCCTGGGCATCCGCACCATCGGCACCGACGAGTTCATCAAGATGGACGAAGCCGATTCGGCCAACCGGGCCATCGGCGTCCTGGACGCTGCCCTGAAGAAGGTCAACAAGCAGCGCGCCGACCTGGGCGCTTACCAGAACCGCCTCGAGCACGCCGTCCGCGGCATCGACGTGGGCGCCGAGAACCTGCAGGCCGCCGAGAGCCGCATCCGCGATTCCGACATGGCCGCCGAGATGGTCCAGTACACCAAGAACCAGATCCTTCTCCAGGCCTCAAACGCCATGCTGGCCCAGGCCAACCAGAAGACCCAGACGGTATTGCAGCTTCTCCAGTAAGGTAGTATCATTGATGGTAGCCTGGGAAGGCACGCCTCCGCGGCGCCTTCCCGGGCTCCATCGCCTTGCCGGGCCTCCGCGGCCGCCAGGCCGGCGGAAGGCCGCGTTCTTTGAAATTTCGGCCCCCTTGAGGGCATCGCGCGAGCGCGGAAAGGGCGTCCCTCGCCTATAGAGGGGCGGCTTCTCCGCGAACGGGGCAGGAACGGCCGGGATCGGCGCGACCTCCCGGAAAAAATCCCCCTCGCGCGCGGATCCTCCGGCACGGAACGCCGGCGGAAACGGGACTCAAGGAGGGTCGTATGATCATCAACCACAACATGAGCGCGCTGTACGCCAACAGGCAGCTCGGCATCACCGGCATCGAGGTCGGCAAGAACATCGAAAAGCTGTCCTCGGGCATGCGCATCAACAGGGCCGGCGACGACGCTTCAGGGCTGGCGGTTTCCGAGAAACTGCGCAGCCAGATACGCGGCCTGAACCAAGCCGAGAGAAACATCCAGAACGGCGTGTCCTTCATCCAGACCACGGAGGGTTACCTGCAGGAGACGCAGGACATCATCCACAGGATAAGGGAGCTGGCCGTCCAGAGCGCGAACGGCATCTATTCGGACGAGGACCGGATGCAAATCCAGGTCGAGGTGTCCCAGCTGATCGACGAGATCGACCGGATCGCCTCGCATGCCCAGTTCAACGGCATGAACCTCATCACCGGCCGCTTCGCCCGCAACAGCGCCACGGGAAACATCATGCAGTTCCAGGTCGGGGCCAACATGGACCAGAACGAGAGGGTCTATATCGGCACCATGACCACGGCCGCCTTGGGCCTCAAGGGCGCTCAGGGCACCGTAGACGACACCGTCATGATCAACAACCCCGAGGCCGCGAACGCCTCCATCGCCAAGCTCGACACCGCGCTCAAGATCGTATCCAGGCAGAGGGCTGACCTCGGCGCCTACCAGAACCGCTTCGAGATGGCGGCCAAGGGCGTCGCCGTAGCGGCCGAGAACCTGCAGGCGTCCGAGAGCCGCATCCGCGACTCCGACATGGCCAGCGAGATGGTCCAGTTCACCAAGAACCAGATCCTCCAGCAGGCCGGGACCGCCATGCTGGCCCAGACCAACGTCGGTGCCCAGCAGGCCCTGCAGCTCCTGCAGTAGCCATCAGCTTGGATTCGCCGTTCCTGATCGAGACCGCGTGAGGAAGAGGCTTCTGGACGTCGTCTTTTCCAATCGCGACGCGGGGGGCGGGGGGGGACGCGCCCTCCCCCCGTCCCCTTCATTTGGAGGTAGAGGCATGGCTATGGAAATACAGAGCATCGGCTCCTCGCCCATCGCGGCGGCTGTGCCCGCGGCTGTCCGTGCGGCCTCAGCCCAGGCAGCCCCGGCGTCCCAGCCCGCGGAACCTTCGCGCGAGGAGATTCTGTCCACGCTCTCGGACCTGGAGAGCCTGAGCATGGCTTTCAACCGGCGCCTGCAGTTCTCGGTCAACGAGGACATCGATCAGGTGGTGGTCAAGGTGATCGACCGCGAGACCGATACTGTCATCAAGGAAATCCCCCCGCGGGAGCTCCAGATCGTGCACGCGCGCATCAGGGAGGCCCTTGGCGCCCTCTTTGACGTGCAGATCTGAGGCGGCCGGCCCTCCGGTCCGCCCGGCGGCGTTCCCGCGCCGATCGGCTATCCTCGGGCGAAGGCGGGTCTAACCCTATGTCCGACCTCAGCATTCCCGGCGTCAAGAGCAAGTACGACACCGAGAAGATCATCGAAGACCTGATGAAGGTCGAGCGTGTCCCCAAGACGCGCGCCGAGGAGGAGCTCAAGCGCCTGGAAGAGCGCTCCTCTGTCTGGCTGGACCTAAACGCGCGCTTGTCGCGCCTGCGCGACTCCTCGCGCACCCTCTTCTCCTTCGCCAACCCCTTCTCCGAGCGCAAGGGCAACTCATCGGACCAGGATGTCCTGACCGCCACGGCAACCCGCGAGGCCATCGAGGAGACGCGCTCCATCCAGGTCATGCAGGTCGCCCAGGCCGACCGCTTCCTGTCCGCCTCCCTGCCCTCGGACTACAAGGTTCCGGCCGGCACCTACGGCTTCGGCGCGGGCGACAAATCCTTCAGCTTCAAATACTCGGGCGGCAGCCTGGCCGACTTCGCCGAGGCCGTCAACCGCCGCGGCAAGGACATCGTGCGCGCTCAGGTGATCAGCGTAGAGAAGGGCCGCCAATCCCTCCTGATCGAGTCTCTGCTGACCGGCTCGACGAAGCGACTCTCCTTCAGCGGCGCCTCAGAAGCCCTGGTTCAAGAGACAGGCATCATGGAGCGCTCACCCTCATCGGAGCGCGCGATAAGCCTGGACGCCTCCAGCCCGAAGGCTTTAGACGGCAGCCTGGACCGGAACAAGGTCTCAGTGAAGGAGGGCGTCCTCAGCGTCCTGGCCGGGGGAAGGGCATCCATCAGCCTGGGCTCCCCCCTGCCCTCGGACGCGGGCCTGGTCCTGGAGCTGGAGTACCGCACCATCCTACGCCCGGGCGATCGCCCCCCTGAAGCCCCGGCCGGCCCCTCCATCCCGGCTACCGGCGGCGTCGAGTACCAGGGCATTCGCATCCAAAGCGAGGCCTTCGAGGTTCCCCTGCCCGCCTGGACGCCCCCCCCCCCCCCCCCCCCCCAGGGCGCCCGGACCCAGATAGCAGCCCAAAAAAACCCCCCCCCCCCACCCCCCCCCGCGCCCGGAAAC
>CAYYCP010000009.1:56044-61231 GCA_964470375.1 uncultured Spirochaetales bacterium
CGTCGACGACCAGGGCAGACGCAGCCAAAGCGCGGCCTCCGCGGCTCCCCTGCCCGCCTGGACGCCCCCGCCCGTCCCGCCCCGCGTGGACGACCTCTCCATGCTCTCGGCCATCATCTCGCCCTCCGGCGAAGCGGCCCTGCCGGAGCTAAGCGACGCCGCCGAGTTCACCAAGATCACCATCCCCCTCTCCGGCTTGGGAGGATCGATCGTCGCGCTGGGACTGCGCAACGACAACACCCACCGCGACTTGGAGCTGCGCGGCCTCAGGGTCTACGACCCGGCCGAGCTGGGCGGCCTGCGCCCGTCCCACCCGGTTTCCACGGCCGCTGACGCCGTCATCCTCATGGACGGGATCAGGGTCTCCCGCGAAACGAATTCCATCTCTGACCTCATCCCCGGAGTGACCCTGGAGCTGCACGGCGCCTCCGAGAAGGCGGTCAAGCTCACCATCGAGCCCGACCGCGAGGCGGCCAAGGAAGCCGTCATTAAGTGGGTGGGCTTCTACAACCAACTCATGACGGAGCTGAATGTCCTCATGAGCACGGATCAGGCCGTCATTTCAGAGCTGAGCGGCTACGACCAGGCGGAGAAGGACGCCATGAAGGCGCGCCTGGGCCTCCTCCAGGGAGACTTCACCCTCAAGATGATCAAGGATTCCCTCAGGAGCATAGCCATGGACTCCTATCCCACCGGCCTGGGGACCCAGCTGGCCCTCCTGCAGCAGATGGGCGTGTCCACCAACGCCCAGGGCACGGGTGGCTCGGGCGACGACCCGGCCCGCCTGCGGGGCTACCTGGAGGTAGACGAGGCCAAGCTGGACGAGGCCCTGCGCTCCAGGATGGCGGCTATCAAGCAGCTCTTCGGCAACGACACTGACGCCGACCTCCTGGTGGACTCAGGCGTGGCCTTCCGGACCGACGCCCTCCTCAAGCCCTACGTCGAGACCGGCGGCATCGTCAGCCAGCGCCGTTCCACCCTCAGCTCCCAGATAGAGCGCCAGAAACGCAGCATAGAGACCATGGAGGAGCAGCTGGCGCGCAAGGAGGCCGAGTACAAGCGCAAGTACGGCCTCATGGAAGGCGCTCTCAACCAGATGGAGCGGACCTCCAGATCCATCGACAATTTCAGCCAACGCAATAGAGATTAGGAGAGACTGGCATGACCCTGACCTTGAACGGAGAGCCGGCCGACTACAGCCTGGAGGGCGAACGCGACCTGGGCGCTTTCCTGAGTTCACTGGATGCCTGGCTGGAGCGGCGCGGCCTGGTGATGAACGCCCTGCGCGTGGACGGCCGGGAAGCCTCCGGCGACATATCCACCCACAAGAATCGCGCGCTCGCGGATATCGACAGCCTGGAGGTGGGCGTGGAGCCCCTGGCCCCCCACCGCGCGGCCGCCCTGTCCCGCGCGGCCGGTTTCCTTGAGCGCGCGGCCTCTCTCCTGCACAGCGGGAACTACGCCGACGCGCCCGGCCTGTTGGCCGAGGGGCGCGAGCTGGCCCAGAGCCGCTCGGGTTTCCTGGACGCTGACGAGCTATCCCTACTCGAATACGGGCTGAGCGCCCTATCCCAGCCGGAGAGCGGCCCCGCGGCCGACCGCGTGGCCCAGGGCGCGGCCTCATTGGCCGCCCGGGCCGCCGAGCTGGAGAACCCCCGCGCCTGCGCCCTGGATGCCGCGGACAGCTTCGATTCCCTGCGCCCGCGCATGGCCGACCTAGCCGTCCTCCTCCAGACCGGCCGCGGCCGCGAGGCCATGCGCACGGTGGAGGCCTTCGCCGATCTCTTCGCCCGGTCCGTGCGCCTCATCCCTGCCCTAGCCGCCCAGGGGCTTTCCCTGGGCGCCGCCGATCTGGGAGGCTTACAGCCCGAGACCCTCTACGCCAACCTCAACGATTGCCTGACGCGTCTCCTGTCGGCCTTCTCTTCCCAGGACTCGGTCCAGGCCGGTGACATCTGCGAATACGAGATGCTGCCCCTGCTGGACAGTCTCTTCGGCGGGCTGCGCGCCCGACTCGGATCCGAGGCCTGAGGATGGGCGGTCTCATCGGCCCGGTCTGGCCGGTCCTCCTCCAAGGCGACTTCGACCGCAGCGCCCAATCGGTTTCGCCCGCCGCCCTCCTCATCCTGGGCCTCCTCCTGGGCGCGGCGATAATCGGCGGCCTCATCAACTCCGCAATCCAGCGAGCCAGGAATCCGCGCCCGGCCGGGGAGACCCGCTCCTCCCAGCCCAAGCAGCCCGCCTTCCAGGCCTCCGGCTTCAGGCGCGTCGGCCACGCCTTGGGTCTCTCCGGGGAGGAGATAGCCTTCCTGGAGAGCTACGGGCGCAAGCTCAACGTATCATCCCCGGAATACACCCTGCGCAACCCGCAGGCCCTTGAGGACTTCCTCCGCGAGGTCTACCAGGACATCGAGACCCATTCCGAGTCCCAGGCCCAGGCCGATCAGCGGGCGGCCCTCCTCTTCCGGGTGCGCGAGCGCATCGACATGGCCCGCAGCGCCGGAAAACGCGTGGACAGCACCCTGTCCCTGCCGGTCGGCACCGTGCTGACATGCATCACCGCCGACGGCGACCACTACACCTCACGCATCGCCGCGTCCAGCCCGGAGGGCATGGCCTGCGAGGTGCCCTTGGACGGCTTCGGCCAGGAGCTGCGCTTCCGCCGCGGTACGCGCATGAATGCATTTTTCTATTTAGGCAACCAGAACGGGTTCAGCTTCCAAACCAAGGTGTCCGGCTACACCCGCGTGCGCGGCGCCAGCGCCATGGTCCTCCGGCACTCTGACCGCGTTACGCCCCTTCCGGTGCGGGAGCACAAGCGCAAGTCCCTGAGCCGTCCCTGCGACTTCACCCCGGTCACCGTGGTGGTGGTCAAGAACGGTTCCAAGACCGGCAAGAAAGCCGTCCTGGGCAAGCGCAGCCTGCCCGGCCAGATCGTGGACATCTCGGCCGGGGGCGCCTCCATACGCAGCGCCAACCCCCTGGAGGAGGGCGAATACCTCAAGATCGACTTCATGGGCAGGAAGGAGAGGTTATCGGCCATCGGGCGGGTGGTGCGCCTCAACCGGGTCAAGGGCGCGGGCGGCGTCATGCACGTCCAGTTCGCCAAGGTATCGCGGCAGGACCTGAACCGCATCCTCTCCATGGTCTACGGCTACGGGGATTAGGGCTGCCAGGGCGGGATCCGGATCCGGCCTCCATTCCGGCACGACTTGACCCGGATAGGACCGGCGATTAGAATTCCCGCATGAAGGTCGTGGAGATCAAGGATCTCCTCAAGAAAGACATGCCCCTCTATTACCGCCGCGAATTCATGGGGCGGGCTGTGCTCGAGACGAGCCTGGGGCGACACGAGAAGCGCATCGACTTCACCCTGGAGAAGACCCCCTACGGGACCACCACCATCCAGGTTTCCCTCATAGACGACATAGATTACCCGCTGGTTCCTGTGATGAGCAGCCTCAAGAGCTTCATCTTGGATCTCGACCGGAAAGGCAGGCTGCCCTGACCCTCTCACGCAGTTGCTCCGCGGAGGAGACCATGGAGCTTGGCCGGCGCCTGGGCCGCGCCTGCTCCGGCGGCTCGGTGATAGCCCTGGTGGGCAAGTTGGCCGCCGGCAAGACCACCCTGGCCAAGGGCATTGCCCTGGGTCTAGGCGTAGAAGAAGACGTGCTATCGCCCACCTTCACCCTCATCAACGAATATCCGGGCCGCCTGACCCTCCACCACATGGACGCCTATCGCCTGGGCGGGACAGAAGACTTCCTGCGCCTGGGGGCTGACGAGATCATGGATGGCGGTGGGGTATCCGTGATCGAATGGGCCGACATCGTGGAGCGCGCCCTTCCCTCCTCAGCCACGATGGTGCGCATAGAGGTTCTGGAGGACGGTTCGCGCACCTTTGAGATCGAGGGCCCCTTGGAGACCGCCTTGGCGGAGACCTCACCCGAGGCCGTCCAATGAGGGTTCTTGCCCTGGATGCCTCAACCGAGGTTCTGGCCCTGGCTCTCTCATGGGAGGGCGGCCTTATCTCCCGTTGCTCGCGCACAGGGCTATCCCACGCCGAGCGCCTCGTTCCGGCCATGGAGGCCATGCTGGCGGATGCCGGCCTGAAACCAGCCGACATCCAGCTTTTATCCTGTGCTGCCGGTCCCGGCTCCTTCACCGGACTGCGCATAGCCCTCTCGGCGGCTAAGGGCTTCTGCCTGGCCTCCGGGGCGGCCCTCGTCCTCCCGCCCACCCTGGACTACCTGGCCCTGGCCTGCCCCTGGCCGCGCACCGTGGTGCCCATGATAGACGCGCGCAAGGGCCGGGCCTATGCCGCCCTATACCGATCCGGCCGCCGCTCGGGTGAATGGCTGGACCTCACGCCCCAGGACCTGGCCGCGCGCCTTGACGCCGAGGAGGAGCTCGTCTTCACCGGGCCGGGAGCCGACCTGATGGCCGATCTGGCCGCCGAGCGCCCGGGCTGGGCCCTTGACCCGCTGCGGGCCCTACCGCGCCCGGAATGCCTGGTGGACCTGGGCCTGCGCCTCCTGCGCGAAGCTGGACCGGCCGGTCCGGGGGCAGGCCCCCTGTATGTGCGCGAGGAAGAGGCCGATATCGGCATCACTCGGCGCGCCGGATCAGAAGCCCCATGAACCGCGAGGATGATATTCAGGACATCCAGGAAGTCGAGGAGCTCGCGGAATTCGCGGAGGAGCAGGCCCAGGCAAGCGGAGAGGGTTCGGCATGCGCCTCGCATCCCCTCGTAGCCGCCCTCGCGGCGGGTTACGCACGCCTCCTCATGCCCCTGGCCATCCTGGACAGCGAACTGCGCTTCGTCTTCCGCAATCAGGCCTTCCAGGGCATCCTGGACCGCTTCGATTATCCGCCACGGCCCAGCTTCACCGCCCTCTTCCAAGGCGCCCTAGGGCCGCAGGGCGTCGTGGATCTCCTGCACTGCGTAAGCTCGGAGGAGAAGCGCTACAGTTGGAGGGGGCGGATAAGCCACAAGGCCAAGCACGCCTCCACGGAGATCACCACCGTCTATATCTACCCCTGCTTCCCGGGCGCTGCGGCGGATGAAAAACCGGTGGCCTACGTGGCCTTTCTGGACGACATCACCGAGGAGAACCAGCGCGTGCTGCGCTCCATGTTCCTCTCGCTCCTCGAGGCCTCCAAGCTCAAGGACAACGATACCGGGGC
>CAYYCP010000010.1:0-10400 GCA_964470375.1 uncultured Spirochaetales bacterium
GAAAAACAGCCCGCATCCCGACAGACTCGCCAGGATGAGGACGATGCCGGCCAGGGCCGCGCATCTCTTGCTCATGTGGTTCTCCTTCTCCGGAAGCCTTTCGCGAATCCGGACGACAGAATCTTGCCCCTAATGTAGCACGCCCTCAATAGGGATTACAATGAGATCGATTCTGATAGCCGAGTATCAGGGACGATACTGGCTCAACAATGCGAAGGCCCGGCCCCCGCGAGGGGACCGGGCCTTTTCTTTTCTCTACCGCGCGCGCCCTCAGGTCCGGCGGGGCGCGTAGTCCGTGTGGAGGAGTTCGTGGGAGAGATGGCCCAGGGGCTCCTTGAGGAATTCGCCGTAGAGGGCCTGGACGGCCGGGTTCTGGTGGGACTTGCGCAGGGGCAGGCGCTTGTCCTCCGCGTAAACGGCCTTCTGGCGGGCGCGGCGCTTCTCCGCGTCGGTGAGGATGGGCTGGCCGCCTCCGCCCACGCAGCCGCCGGGGCAGGACATGATCTCGATGAAGGCGTAGGGGCTCTCACCGGCCTGGATCTGGTCCAGGATGGCCCGGGCGTTCTTGAGGGTGTGGGCCACGGCGAAGCGGGCCTTGGTCCCGGCCAGGTCCAGCTCAACGGTCTTGATGCCGTCCATGCCGCGGATGGGCTCTATCTCCAGGCTGGGGATGGGCTGGCCGGTGATGAGCTCGTAGGCCGTGCGGGCGGCCGCCTCCATGACCCCGCCGGTTGTGCCGAAGATGGTGGCCGCGCCGGTGGAGCGGCCCAGGGGATCGTCGAAGTCCTCCTCGGGCAAGGTGGCGAAGTCCAGGCCGGCCCGGCGGACCATGCGCGCCAGCTCGCGGGTGGTCAGAGCGAAGTCGACGTCGTAGAAGGAGGGACCCGAGCGGCCCTTGGCCTTCCACCACTCGAAGGCGTCGCGCATCTCCGGGCGCTTGGCCTCGTACTTCTTGGCGGTGCAGGGCATGATGGACACCACCACCAGCTTGGCCGGGTCGATGCCGCGTTTCTCCGCCCACCAGGACTTGGCCAGGGCCCCGAACATCTGCTGGGGGCTCTTGCATGTGGACAGGTGGGGCAGGAGCTTGGGGTAGAAGGTCTCGATGAAGTTGATCCAGCCCGGAGAGCAGGAGGTGAGCATGGGCAGCTTACCGCCCTTCTTCAGGCGCTGGATGAGCTCGCTGCCCTCCTCCATGATGGTCAGGTCGGCGGTGAATTGGGTGTCGAAGACCTGGTCGAAGCCCAGGCGCCTCAGGGCGGCGGCCATCTTGCCGGTGACAAGGGCGCCGGGCTGCATGCCCAGGGCCTCGCCCAGGCTCATGCGGATGGCCGGCGCGGTCTGTACGACCACCACCTTGTCCGGGTCGGCCAGGGCCGCGAAGACCTCATCGGTCTCGTCGCGCTCGGTCAGGGCCCCGGTGGGGCAGACCAGGGTGCACTGCCCGCAGGAAACGCACACCGATGAGGACAGGGCCGCGTCCATGAAAGGGGCCACGCGGGTCCTGAGGCCGCGGCCGGTGAAATCTATAGCCGATACTCCCTGGACCTCGCGGCAGACAGCCACGCAGCGCCCGCACAGGATGCACTTGTCGTTGTCGCGGATGACGGCCGGCCCGGCCTCGTCCGCTTTGACCTGCTTCTTGGTGCGCGGGAAGGCCGAGCGCTTCACGCCCAGGAGCTCGGCCAGGGCTTGGAGCTCGCAGGACTGGTTGCGAAGGCAGGACAGGCAGTCGGCCGGGTGATTGGCCAGGAGGAGCTCCACGATGGTCCGGCGGCTCTCTTGGACCCGGGCGCTGTTGGTGCACACGACCATCCCGGGGGTAGCCGCCTGGACGCAGGAGCGCAGCAGGCTCTTGGCTCCCTCCACCTCTACCACGCACACGCCGCAGGATGCGTTGGACGACACTCCCTCCAGGTGGCATAGGCTGGGCACCTTCACGCCTGCCGCCTGGCATGCCTGCAAGATGGTGCTGCCCTCCTTCACGTTCACGGTGCGCCCGTCAATAGTCAGGGATATGTTCTTGGTTTCCACGCTCATCTCCTTCTCCCTCTCTCAGCGCCAGGGCGAGCGCGCGTTTTTGCGGACATCGCAGCGAAGGCAGCGGGCGGCCTCGGCGGCGGCCTGGTCTCCGGTGTAGCCCATCGATATCTCGATGAAATTTCCCCTCCGCGCCTCCGGTGGAATCTGCTTGGAGCGATTCATGCGGCCCTTAGCCGGCTCGGCCGGAACCTCCATGCTGTAAGAGAAATCGCGGAAGAGCGATGAGAAGCGCTCCTGGCCGGTCAGGGCCCGGTCCATCTCGCGCGCGGCGGCCTTGGCTTGGCCCATGGCCTCGGCGGCGGTGGCCGGCCCCGTCACAGCGTCGCCGGCGGCCCATACGTTAGGCAGGCCGGCAAGGAGGGTGAAGGGATCGGCGGCCACACGCCCGTCCTTGGCCAGATTCACGCCGCTCTTGCCGAAGACCGCCGCCTCGACGCGCTCGCCCACCGCCACGATGACCTCGTCGCAGGGGATGTCCACCCGTTTGCCGGAGGGCTCGGGGGCCGGGCGGCCGGAGCGATCCATGGCGCCGGGGCGCATCACCTGGAAGCGCACCCCGGCCACGCGGCCGTCCTTGCCGGCCAGGATCTCCTCGGGGGCCAACATGAACTTGAACTCGATGCCCTCCTCCTCGGCGCCCTGGATCTCGGCTGCGTTGGCCGGGAGGTCGGCACGTGTCCTGCGGTAGGCCACGGTGACTTCCTTCTCCAGGCGGAAGAGGCTGCGGGCGGCGTCAATGGCCACGTTACCGCCGCCGATCACCAGCACCCGCTTGCCCATGGGCGGGGCCTTGCCGGCGCCGAAGGCCTCCAGCCACTCGTAACCGGGATGCACGCCCTTGAGATCCTCGCCCTTGATGCCCAGGGAGCGGTCGCCCTCGGCGCCTATGGCCAGGAGGACGGCATCGTACTGCTTGGCCAGGCTTTCCAGCTTGAGATCCTTGCCCACCCGTGCGCCGAAGGTGAAGCGCACACCCAGGCGTTTCCACAGCTCCAACTCCTTGTCCAGGACGTCCTTGGGCAGGCGGTAGGCCGGGATACCATAACGCAGGATGCCGCCGGCCTTGTCGTGGGAGTCGAAGACAGTCACCTCGTGGCCAAGGCGCTGCAAGTAGTAGGAGGCGGCTAGACCGGCCGGACCGGCCCCCACCACAGCCACCCGCTTGCCGGTCGCCGGCAGGCGCTCCTTGACCAGGCGGGCCCACACGATCTTCTCGCGATTCATCTTGTACATGGTATCGGCCAGGTAGCGGTGTATCTCGCCCTGGTGCACCGGCTCATCCAAATTCTCGCGCCGGCAGCGCATCTGGCAATGGAAGTGGCAGATGCGCCCGATGGTGCCGGGCAGGGGGTTGTCGCGCACAGTGGCCTCGAAGGCCTCCTCTATACGGCCCTCCTGCAGCAGGGCCAGGTAGCCGGGGATGTTCATGTGCATAGGGCAGGAATTCTCGCACAGGGCCGAGTACAGGCTCTCGCATACGCCGGCTTCGCAGCGCTTGTCGCGGATGTGGCGCATGTACTCCTCGCGGAAATACTTGAGCGTAGTTAATATGGGGTTGGCGGCCGTCTGGCCCAGGGCGCACAGGGCCGAGTCCTTGAGGACCCGGGCCAGGCGCTCCAGCTCGTCCAAGTCTTCGGCCCGGGCCTCCCCGCGCGATACATCCTCAAGGATGCGCATCATCTGGGAGAGCCCCTCCCTGCAGGAGGTGCACTTGCCGCATGATTCCCCGGCGGTGAAGCCGATGAAATAGCGGGCCACGTCCACCATGCAGTTGTCGCGGTCCATCACCACCATGCCGCCCGATCCCATGATCGCGCCTATTTCCGCCAGGGACTCATAGTCCACCTTGGAGGCGAACAGGTCGGCCGGGATGCAGCCGCCCGAGGGACCGCCGGTCTGCACGGCCCGGATGGTCTTGTTGGGTCCGGCTCCGCCGCCCATTCCGTAAACGATGCTGTCAAGGGGCGTGCCCAGGGGCAGCTCCACCAGGCCGGTGTTGCGCACCTTGCCCACCAGGGAGAAAACCTTGGTGCCGGCGCTGCGACCTACGCCGATGGAGGCGAACCAGGAAGCCCCCTTGGCTATGACCACCGGCACGTTGCACCAGGTCTCAACGTTATTGATATTGGAGGGAGCCCCCTTGTAGCCGCGCTGGGCCGGGAAAGGCGGGCGCGGGAGGGGCCTGCCGGCGCGGCCCTCGGCGCTGGCGATCAGGGCCGTCTCCTCGCCGCACACGAAAGCACCGGCGCCCTTGACCAGGTCCAGGTCGAAGGAGAAGCTGGAACCGCAGATGTCCTTGCCCAGGAGACCGGCCGCCCGGGCGTCATCGATGGCCTTGCGCAGGCGCGCCACCGCCAGGGGATACTCGGCCCGCAGGTACACGAAGCCCGAGGTGGCGCCCATGGCGTAAGCCCCAAGGATCATGCCCTCGATGAGCATGTGCGGATCGCTCTCGATCTCGTTGCGGTTCATGTATGCGCCCGGATCGCCCTCGTCGGCATTGCAGATGACGTACTTCTCCTGACCGGGGTTCTTGCGCATGAGCTCCCACTTGCGCCCGGCCGGGAAACCGGCCCCGCCGCGGCCGCGCAGGTTGGAGGCGCTGACCTCAGCGATGACATCATCGGGCTTCATGCTGGAGAGGGCCTTGAGTAGGGCCGAGTAGCCGCCTACAGCCACGTAGTCCTCTATCGATTCGGGGTCGATCAGGCCCGAGTCGCGCATGACCAGCTTGAGCTGGCCCTTGAAGAAGGGTAGCTCGTCCCAGCTGGGCAGATCCGGGTAGCCAACGCCGAATTCGCGTTGGGAGGTGAGGAAGTCCCATCGCTCTATCTTGGCGACAGCCTTGCGGGAAGCCTTGTCGAAGGCCGCCTCGCTGGCCAGGGCGGCCGCCAGGGCCGGTGCGGCCTTGGCCTGGACCTGAGTGAAGAAGAGGATGGGCTTGCCGGGTCGGTAGAGCATCACAGCCGGCTCGGTGGCGCAGAAGCCGAAGCAGCCTGTGCGCCGAACGGGGGCCCCGGCCTTGGCCAGGGCGTCGTACACATCCTGGGCGCCATTGCCGATGCCGCAGGTGCCCAGACCCACCATGGCCGCGGGGGCGGCCCACAGCCGCTCCGACTCGCGCTGGCGCGCGGCCTCCAGATCGCGTTGGTTGCGTATTTTCATTTTTTGCCCGCCTTCTTGAGTTGCTCGATGACGGAGCTCAGACGCCCCGGGGTCATGCTGGAGTATATGCAGCCGTCTATCGACATGACCGGGGCCAAAGCGCATTGCCCGAAACAGGCGACGGTTCTGATGGTGAATTTCATGTCAGGGGTTGTGTATGAGGCGTCCTCCTCCTCTCGGAAATCCTCGGCGCCCAGGCGGGCGGCGGCTTCCATGAGGAGGACCAGGGAGCCGCGCGTGTGGCAGGCTGTCCCGCGGCAGACTACGATGGTGTGCTCGCCCTGGGGCTTGAGGCTGAAGTAGGAGTAGAAGGTGGCCACCGAGTAGAGGGAGGAAAGGGGGATGCCCGCGCGCTCGGAGATGTGGCGTAAGACAGCCTCGCTGAGGTAGCGGTGGGGATCGGTCCGCTGGGCTTCCTCCAGGATGCCCAGGACTGCCCCGGGCCGGCCCTCGTACTTCTTTACGATGCTGTCCAGTTCCGCCTTCCTGGACGTCTCGTTCCTGACCATGGAACCTCCTTGGAGCAGGCGCCGCTGCCATGGGGGAACCCTGGCGGGCCTGCGCACGCCCACCAGGGTAAACCCACTTTCCGTTTTCATCAAGCTTTTTTTATCGATAAAAAAGGCGCATTGGATTTCCTCACCCGGAAGAGAAATATCCAGTATACTCTAGGGCTGAGCATCATGGACGCGGGTAGAAGCATGGAGGGCGCGAGAAACGGGAAGGGGGTATCCCTGGCCTCCTCTATCGCTAGGAGGGTGGAACGCATCTTCGCCCGCCTGGGCGACTATCCCTACTTCACGCCCCACGACCTGGAGGAGTTCGTCTACTACCACAGGCACTTCCGGGACTGCCTGGCCGCGATCGATGAGAGAATCAGGAGCGGGGACCTGCGGCCGATGGATCTGCGCAACTTCCCGCGCGAGACGCGCCTCCCGGATTACCATCTCCGGGCGGCCCTCTTCATGGGCTCCTTCGACCCCTTCCAAATGACCCACCTGGCCACGGCCCTGCGCTTCCTCGCAAGCCCAGAGGCCCGGGCGGATGTCGTCTTCGTGATTCCTGAGGGGGGCGCCTCGGCCCTCAAACCCAACCGCTCCGAATACCAGTACCGCCTGGACATCCTGAACCGTCAAATCAAGGGTATATTCGAGCCCCTCGTGGCCCCCCTTGACCTGGGCGAAGGCACCGACACCCTGGGCATCGTCAACCGCTTCATGGGTCTCTTCCCGGGCTCGAGCCTGGAGATCACCCACCTCCTGGGCTCTGATGTCCTGCCCATCGCGGCCGGGTTCATGGAGGCCGACCTACGCGAGTGGCGTGCCGAGGCCAGGCGCCTGGACGTTAGGATGGAGTACCGAATGCACGTGGTCAGGCGCCTGCGCACGGAGGGGGCGGTGAAGGCCTTGCGCTCCCTGAGGGCCAAGGGCATCCAGGTGACCTTCGATCGGCGCCTTATCGACTACCCTTCAAGCACGGATTTCCGGGAGGCCGGCGCCTTCACCATCGTCTTCCCTACCGATGACATGCTCTCGCACTTGGAGGTGCTCTTCCGCTACAACCTGAACCGTCCATGGATGCGCCCGGGCGGGGCTGCCTCCGGGACTGCCCCGGATTCGGGGGCCCCGGATTCGGGGGCCCCGGATTCGCGGGCCCCGGATTCGGGGGCCCTGGAATCCAGGGCCCCATTTTCTGAGGAAGCCTCAGGGGCTGGAGAGGGCCACTAGGGATCCGCGGAATGCCTTCGTCTCCGAGTAGAGGGGCACCCAGCGGATCACCCATGCGGCGCCCTTGAAGGTGATTTGAGAAACCGACTCGGCGTCCATGCGCTCTCCCAGCTGCCAGGGCTGCTCGGCGCCCAGCTCCTTGGCCAGGACCGCCCCCAGGCAGGCCTGCCCGGAGGAGCGCCCAAGGATCGAGGCGCCCGGAAGGTTGGCATAAGCTACTCGCCCTAAGAGGTCCACTACGAAGACCGGGGTCGGGAGCTCTTCCAAGAGAGTGCCGAAGCGGGTGCGGGCCGCCCCCACCAGGATGTCGCGGTCTTGGGCTGCCCGGGCCAGGGCCAGCTCGATGGTCGTCCGCAGGGTGCGCTCGTCGAAGGGCTTCACCAGGTAGCCATAGGCCTTGGTGGCCGAGGCCCGCCGGATCATCTCCTCGTCCGAGTAGGCCGAGAGGTAGACCACCGGGAGATCGAATTCGTGGCCCACCAGGTAGGCCGTCTCTATGCCGTCCTGGAAGCCATGCAGGCGGATATCCATAAGGAGGAGGTCGGGTTTATGGGCGCGCACAGCGTCCAGCACGTCCTCTCCCGAGGTGACCGCGTCGGGGACTTCGTAGCCCAAGCGCCTGAGGGTGTCCACGATCTCCAGCCCGATGATGGGCTCGTCCTCAACCACCAGTACCGTCTTGCGCTCCATCGGAGCCTCCTTGGTCTGGACGCTGCCTGCGTCCTGTCCGGATTTCCACTTCCAGAACCCCCGCCCCGGGGTCGCCCACAACGATGCGTCCATCCATCTGCCTGGCGATGGCCTCTATCATGCGCAGGCCCAAGCCTCCGGCCTGACAGCGTGGCTCGAAACCCGGTCCGTCATCGCTGACTCGCAGGCGCACTATATCGCCCTCGCCGCGCGTGAGGCTGATTTCCAAGCGCGAGCCGCGTCCGCGCTCGAAGACATGCTTGAAGGCGTTATCGACCGATTCGTTAACGATCAGGCCCAGGTTGACCGCGCTGTCCAGGTCCAGTTCAATGCCGCCCCCGTCCACCTTGACACTCACCTCGCGGCGGGCGCCCTGACGCTGAGCGGCCACGCCGTTGGCGATGTCACGCAGATAGTCCTCGGCCACCACCCGGCCCTCGAGACCGGCCCGGTACATGCGCTCGTGGACCAGGGAGATGGAACGGATGCGCCCCTGCGCGGAATCCAGGGCTTGGCGCGCCTCGCCCTCCGGCATCCGTGAGGACTGGAGGCGGATCAGGCTGGACACGACCTGCAGGTTGTTCTTGACGCGGTGATTGAGCTCTCGCAGGAGGAGCTCCTTTTCCTTGAGGGATGCCGTCAGGGCGGCCTCAGAGCGCCGGGTCCGCTCGATCTCGCGCTCCAGGCTGCGATTCGCCGCGGCCAGGCCCTCGGTTCGCTCGCGGACTATGTCCTCCAGGCGCTGGGCGGCCTCGCGGGCCGTGGTCACATCGCGCAGGGAGACGATGCGCGCAGCGACCTCTCCGGCCCGTCCCGGGCGCCCGGGCACCGGCACCGCCTCGGAGGCCACGGCCCAGTCGCGCCCGTCCAGGCTGACTTCGTCCCCGTCTTGGGCCGCCGAGAGAATGACCGGGGCGTCCACCGGGGCAAGGTCCCTTGCCCTGGCATTGGCGTAGAGGAGACCGCCTTCAGGTTCGAAGACGAAGACCGGATCAGCCAATTTTTCCACTAGGTCGGCGCGGGCCAGGGGAACTGGGTCCAAGAAACGGTAGCGCACCGCCCCTACCAGCAGGATGGCGCTGGAAACCAGGGCCGACAACGGGGCTACCTCGAGGCTGCCCCAGAGCTCGGGCCAGATGAGGTCCACTATCCCCACCAGAACGGGCACGCCGATGGCCAGGAGGGTGACCAGGGGGCGACGGCGCTGCGAGCGCGCCCCGGAGACGGCGTTGGCTATGAGGATGGCCGCGCTGACGAAGAAGACGGTGAAGATGTATACGATGTAGAGGTAGTAGATCGGGCCGGCTGACTTGCGCACGCTCAGGCCGTCGTTGTTCAGCGCGTAGGAGCGGAAGAACTGGCCGTGCAGGCCGTTGCTGGCCAGGGCCAGGACAAGGCCGAGGGAAAAGGAAAAGGTGATGGAGATGTTGGCCCAGGCCTGGCGCTTGGAGATGCGGGTGATCCTGATGGTGGAGGCCAGGCAGAAGGGCGGGATGCAGATCAGGGCCAGGTACTGGACATTGAACCAGAAAACCTTTGCGGCCAGAGCGCGCTCGACGGACTCCATCAGGTAAGAAAAGATCCACAGCATTGCCAAGAGGATCAGGACCATGGTGAAAACGTTTTTGCGGGATTCCCAGCGCATGAGGTAGAGACTGAAGAAGCCCCCCAGGCCCACTAGGGCTATTGCGCTCAGGAGGAGGTAGACCCGCATGCCGGCTTCCATCATCGTCCGCTCCTAACGCTTTCCCGGGTCGTAGACCTCGCCGGCGGCCCTCGGCCCGGCCCCGCCCCGGCGCGAGAAGGCCACGAGGGCCAGGACGGTTAGGGCATAGGGGAGGATGCTGAAGGCCTCCGGGGCGATCCGCGACAAGAAGGGGATGTCCTTGGCGTAGAGCGCGAGCACCTGGGAAGAGCCGAAGAAGAGGGCCGCTCCCAGGATGCCGGCCGGGCGCCAGGCGCCGAAGATGAGGCAGGCCAGAGCGATGAAGCCCGAGCCGTGTATCGAGAGGAGGGTGTACTGGATGTCCGAGGTCAGGACCATGACCGCTCCTGCCAGGCCGGCCAGGCCGCCCGAGGCCAGGACCCCGGCGTAGCGCATGGCCCGCACGTCGATGCCCAGGGAGGCGGCCGCCTGGGGGTGCTCTCCGCAGGCCCGCAGGCGCAGCCCCAGGGGGGTCTTATAGAGGATGAACCAGGACAAGCCGCACATGAGGAGGGCCAGGTAGAAGGTCGGGTAGACCCCGTTGAAGAGGGCCGGGCCGAGGATGGGCAAACGGCCGAGGATAGGTAGGCTGACCCTGACCAAGCCGCTGGAGAAGGCGTCCGTGCGCTGCTGGCGGAAGATGATCTGGCAGAGAAAGACGGTCAGCCCCCCGGCCAAGATGTTCAGGGCCGTGCCCGAGACCACCTGGTCCGCGCGCATGTCGATGGAAGCGGCGGCATGGAGGAGGGAGTAGACCAGACCGCTGGCGGCTCCACAGGCAAGTCCGATCCAAGCCGCGGCAGGGGTGAGGGGCTCCAGGAGGACGGTGACAGTGGCTGCAGCAAAGGCCCCCACCATCATGATCCCTTCCAGGGCCACGTTGACGATGCCCGATCGTTCTGAGAAAAGGCCCCCCAGGGCGGCCAGAATGAGGGGGGTGGAATAACCCAGGGCGATGGGCACGACCGCCAGAGCCTGGTTCATGGGGCCACCCCGGCGGAATCCCCGCCCTCATCGCGGTTGTGCCCCCGCGCCGGGGCCACCCCGGCGGAGTCCCCGCCCTCATCGCG
>CAYYCP010000010.1:10500-37288 GCA_964470375.1 uncultured Spirochaetales bacterium
TTGTGCCCCCGCGCCGGGGCCACCCCGGCGGAGTCCCCGCCCTCATCGCGATTGTGCCCCCGCGCCGGGGCCACCCCGGCGGAGTCCCCGCCCTCTCCCTGGTCGAGCTTCTGCGACGAGGCCTGCCCATGCCCTTTCCCTGCGCGCCTGCGGGCGACCCTGCCGGCCAGAACCTCGATTCCGTGCTGCATAGCCACGAAGAGGACGATGGACGAGGAGATGATGCCGCCTATCTCCTTGGGGATGGAGGCCGACTGCATCAGGGGCCCGGATGTCTTAAGGGCCCCGAAGAGAAGGGCCGAGAGGAGGATGCCGGGGGCCGAGTTGGCCCCCACCAGGGCTACCGCGATGCCGTCGAAACCGTACTGCTCGAAGCTGGGCAGAACCCTGCCTTGGCCGAAGGTGCCCAGGCAGATGACCGCCCCTGCCAGGCCGGCGAAGGCTCCGGCGATGCTCATGGAAAGGACGGTGTCCCGGCGCACCGGCATGCCGGCGGCTCGGGCGGCCTCCTTGTTGAATCCAGCCGCCCTGAGGCCGAAGCCGAAGCTTGTCTTCTCCATTACCAGCCAGTAGGCCAGGACGGCCAGGGCCGCCGGGATCAGCCCCCAGTTGAGGCGCGAGCCGCGGGTGATGCCGGAGAGGAAGTCCGAGCGCAGGAGGGCCGAGGCCGGGAAGGGTTTTGTCTTGACGCGGTCGAGGGTCCCGATGAGGTGAAGGAGGACGCCGTTGCTGAGGTAGAGGGAGCTGTAGTTGAGCATGATGGTCAGGACCACCTCATGGATGCCGAAGAAGGCCTTGAGGGCTCCCGGGACGGCCCCCCACAGGCCGCCCCCCAGGAGGCCGGCCAGGAGGCAGAGGGGCAGGTGGATCCAAGCAGGGAGGCGCAAAAGGAGGGCCGCCGCGGTGGCCGCTAGGGCTCCCGCCATCAGCTGGCCCTCGGCCCCGATGTTGAAGAGGCCGGCCCGAAAGGCAAAGCCCACCGAGAGCCCGGTCAGGAGGATGGGCAGGACCTGGACCGCGAATTCCCCTATGTAACGGGGATTGAAACTGCCTCTAGCCAGGTTGATGCCGCTGACGCCCATGAAGAGAGCCCGCAGCATGTGGAGGGGGTTGCGCCCAGTGCACAGGAGGATCAGGGTGCCCAAGAGGAAGCCCAGGCCCACGGCGATCCCCGCCAAGGCAGCCGGGTGCATCTTCTTCACTTCGGTTAGCCCGCCTTCCTGAGCGAGCCGGCCATCATCAGGCCCAGCTCGCGCTCGCTGGTAGCGCGCGGATCCGCCGAGCCCACGATCTCCCCGGCGTGGATGACAACGATGCGGTCGGACAGCTCGAGGATTTCCTCCAGCTCGGAGGAGATGAGGAGGATGGCCTTGCCCGCGTCGCGCTCGGCTATCAGGCGCGAGTGGATGTACTCGATGGCGCCCACGTCCAAGCCGCGGGTGGGTTGGCTGACCACCAGGACGGCCGGCGAGCGGTCGATCTCGCGGGCCACGATGGCCTTCTGCTGGTTGCCCCCCGAGAGGGAACGGGCCTTGGCGGCCGGCCCCTCGCCCGCGCGCACATCGAACTCGTGGATCAGGCGCTCGGCCCGACGGCGAAGCTCGGAGGGCCTGAGGAAGCCTAGGCGTGCGTAGGGAGGTCGGTCGTAGTCATGGATGGCCAGGTTTTCCTCCAGGCGGAAATCCAAGATGAGCCCCTGGCGCTGGCGATCCTCGGGGATGAAGCCAAGGCCGGCGTCCAGGCGCTGGCGCGTGCCCAAGCGGCTGATATCCCGGCCCTTGAGGACGATGCTTCCCGCCTCCAAGCGGCAGAGCCCGGCCAGGGCCGCAGCCAGCTCGGCTTGGCCGTTGCCGTCCACCCCGCAGAGCCCCAGGATTTCCCCGGCGCGCAGCTCCAAGGATAGGCCGCGAAGGGCTTCCAGGCCGCGCGCGTTCTTGGCCCTGAGGCCGCGGAGCTCCAGGAGGACAGGCCCGGGGGCGGCCGGAGCCTTGTCTATATGGAAGGATACCTTTCGCCCGACCATGAGCTCTGCCAGTTCGTCAGGGCTCGTATCTGGCACCTTGAGGTCGGCCACCACCCGCCCGTGCCGGAGGACGGTGCAGGTGTCGGCGGCCTCCATGATCTCGCGCAGCTTATGGGTGATGAGGATTACCGTCTTGCCCTCGGCGGCCAGGCGCCGCATTACCTGCATGAGATCGCGCGACTCCTGGGGCGTCAGCACGGCGGTGGGCTCGTCGAAGACCAGGATACTGGCGTCGCGGTAGAGCATCTTCAGGATCTCCACGCGCTGCTGCATGCCCACGCCGATATCGTCAACGCGGGCGCGCGGCTCCACGGACAGGCCGTAGCGCGATGCCAGCTCGGCCGCGCGGGCCTCCGCAGCGCGCCGATCCAGGAGGGGCCCGCGGCGGGTCTCCGCGCCCAGGACGATGTTCTCGGCCACGCTGAAGGCGCCCACCAGCTTGAAGTGCTGGTGCACCATACCGATGCCCAAGGCGGCCGCCCGGGCCGGACCGTCGATGCGCTCCTCGCGCCCGTGCAGGCGGATCAGCCCGGCGTCCGGGCGGTAGAGGCCGAAGAGGATCGACATGAGGGTGGACTTGCCGGCCCCGTTCTCTCCCAGGAGGGCGTGTATCCCGGAGCCCTCAACGCGCAAATCAACAGCGTCATTGGCGCGGACGCCGGGGAAATCCTTGGTGATGCCGAGCATCTCGATGACCGGTGCCACCCTTCCTCCTAGGCCTTTTTCGATGCGGACCGTGCCAGTATAGCACAATCCGAAGGCCGGCCGTAAAGAGCGGGGCGTCGGCGTCAGAAAAAGAGCGAATGACCCCCGGGCTTGAACCCGGGGGCGAACTCAGGGCGGCCGAGTCAGGCGGCCGCCCCTGGCGGATCGAACTAGCGGACCGGGGTCTCGGAAACGACGATGCTGCCGGACTTGATCTTCTGGGCGTATTCATCCACTGACTTGAGGATGGAGGCCGAGAGGTTGGGATTCTTGGCCGGCAGGCCGACACCGTCGTTCTTCAGGTTGAAGACGATGGTCTGCCCTCCGGGGAAGGAGCCGGCCTTGGCCAGGGCGGCCACGTCATGGGCGGCCACGTCTACGCGCTTGACCATGGAAGTCAATATGGCCGACTTGGTTCCCGAGTAGATCCCATCCGCGTACTGATCCTTGTCCACGCCGATGGCCCAGACCACCTGCTTTTTCAGGCTGCGCTCTTTGGCCTCCTTGATGACCCCGTTGCCGGTGGCTCCGGCGGCCTGGAAGATGATGTAGGCGCCGGCGTTGTACTGCTTCTGGGCCAGGGCCTGGCCGATGTCGGGCTTGTCGAAGGCGCCGGCGTAATCGTATAGGACTTTGCAAGCCGGGTAGACGGCCTTGACGCCCTGGCGGAAGCCGGCCTCGAACTTCTCGATCAGGGCGAACTGCATACCGCCCACGAAGCCGACCGTGTCCTTCTTGTCGGCCTTGGCCTTGAGGCCGGCGGCTACGCCCGCCAGGTAGGAGCCCTCGTGCTCGGCGAAGACGGCGCTGGCCACGTTGGGTCCGGCCACCACCGAGTCGATGATGAGGAAATTCACGTCGGGATACAGGGCCGAGACTTCCTTCATGGCGCCCTCGAAGAGGAAGCCGGGGGCCACGATCAGGGACATGCCCTCGTCGGCGAAGGTGGAGAGGTTGGGGACGTAGTCGGCCTCGGCCGACGACTGCAGGTACTTGTAATCGACGCCCTGTTTGAGCTTGTTCTCAGTTCCGAATCGAACGATGCCTTCCCATGTTCCTTGATTGAAGGACTTGTCGTCGATGCCGCCGACATCGGTGACCAGGCCGACGCGGAAACCCTGAGCCGCGAGTGCCAGGTGGGCCGCCGCCAGGATGGCGATGGCTAGGCCGAGCTTCTTCTTCATATCTCTCTCCTTCGCACGCCAGGCGTGCGATTGGATAGTAATTCCGCTCTGGTTCTCGGGCAAGTGCCCTCGATATCGTCCGTCCCCACCTGACAAGTTAGCCCGTGGCTGTCAGGGCCGCCTCGCTTGTACGCGGGCGCTGGGGAGAAGTATACTCGGGCGCGGGGCCCGCCGGGCCCCGGGGAGGATTCGCCATGGAGAGACTGGATTTCAGCATCGCCCAGCTGGGGCCGCGGCGCTTCCCCTCCCCCATCAGCCTCTCGCGGATCCATGGCGATATGGTGGCCAACTACGTCGACGAGGGCGAGATGGTCAGGCGCGATCCCCTGGCCCGCCCCGGCCCCCAGGCCGGGCTGAACAGCAGCCAGCTCCTGGAGCGCGCCGGCCCGCGCGATTCCATCTATTTCGACCCGGCCGCGGTGAAGGCCGGCATCGTCAGTTGCGGCGGCCTCTGCCCGGGCATCAACGATGTCATCCGCTCCCTGGTGCGTTGTCTCTGGCAACGCTACGGGGTGCGGTCCATCAAGGGCATCCGTTACGGCTTCCGCGGCTTCCTCCCGGGTGCACCCCGGACGCCGATGGATCTGGATCCGGAGGTGGTGGACGACATACACAAGATCGGCGGCTCGGTCCTGGGCACATCGCGCGGCGAGGGCGAGCGGGTGGGAGAGATCGTGGACGCCATAGCCGGCATGGGGCTGAACGCCCTCTTCACCATCGGCGGGGACGGCACCCAGCGGGGCACCCTGGAGATAGCCGAGGAAGCCGAGCGCCGCGGCCTGAAAATCGCCGTGGTGGGCGTGCCCAAGACCATCGACAACGACATCCAGCTGATCGACAAGACCTTCGGCTTCGAAACCGCCGTGGGCATGGCGGCCATGGCCGTGACGGCCGCCCATACCGAGGCCCACTCGGTGATCAACGGCATCGGCCTTGTGAAGCTGATGGGGCGCGAGTCCGGCTTCATAGCCGCCCACACCGCCCTGGCCTCCCACGAGGCCAACTTCGTCCTCATCCCCGAAGTGCCCTTCGAGCTGGAGGGGTCGCGCGGCCTCCTGGCGGCCCTGGAACGCCGCCTGGCCGAGAAGGCCCACGCTGTCATCATCGTAGCCGAGGGCGCCGGACAAGAGCTCCTGCCCGCCCAGGCGGGGACGGACGCTTCGGGAAACAAGAAGCTTTCCGACATAGGCCTCTTCCTCAAGGAGCGCATCCAAGCCCACTTCAAGGCCAGGCGCGAGGACGTGTCGATCAAGTACATCGATCCCAGCTACATCATCCGCTCGGCCCCGGCCGATCCCCTGGACGCAGTCTACTGCGACCGCCTGGGAGCCAACGCCGCCCACGCCGCCATGGCCGGAAAGACCAAACTGATCATCGGCCTGGTGAACGGGGAGTTCGTGCATGTGCCCACCCGCCTGGCGGTGTCGGGGAGGAAAAAGCTCGACCCGGAGGGGGCCCTCTGGCGCGATGTCATGGATTCCACCCAGCAGCCCCTGCTGATGGTCAATCCGCGCCAATGAGCGGCGCAGCGCGGGCGGCCTGCTCGGTATCCGGCTGGCTGGTCCTGGGGAAGGCGGGTGCCTGCCTATCCGAGGAGGAGTATGGATCCCTGGGGGCCCTAGCCGTTGAAAGCTACGAGCTGCGCGGGGAAGACGGGGGTCTCCTCCTCATCCGCGAATTGCCCGTCGCCGCGGCCCCGGCTCCCAAGCCCCAGGGCGCCCAGGCCCCCGGTCCCGCCGGGGCCCCGGAGCTGCCCGCAGGCATGCGCCTTGTCAGCCTCCGAGCCCACCTTGCCGAGGCTGGCCCGGCCGAGGCGGCCCTCGCCTGCCGGGCCGTCCACCTTACAGCCTTCAGGCGCCGCACGCGCTTCTGCCCTAGTTGCTCCGCCCGCCTGGAGCCGGCCCCCGTGGGCACCTCACTACGCTGTCCGGCCTGCGGGCTGGAGGAATTCCCCCGCGTCTCGCCGGCCGTCATCGTCCTGGCGGAGCGCAAGGGCCGCATCCTCCTGGCGCGCAACGCGCGCTTCCAGGGCGGCATGCATTCACTGATAGCCGGCTTCGTGGAGCCGGGCGAAAGCTTCGAGGAATGTGCCGCCCGCGAGCTTCTGGAGGAGACCGGCATTAGCGCCGAGGACTTCCGCTACTCAGGCAGCCAACCCTGGCCCTTCCCAGATTCCATCATGGTGGGCTTCCGGGCCCGCGCCCTCGAGGGTTCCATCCGCGTGGACGGCCGCGAGATCCTCGAGGCCGGCTGGTTCGGCCCCGAGGCTATGCCGCCCATACCCCGGCGCGGCAGCATCGCCCGGCGCCTGATTGACGGCTGGCTGGCCGAGCGCGGTTTCACCACCGCCTGAGGCACCAGCCGGCCCGCGCCGCCCCACCCAAATCCATCCCGCCTCTTGCCCGGCCCGGGCCCTCGGGCTATGCTCGGGCCTATGCTGCTGCCCTTGGATATCGAGGCCCTGGCTTGGGGCTGGGAGGATACGCGCTACCGGCACCTGGAGATAGACGGCATAGACTTGCGGGACGGTCGCCTGGCCATCCCGCCCGAGGCCCTGGCCGAGCTGTCCCGCCAGGCCTTCCGGGAGATGGCCTTCCGCCTGCCCAGCTCCCAATTGGAGGCCTATGCCCGCATCATCGCCGATCCGCTCTCTTCGGCCAATGACCGCTTCGTCGCCGCCGCCCTCATCCGCAATGCCGCCATAGCCGCCGAGGGCGTCCTGCCCCTGTGCCAGGACACCGGCACCGCCTGCGCCTGGCTCTTCAAGGGCGAGGACGTCCGCTGCGGGGCCGACGCCTCCCTGGCCGTCGCCGAGGGCGCCGTGCGATGTTATAATGAAGAAAACCTGCGATATTCACAGCTCGCACCTATATCGATGTTCGAGGAGGCCGACAGCGGCGACAACAGTCCGGCCCAGGTGGAGGCCCGGGTCTCGGCCGCCCCGGGCATGCGCCTCCTCTTCGCGGCTAAGGGGGGCGGCTCGGCCAACAAGACCCGCCTCTTCCAGGAAACCAAGGCCCTCCTCCGCCCCGAGGCCCTGAGGGCCTTCATGGATGCGGCCATCCGATCCCTGGGCACGGCCGCCTGCCCGCCCTACCACGTCTCCATGGTCGTCGGGGGATCCTCAGCTGAGCAAAATTTGACAATCCTCAAGCTTTCCAGCGCCGGCTTCCTGGGGGGCCTGGAACGCCCCGGGCCACGCGCCATGGGCGTCCTGGCCTGCCCCGAGTGGGAGGAGGAGACCATGCGCCTCGCCCGGGCCAGCGGCCTGGGGGCCCAGTTCGGCGGGAGGGCCCTGGCCCTGGGGGCCCAGGTCCTGCGCCTCCCACGCCACGCGGCCTCCCTGCCCGTCTCCATCGGTCTGTCCTGCAACGCCCACCGCAGAATCCGGGCTTACGTCGACGCAGAGGGCGCCTGGCTGGAAAGGCTTGAGGAAAATCCGGCCCGCTTCTTGGGGGCCGCCGAGGCCGCCAGCCCCGGCGCCGCTTTATCCCGCATCGACCTGGATCGTCCCATGCCGGCTATTTTGGCCGACCTGGGGAAGCTGAAGGCCGGGGACATGGTCCTCCTCTCCGGCGCGGTGGTGGTGGCTCGGGACGCAGTCCACGCCCGTCTCTTCGCGGAGGCCGAAGCCGGCCGGGATCTCCCGAAATGGTTCCTACGCCACCCGATCATGTACGCCGGCCCGGCCAAGAAACCAGCCGGCCTGGCCTCGGGCTCCCTGGGCCCCACCACGGCCGGGCGCATGGACGCATACGCCGAGACCTTCATGTCTCGGGGCGCCTCCCTGGTGAGCATGGCTAAGGGGAACCGCTCGGAGGACTTCCGGCTGGCCTGCCAGCGCCACGGGGGTGCCTACCTGGGCATCCTAGGCGGGGCGGCCGCCCTGATCGCCAAGGAGCATGTAGTATCGGAGGAAGTCCTAGCCTATCCTGAGCTGGGCATGGAGGCCGCCCGCCTAGTGCGCCTGCGCGACCTGCCGGCCGTCTTGATCATTGACCCGCGAGGCCGCGACCTCTACGCAACCAGAGGGACATAGCGGCGGCCACCAGGGCATGAGTGAAGGGCGGGCGCCCTAGGCCCTCCAGGATGTCCGCCTCAGCCGCCTCCTCCACATCCAAATCCTCGTCCGGATCGAGGTTGAGCTCCCCAATCGGCCCCAGGCCGCGAGCCAGGAAGACGTGGAAGCGGTTGGCCTGGATGGCCGGATTGGGCGATAGGATTCCCAGGGGCTCTATCACGGCCGCCCTCCGCCCGGTCTCCTCCTCAAGCTCCCGCAAAACGGCCTCGCGCGGGTCCTCCCCGGGCTCAACGGCCCCGCCCGGGAATTCCAGGGTCACCTGGCCCGAGCCATGGCGGTACTGCCGCACCATCAGGAAGCGCGGGCCGTCGGGCCCCTCCAAGAGGGGCAGAACCATGGCCCAGTCGGGGGCCCCGAGGACGTAGAAGAAGCTCCGCCTCCCTTTCGGTGACACCGATGCCAGGCGCTCCACCCTGAAGACTGGACACTGGAGCAGGGCCTCGCGCCCCTCCACCTTCCACGCGAATTCCCTCTCCGCCATGCCACCTCCCCACGTCTCGGCTTTACGATCCGCCGCCGGCGCGCTACTATACTATTACCTTGGCCGGCACGTCGACACGCCCAGCATGTCGGATTGGCTGAGGAAGATATCAGGTAAGGGGATTCACGGCCACATGCTCTCTAGTCATGTGGCCTATATCGCGAAGCCCTTAGTAGCGTATCCTGTCTATGGGCCGGGACCGGCCGGGGAAGGGGAACATGAAGCGCGTCTTGCTCATCGACGAGTCGGACCTCTTCCGCGAGTACCTGCGGGAGAAGCTCGAATCGGCCGGGGACATCGAGATTAGCGTCGCGGTGAACGGGCTGGACGCCGTGGCCAAGATGCGCGACCTCATCCCCGACCTGATGATCGTCGACTATCATCTGAGCCGCAAGACCTGCCGCGAGGTCTTGGAGGAGAAGAAGCGCAACCCCAACACGGCCCGCGCCCCGGTCATCATCACCGCCGCAAAAATAGACCGAAACCGCATCCTCGAGCTCCTGCCCTACGACGTGAAGAAGGTTTTCTCCAAGCCGGTGCGCATAGACGCCCTTCTATCCACTATCGGGACCATCCTGGGGCGCCGCTTCGAGGTGGACCAGACCCCCTGCATCATGTCGGCCCACGTCAACGACAACATCATCTTCGTCGAGCTGGCCAAGGGCCTCAACATCGAGAAGATCGAGATGCTGCGCTTCAAGATCGCCGAGCTCATGGAACTGTACTCCATCGGCGAGGCGCGCATCGTCCTCCTCATGAGCGACATCGATTTGTCTTTCGCCGACGCCCCCAACCTGGAACGCCTCCTGGATAACCTTCTGGCCAGCTCCAAGGCCAAACCGCGCCACGTGCGCGTACTCACCTCCAATGCCTTCGCCCGCGACCTGATCGCCGGTCGAAAGCAGTACGAGGGCATCGAGACCTGCACCAGCCTACAGGCCGCCTTGGACGGCCTCCTGGCCGACGAGGCCGGCCCTCAGGCCCACGGCGAGGCCGCCGAGCGCCTCATCTCCGGGGCCCGGCCGGCCGGGCGCGGCGAATCCTTCCAGATGCGCTTCGAGGCCGAAGCCGCGCGGGCCTTCGCAGTTGAGGACGCCAAGGAGGCCGGCAAGGGCGTGGCCGTGGCGGTGGTGGACGACGACCCGGTCATCCAGGAGCTGGTGCGCACCACCTTCTCCACCCTGGCCGCCCGGGTGGACGCCTTCGGGGACGGGGAGCAGTTCCTGGAGGCCCTCAAGGGTGGAGCCGACTACGATCTGGTGCTGCTGGACTTAGTCATGCCGCGGGTGGGCGGCTTCGCGGTCCTGGACAGCATGCAGGCCTGGGACATAGACGCCCCGGTGATTGTGCTCTCGGCGGTCAGTCAACGCGAGGCCATCGTCAAGGCCTTCCAGGCCGGGGTCAAGAGCTACCTCATCAAGCCGCTCAAGCCCGAGTCCCTGGTCAAGAAGGCCGCCGAGGTCCTGCGGGCCAACTTCTAGGCGGCATGGAGAGCCGGCGCGATCCAGGCCCCTTCGGCGGCCAGGTCCTGGAAGCCTTCCCCCTTCCGACCGCCCTCCTGGAGGGTTCGGGCGAGATCCTGGTCTGGAACAGCGCATTTGCCGCCCTCTTCAACGGGTTGGCCGGTTTCCCGCCCGACCAGCTGCCGGTGCCCCTCTTCGACTTCCTGGAGGAACTGGAAGCCTTCAAGCTCTCGAGCTTTTTCGCCCGCTTCGCGCGTCGGGGAGAGGGCCCCCAGGCCGTGGAGAGCCCCATTCGCAGGGCCTCGGGCCAATCGGCCTGGCTGCGCTTCCGCCTGAGCCGGCCCGAGATCCCGGAGGCCGAGGGGCGTATCCTGTGCGTAGTCGAGGATCTGAGCGGTCAGAAGACCCGCGAGCAGGGTCTGGTCAGCGCCAAGCAAGACGCCGAGCGGGCCATGAGCGCCCGCAGCCAGTTCATGGCCAACATGAGCCATGAGATCCGCACGCCCATCCAGACTATCATCGGGATGATCGAGCTCCTGGGCGAGACCAAGCTGGACCACGAGCAGCGCGAGTACCTCAGGCAGGCGCGCTTCTCCGCCGACGTGCTCCTGTCCCTGGTGGCTGACGTGCTGGACATCACCCGGATCGAGGCCGGGCGCCTGGAGATCGAACGCATCGATTTCGATGTCCGCCGCTGCGTGGAGCAGGCCGCGGACATGATAGCCCTGGAGGCCCACGCCAAAGGGCTCGAGCTGGTGGTGGACGTGGCCGAGGACCTGCCTGCCTACGTGCGCGGCGATCCCACCCGCCTGCGACAGATCATCGTCAACCTCATCAAGAACGCGGTGAAGTTCACCCAGCGCGGGGAAGTCTTCGTCACCGCCCGTAAGGCCCGCGCGCCGGACGGGGGCGAGGCCCTCAGGCTGGAAGTGGCCGATACGGGCATAGGCGTTCCGCCCGAGATCCGCCCGCACCTGTTCAAGAGCTTCCATCAGGGCGACAGTTCGCACACCCGCAAGTACGGGGGCTCGGGCCTGGGCCTGGCCATATCACGTCACCTGGCCGAGCTCATGGGCGGAAGCCTGTCCTACCGCCCGGGCGAGCCCGAGGGCTCGGTGTTCACCCTGGAGCTTCCGCTGGAGCGAGCCCTGTACAACCCGCCCGAAGAGCCTGAAAGTTTGTCCGGCTCCATCCTGGTGGTTGACGACCGCCTGACCGCGCGCCTGGTGGAAACCCGCCTAGCGGCCTCGCTGGGCCTGCGCGCCGAGGGCGCTTCCTCGGGGACCGATGCACTGGAACGCCTACGCCGTCGGGCCGCCGAGGGGCGGCCCTTCGACCTCTGCGCCATCGACCAGAACATGCCCTCCATGGACGGCTGGCGCCTAGCCTCAGCCATTGCCGCGGACGAGTCCATAAACTCTGCGCGCTTGGTTCTGATGAGCCCCGAGGGCACCATGGGCCCTGACGCCAAAATGAAGCTTCTCAACTGGTTCAACGGTTACGTCAACAAGCCGGTCAAGCGGGCTGATTTCCGCAATGCCCTGGCGCGCTGCCTGAGCTCCAGCCTGGATCTGGAGGAGGCCGAACCGGAACCGGCTGCGGCGCCGACCCTGATGGGCGGTCGAGCTCCGGTGATCCTGGTAGCCGAGGATCACGCCGTCAACCAGGAGCTCTTCCGCATCGTCCTGGAGCGGGCCGGCTGCGAGGTCAGACTGGCCCGCGACGGGGCCGAGGCGGTGGAGCTGAACCGCGATTGGCCCTTCGACATGGTCTTCATGGACATCCAGATGCCTCGCCTCAACGGCTACCAGGCCGCCCAGGCCATCCGCGCGGCTGGCGGGCGCATGCCCATCGTGGCGGTGACCGCCAGCGCCGACAAGGGCGAGCGCGAACGCTGCCTGGAGGCCGGCATGAACGATATCCTGGTGAAGCCCTTCCATAAGGGCGACATAGGCATGATGCTGGAATTCTGGCTCAAGCACGGTTTTCC
The DNA here is from genome assembly GCA_964470375.1 of uncultured Spirochaetales bacterium. Classification (GTDB taxonomy): domain Bacteria; phylum Spirochaetota; class Spirochaetia; order Treponematales; family JBGSOB01; genus CAYNQK01. Next base: position 22,428 of record CAYYCP010000010.1, read on the forward strand.
CGCCGGGCCGAATCGGGAGCCGGAGCAGGCCGAACCGGCTTACGACGATCCGGAGGTTTTCGACTACCGGGCGGTTATGGATACATTCCTAGGTCGCAAGGACACGGTAGCCGCCCTCCTGCCGCGCTTCATCGAGAGCGTGCGCGAGACCATCCGACGTATGGACGCGGCCCAGGAATCAGGCGACCTGGCCTCCCTGGCCGGTGAGGCCCATGGGCTCAAGGGGAGCGCCCTCAACCTGAGCGCAAGCCGCCTGGGCCGGGCCGCCGCGGCCCTTGAGGAGGCCGCCCGAGCAGGCGATGCCGCCGCCGCGGAGGCAGCTGGCGAACTCATCAAGGAAGCCTTCTTCGAATTCGCCCAGTACGCCCAGTATTACGTGACTTCCTCTTATTAGTGCACGTTAGTGCACGCCGTACTCGGGCGCGCCGGAATTCGGCGCGCCGGCGGCCGTCCCGGCCGAGGGCAGGTAAACCGAGAACACCGCTCCCTGCCCGGGGCGCGAACGCAGCGATATGCACCCTCCGTGCTTCTTGACGATGGAGAAGGACACCGTCAGGCCCAGGCCGGAGCCGCGGCTCTTGGTGGTGAAGTAGGGGTCGAAGATGCGTTGCGCGATCTCAGGGGCTATGCCGCTGCCGGAATCAGCCACGTCTATGCGGACGTAGGATCCCGGCGATATGGGCAGCATGTCCTCGCGGCCCAGGGTCACCCCCCGGGCCGACACGCGCACCGCTCCGCCCTGGCTGGTGGCCTCGCGGGCGTTGAGGATCAGGTTCTGTAGAACCTGCTGGATCTGGGCGGGATCGGCCAGGATGAACCCCGCGCTCTCATCCACCTCCAGGGAACAGGGCACGCCGGCCCCGCGGAAGAGGATGGGGCAGGCCTCCTCCATGAGGCGCCGCACCTCCACCAGCTCACGCTGGGGCTCGGCCCCACCCTTGGCCAGCAACGAGAGCTGGGCGGTCAGGCGCTTGGCCTGGTGGATGGCCTTCTCGGCCTCGGCCAGGATGCCGCTGGTCTCTCCGGACTCCTCCAGGTTCAACTTGGCCAGCGTGATGTTGCCCAGAACGGCCATCAGGATGTTATTGAAGTCGTGGGCTATGCCGCCCGCCAATAGCCCCAGCTGCTCGATCTTCTGTATCTTCTCGATCTCGCGCTCCATGGCCCGGCGCTCGCTGACGTCGGCGAAGATGAGCACGGCTCCCAACACCCCGCCCTCCTCGCTGATGATGGGAGCGCCGCGCTCGGTGATCTCGCGCAGCTCGCCCGTGCGCCGCTCCAGGAAGCAGTCCACCGCCCCGGAGACGATGGCGCGCTCCTGGATGATCTCCCGGGTGGGGTCGGCCAGGGGGCGGGCGTCGTGGCCGTAGCGCACCTTGAAGACCTCGCCGATGGGTCGGCCCATGGCCTCGCGCTCGTCCCAGCCGGTGATGCGCTCGGCCATCGGGTTCATCAGCGAGACGCGCCCGTCCGTGCCGGCGGCGATGACGCCCTCGCCCAGGGAGCGCAGGGTCACCGCCAGGCGCTCCTTCTCCTCGAAGAGGGCCCGCTGGGCCCTCTTGGTATCGGTAATGTCCTGGCCGAAACCCAGGACAGCCCGTCCCGGAAGGCCGGGGACGTCGAAGGGCCCCAGCGAGAGCTCCACGACGGCACGCTCGCCGGAGGGCGCACTGAAAGGCGTCTCCGGAAGAATCAGGCTCTCGCCTGTGGCGATGACGTGGGCGTCTTCCTCGCGCAGGCGGCGGGCCTCCTCCGCCCGGGGATGGACCGAAGCCAGCTCGACCCCGATCAGGTCCTCGGGCGATCGGCCGTAGAAGGAGGCTAGGGCCCGGTTGGCCAGGATGAAGCGCCCGGCCTGGTCGCGGGCGAAGATGAAGAAGGGGGCCTGGTCGATGACGTCCCTGAGCAGGCGGCCCTTTTCGCGGAGGGAATACTCCAGCTCCTTGAGGCGCTGGACGTCGGCGTCGGAGCCGAGGATGCGTCCCCCGCTGGCGCAGGCGGCCCGGCTGAGGACCCAGGCGTAGGAGCCGTCGGGGCGCATGAGGCGGCGCTCCATGGACAGGCAGGCCGGCTCCCCCCCGGCCAGCCCGGCCAAGGCGCGCTCGAAGGCCGGCCTCTCGTCGGGGTGGCAAAGGCTTAGGTAGTCTTCCAGGCTGAAGCCGATCCAGGGCCCATCGCCCGAGCCCAGGCCGAAGCACCGGCAGAATGCCTCGCCAGCGCCCATGCGGCCGGTGACTGGATCGAGGGTCCATTGGCAGAAAGCCGCGTCCTGTGCCAGTTCGCCGATATCCGGCGGCGGCGGTACGCCTGCTTCTTGTCTTTTCCCCCGAGCCGATCCCATAGTACCCAGTATGCTCCATGCCCCGCGCTTTGTGAAGCGAGCGGTCAGCCCCTGCGATGGCCCGCCAAGGCCGCCGGGGCGCTTGCGCGGGGGATCGAGCGCCTGTACCATCGCTCCATGATACCAGGCGACTACCATGTCCACACGCGCTACTGCGACGGGATCTCCCCTCCGCGGGCCATGGTCGAGCAGGCCCTAGAGCTTGGCCTGTCCTGGCTGGGCTTCTCCGCCCACGCCCCCCTGCCCTTCAGCACCGGCTGGAACATGGAAGCCGGAAAAGTCCAGGCCTATCTGGACGAGCTGGGGGGCCTGGCCTCCGAGTTCCGCGGGCGTCTGGGCATCCTCATCGGCATGGAGGCGGATTGGATCGACGGCCCGGCGGGACCGGCATTGAGCGGGCAGGCCTGGGCCCCGAGCCTGGATTACCGCATAGGCTCTGTGCACTTCGTGAATGCCCCTGACGGATATGCCATGACCGTCGATTCCCCCGAGGAGGAGTTCCTGCGCGACATGGCCACACACAGCCCTGGGGGTGCCCGCCCCCTTGTGGAAGCCTACTACGCGGGCCTTGCCGCCATGGCCCGGCGGGGCGGCTTCGACATCATCGGGCACTTCGACCTACCGCGCAAGAACAACCAGGGCGATCGGCTTTTTTCGGAAGGCCAGGCCTGGTACCGCGACGCAGCTATGGAGGCCCTGGAGGCCGCGGCCGCCTCAGGGGCGGTCCTGGAGGTGAACACGGGCGGGATGGCGCGCGGGCGCACGGACACGCCTTACCCCTCGGCCTGGCTCCTCAGGGAATTCCGGGCTCGCGGCGTGCCGGCCCTGGTGAGCTCGGACGCGCATAGTCCCGGGCTGCTCATGGCCCATGCCGACGAGGCCCTGGCCGCCCTGCGCGCCGCAGGCTACCGGGAAGCCGTCTACCTGACGGACAAAGGCTGGAGGGGATATCTCCTGGAATGAGGCGGACCGCCCGCGGGGGCGGGTTCAGCGGTTGCGGCGCTCCTCGCCCTTCTGGCACTCGATGCACATGACCGCGTAGGGTATGGCCCGGAGCCGCTCGAGGGGGATGCGCTTGCCGCATTTCACGCAGGAGCCGTAGCGCTCTTGCTGGATGCGGGTCAGGGCGGCGTCGATCTGGCGCAGGCGCTTCAAGTCCTGCGCGCCGATGGCCTCTATCATCTTCCGGTCTATGTCGTCCGAGGCCACGTCTGCGAAATCCTTGGGGTCCATGCCCTCTACGATGGCGCGGAAATCGGCGTTATTGGCCATGAGGGTCTCGATGATCTCCTTCTTCAGCGAGATGAGCATTTCCTTCATCTGCTGGACGAACGATTCATCCATGACGTCGACCTCCCCATGGGCGAAAGATGACGAACAATGGTGGAAATGACGCAAAAAGTCAAGTGGGAAATCCCTTCGCCGGGGGCCGCGGCGGCCCTTCCCCGGGCCTTCGAAAGGCACATGGCTATGCGATCGGGAGACCGAGACGCGCCAAGGTTGACAAGGCCGCGCGGGCGCGGCTACTATTATGGCAACTTTTTCGAGGGGGCGCCGTGGCCAAGGAAGAAGCGATCGAGGTTGAGGGAGTCGTCAAGGAATCTCTGCCCAACACCATGTTCAGGGTCGAGCTCAAGAACGGCCACGTGATCCTGGCGCACCTCTCGGGGAAGATGCGCAAGCACTACATCCGCATCGTCCCGGGCGACTCCGTAAAAGTGGCCCTCTCGCCCTATGACTTGAACCGCGGCCGCATCATCTACCGGGAGAAATGAGGGCCTCGGCGCGCGTCCAGCCCTGGGTCCCGTCGGCATAACGGAGCAATACCCATTCGTCCCCATCCAAGCCCCTGACCCTCACGGCGATGACTCCCCGGCCCTCGCCCCCCTCTAGGGCGCAGGAAGCCGAGGCCGCGTCGGGCATGACGTAGAGGAGGAGGCCGGGCCTAGCCTCGATATCCCCTTCACCCGGCATGAAAGACGCGAACAGGGCAGCGAGGACGCCCAGGCCCAGGAAGGTGAGCGCCGCAACGACTAGGCTGCCCTGCCCCCGGGGGCTTTCGGCCCTGGCTTCCGCGCATCCGTCGCGCCTGACCCCGGCTTTCACGCGCCTTATCAGGGCCACTCCGGCGGTGCCCGCCCCGACCGCAGCGCAGATTCCGGCCGCCAGGAACAGAAGAAGGCGGGCTGTCCCGTTCCTGTCCCGGACAGGGGCTGCGACCGCCGGGGAAGCGCCCGCGGCCGCCAGGACAGGGATAGTTACTTTCTCACCATTGAAATTTGCCTCAAGCGTAGTTGATTCCCGATCAGCCCGGATGGGGTAGCTCAGGCGCAGGCCGGCCGAGCCCGCCGCGCCTCCCTCCGAATAGGCCCGTAGGGGCCGGCCCTCCAGGTTTCCGCCGCGCAGGGACTCCGGCCGGAGTGCGTCCAAGCCGGCGAGGGCTTCGCCAGGGCCCCTCGCCTCCAGGATGAGATAGGCCAGGGCGCCGGCCCGCACGGCCGGGCGGTCGAAGCGTACCGAGTATTCGATGCGTTCCGGAGCGGGCGAGGAGCTGGTTCGAGGGGATGGGCCGGGGCGAAAGAGGGCCTCGGCCGTGGCCGGATAGTACAGGGTCGAGGCCCCGGACCTGCGGATGCGAAGGGGCGGCGGCTTCTGTGGATCCTGCCAGGCCGCCTCGAAGGTGAGGGCCATGCGCCAAAGGGATCCCTGGGGGGAGAGGGCCGCCTGGACGATGGTGGCGCCCAGGGCCTCGGCCTCAGGCGGCGGCGCGCCCCCGGCCTCCCCGGCGGGGAAGGATATGACTGCGACCCAGGCCGAGAGGGGATCCCCGTAGACCTCGCGGCCATAGGAGATGAGATCGATCTCCTGGCTTCCCGCCCCTCCCGCCAGGACCCCCAGAGCCAGGACAGCCATGAGGGCGCGCGTCTCAATAGTCATCCTCGGCTCCCTCGTCAGCGGTATCGCCCGAGCGGAAACGGCCGCTCTCCATGGCCCGCACGATGTCGAAGCGGCTCCTCTCCCCTTCCAAGATCTCCGCCAGCCTCAGGGCCGCCGCCTCGGCCGCGGCCGGGACGGCCTCCTCCTCGGCCCTGGCCCAGGCCAGTTCCAGATTGGCGCGCGCATCGGCGAACCCGGGATCTTCGGTCAGGCAGGCGCGGAAAGCGGCCCAGGCCTGGCGGTAGGAGCCTTGGGCGTAGCGGGCGCAGCCGAGGTTGAAATGGAAGGCGGCTCGCTCCGAGGGCGGGGCATCAGGAAGAGCGCGCTCGAGGAGGTCGGCGGCCATGGCCGGCTCGCCCAGGGCCAGGCAGCAGGCGGCCAGATCGAAGCGCGCCACGGCGGCGTCCCGGCGCCCCAAGCGTGGTAGTACATCCACCAGGATGGCGCTGGCCTCCTGGGGCGCGCCTTTGCGGGCTAGGGACACGGCCTGGGCGACGCGGGCGGCTTGGGCGGCGCGGGCGCAGGATGACAAGCCGCCGAGGAGGACGAGGAGGAGGGCTCCCAGGAGCCTACGCGCCCTCGCCTGGGGGGCCGCGGCAGGGAGGAGAGAGGCCGCCAGGGCGCAAGCCAGGGCGATGATGAGGAAGGGCGCCTCAGTCGCCGCGGCCTCGCGCTTGACGCGCCCGGCGCCTGAGCCCCGCGATGCGAGGAAGGCCCACAGGGCGCGCATGCCTCCCCCGTCCTCCTCGGCTGCATAGACGCCGCCGCTCGCCCTCGCCGCACCGCGAAGGGCCGCTTGATCGCGGCGGCTGAGATGGGCTTGTCCGCCCGCCGCGGAGGGCGGGACGAGGGAGCCCGAGTCGCTGCCCAGCCCGACCGCGCAGACCGGCAGGCCGGCCTCGGCAAGGCGGGCGCAGGCCTCGCCTATCCTCCCGCCCAGGTCCTCCCCGTCGCTCAGGAGGAGGACGGCCCGGCTCCTGGCAGTGGCCGAGTCCGATGCCCGCAGGCATTCGAGGAGGGCCGCTCCGAGATCCGTCCCAGGAGCGCTCATCATCCCCGGGGCGGCCGCTTCCAAGGCCAGGTCCAGGGTCTCGCGCCCCTGTGAGAGGGGGAAGAGGGTTATGGGGCGGCCCTTGAAGGCTACAAGGGCCAGGCGCGCCCCCGGCAGCTCGGCCATGGCCTCGCGGGCGATGGAGCGGGCGCGTTCCAATCTCGTCCGCCCCTCCTCCTCGGCCAGCATGCTGCGGGAGACGTCCAGGGCGATGACGAGGTCGAGGCCGGAGTCCGAGCGGCGCGACAGGCGAGCACCGAGGCGGGGTCCGGCCAGGGCCAGGGCCAAGCCGGCCAGGCATGCGAGACGGAGGCAAGCCCGCGCGAGGGCCCGCCGGGTCGGAAATCTCGCCCGCCCCCATAGGCCGCCCGCCGCCCTCGAGGTCATCACCGCGGAACGCAGCTCAAGGATGAGAAGGGGGATGAGGATCGCCAGGAGCCAGAGGGCCCAGGGGCGGGCGAAGAGGCTCACGGCCCGTCCCCCAGAACCAGGGCCAGGAGGCGCGCCAGCGCGCACAGGCCGAGGGCAGCCGCTATCAAGGGCGGGGCTAGGCTTGTGCCGGACATGGTCTCGCGAAAGGCCCCCGTAGGGGAGGCTGCGCGCAGGGCCTCGGCGCGGGCCCTGTCCATGGCCCCGGCCTGGGCGGCCGCGATGTACTGTCCCCCGGCCGCACGAGCCAGCTCCTCGAGGCCGCGCGGGTCGAAGGGCGACTCGAGACGCCCCTCGTAGAGCCGCCCGCTCTCAGGGTCGCTATAGCTCAGCGGCACCTCGCCGCCCGAGCCTATGCCCACGATAAGGAGGGGCAGACCGGCCCGCCTGAAGAGCTCAGCGGCCTCCTGAGGTTCGAGGGAGCCCTGATTGTCCTCGCCGTCGGCGATGAGGATGGCCAGGCGCGAGGACGCCTCAGAGGAGGCCAAGTGGTAGAAGGCCGCCGACAAGCCTAGGCCGAGATCGGTCCCGGGCCCGAGCATGCCGGCCCGTACATTGTCTAGGGCGGAGAGAAAGTAGGCGCGGTCCTCCGTGGGGGGCACCGCCAGACTCGATTGGCTGCCGAAGAGAATCAGGCCGAGGGAGGCGTTGCCGCCCGCTCCGGCTAGGTCTCGGGCCAAGCCCAGGGCGGATTCCAGCCTTGTGCTCCCGCCCTCCGCTGCGGCCATGCTGGGGGAAACGTCGATCGCGAGGAGTATATCCCGCCCCCTTTGCATGTAGACCCTCTCGCGCTCGATGCTGCCCGGACCCGCCAGGGCGAGGGCGGCCATGGCGAAGCCCGCCCACCAGAGGGCGGCCGATGCGGTTCTGGCCCGCGCCCGTGCGTCCGGCGCCCAGGAGAAGGGACCGATGGCGGCATCCATGGGGAAGGCCGGCTTGCGGCGTCGAGCGATCAAGCGGTCCAGCAGCCAAACGAGGGGCGGAATGAGAAGGATGAGGAGGGCCAGGGGCCTATCGAAGCGCGGCACGCTCGGCCTCCGTAGCCTCGATCAGGCTGCCCATGTGTCCGGCCTCCTCTATCCTGGAAGCCGGATCGGACTCCTCTCCGGCGAAGCGCGCCCGGTCTATGCGCGCCAGGAGGGCGGCTAGGGCCTCCGCCCGCGGTCCCAGGGGGGCCTCGGTGACGCCAGCCAGCTCAGAGGGTCCCAGGGAATCGAAGGGTCGGCCCAGGGCATCGCGGGCATAGCGCCTGAAGGCCTGGCTGAGGTAATCGTAGAAGCGCCGGCCGCCCTCGTCCCCAGCCCGCTTAAGGGCAACGCGCAAGTCGTGGCGGAAGCGCCTATAGGGCAGGCGCTCGCGGCGCCGGCGCAGGAGCCTGCCCAGCCAGGGCAGAATGTAGGTGTAGACGGCGTAGGCTCCCATGAGCCCCAGGGCCAGGGCGGCGAATGCCGCGGCTATCATCAGGCGGGTGCGCGGGAGGAGGAGTGGCGGCCTCGCCTCGGCCAAGCCGGCCCCGCTTGCCTCCAGGTAGGAACGCGCTGCGAGGGCGAAGGGCCCGTAGGTGATCCCACCTGCCCTCAGGATCGGAATGGAGAAGGCCCCCGGCTTCCATACGATGAATGAGAGCCGCAATTCTGTTGAGCCCCCCGGGCCGGGGACAAGCTCCGCCCCGAGGATGTCCAGGGTCTGGTCTCCAGTCGGCAGGTGGAGATCACCTGTGTCCGCCGGCAGGGATATGCGGAGCTCGGCCCGGTCGCCCGGGTAGAATTGTGGGGGAAGGACAGTCCAGGCCCCGGTTTGGGCCATCAGCGGAAGGCGGGCGGCGTAAATGAGGAGGAATGCCCCGAGGGCGGTCACGGCCTGGCGCAGTCTCATGTTCGCGCCCCGGCGCGTCGGCTGAAGAAGGCCACCAAGTCCCCTAGGACATCCCCGTCCTCGCGCAGCTCCAGTCGCCTGGCCCCAACCAGGGCCGACTGGCGATTGAAGGATGCCGATACCGCCGAGGCCCAGACACCGTAGGCGGCCTTGAAGGCGCGCGAGCCGAAATCCGCCACCAAGCTCCTGCCCGACTCTGGGTCGCGCAGGTTCAGGATCCCCCGCTCGGGCAGCTTCCCGGGACCAGTGGCAAGGCCCAGGCCCGAGCCCATGCAGGTGTGGATGATGCGGGCAAGGATAAGCTCATGCCGAGAACGGGCTGCGCGTGCTGCCGAGGCCCAATCCCCCGTGAGGAAATCGGACAGGACGATGATGAGACCGCGCTGCCTGAGGCGCCGGGCGGCCATGCGGATGGCCGGGCCGGGATCCCCGGCGGGAAGGGGGGCCGGCATGGCGGCCAGGGCTTCCAGGATGGCCAGACGATGGGCTCTCCCGCGCCCCTCGGGGACAGCCAGGGAAGCCTCGTCGGCGAAAAACCACAGCGAGCTGCGGTCGCCGTTCGCGTCGGCGGCCCAGGCCAGGAGGGCGGCCGCCTCTCCGGCCGTGTCGCGGCAGGAGCGGGCCGGCTCGAAGGCGGCCATGGAGGCCGAGGTGTCCACCAGGATGGCCACCGGGAGCTCGCGCTCCTCGCGGTAGACCTTGACGAAGGGTCGGGTCATGCGGGCCGATACGTTCCAATCGATGGAGCGCGCGTCGTCAAGGCCGCCGTATTCGCGGAATTCGCTGAACTCGCTGCCCCGCCCGCGGCGGACCGATCGGCAGGAGCCCGCCAGCATAGCCTCAGCCAGGAGGGCGCAGCGCGGGAGAAGGGAGCTGATGCGGCGATAGGCGGGGCCCCGATCCATCTCAGGGAGCGGGTACGGCCGCCAGGGCCATCTCGAGAATATCCTCGGCATCCAGGCCCTCGGCCTCGGCCTCGTAGGACAGGACCAGGCGGTGCCTGAGCACGTCTCGGGAACAGGCCCTGATGTCATCGGGGAGGACGGCCGAACGCCCGTCCATGAGGGCCCGCGCCCGAGAAAGGGCATGCAAGGCTATTGATGCCCGCGGCGAGGCCCCGTACTCAAGGTAGCGCCCCAGTCCGCCCTCCTCGGCGCCGGTCGCCTTTGCAGAGGCCTTCCGCGGATCGCGGGCTGGGCGGGTGGCCCTGACAAGGGCGATCATGTAGGTCAGGAGGGCCGGATCCACCCGCACCACTCGGGCTCCCGCCCGCAGGAGGTTCAGGCCCTCGGGTCCGCAGACCGGTCGGGGCATCAGACCGGCCGCGCGCGCGTCCGCCCCGGCCACGATGGCGGCCTCCTGGGCGGCGTCGGGATAGCCGACGATGACCTTGGCCATGAAGCGGTCCAGCTCGGCCTCCGGCAGAGGATAGGTACCCTCGTGCTCGATGGGGTTCTGGGTGGCCAGGACCATAAAGGGATCGGGAAGGGTCAGAGACTCCTCGCCGATGGTGACCCGGCCCTCCTCCATGGCCTCCAGGAGGGCGCACTGTACCTTGGCCGGGGCGCGGTTGATCTCGTCAGCCACCACGATGTTGGCGAAGACAGGCCCGGGCCGGGGAGAAAAGGTCCTCGAGCCCTGGTCGTAGACCAGGGTTCCCGAGACGTCGGCGGGCAGGAGGTCGGAGGTGAACTGGATGCGCGAGCACTTCAGGCCGGATGCGGCCGCCAGAGCCCGCGCGGCCAGGGTCTTGGCGATACCCGGCACGCCTTCCAGGAGGATGTGCCCGCCCGCGATCAGAGCCGCCAGAAGGCTGTCCGTGAGGGCCTCGCGCCCCACAAGAACCCGGGCCATCTCCGAGCGCAGAGCCTTGATGAGGGCGGATGCCGATGCCGCGTCCGCATGGTCGGGGGGGAGGCATGGGTCCATACGGCGGGATTGTAGCCCCTGCCGCCCTGGCTGGCAACTGCACCCCTGACGTGCTAGGATCCGCATATGTGCAGGCACGCCCTCGCCATCATGGCCCTGGCCGCGCTCGTGCCGGCGGTCCTGACCGCCCAGGCCGGCGCCGAGCTTCAGGTGAGCTCGATCCCTCCCGGCGCGGAGCTGCGCCTGAACGGCGCTCTCGTCGGCACGACGCCTATCACCCTCTCGGGCCTGGCCCCGGGCGTCTATCAGCTCTCCTTTTTCCTGAGAGGCTTCCAGCGCAGGACCATGACCGTCAACGCCCAAGCCGGCATGGTCTATGTCCTCGAGGCCGAGCTGATCCCCAACCGGGGCTACCTCAGCCTGAGCGTCAGCCCCGCAGAGGCCCAGCTCCTGATCGACGGGGAGATCGTGCCCCAGGGCCTGGTCGCCGTGGAAGCAGGCGTACACAGGGTCAGCGCCCGCCTCTTCGGCTACGAGACCCAGGAAGCATCGGTCATGGTCTCGGCGGCCTTCCCGGCGAGCGTCGCTTTCAAGCTTGAGAAGGCGGCCTTCCGCGTGGAGGAGCTGGCCCCCGTCCGCCCGGCCTTCAACCCCGACAACCCCTGGGCACTGGGCGCCTGCCGCATCGGCTTCAAGGCCAGCGCCCCGGGCTACGCCTCCCTGGAGATCCTGGACGCCGGGGGCGATACCGTCGCCCAACGCGACTTCGGCGTTTTCGAGACATGGGCTCAGGGCTTCGACTGGGATGGCCGCTCGGATTCCGGCCGGAGGCTGCCGGATGGAATCTATAGGGTCGTTCTAGAGGCATGGCCCGCAGAGGACACGGAGGGCCGGGAGGGCGCGGAGCCCCCTGAGGACACCGAACCGATCACTCTGGAAACGAGCCTGGCCATCGACTCATCCCTGCGCATCTTCCCGCGCTCCCTGGCCATGGGGATCTCCGGCTTCCTCCTCTGCCCGGACGCCGCCACCCTGCCGCGCAGCAGCGTACAGGCCTCTATCGGGGTCATCAGCGGCATCTATCCCTTCGAGGGCTCCATCCCCTTCGGCGGCTCCTTCCGCATGGCCCTGGCCGCAGATTGGGAGGCGTCAATGTCAGTGAACGCCATTTTGGGCGGGGCGGGCGGCATCCTCAGCGGCGGGCTCAAATACCGCTTCCTCGGCCTGCCGGCTCCGATCCGCCTGGAAGGAGCGGCCGCCCTGAGCGGGCGCCTCGTCCAAGGGTCGACGCCGGCCGGCCTGGAGCCTCCAGCATCGATGCTGAGCCTCTTCCTTCCCATGAGTATCTCTCTGCCCACAGAGAGGAACGCTTCCTCTAGCGGGGCCTTCGTGGACGCCACCCTCGGGGCGGGGGCAAGCCTGGCCTTTGGAGATGCCCTACCCTCTTGGCGCATGGACCTGGGGATGGCCCTGGGCCTGCAGTTTCCCGCCTTCGATATCCACATCTCAGGGCGGACCAGCCTGGGCCTGCCCGCCTGGGACTTCGCGGAGCCGCCGCGCCTGGGACTTGATCTGCGCCTCCTCTCGCCGGCCCTGGCCTACCTCGGCATGGGAGCAGAGGCCGCCTTCCCCGCGGGCGCCCCGCCGCGGGCATCAGCCCGCATCGAGCTGGGCTTCATATTCTAGGGGCCTTCCGGTATCATCCCTGTCCATGGATAGCCGCGTCGCCCTCCTGCCCTGCCCCGCCTACGACGATGTCGAGGCCGCCCTGGCCCGGGCCATGGAACTGGCCCCCCCGCCTGAGGTGAGGGGCGCAACCGTCCTCCTCAAGCCCAATATGCTCAAGGGAGCGGCGCCGGAGAAGGCCGTCTCCACCCACCCGGCCGTGGTGGCCGCCGCCGCGCGGGCCTTCAAGGCCCGCGGGGCCGCCCGTGTTGTCGTGGGCGACTCTCCGGGCTACCAGAACCTGGAGACCACCGCCGCCGAGTGCCAGCTCGACCGAGCCGCCCTGGAGGCCGGCGCGGAGCTGGGCTCGTTCAGCGAGGGACTGGACGCGGACAATCCGCGCGGGCGCCTGGTGAAGCGCTTCAAGCTGGTCCGCGAATGGGCCGAGGCCGACATCCTGGTGTCCCTACCCAAGCTCAAGACCCACAGCCTCTTACGCTACACCGGGGCCGTCAAAAACCTCTTCGGCCTGGTGCCGGGCTTCGACAAGGCGGCTTTCCACTTCCGCTTCCCTGATAAGGCCCACTTCGGCCTCATGCTTGCAGACCTGGCCCTGTGCGCGGGCGCCGACTATGCCATCATGGACGCCGTGGTGGGCATGGAGGGGCCCGGCCCGGGATCGGGCTACCCGCGCCAGGTCGGCCTTCTCCTGGCCTCGGCCAACGTTTTAGCCCTGGACTTGACGGCCTGCCGGATCATCGGCTACGACCCCATCGAAATAGGCTACCTGGAGGAAGCCCGCGCCTCGGGCGAATGGCTCTCCCCAGGCCAGGAGCCGATTATCCTGGGCATGTCCCTGGAACAGGCCCGCGTCCACGGCTTCAAGCTCCTGCCTGAGTCGGAGGGAGTCGGCTTCCAGCGCCACATCCCCGCGCCCTTGAGGGCCCTGGCTCGGCGCTTCCTGGTACCGCGGCCGGTCTTCAACCACCGCAAATGCCTGCGCTGCTCGGGCTGCATTAATATCTGCCCGGCCAAGGCCCTGGATTACGCCCCGGATCCGGGGAACGCGGCCTACGGCAAGCGGATCGCCGTCGATTACAAGGCTTGCATACGCTGCTACTGCTGCCACGAGGTATGCCCGGCCGACGCCATCCGCTTGAGACGCCTCTGATGCCCTCGGACAAGCCGCGGGCGGCCGTGGGCCTCTCGGGTGGAGTGGACTCCGCCGTGGCCGCGGCCCTCCTCCTGGAGCAGGGCTACGAGGTGATCGGCCTGACCATGCTGACCTACAGCGGTTCGGCGGACGCCCCGCCTGGAGCGCGGCATTCCTGCTACGGCCCGGACGAGGCCGATGACCTCGCCCAGGCGGCTCGCGTCTGCGCCAGGCTGGGCATAGCCCATCACGCCATTGACCTGCGAGCCGAGTACCGGGCCCTGGTGATCGAGCCCTTCCGGGCCGAGTACCTGGCCGGCCGCACCCCCAATCCATGCGTCGGCTGCAACGCCGCCCTCAAGTTCGGTTTCCTTCTCGAGCGAGCCCGCGCCTCGGGCCTGGACTTCGACGTCTTCGCCACCGGCCACTACGCCCGCATAGGCGAGCGCGGAGGCCGCCCCTGCCTGATGCGGGCCCTGGACAGGTCCAAAGACCAGAGCTACTTCCTCTATCGCATCCCTTCGACCCTCCTGCCCTCCCTGCGCTTCCCCCTAGGGGAGCTCTCCAAGGCCGAGACGCGCGAGCGGGCCCGCGCCCTGGGCCTGGCCTGCGCGGACAGACCGGAAAGCCAGGATTTCATGGGTGGCGGCTACGCCGCCCTCTTCAGCCCAGACGAGGCCATCCCAGGCCCCATCCTGGACGGACAGGGGCGCACGCTGGGGCAGCACCGCGGTCTGCCCTTCTATACTATCGGCCAACGCAGGGGCCTGGGCGTCAGTTCCTCGGCGCCACTGTACGTGAAATCCATAGATCCGTCGCGCAACGCCGTCATCCTAGGCACCGAGGCGAGCCTGTACCGCCGCCGCCTGGTCGCCGCTCAGGCCCTCATGCAGGCCTGGGTCGGATCGGAGGAGCGCGTCGAGGCCCGCATCCGCCAGAACCACGTCCCGGCCCCCGCCCAGATGCGAATCCTTCCGGGAGGGCGGCTGGAGATCGAGTTCGATGAGGCCCAGCGGGGCATAGCCCCCGGCCAGAGCGTCGTGGCTTACTCAGGCGACTGGCTTGCCGGCGGCGGGATCATCGATTCGGTTTCGGAAAGCGAGTCCTCTTGAGTCTTGACCGGGACGGCGCCAAGGCGTACTTTATCCGGGAAGGGGGTGCCCCGGTTTCGACTGGAGTGATCGCGATCAAGGGTCGCGGGTGGAGCGCCGATCTCCTGATTCGGCAAACCTTTAGCTGCCAACAACAGCGAACTCGCCCTCGCAGCGTAAGCTGCCTGAGCCGGGCTCCTGGATGCGCTGCTCCGAGCGTCCAGGAAGCCTGTAACCGATCGGGGCTTGTCCCGCCGTCCGCCCGATGGCGGCGGGAGACCAAGACTCGGGCTAAGGGCCAGGACGCGCGCCGTTTCGCTCTCCGGGTCACGAAAACCAAAGAACGGATACACCCGTAGACGCCCTTGGTACGCACTACAGGACGCGGGTTCGACTCCCGCCACCTCCAAGGTTGAAAAGCCTTCCCGTCGGAAAGGCTTTTCTTTTATG
>CAYYCP010000010.1:37388-59458 GCA_964470375.1 uncultured Spirochaetales bacterium
TCCCGCCACCTCCAAGGTTGAAAAGCCTTCCCGTCGGAAAGGCTTTTCTTTTATGTGGCGGATGCTAGCGACTCTTCTTCGAGAGGAACCCCTGTCAGCGCCCTGCGGGGGGCGCTGCCTTGGACATCTCGGCCTCCCACTGGCCCGAATCGACCCACTTCTTGAATACGGCTTCCACATCCTTCTTGATCCCGGACTTGGACGCCGCGAGGGCTACGTAGGTGGGCGAGCGCAAGACCGGCGGCTGTTGGACGATGTATTGATCCAAACCGGCCGCCTTGGCCAGGCCGGGGATGGCAGGCTCAACGGCGAGAATGGCTTGGACCTGACCGGAGGCCAGGAGCTTGAACTCCTCCACATCGTTTTCGGCCTGGACGGTCTTCATACCGCGAGTAACGGCGCCGTGAGCCACATTGTCCTTGACGACACCCACCTTGTATTTGCGAAGGTCCCCCGGATTGGCGATCTTGACCGTCGGGTCGGTAGCCACGGCGCAGAAGTCGGCCTGCATGAGACGCGCGGAGATGCGGATGGCCCCCTTGGCCTGGGCGATTAAGGGCTCGGCCAGGAAGAAGGCCCCGTCGACCTCGCCCTTGGCTAGGGCCTGGATGAGGGCTTCCTGGGTGAAGACGGCTACGCTGGAATCGTAGCCGGCCTCTTTTAGTACCTGCGAAACGAGGGGGCCCAGGAAGGCAGTGCCCTCGATTGTGCCCAGCTTAAGGGCCTGGGCTCCGGCTCCGGCCAGGGTCACGACCGCCACGATGGTTGCGATGATCTTGCGCATAGCTCTACCTCCTCACGCGCATAGGGAAGTCCATTCCGCCCTCAAGCGGTCTTGAATTTGGCTATTTCAGCGTCCAGAACCTGGATGCCCTCGGAATTGCGGGCCGTGAGTGAGGCCAGCCGCTGCATGGCAGCGGACACGTCCCTCAGGCCGCGGACCATCTCTTCAGCCCCGGCGTGGTTCTCCGTCACCATTCCGGCTATGCGCCTGATGGAATCGGCTATGGATTCGGCGTCCGCACGCATTTCCTCGCCGGAGCCGCGCACGTCCTCGGTGAGCTTATTGAGCGAACGCAATGATTCGGTGATCTGGCGGTTCCCTGCCGCGATCTCACTCAGGCCGTCCATGGTCTCGCCCATCCCTCCGGCTACCTCGGCGATTCCGGAAATAACCTTTTCCAGGGCCTTCCCGGACTGGCCGGCGGCGGCGGTTGAGCTTCGGATGCCCTCGAGCACCCGGCCCATGCTGCCCTCCACGCTGGCGGCGTTCTCCGAGGTCTGCTCGGCAAGACGGCGGATCTCGTCGGCCACCACCGAGAAGCCGCGCCCGTAGTCCCCGGCGTGAGCCGCCTCGATGGCGGCGTTCATGGCCAGGAGATTCGTCTGGCTGGCGATGCCGTTGATGACCCCGATCATCTCCGAGATAGCTCCGGCCGCGTCCGAGGCCTCCTGCATGGTCCTGGCGACCGCCTCTGCGTCGGCCGCCAATTCCTTCGCCAGTGAATCCAGGCTCCGCGCCAGTTCCATCTTGGCCGCCGTGGAGCGCTCTATGGAGGCGACATTGGCTATCATCTGCTCCACGGCTGCCGAGGATTCGCTGACCGCGGCGGCTTGCTCGTGGATCATGGCGGCCACCCGCGCGGCGTTCACGCTCACCCGCTCCACGCCGCCGCTCGAGTCGGCGGCCTCCTTCGCCAAGCCGGCCGTGCTCCGGTTCATGGCTTGCATGGCCGCCGCCATCTCGGCGGCCGTCGCCGACACCTCGCCGGTGTTCTCGGCCAGCTCCCCGCCCAGCTCGCGGCTGGTCTGGCTCACGTCCTTGAGATTGAGCAACATTGCCTGGAGCTTGGCCACGAAAGCGTTGAAATGCCTGGACAGAGCGGCCACCTCGTCCTTACCGCGCTCCGGCATGCGCAGGGACAGGTCGGCCTCGCTTCCGGCCATGCGCTCGAAGGCCAGCGCCAAGCCCTGGATGGGCCGGGCCACCAGGCGCGATATGAGGAAGAGGATCACGGCCATGATAAGGAAGACGACCGCGTCGGCGGTCAGGATTCCGCGCAGGAGGCCGAGGGCCCGCTCCCGAAGGTGGCGGTCGGTGAACAGGATCCTCACACGGCCGATCGGCTCGCCGTCGCGCACCATATCGGCTTGCTTCTCCTGAAAACGCGGACCTTCCTCCTCGGAGGCCTTGGCCATGCTCCGGCCATCGGCGTCGAAGACCTCGATCTCCGCGATCTGATCGTCAAGGAGGAAGCTGTCCAGGCTCTGCTGGAGCCCCAGGCTGTCGTAGCTCCAAACATAGGACATGCTGGCTGTCACGATCAAGTTCGTGAGCCTGACGCTTTGATCGCGCATATCCTCATCGACCGCCCTCAGCTGAAGATAGGCCTCAAGGGCCGCGAAGCCGGCAAGGCCCATGAATAGAGCGGCTAAGGTGGGGATGAAGAGCTTGGCCCTGAGGCGCATCGATGGACCCTCCAGGAGAATACTGACGGCGCACACGCATAGTGAACTGTGAGGCACGCTTTGCACCTAATCATGCTCATCGGAAAAGGCTTGTCAAGGGATGGATGAACGATAATTCGCGCTTGATCCGATTGATGATCGCCTATGTCGGCTGAACTATCCCGCCGGGGCACAGGACACGCGCCTTCCCGCCCTCGAATGCAAAGGCTTGATTGGGATCGGCGCGAAGGGGGATTTCGAGATCCTCCCAGGCTAAAGCCCCCTCGATCCCCCCCGGGGCCGTGCAGACGAGGCGCAGCGGGCGGAGCTCGGTGTCGATGAAGACGATAGCCCCCGAGGGGAAGCGCAGGACTTCCCGACCATCGCAGGTGAGGGCGGATTCTTCTGCATCCCGATGCAACACCAGGCGCCGTCTCCCGGCCAGGCGGGCGTAGGCGCTTTTGGCCAGGCCGCGCCAACGCGCAGAGGAGAGGCGCAGACTTCCATCCGGCAGGGGCATGATGCCGCAACAGCGCTCGACGTAGTCCAGGAGGCAGAGAGCCGAGGGCGTATAGTCCCGCCCGAAGCCCTCGCGCCCTGACCAGGGATCCAGGCACTGGCTGAAGCGGGGGCGCCCACGCAGGGCCTCCAGGAGGGGCCGGGCGTAGAATAGGAATTCCGCGTACCGACCATAGAGCTCGAAGGCCGCCGGGGCGCGCAGGAGGGAGAGGAGGTTGGTGGGGCCGGCCCAGCTGTTGCGGTCGCTGGCGGGATCGAAGCGCGGATCGTCCAGGGCGATGGAGCTGGGCGGATACTTGGCCAGGAATTTGCGCGAATTGAGCAGATAGGCGGACAGGGCCCGCTCGAAAGCCGCGGCATCGGCGGAGCCGCAGCAGAAGACGCGCAGGAGGGCGTCGCCCTGGACACGCACGAGCTGCCCAAATGCGTCACGATCATAAAAGCATCCGTCATTGGGGTCGTAGCACTCGCGCATGAGGGCTTCCAGGCTGGCGGCGGCCTTGGCTTCCCAAGACAGGGCCTCTGAGGTTCGGCCCATGCGGCGAGCAATGACAGCCAGGGCCAGACGCTGGGCATGTACGTTGGCGGTCAGGTCGGGGGCCAGGAATGGCAGGCGCGGGAAGTCCGGGTCGCAGCGCGCTGGATCCTCGTCCAGGCAGGTGTCAGGGAGCTGCCAGAAGCGCGGCGAGAGGTCGTGGCCGGTGTCGAAGGCGCAGAATGCCTCCACGCAGCCCGAGCCGCGCGTGTCGCGGTGCCGCGCTATCCAGGCGTCGTTGGCCGACATCGCATTGTACATCTCGCGGACGAAGTCCCCGTCCTCCAAAAGACCGTGCAGGCCGGCGTGGTGGAGGACGGAGCGCGCTAGGGGGCTGACTATCTGGAGCTGTCTGTAGGCCGGCCCGGCCTGGGTGATCTTGTAGGGGATGAGGCCGTCTGCGCTGGCCAGGCGGGCAAAACCCAGGAAGGTCTCCTGGGCCAAGCCGGGGCAGAAGCGCGAGAGGGTCTCGGCGCTGATGGAGCCTGTGCTCTCCAGCCAGCAGCCCTGATAGTCCAGGCCCTCTATCAGCATGGCCCCGCCCGCGGGCGAGGGGCGCATGGAGGACATAACCAGCCTGGCCGCCTCGGCCCAGGCCGAGGCCATATCTGAATCCTCAGAAGCGAAGGAGGCCCCGCAGGCCAACCACTCCCGGGCGGCCCGCTCGGCCAGAGCATCCGGCGGGGGATCCTCCCAGGGGCGGAGCCAAGCCTCAGGCATGGTCACCTCCCCGCCCATACGGGGCCAGGGCGAGGATGCCATCGGCCTCCTTGAGGGGGATAAAGACAGGCCGTTCAAGGGGGCTCTCGTTGGGTGCGTGGAGGGCGAGGAAGAGGGCGCCATCAAAGGAAGAGAAGACCATACCATGGCCGGCGTCCCGATCCACCAGGGGAGCCGCGGACTGGAGCCAGGGCCCCTCCAGGCCGCCCCCGGCGGAGAGGGCCTGGCCCAGGGCATAGCCGGCATCGCTGAATGAGGACCAGAGCATCACCAGGGCCCCCGAGGTCAGGCGATGGAGGAAGGGGCCGTCGGTCACCCGCGATTGCGGATCGATGGAGCCGTCGCGGCGCCGGTGGGGCCTGGTCCAGGGGGCGCTGGAGCCGCGGAAGAGGAGGCGGGGCGGCCCGGCCGGCTCGCGGAGGTCCTCCGAAAGGGGCATGGCGCATACCTCCCCGTCCACGGCCTGGACCCACTCGTGGCAGAAGACCATCCAGGGCGCTCCCCCATCGTCCACAAAGAGGGTCCCGTCCAGGCACTCCCAATCCGAGGGAGTGAGGGGGCCGAGGGAATGCGGGAAGTAGGGGCCGGCCGGGGAGTCGGCGGCCAGGACCTGGGTGCCCCGCCTCAATCCCGACCCGATGAAGGAGGCCAGAAGGTACCAGCGCCCACGGTAGGCGTGGCATTCGGGAGCCCAAAAATTCTTGCGTCCCCAGAAGTCGGCCGGGGGCCTGAAGGCCGGAAAGGGCCCCCGCCAATCGTCAAGGCTTGTTCCGACGTAGACATCGAACCCGACGCCATCGGCCTTCCAGCAATCCTCATCGGTCGTCCCGAAGAGGTAGTACAGGCCCTCGTCCGGCGATGGCAGGACGAAGGGATCGCGCATATGAATCTCAGACGCTCGCACGCCTCACTCCTGGCCCACCCCGGCCGCCTTGCGGTATTCGGAGGGCGATATCCCCTCTGCGCGCTTGAATGCCCGCCTGAAGGAGACCCCGCTGGAATAGCCGCAGCGCTCGGCTACGGCGTCCACGGACATTCCTCCTCGGGCTAGAAGGCGGCGCGCCTCGCGCATGCGCACCTTCTCTATGGTCTCCGACACGCATTCGCCCTCCTGCTCCTTGTAGACGTTCGATAAATAGTTCTCGGACAACCGATGGGCCTCGGCCACCATAGCTAAGCCGAGTGCCTTTGAGGAAAAGCGCTGCTCGATGAAGAAGCGGACCTTGCGGGCCAGCTCGCGGCTATGCCCGCGCATGCGCCGGGCGGACAATTCGGACATTTCGCGCAGGACGGCGCAGGCCTCATCGAAAAGAGCCCGCTCCTGGCCGCGCCCGCCCCGAGCGTACAGGCGCTCGCGCAAGCCGGCGGCCTCCAGGGGATACTCAGGCAGGAGGCGCAGGGCCGCCAGTCGCAGGCCCACCGCCAGGTCGCCGGCTTCGGCGGCCGGCAGCCCGCGCTCCTCGAAGTTCTCACGCCTGAGGGAACCGAGGAGGGCCTCCAGTAGGTGAACGTTGGCCGATCTCACAGCCCTGAGAATGGACTCTTCTAGATCCAGGGGAAAGCGCAGGCCTCCCGGCGATACCGGCAGGTCGGAGTAGAAAACCGGCTCCAGGCTGCCCGCGGGCATCCGCCCCAGGGCCGCGCGGGCCTGGAGATAAGAAGCCTGGATGAGGAAGGCATCCTGGACATCATCCCCCGCCGCGAAGACCAGGCCCGAGCGCTGCTCCTCCCCGGCCGCCTCGCGCAGGGCCGCGGCCAGTCGCTGGGCCGCCCGGCGGCTTTCGGCCCCGCCCCTCAGGATGAAGGCCGCCTCTCCGGGAGAGAGGGCCAGCCCGTACTCTCCCTGTCCCAGGTTCGCCGCTCCCGCCAGCTCCTCTGCGTCCAGGCCGCCCTCCGGCCCCAGGGGTCCGCTGGCTCCGCAGAGCAGGACGTAGCGCGGCCCCCCTTCCAGGTCAAGGCCGAAGCGGCGGGCCTCCTCGATATAGGCTTGCCGGTCGCGGTGGAAACCCTCCAGGAGACGGCGCAGGAAATAGGCTCGGGCCGCACCGGCCGCCAGACCGGCCTCGGCCTTGGCCGTGTCGCGCGAGTGGGAGAGGGCAAGGATGGCCTCCTCGGCCCGTTGGTACACCCCGCCCCGGCCGCGCTCCTCGGCCCCACCGGCGCGCAGGGCCAGGGAGATGAGGCGCGAGAGGGGGCGGGCCTGGCGCGCAGCAAGGGCGTAGGAGGCGGCCGAGCCCAGGGCCAGGGCCAGGCCGAGAAGGATGAGGGCCAGGTCCCTGACGCGGCGGGCCTCCGCCAGGAGGGAAGACTCGTCCAAGGCAGCCGCGTAGCGCCAGCCGACGCTGGAGGCCGAGGAATGGTAGGCCCGGTAGGACCTGCCCCCGGAGGACAGGCGGCGGACGCCATGCCCCACTGTGGTGTCGGACAACGCGGGGGGAAGGGGGCCCGGGCCGGCCGCCGCGATGACCCGGCCGTCCTCGGCCAGGAGGGCCGCCCAGCCCGCATTGGCGCTGGCCAGGGCCTCGAGCGGGGCGATCAGTCGCTCCTGATCCAGGAGGGCCACCAGGGCGCCGCGGTTGTACTCGCCGTAGCCAAGGGGCCAGATGGCCGCGATGGCCGCCAGGGGCTGGCCGTCAAAGCGTGCGCCCAGGCCGAGCTCCAGGCGCTCGCCCCCGGCGGCACCCAGGAAGGCGGCCTTGAATTCCGCCGGTCCCATGCCGTCCACGGAGAAGACTGGACCGTAGAAAGAGTCGTAGGCTGAAAAGCCGCCCTCGTAGGCCACCATGGCAGAACCGGCGAAGTAAATGAAACAGTGCGCCACCGGGTCGGAGCCCTGGGTCAGGGGGGCCAGCTTATCCGAGATGCGCTTGAGATTGTATTCGGATATCCCGTCCAGGGGGCCGATCCGGTTGAGGTAGAGGTTGATATCGTAGTCCGAGGCCAGGCGTGCGGCCGATCGCTTCAGCCCTGAAAGGTAGCCGTTGAGGGTCTCCAGGCCCTCCTCCAGCTGTCCGGCGGCGATGGCGTCGGCGCCGCGCAGAATCACCTGGGCTGAGGCGCGGTAAAAGACCAGGGCCAGGGCGGTGGGCAAGAGGAGAATCAATGCGTAGGCCGCGAGGAAGCGTCCCAGGATGCTTGAGGGCGATCCGCGTCGCCGCGCGTAAGCGCCGCGCAAGGCCGAACCCATGCCTAGCCCCCGCCCATGGCGGCCCGCAGGATGGCCATATAGCGTTCCAGACCGATCTGTTTGAGCTGCCTAACATAGCCCTCCCACTGCCTTTCGATGTCCAGATCCCCGATGATGAAGCGGTCTACGGACTCGCCCACGAAGGCGTGGATGTTGCGTCGGAGCTCGGTGAATTCGGTGATGTCCGCCTCGGCGAACTGGGCCGTGGCGTAAGGGAAGCGGCGCACCTTGGCGGGTTCGTAGAGCTTGGTGGCCTGGTATAGGAATTCCTCGTAAGAGTAGGTATCGGCCGGGGCCCGGGCGAATTGGTTCTTGAGGTCGCGGGTCCAGCCGGGACAGAGGTTGATTTGAGCGTTGTCCTCCATGGCCAGGGATTTAAGGTACTGGTACTTGGCCGGGCGACCGTCCAAACCGAGCATGCCCGGATCGGCCACCTTCCAGTGCAGTCCCTGATCGCCCTTTTCCTTGAGGGCCCAGTCCAGGGAGAACATGGTATCGGCGAGGCGGAAAGCCACCACAGGGTTGCGGCACTTATCGGTGATCACGTACTGCCCGGGCTGGACGACGCCGTCGATGATCCAGGGCGTGCTGCGGAAGCCGGCCGGCCCCCTGATGGGCGGCAGGACCCTGAACTGGTGGATATTGGCGCTCATGTCGTCCGAGAGGCTGGCGAAGTTGGCCGGGTGATGCGAGGCCACCATGCCCACCCGTATCGGGGAGGCGTCCACCAGGGGCTTGATCTGGTTCTTGTCCTGGGTCAGCCCGGCCACGTCTATCAGGCCCTCGCGGTAGAGCCGGGCGATGAAACGGAGTCCGTCTCGGAAGGCCGGTTTGTCGGCGCTGAAGAGGAGTTTCCCATCCACCACGAATTCATAATTGTTGAGGGTGACATCGGCCCCGTCGTCCGGCCCGCCGCAGGGGATGAAGGCGGACATGATCCATGAGGCCAGATCCTCCTGGCTGCGCCTGGCCCCGGTCAGGGGGATCTCGTCAGCCCGGCCGTTGCCGTTGGGGTCGCGTTCCTTGAATGCCTTGAGGACCCGGTAAAGCTCCTCCGTGCTTTCGGGCGCGCGCAGCCCGAGCCTGTCCAGCCAGGCTGCGTTGATCCACATCTTCTGGCGCATGGTCATGTGGTAGTCGTCGGTCATGACCAGGGGTAGGCCGTAGATCCGGCCGTCGGCGCTGGTGACGGCCTCGCGCATTCCGGGCTGGGCCTCGAAGCATTCCTTGATGAAGTGGCCCTGACTCTCGATGAGTTCGTTCAAGGCGATGAAGGTCCCGGCCCGCCCGTAACGGGGTATGTCCTGCACTGCCAGGCCGGAGCCCGACATGCCCATGATGACGTCCGGGTAGTCGCCCGAGGCGAGCATCATGGCCAATCGCGTCTTGGCCTCGACCTTGCTCGTCTCCAGCCACTCGATCTTCACCCCTGTGGTCCGCTGCAGCCAGAGGGAGGAGGAATTGGTCCTGATGTCCTTGACCAGCCCGGCGCTGGGGACGAAGATGCGGATAGTCACGGGGCTCGAGACGATGGGGAAACTGCCCGGCGCTGATAGCTTGGCCGGATCCTTGGGCAGGCCCTGGGCACCCAGGCCCGCGCCGGCCGAGAACAAGATCGCCATGCAGGCCAGGGCCTGGCCAGCCTTTCCCATGCGCCGTCCTCCCGGGATTTCCCCTGGCTCCGATCCTAACACATCCGCGCGGCCGCATCGGCCCCCGACAATGATGGCGCGGGGATACAGTATCACCGATTCCGGCACCGCTCCAACGATACCGGGGCCGCCGCGCCTGACATGGCCGTCAGGCGATGCTAGAATGGCCCCATCATGGAACAGCATAGTACAGGCGTGAGCGGCATCAAGCTGGCTTATATCGGCGGAGGCTCGCGCGGGTGGGCCTGGAAGCTCATGGCCGACCTGGCCCTGGAGCCGGCCCTCTCGGGCGAGGTCAGGCTCTACGACATAGACGCCCTGGCGGCCGAGCGCAATGCTCGTATCGGCCAACGCATCTCGGCCAGGGCGGACGCGCCCGGGAAGTGGGCCTACCGCGCGGTCGCCACCCTTGAGGAAGCCCTGGAGGGGGCCGACTTCGTGGTCCTGTCCATCCTGCCCGGCAGCTTTCAAGACATGGCCTCGGACGTGCATGCCCCCGAGCGCCTGGGCATCTACCAATCCGTGGGCGACACGGTAGGCCCGGGCGGCATCCTGCGCGCCCTCAGGACAATCCCCATCTACCTGGAATTCGGCGAGGCCATCCGGGCCGCCTGCCCATCGGCCTGGGTGATCAATTACACCAATCCCATGGCCGCCTGCGTACGGGCCCTCCACCGGGCCTTCCCCGGCATCAAGGCCTTCGGCTGCTGCCACGAGGTCTTCGGCACCCGCGAGATGCTGGCGGCCATGCTGGAGCCCGCCCTGGGCGAACGCGGTGCGACCCGCGCCGACATCTCCGTCAATGTCCTGGGCATCAACCACTTCACCTGGTTCGACGCGGCCTCCTACCGCAGCCAGGATCTCATTCCGATCTACCGCCTCTTCGTGGAGCGGCGCTTCCATGACGGCTTCGAGCCCGAGGGCGAGGGACACTGGAAGGAAAGCAGCTTCGCCTCCGCCAACCGGGTCAAGTTCGACCTCTTCCGGCGCTACGGCTTGATCGCCGCCGCCGGGGACAGGCACCTCGCGGAATTCCTCCCGCCCTGGTACCTCAGGGACCCGGCCACCGTGGCCTCCTGGAAATTCAGCCTCACCAGCGTGGATTGGCGGATCAAGGACCGCCAGCGCCTTGATGCCCTGCAAGCCCGCCTGGCCGAGGGCGTAGAGGAGGTGCCCCTCAAGCCATCCGGCGAGGAGGGGGTTCTGCAGATGAAGGCCCTCCTGGGCCTGGGCGACCTGGTCACCAACGTCAACCTGCCCAACCGGGGCCAGTGCCCCGACTTGCCGATGGGTGCCATAGTGGAGACCAACGCCCTCTTCGCCCGGGACTCCCTGCGCCCCGTCCTGGCCGGCGCCCTCCCCCCGGCCGTGAGAGCCCTGGTCATGCCCCACGTCGTCAATCAGGAGACCGTCCTGGAGGCGGCCCAGGCCCGCGACAAGGAGCTGGCCTTCAAGGCCTTCCTGTCCGACCCCCAGGTGCGCATCGGCCGCGACGAGGCCCGCGGCCTCTTCGAGGAGATGCTGGCCAACACCGCCGCCTCCCTGGGCGGCGGCTGGCGCTGAAGCCCGACGCTCCGTTGAGCCCCAGGCGGGCGATACAACTTGAGAGACGCCCCCTCACGCCCTATACTGATGATGAAAACCGGGCACAAGGGGCTGGCGATGCCGCAGGGCGAGGCGATCGGACTCATAAAGCGAAACGAGCGGCCATGGCTCGTCATCCTCCTCTACGCAGTCATCTTCGGCACCCAAGCCGCCTTCATGCTGATCCTCCTCTCGGTCGGGCCCGCTCTATCCAAGGCTAAGCTGTCGGCCGCCATCGCGCTTCTATGCCTTGCGGACGCGGGCATAGCCGCCATCGGCCTGGCCCTCAGGCGTTCCTTCCTGTCCATCCGGGACGAGGTCGCCGGCGCGAGCGCCGGCCGGCTGATTTCCTTCCTGGAGATCATCTGGGACGAAACCCGCGTCCTCTCGGCCCTCAACGATCAATTCGCCATGTCCCTGGCGGACAGGGGGTTCGAGCGCGAGTGCGCCGAGGTCAAAGCCAGCCTGGACGAGATCCAGAAGATCATCCAGGCCGACCGGGGGCTCTACCAGACCAGCCATGGCGCGCGCCGGGACTTCTTCGATGCCATCGAGGAGAGCGACCGGCGCTTCAGGGAGATATTCGCGCGCCTTGATTCCAACGCCGAGGCCATCATCGGCGCGATCGGAGCCGCCATGGAGGAGCTCGGCCGCGGCAAGCGCGAGCTCGGCAAGTACGTCCTCCTCCTCTCGACCGTCGGCGAGCTGCACGGGCTGACGAGCGCCGAATCCAACCGCTACTCCTCGGCCAGGATGGAGGAGATCCTGGCAGGCTTCCGGGAGCTGGCAGGCTTCAGCGCCGACCTGGGGCGCGAGCTCTCGGAGACGATGCGAGCGGCCATGGAGAGCGGCGGGGCCACCAGCCTGGCCTCCATAGCCAAGGAATCCATGGCCATCTCCTCCGACCTAGGAGCCTTTTTCCGCGATCTAGACAGCCTGAGGGCCTTCTCATCCGAGATCATGACCGCCACCTCCGCCCAGCTGGAGAAGCTGCGTGCCGCGGCCGAGGGCATTGAGGGCTTCGCCGAGACCATCCGCATCATATCTATGAACGTCAACATCCAGGCCGCCCGCCTCCTCTCCAGCGCCCAGGGCCAGGGCGCCAAGGGCACCGGACGCAGCTTCCAAGTCCTCTCGCGCAACCTGAGCGACTTCGCCGAGAAGGCCCAGGAGCTGGCCAGGGGCCAGAGACGCTGCATAGAGGGGGCCGCCCGCACCTTGACCGATGTGGACGCGCGTTTCATCGCCAGCCTGGAGACCCTGGTGGCCCGGGTTCCAGCCGTGCGCGCCCGCATGGATCCCTTCGCCCTCATCATCCAGGACTCCTTCAAAGAGCTCGCGCAAGTAGTAACGGCCCTTGAGGGCCTGGCCAGCTCCGTGGACGGCCGCCTCAAGGCCATCCTGGGACTGCTTCAGTTCCACGACCTCACCCGCCAGGAAATCGAACACTCGGTCGCCTTCCTCTCGTCCGCCCTGTCTCTCCAGGGCGATTTCGGCCTGGACGAGGAAACCCGGCGCGGCATCACCGAGGGCGAGGTGGAGGATCTGCGCCGGCGCGCGGTCGATATGTTCCGCGGACTCTGTACCACGGTCAATGAGCGACGCGTCCTGGAGACCTACCAGGGCGGACCAGGCGTCCAAGGGCCAGGCCAGGAGAGCGACGAGCCCCTGACCGACGGCTCCATCCGGATGTTCTAGATGGCGCTGCGCCCCGGCGCGCGGGCGGATTCCGCCCAGGCCCCGCCCCTGCGGGAGGCTCAGTTCCGCCGCCTGGCCCTCCTCCTCAGGGAAAAGACCGGAATCCAGCTGCGCGACTACAAAAAATACCTGATGGAGACCCGACTCTCGCGCATGGTCGGACCCGGCCTGCGCTTCCCCGGCTATGACGATCTCCTGGCTGCCCTCTTGGACGGCCGGGACGGGGCCCTCATGGACGAGTTCATCAACTCGCTGACCACAAACTACAGCTACTTCTTCCGCGACAAGATCCACTTCAGCCTCTTGGCGCGTTACCTGCACGCGCGCGGGCCCTACCAGCCCGAACTCCGCCTCTGGAGCGCGGCCGCCTCGACCGGAGAAGAGGCCTACAGCATGGCCATGGTTCTCCTGGAAAACCAGGCCTTCCTCCCGGCTGACACCCGCATCCTAGCCACCGACATCTCCCTCCGGGCCCTGCGGATCGCCGAGGAGGGAATCTACCCGGCCGGGGCCCTGCGCGGCCGGGTGGACCCGCGCGACCTGACGCGCTACTTCGTCTCCTTGGGCGCTCAAGGCTACCGGGCCGGAGAGAGGCTGCGTAGCCTGATCTCCTTCCGCTACCTGAACCTCCTCTCGGAATTCCCCTTCACCCGGCAGATGGACGTGGTCTTCCTGCGGAACGTCCTGATTTATCTGGGCGCCGAGGAGAAGCGGGACGTGCTGCAGCGCATCTACGCCTGCATAAGGCCGGGCGGCATCCTGGCCCTGGGGCTGTCTGAATCCCTGGTGGGCATCGAGCATCCCTTCAGCGCCCGCCGCAACTCGGTCTACCTGAAGGATGGCTGAGGCGTGCCCGAACAGACCTGGGCCCCGCCTGAGCTCGTACTCGGCATCGGCGAGATGGCCTTTGCCACCAAGCCCTGCCTGATCCGCACCGTGCTGGGCTCCTGCGTGGGCGTAGCCATCCACGACCCGCGGCTCCGGATAGGCGGGATGTGCCATTACCTGATCGCCGAGGCCCCCCGTGGCTGCGCGTCCAGCCGCTACGGCGACACAGCCATGGATTTCCTCCTGAGGCGCTTCCTCAGGGCCGGATCGGAGCCGCGACGCCTCCTGGCCTGGGTGGCCGGCGGGGGCCTTCTCCTTGACCAGGATCAGGTCTTCTTCGTCGGGGATCGCAACGTCGAGATGGCCGACCGGTTCCTGGAACGCTGGGGCCTGCAGGTCATGCGGCGCGAGGTGGGCGGAGGCCGGGCCCGGCGCATGAGCCTGCGCAGCGACACGGGCGAGGTGGTGATCCAAGCCATCAGCCGCCTCGGGTACGGCCAGGCGCTGGTGGTCTGAGGGCGGGTCCGGGCCCGAATTCCTCGGCGGTGCCCTTGCACGGAAGCGAAGCAGGCATATACTTCCAGGATGGGCGGGCTGAACGAGGCCCTCCCGCGGGAGCAGCATGAAAATTCTGGTCGTAGACGATTCCCAGGTTGTCCGTACCGTGGTCAAACAAGCCCTATCGATGGCCGGCTACGCCGAGGTGCTGGAAGCCTCAGACGGTCAGGAAGCCCTCGAGGCGGCCAAGAAGGGCCTCGCCCAAATCGGGCTGTATGTCCTCGATGTGAACATGCCCAAGATGGATGGGATCACATTGGTAGGCGAGCTGCGGGCCTTAGGCGCCGATGCCCCCATCATCATGCTCACCACCGAGACGGACAAGTCCAAGATGACCCGCGCCAAGGAGCTAGGGGCCACCGGTTGGATCGTGAAACCTTTCGACGCGCCCAAGTTCATCGAAGTGGTGGAGATGCTTATAAAACGATAGGCCGAATCGCAAAAACCAAGCGGAGGATGCGATGCCGGAAGAACCGAGCCGTTTTGAGGCAGCCCTGGAGGCCCTGGCCGCCGCGGCCGAGCGCTGGCAACCGGGCGACCTAGCCTCCTCCGCTGAGCTGCGGCGCCTCCTCAAGGAAGCCTTAGCCGACCCCGGCGCGGCCGCCCTGCCGGAACGGGAGAGGGCCGAAGCCTCTGCCCTCTCGGCTGCGGGAGCCGAGCTCCTGGATGACGAAGGCGGCCCCGCCTGGATTGATCGACTCCGTTCCTGGCTGGCCTCGCCGGCCCTAGCCCGCTCCCCTTGCCAAGCGCCCGCCCCACGCGGCCTGTCCAGCGAGTACGGCCCCGACTACTTCAACGGCATCGTCGACGACCGCAAAATGCTGGAGCAGCTCTGCGAGGAAGTGCGGGAGCACCTTGAGACGGCTCAATACACCCTGGTTGACCTGGAATACGACGCCTCAGATCCGGAGAATGTAAATCGGGTCTTCAGGGCTTTCCACACCATCAAGAGCTCGGGGGCCTTCCTGGGCCTGCGCAACATCGAGGAGACCGCCCACGCCATGGAGGACCTCCTGGTGATGGTGCGGGACGGCAAGATCTCCGTGTCCAAGGAGCTGACCGACCTTGTCTTCCGCGGCATCGGCATCCTTAAGGATCTCCTCCTGATCATCGAAGCCTCGGATTACTCCCCACGCCTCATGGAGGATTCCTTCCGCCGCGTGGATATCGGCTCGTACATCGGCCTGATAAGGCGTGCCATCCAGGAGCGCTCAACCAGGCGCATCGGCGAGATTCTGGTGGACGAAGGCAAGCTGGACAAGCGCGTGGTGCGCGAGATCCTGGCCAAGCAGGCCACCTGTGACAAGAAGTTCGGCGAGATCGCCTTGGAAGAACGCCTGGTAAGCGAGGAGGACTTCCGCAAGGCCCTCAGCAAGCAGAGCGCCGCCTCGCATAAGGCCAGCTATGTCCGCGTTTCCAATGAACGTCTGAACAGCCTTATCGACATCGTCGGCGAACTGGTCGTCACCCAGTCCATGCTGCGCCAGAGCCTTCTGGACCCCTCCGCCACAGGCGGAGCCGAACGCACCATCTCCCAACTGGAGAGCATCACTACCGGAATCAAGAATCTGGTTCTGTCCATGGGCATGGTGCCCATCTCCGAGATCTTCAACAAACTGCGCGTGGTGGCGCGCAACACGGCCGCCGAGACCGGCAAGGCCGCCCTGGCCGAATTCTCCGGCGAGGACACCGAGCTGGACCGCAACGTGATCGAAGCGGTCTACGATCCCCTGGTGCATATCGTCCGGAACGCCGTGGATCACGGCATAGAGGATCCGCGCGAACGGGAGGCCGCCGGCAAGCCGGGAGCAGGCCGCATCCGCGTCTCAGCCGAGCATAAAGGCAACGGCATAGAGATCACCGTATCTGACGACGGTCGCGGCATAGACCGGGCGGCCGTCCTGGCGAAGGCCGCCCGCATGGGCCTGGTCGACGAGGCGACCGCAGCCGGCCTGGAGGAATGGGAAATCTACACCTTTCTCTTTCAGCCGGGCTTCTCAACCGCCAAGCGCGTGAGCGAGGTGTCCGGGCGCGGGGTGGGCCTGGACGTGGTGAGGCAGAATATAGAGCAAATCCATGGCAAGGTGGAAGTGACTTCCGAACCCGGGAAGGGCTCGACCTTCACCATCCGCATCCCCCTCACCCTGGCCATCATCGACGGATTCGTCACTGTTGTGGAAGGCACCAAGTATGTCTTTCCCTTCAGCTTGGTCGAGGAGATCGTGGTTCCCATGCGCGAGGCTATCTCGGCCTTGGACGACGGCAGGCCCATGTTGCTCAATCGTGGCGCCTACATCCCGGTTGTCCTGGCTGCCCAGGCCTTCGCCCGCGGCTTGGGCGGAGCCGAGTCCTGCCGTCAGGTCAAACCCGATGATCTGGCCGGCCGATGCGTGATCGTTTTGGGCTATGAGGGCCGACGCTACGGGGTGGCGGTGGATTCCATTCTGGGCAAGCAGGAGATCGTCATCAAGAGCTTGAACGAAGCCCTGCGGGGCATGAGGGTTTTTTCCGGCGGAACGATCTTCGGGGATGGTTCGATCGGCTTCGTCGTGGATATTGAGGAATTCGTACTCTCGATCAGGGAAGCCTGAGGGGCCGCGCTACGCGCGGGCCGGCCGTCGGCCGGCATAGTCAAAGGCATTTGGGCGCCGGCAGGGCGGCGCGGAGGTTAAGGATGAAGGCCAGCCTTTCAAGGAAGCTCATAACCGGATTCATGTCGGTGGCCGTGCTGATCCTGGCAATCGGTGCCCTGGCCATCATCATCTCGGCCGGCATGATAGGTCAGATCAGCCAGCTCGGCAGCAAGGCCATCCCCAGCATCTCCCTGCTGGGCAAAATCCGCTACGACCACCTGGACATCAAGATGTCCATCCGCACCATGACCTCGCCCTACATATCGGAAGAGGATTGGAACCGCCAGATCGGGGACATCGGCGACATCACCCAGGCCTACAAGGGCCGCCTGGCGGAGTACATGAAGCTCAAGCGCGACCCGGAGGAGGAGGCTCTCCTGCAGGCCTTCCTGGCCGACCTGGCGCCCATGGAGGCGGCTAACGACGAATTCATCGCCACCGCCAAACGCCTCAAGGCCCAGGGCCTGCGTCCGACCGAGTACACCAAGGTCCTGACCGAGATGGCCATCAACGGGGCGGTCCGAGCCACCTATTCCAAGATGGACGGCGACTTGGGCAAACTGATCGATTACGTGGACGCCACCTTCGGACAGGCCCTTGTGAAGCGAGCCTATTTCACCTCCAACGTGGCCAACCTGGTCATCATCATCGGCTCCGCCCTGGGCCTGGCCCTGGGTCTGTTGCTGGGCCTCATCCTCTCGCGTTCCATCTCCAAACCCCTGATCCGCCTGAACGGGGATCTGCTGGCCTCCTCCAAGTCCCTTGAGGCGGCCTCACTGCAGGTGTCCAGCTCCAGCCAGGAACTCTCCTCAGGCTCCAGCGAGCTGGCGGCCTCCATCGAGCAGATGACCTCCAGCCTGGAGGAGCTCCAATCGATCATCGAGTCCAATTCCAAAAGCATCAACCAGTCCGAGCTCCTCATGCGCGAGACGTCCGCCGAGACCGGCAAGGTCAGCGAGCGCATGGAGGAGCTCAAGTCCGCCCTGACGGCCATAGCCGCCAACTCACGCCAGATCGCCAAGATCATCAAGGTCATAGACGACATCGCCTTCCAGACCAACATCTTGGCCCTCAACGCCGCTGTGGAGGCGGCCCGGGCCGGAGAGGCCGGCAAGGGTTTCGCGGTGGTGGCGGAGCAGGTCAAGAGTCTGGCCCAGAAGTCGGCCGAGGCGGCCAAGGAAACCGCAGACCTGATCGAGCGCGCCATCGACTCGGTGGCCCAGGGCGAGCGCCTGGGCCAGTCCGTCATCGAAGCCCAAGCCGGGGTGGTGGAGAAATCCAACAAGGTCGGCGTCCTCTTGGACGAGGTCACCCGGGCCAGCCGCGAGCAGCTCAAGGGCGCCAACCAGATCACCCAGGGCGTCTCGCAGATCAACTCGGTGGTCCAGGCCACGGCGGCCTCAAGCGAGGAGAACGCCTCGGCCGGCGAGGAGCTCCTGGCCCAGGCCGAAGCCCTGCGCAGTAACGTAGACCAGCTCAACCTGATCATCACCGGACGGCAGGGCCACCAGGTCCAGGCGGCCGAGCCTCCCCGCCCGGCGACGCCCGCCCCAGCCCAGCGCCTGTCCGGCCCGCAGGAGACGCCCGCAGGGGTAGAGGTTACTAAGGCCGAGGACGCCATCCCGCTGCGCGACTTCCGCGATTTCTAGGGAGGGGCCATGGACGAAAGCGTCGGCAAGTACCTGACTTTCTCGGTGGCCGAAGGGCTGTACGGGGTGCCAATATCCAAGGTGCGCGAGGTCATCCGGCATGAGCGCATCACCGCGGTCCACGACGCCTCGGCCTTCATGAAGGGCGTCATCAACCTGCGTGGCAAGATAATCCCCATCATCGACATGCGCGCCAAGTTCGGAATCCAGGAGCGCGAGTACGGGGACCGCACGGTATTCATCATCTTCGACGTGGGCGCGGGGCGCGAGGCCTTCAGTTTGGGGGCGGCGGTGGATTCCGTCCACGATGTGACCAACATCCCCGATACCGACATCGAGAGCGCCCCCGACGTGGGCCTCAAGCTCCGCAGCAGCTTCATCTCCGGAATAGCCAAATCGCGCGATGGCATGCTGATGATCCTCAATATGGACAAGATCCTCTCGTCAGATGAAATCGTGGATCTGGGCCAGGCGGTGACGGCCGAGAAACCCACGGGAGCCGCCCCCGCATCCTAAGGGCGTAACCATCCTCGGCCGCCCAGGCGCCGATTCCTCTATTCCTCGCGGATCAGCTGGATGAGGCGCGCCGGCATGTCCTCAAGGGCCAGAACCTCCTGGACCGCGCCCAGGTCTATGGCGGCCTTTGGCATACCCCAGACGACTGAGCTGGCCTCGTCCTGGGCCAGGGTGCGCGCGCCCGCTCGGCGCAGCTCCAGCAGCCCCTCGGCCCCGTCCTTGCCCATGCCGGTGAGGAGGAAGGCCAGTGCGTTGCGCCCCGCGACCTCGGCCGCTGATCGGAAGAGAACGTCCACCGAGGGCCGCTGGAAGCACACCCGCTCAGTGGCCAGGAGGCGCACGAAGAGGCTGTTGCCGCGACGTTCCAGGGTCATATGCAGCCCCCCCGGAGCGATGTAAGCCCGCCCGTCTTCCAGCATCTCCCCGTCCTCGGCCTCCTTGACTCCCATATCGGCCAGCCCGTCCAGGCGCTGGGCGAACTGGCGGGTGAAGTTGGGCGGCATGTGCTGAACCACCAGTACCGGAGGCAGTCCGGCCGGAAGGCGCTGGAAGAGGTATTCCAGGGCGATGGTTCCGCCCGTTGAGGAGCCTATACAGACCAGACGATCGCTGGTCCTGATGCCCGACAACCCCGTTGGGGCGACTGCCGGACGGCGGGCCCTCGTCCCTCCGTAGGCGCGTACGAAATCGGTCCGCCTGGCGGCATAGGTCTCGCGGATCTCGAAGGCCTGTCGGACCTTGAAAGCGATCTCCTCGACGATGTCGCCCACCGAGACCGGGCCGCCGGGTTTGTTGACCACGTCGAAGGCACCTATCTCCAGTGCTCGGATAGCTGCCTGGCTGTCGTTGGCGGTGACCGAGGAGACGATAATGACGGGCATGGGGTAGAAGGCCATCAGGCGTTCAAGGAAGGACAGCCCGTCCATGCGCGGCATCTCGATGTCCAGGGTGATGACGTCGGGTTTGAGCTTGAGGATCTTATCCCTGGCGATGAAGGGATCCGGGGCTGCCCCGACGACCTCGATGCCCGGCTGGCGCTCCAGCCCTTGAGCCAATACCTCGCGGACGATGGCCGAGTCGTCCACTATCAACACGCGCGCCGATCCTCCCATGGGACCCCCAGGCTTCGAGACTAATTCCGCCCCGCGCCCCTTTCAAGGCCGCCCAGCGAAAAAAGCGAATTCCCAAAGCCCACAAGAGGGTATACAATGGCCGCGGGAGGGAAGATGGCCTCAAGTCCGGCCAGCGCGGCGCTGGCCCGCGATGTCTATTTGATCATGGGCAAGGAAGCCCCCCAGGGCCCCTTCCCGCCCGCCCTGGAGGCCCTCAAGCGATCCTACCGGCGGCGGGCCCAGGAATGCCATCCCGATAAGGCCGCCGAGCGGGGCATCGATCCCGCGATCCTGGCCGGGCGCTTCCGGCGCGTGCGCGAGGCCTACGACCGCATCCTCCTGGCCCTCGAGGAGGAGTCCAACCCCTGTTCTCGCCAGGGCCCGATGGCTGGAAACGGCTTCAGGAGCGCAACGCGAAATTTCCGGGAGGGCAGCGCAAGGGCGGGAGCTTGGAAGCCCCCCCATACCGGTCCCAAGGACTTCACTAGCCATCAAAGCTCAGATACCCGACACAACCAAGCCGGCCAGCACCAGGGATATGAGCGCCCCCGAGCCGCGCGGCTTTACCACTCAGGCGGCATCCCGCAGGCCAAGCTGCGCCTGGGCCAATACCTCTACTACGCGCGCCTCATCGACTGGCAGGGGCTCATCTCTGCCCTGGCCCTCCAGCTGAGCGAACGCCCCAAGCTGGGCGAGCTGGGCATGGCCTGCGGGCGCCTGGCCCTGCAGGACGTCCTGGACGTGCTCCGCCTCAGGCTGCCCGGCGAGCTCTTCGGAGAGGCGGCCCTGCGAATGGGGCGCCTGGACGCTCAGGACCTCTGGGCCCTCCTGGGGCGCCAACGCCTCCTGGGCCTGCCCCTGGGCCACTTCCTTGTCAAGGGCGGCTACCTCTCGCAGGCCCGGCTGGAGGCCGCGGTGGAGGCGTTGAAGCGGCATAATCTTGAGGTCTCGCGTTTCGAAGCCCAGGCTTGAGACACGAGGTCCTCACTTGTGCCTGAGCGTATCACCTTGACGAAAGCATGGGCGGAGGGGGAATACATGTCTCACTTATACTCCCTATCGGGTGATAACGTAGGGTCAAACGTCCGTAATCGTTCGCCACGTATTCCCCCTCTGCCCACGTGCTTTACTTTGATACGCTCAGGCACGAATGGGGCGTAGTCGTAACCTTTGGAACCGTGCATATGGTGCTAACAATCTGCTTTATTACGGTAAGCCCGCGTTTTTTGGGGCGTCAGGGATGCTGGTTGGCGAGGAAGGCTTCGATGAGGAGCTTGAGGCGATTGGTCGGGGCAGCGAGCCTGGTTGGACTTCTCCCGATTTAGTGGACATAAGGTTAAGCATCTCCCAGAATAGAGGAGGGAGAGAATATGGGAGAAAAACGAAGGACGTACCCGGAGGAGCTGAAGCGCAATGCCTTGGAGCTCCTAAAAGCATCCGGGAAAAGCGCGGCCGCGGTTGCGCGGGACCTTGGCATTGAACCGGGCCTACTGAACCGTTGGCGGAGAGAACAAGCGGCGGAAGGGAACGGCACACGGGCCTTTACAGGGCAAGGCGTACCTCGGGACGAGGAGATGGCCCGCCTCCGGCGAGAAGTCGATGACCTTCGGGAGGCCAACGAAATACTAAAAAAAGCCGTTGCCATCTTCTCGGTGAAGGAAAACCGGAGATGACCTTCCGGTTCATGGATGCTCATCGGGAACGGTGGGCGATCGGGAGGATGGCAAGGGTACTTGAAGTCAGCGCTTCGGGCTACTATGCATGGAAACGGCGAAAGCCTTCGACGAGGTCAGAATCCGACCGCACCCTGGTAGAGAATATCCGCGAGATCCAGAAGCGCCATCGACGGCGATATGGCAGTCCGAGGGTGCACAAAGAACTCGCCTCCAAGGGCATCAAGGTGGGCCGGAAACGCGTCGCACGGCTTATGAGGCAGAATGGGCTGTCCTGCCTACCCCGGGTGCGATTTCAGGTTGATTCTCGGGTTCGACAGTAATCGTTTTTAGGCTGGGAAGCGCGCTGATCCGGGGTCATAATCCGTCTTCTTTTATCGTTTCTTTCTTCAGCATGACGAGGTCGTCGTCCAACCCGTGGCGGAGAAGATCGAGTCTGGATGACGCAGCCACGAGGCTTTCGGCGTGGACCGGCTTGATCCGGAACGGGAAGAGGCTCGGGCTGTCGATCAGATCTTTCAACGGAGCCGAGCCGTTGGCGCGGGCATGGAGGGACGCTTCGGCCAGCCAGGCGATCAGTCGGGAATGATCAACGGCCAGCGTTGTCCCGGCGGAGTAGACGCCTTTTGCGCCGGTCTCCTGAAGCACGCCCCAGTCCAAGTACGAACGCAGCACGCGGCGGGCTGCTCTGGAAACGGTCTCACGCTCGCCGTATTGCTCGCGGACCCGGCGCTGGACATGAGCCGCGGCAGCGGAGC
>CAYYCP010000011.1:0-46855 GCA_964470375.1 uncultured Spirochaetales bacterium
GCGCAGGCTGTGCTCCAGCATGGTGGCCCCCTCCACGGCGCTGCAGAGCTGGTTGAATATAGTCTCGTAGACGATGCCTGCGTAAGGGCCGACCTCCATGGCCACGATGCCGTGCTGGTGCTCCTTGAAGTAGAGCGGGTTGATGACGTAGGTCCAGCGCCTCCCCGAGGGCCGCATCTGGGGCGGGAAGAGGTCGGCCGAGTCGAAGACGATGTCCTTCTCCCCGGGGCCTATGAAGCCCTTCTCGTCGAAACCGGCTATGAATCGGCAGCCCGCCTTGGGCCGTGAGGGATCCTCGTAGAGCGAGAGCCAGAAGGAGGGGATGCCCAGCTCTGGGATGATGCGCACGTAGTCCGAACAGATCTCGGAGAGCTTGAAGGTGGAGCTCAAGGCCTGGTTCATCAGGCTGAAGATGAAGGTCTGGCGCTCTATGTCCATGATCTTTGAGGACAGCTCGCGCTGCTCCAGGTCGGAGAGGAAGTTGCGGGCCTGGATAAAGAAGTAGTCGATGTCGGGCTGGGCGCGGCGGCTGTGCTTAAGGTAGAGATAGACCTTGGTCAGCAGCGACTGCAGGTGGCCCACGCTCTCGGGGGCCTCCTTCACGGCGCTGGTGAGGATGTGGCTGATGATGGGCAGGCTCTCATCGCGATCCTCGGCGGCGTGCACGTCCTCCAGGAAGGCCCGCAGGGGGAATTTTATCTGCTTGGCCTGTTTCTCTATCTCGCCCAGGGCCGGCACACGTTCCCAGTCCTGCTCGGTCTGGTTCATCAGCGCCGAGGTGCAGCCGCAGGATTCCCGCAGGACCATCTCGGTGGGCAGGTAGATGTCCTGGATGGGCCTGCCCTCCATCAAGTCGGCCAGCATGTCCACGGCCTTCTGGGCCTGTTCCTGGACCGGCTGACGCACGGTGCTCAGGGGCGGGGTGACCGAGCGTGCGTCCGAGATGTCGTCGAAGCCGGCTACCGAGATATCGCCGGGCACGCGCTTGCCGCGCCGCAAAAGCTCGTGCATGGCGCCCAGGGCCATGTTGTCGTTGCAGCCCAGGACGGCGTCGAAGTCCAGGCCCAGGGAGAGCCAGTGCTCCACGGCCTCTATACCCGTATCGGTCAGGAAGTTGCCCACGTAGGTCAGCTCCGGATCGAAGGTCAGCCCGTTCTCCGCCAGGGCCTTGCGGTAGATGTCCAGGCGTTGGATGGCGTCCGCGTTGTGCTCAGGGCCACGGATGAAGGCGATGCGCCGGCGCCCGTGCTCCTTGGCCAGGTGCCCGATCAGCTGGCGCAGGCCCTGGCTGTTGTCGATGATGGCGCTGTGGAAGCCCTTGAAGGGGCCGCCCACGCTGACCATGGGTAGGGGCCGGAAGGATTCCATGTACTCGTAGAAACGCTCCTCGCTGATGTGGTTGCCGATGGTGACACCGGAGAAGAGGAGACCGTCCAGGCGCTCTGCCCGGGCGTACTCGTAGATGATGTTGCGGTGGGACTCGTAGCGGTTGTTGGGGGACTTGTCGATGGAGCCGCCTGAATAGACCAGGAGGTTGAAGCCATGGGCGCGCGCGCCCAGGTCCGCGCCTTGGAAGATCTCCTCCTGGTAAGAGCCCATCCCGGCAAGGTTGTCTATAAAGAGCCCGATGGTCTTGGCCATGCCTATAGTATCGTGAAGGGGCCGGGCCCAGTAAAGCCTAAGGGAAGCTGGTGAATTTCCTGTGGAGACGTGACTTAGTGTTCTAGCACGCATGTTCTAGAACACATGTAATAGAACGCTGGTATGAGTGTCTGGACTCATCTTCCTTACCCCTTCTCAAGGCCCGCCATGTCGCCTCCGGGTTAGGGGGAGTGAGTAGGGTAATGCTCGATTGAGCCTGCCATAGCGGGGGAAAGGGCGGGAGCTCTTTCCCCCTGAAGAGCCCTATCGTCCGGAAGAGCATTGCCCCGCTGCGCGGGTATCCCCGATTGGTGGACTGCAAGAAGATAATTACTATTCTTTGATACATGTTAGTTTTTGATGAGGAAGGGCCCTGATCTTTAAAAAATGCCGATAATTGACTATATTATTTATTGGGTAAGGGTTGGGGCGCTCTCAGGTAAAAATGCGTTAGGGGGTACGGAGAACCCGACCAGACAGCAAAAGTCATTTTCTACAACGAACAGGAGGTTCGCATGACCACTAACAGGAAACTGGCCCTGGCGGCTTTCATCGCCGTCGTAGCCGGCGGAATCGCCTTCGGGCAGGCCCACGACGTGACCATGAACGTGAGTTCAATCTCACGCCTGGGTCTCAGCAGCACCGCGACCATCGCGCT
Organism: uncultured Spirochaetales bacterium; assembly: GCA_964470375.1. GTDB lineage: Bacteria > Spirochaetota > Spirochaetia > Treponematales > JBGSOB01 > CAYNQK01. The sequence goes on from CAYYCP010000011.1 coordinate 2,300, forward strand.
CAATATCGACACGGCCACCACGGCCGGGCAGGTTCCGGACCCCGATACCGACAGCAGCAAGTACATCCAGTACACGGTGGTGAATAACCTCAGCACCGCGCGCCGCGTGACCGTCCAGATCACCGCCGGCGCCGTCCTGGCCGGTTGCACGCTGGAAGTTGAGGCTTCAGAGCCCACTACGGCCAACCGCGGCGATTCCGCCGGGGCCGTGGCCGTCGACACGACCGCGCGGGACTTGATCACCAACATCCACAGCTGCGCCACCGGCTACGGGGCCACCGACGGCTCCAATCTGACCTTTACCCTCTCGGTGGACGACGTAGAGGCGCTGGACACTGACGAAAGCGCCACCGTCACCCTGACCTACACCATCACGAGTTAGGCAGGAAGGCTCTTACCGATGCGGGGAGGGGGGCTCGCCCCGGCCCTCCTCCCTTCTCTTCATGAAGGACCCTGCCCGAGGACGATGATGAAGCGACTGCTGTCCTGCGCTCTCGCGCTTGTCACCTCCCTCCTCCCGGCTGCCATTAGCATCACCGTGGAGGCGATCCCGAATCCTATCCCCATCACCGTCGGCGTGGCTGACCTGGCGAGCGTCCTGCCCGGGAGCGACTTCGTTCCCACCAAGGAGGTCCGGCAGGGGAGTCCGGCCACCATCACGCGCTTCCGCTTCACCGTGACGGCAACGGGCGCCCAGGCCAACCGTGATTGGTTCGTGAGCGTCAGCCGCACTACGGCCAATTGGGGGACGGAGGTGCCCCTGTCCCTGGCCCGCACGAACAATGGCACCGGCACGGGAACTATCTACGGCACTACCTACGACTGGAAAGTTATCGATGGTGATAGTGAGGTGGTATTCTCCGGCCGGAGGACCCGCAACCGGGTCGGCTTGTGCCTGCGGGTGGGGCTGGCCGCGGAAGCCCTGGAAGCCAAAACCTACAACACCCGCCTCACCTATACGGTGGTGGCGCCCTAAATCAGGAGTCACAACATGCCCAAGCGATCCTGCCTGATCATGGCCCTGGCTATGGCGGGGCTTCCGGCCTTCGCCGACCTGGTCATTGACGGGGATTTGGTCTACGAGTACACAGTCCAGCCCGGGCAGCGCGTGGAGGGCGTAATCACCGTGGTCAACGCCGGCAAGGCGGCCGCCGAGGCGCGTATATACCAGACCGATTACAGCTTCAAGGCCGACGGGACGAGCGACTACGGCCAGCCCGGAAGCCTGGCCCGCTCCAACGCAGCCTGGATCAGCCTGGCCCCCAAGGCCCTGGCCGTCCCGGCCGGCCAACGTGCGCCGGTATCCTTCTCCATGCAGGTGCCGGCCGACCCGGGCCTCTACGGCAGCTACTGGAGCATGATCATGGTGGAGGAGCTCACCCCGGCCGGCGCCGATCCCAAGAGCAAGATGAGCGTCATCCAAGTGGTGCGCTACGGGATCCAGGTGGTGGCCACGATAGGCTCCACGGGTGTGGTGACCCTGGGCTTCCAGAACGCCCGCCTCTACAAGGACGGCAAGGCCGATGTCTTCTCCGTGGACGTGGAGAACCGCGGCGACCGGATGGTGAAGCCCCTTGTCAGCCTGGAGCTCTATGACAACAAGGGCAAGAGCCCGCTCAAGCTGGACTCTGGACTCTTCAAGGTCTATCCGGGCACATCTTATCGGTATAAATTCACGCTTCCGGACAGCCTACCCCGGGCCCTCTATAAGGCCATGGTCTTCGCGGACTGCGGGGATAACCAGGTCTTCGCCGCCAACGTCAACCTCAATCTTCAGAGATGAGGCGACTCACCGCCGGGTTCTCCTGCGCCCTCGTATTTTTTCTCTTGGCCCCGGCACGCGCTTTTGCCCAGATTCCAGTCCTGGCATACATGGGGGAATCCCCCCTCGTCGTGGAGCCGAGATCGAGGGCGGCCATAGCCCTCAGGGCGGAGAACCAGGGGGCCGACAAGGCCGAATTCAGCGTGGAGGCCATCCTGCCCGAGGGCTGGAGCCTCCTCACGGCGCCGGCTCCCCTTGAACTGGAACCGGGAGCCTCCGAGCTGCTGATCCTCTCCCTCTTCGTCCCCCTCCAGACCCCGGGCGGCGACTATCAGGCCGAATTCCTCCTCAGGCCCGGGGCGGGCGGTGATCCCTCAAGGGCCTCCGTGAAAATAACGGTGGCGAACGCGGCCGCTCTCAAGGCCCAGATCCTGGAGCAGCCCCTGACGTGCAAGGCCGGGGGCTCCTACCTGATCAGTTATTCGGTGACGAATTCCGGTAACACGGCCTTGAGCGTCACGGCCGCCGGACGGAGCGACAGCGGGATGCCCTTCGCCTTCGTGCCGCCGGATGCGGCCGCCTTCAGCCTGGGGCCGGGGGAGACCGCCAGCATGGGCGTGATGCTCTACCCGCCCGCACAGAGCTATGATCTCTATCAGCACCGCTTTGTCCTGGAACTCAGCGCCTCCGGGGCCGACGGGCGGAGCATAGAGCCCATCATCTTGCGCAGCATGACAGAGATCATCCCCTCCGTAGCCGGGCGCACCAGCCAGGTCCACATACTCCCGGCTACTGTCTCCGCAACGGCATTTGGAGCATCAGGGGATGAGCCCAACCTTGGGGCCGACCTGGCCCTGGACCTGAGCGGGACCCTTGACGCGGCCCGCCAACACCACCTGGAACTGCGTCTCCAGAAAACCGTCCAGTCACGCATGCCGGGTTTAGTGGATCCGCAGGACAAGTATTACGCTCTCTATAAAAATCGCTTCATCAGCCTTGGGCTGGGCGACCGCAGCTTCCAGGCCTCCGACCTGGCGGGCGGTAAGCGCTCCGGCTTCGGGCTGACGGCCGCGGGGGCCTTCGGGGCCGAGAAGGCAGGGGCCTTCCAGCTGGGCGGGGCCCTTTTCGCCGACCGGCGCGCCTGGGGCGAGCCCCTGGAGGCCCTGTTCTACGCGGAATGGGCTCCGTCCCTAGCGGGACCAGCGGCTGCCCTTGATTACCGCCTGCGCGCCGCGATGAGCTCGAGCCTGGGCGAGAACCTGATCTACGGTCTCAAGCAGAGCCTGCGCCCCCAGGCCGCTATGGACCTCTCCCTGGAGCTGGCGGCCGGCGACCGCCTGGACGGCTCCTTCAATCCGGCCTTCCTCCTTGAATCCAAGGGCGATTGGGAGGCCTGGTACTATCAGGCACGGGCAATGGCGGCCTGGCCGGGCTTCCCTGGATCGGGAGCCAACAGCCTCGACCTCCAGATGTATGGGGGAGCCCGCCTCCTGGAAGGGCGCCTCCAGATCTGGGCTTCCTACCGCCAGGCTGACCGCAATCTCCTGGGCCTAGCGTCCGAAGCCAACGATAGGACGGACATAGACGCCCTTCTAGACGCGAGCTACGCCTTCGCCTCGGGCGGCTTCAGCCTATCTCTCGGGAGCGGGGGGCGCTGGAGAACGGATGCCTTCGACCCCCCGGAAGCGGATGAATGGGCCCTGCGCCTCCGCGCTGGCGCCAAGCAGGTCCTGCCCCTCGATGGATCCCTCATGGGCTACGCCGAGCTATGGCCCGGGCGGGACGGAATCGCCCAAAGCTCCTTCGCGGAGCAGCGCTACGGCATGGATTTCAACATGAGCCCCTTCAAGGATTTCCGCGTCTCAGCCGACGCCCTGGCCCAGGTCCGCGACATCCTAGGCTCATTGGCCTACGATGCAGCGAATATCTCCTGGAGCGTGGGGACATCCTATTCCTTCTCCCGCATGGATCTGGGCCTGAGTCTCCGCAACGCCTACCAGATCGACGGGGGCGCCCTCGCCTCCGCCTCCTTCGACCTTATCGGGAGCCTCAAGTACGCTTTCCCCTGGGGGCATTGGGCGGATCTCTCCATAAGCGCGGGCGTCGGGGGCGCCACGGGCACGAACGGGCTGGGATTCGAGCTCAAGTACTCGGCGCCCTTCGGCATACCAATCCGCGAAAAGGTCGATACAGGCCTCCTGCGCGTGCGGGTCATGGACGAGGTCGCCCAGGGCCCCCTGCCCGACGCCATCGTGCGCCTCGGGAAATCGGCCGCGGTGACGGACGGCCAGGGGGTGGCGGCATTCAGGGTGGCCAAGCCCGGCTCCTACTTCCTCTACCTGGACCGCAATTCACTGCCCCCCGGATATGTGCCCCGCTTGGGCCTCCCAGTGGAGGCGGGCATCGAGCTGGAGAAGGAGGTCGAAGTCCTCATACCCGTCACTCCGGCCGCCAGCGTAAGGGGACGATTGCGGGTTCTCGATTTCTCCAGCGCCCTGGCCGGCTTCTCCGAGGCGCCTGAGGGGCAGGACCAATACCTTGAGCGCGAGCGCGTTCCGTCTATCATTGTGGAGCTCTCGGACGGGCAGTCCCGCCAGAGGCAGGCCTGCGACTCCTCGGGAAGCTTCTCCTTTGTCGACTTGCCTTCCGGCGAGTGGACCCTGCGCGTCCTGGAGGAGAGCCTCCCCGAGAGGCATTACGCCGAGAATCTTTTCGTGGAGCTCGAGCTAGCCCCGGCCCAGGACTGCCAGGTGGAGATGCGCATATTGCCCTTGCGCAGAACCATCCAGGTAACGGAGGATCTGGGCCTGCTGAACGCTGAGTGAGCGGGCCTGGCGATCCCTAGGCCTTAGGATTCGGACCAGGTTTCAGACTCGGCTTTGGTCCACTTTTAGGCGATGCGGTAGAGGCTTTCCGCGCAGGTTCCTTCCGTGCAGGAGCCTTCTTCGCTATAGACCTTGGAGGCGCAGCCTTCTTCGCCGCAGGCGCCTTCGGGGCTGGCTTCTTTGGCTTTAAAGGTGCCTTGGCCGGGCTGCCCTTTGATGGGGCTTTGGGGACCTTTACAGTCGCCTTACCCCCCAGCTTGATTGCGCTATCGGCCTTCACAGCCTGATTCACGGCAGGCGGCGTGGCCTGATGCATAGGGCTCGCCGCGTCCTTCGCTGAAGTGATCGCTGAAATGGTCGCCGGAGGGACCGCAGGCGCGGTTTGCCCCCTATCTTGAGCGGGCGCGGATTTCTGGGACTTCTTCATCTCCCTCTCCAAAGCCCTCATGAGGATGACGATGTTGGCCCGCGCGGCGCTGTCCGCGGCGATGAAGCGCAGGCCCATGCCGCGTTCTGTGCTGATTCCGAAACGGTCCAGCTCCATCTGCTTACGCATCACCTGGGCCTTCCCGCCCTCTACGCGGCGGCCGCCCACCTTGAAGAAGCAGGTCACCTCCTGGCCTATATCGAAGTCCACGAAGCTGTCCCCTCTCACAAAGAAGCCGTCGCGGGAAATGTTCTGACAGAGGTATTCCGATATGTTCTGCCCGCCCGATGGCAGCCCACGCACAAGGTATACCGGGGCCGATGCCGGTTCGCGGACGCTTGCCCGCCTATCAGCGGGCATGTCCGCAGAACCGGAAGCCTTGGCCGCGCCCCGGGCAGGGCTGCGGTAGGCCTTGGCCAGACCCCACTCCATCAGGGCTATGGCCAGGTCAAGGAGCTTGTGGCGGAAGTAGTAGGCTGCGAATCCTACAGCGCCCAGGACGATGAGGAGTATGAGGGGGAAGACGAGGGCGGCCGGGATCAGGCCCTTGCGGGGAATCTCTGTGGCTAGGGAGGCCTCGGCCCCGAAATTGTAGAGGATGACCCCGTCGGGAATGGAATCAACCTTGACCGCACTCACGTCGTCGAAGGCCGCGCTGCCCTTCACCAGCTTGCCGTAGTGTCCCAGTCGCAGGGTGAGGGGCATGAGGGTCTGCCCGGGGGCCGTGCGCCCGTAGGCTTCCAGGTACTCCCAGGTACCCTTGGTGTCCGTGAGGTAGGGGGGATCCTCCCTGACCCCGGCCACGCAGACGCTGGCGCCCGCCCCCGCTCCCTCCACGCCTTGGGTCATGATCCAGGCGCTGATGCGGTAATAGCTGGATGGTTCCACGCGCAGCCACTGGATCAAACGCGAGTCGTTGGGTTTGAGATTGCGTATGACCATGGCCCGCGCGCCTGAGTGTTTGAGGCTGGAGACGGGATAGAACTGGGCGGCCTCCTGGGTGCGTTCGAAGGCCTCCCCGGTCCAGCCCGTGGCGTACTCGAACTTAGCGAAGGCTTCCTCGAAGCCGGGGTTGAGGACGAGGTTTTTCTCCTCGGCCCGGAGGACTCCGAAGAGGATCAGGCAGGCGAAAACGCCGAGCTTCTTCTTCATGAATCGGGTTCCTTCCATAACTATCGTCGTGGCGGTGCGCTTCATCAAGCCCGTCCTTCACGGCGCCGCTTCTCTGCGGGGCCGAGGCTGAAGGGATTATCGAAGGGATCAGGCGTGGCCGTGCTATCAGGAGGCGGAATGTAGACGGGGGTGGGAGTCGGCGATGGCTTGGAAGATGGTTTTGGCGATGGTTTGGGGGTCGGGCTGGGCCTTGGGCTGGGGCGCGGCGAGGGAAAAGGGCTGGCCGAGGGCAGGGGCGCCGGAGACGAGCTTGGCGAGGGCGATGGAGACAAGTCGGGCGAGGGCGATGGCGGCGGAGACGGAGACGGAGATAGGCTGGGCGCAGGAACCATTGAGGGTTCCGGCGAGGCTGTCGGCAGGGGGCTGGGCGGCGGCGCCGAGGGGATTGGGAGTGGCGAGGTCGTCGGCGCTGATGAAGGCGCGGGGGATCCATCGGGAGTCGATGATGGAGATCCCGCGGGGATCGGGCTTTCGGCCGACGCAGGCGATGGCGATGCGTCGGGAGTGGGCGAGGGCGCGATGGAAGGCAGGGGGCTCAGTGTCGGTTCCGGCGATGGCTCAGCCGATGGAATGGGAGAGGGGGCCGGTGAGGGGGATTCTACGGGAGCTGGGCTTTCAGCCGGCGCGGGTGATGGCGATGGCAGGGGCGATGGAGTAGGAGCCGCGGAAATGACCACCAGATCGCCCAGATCCTCCGTCACCTGGATGGTGCGGGCTTGGGGCAGGACGCGGAAATATGCTGCCACCTCCTGGCCCGGATCCAGGTGGATCTCGAGGGTAGGCTGGTCGTAATAATGGTAGGGTGGGAGGCGTCCGGCGCCGAAGGATAGCAACCAAAGGCCCGAATACAGCCCCTTGAACGCGAATGCCCCGCCCTTGTCTGTGGTGACTACACGCATGTCATCGCCATTCCGCAGGACCAGCACCTGCGTGGGCAGGTCGAATCTTTCGACGTAAGTCTTCTCCAAATCTTCCGGGCTAAGGCCGCTGCCGCCCGAGAAGCTTGATAAGGAATTATCGAAATCGAAGTACTGGACACGCCCTTGAACGAGGCAGCCCTGGGTCATGGGCAACCTGACGGTCACTTCCTGCTGCAGCTCGATGCTGGACTCCAAGGGCACTCGCACACGCGGCACGTATCCGGCGGGGATGGATCTGCCGTCCACGTAGGCGTAGTAGGTGCCTGGCTTGGCCACCCTGAACGAAGCGATTCCCTCCGAGTTCGTGACTGTAGCGGCATCGCCCATGCGGATGATGACATCCTTGAGCGGGGGGCCTTCGCCCCGGCCTGTGGAATCATCGACCACCTTTATTTTGATCAGCCCGGTCTCGACCTTCTCCCTGAAGGTTATCCCGAAGGGAGCGTTATATTCCAACTTGAAGCGGAAAGCGTTCATGTTTTCGACACTTGATAGGTTCAAGCCCAGGGTCAGTCCGACTGAGTGGGTCCAGGGAAGAAGGTACTTGGCGTTGGCCTGGAGGCTAAAGGTGCTTTGATCCAAGTTACCGCCGGTGAATTCCCATGAATTGCCTATTTCCATCCCGGTGGTCAGAAATCCGACACCGTAGCGCGCATTGGCGCTCAGGTCAAGATCGAGCTTGTCGTCGGTCGGTGAACCGAAATAATCCGAAATTTTAATGGAACTCGTGAAATTTGCGGTCAAGTCCTGGAGCGGGTTGGCTGAGAGAGCCGCTGAATAGGATTGGTCCAAGCCCAGGCGGTTCATGTAGGCGTCCGCGACCAGCCAATGCTCGACTATGAGCTGGAGGCTCATGTTGAGCGGCAGGCCTTGCGAGTACCCGAGCTTGGCGCGGAACCCATCGTTGTCTATCCTGGAAGGGGAGAATGCGTCCCGCCGCGCCCTATACCCCAGGCCGGCTGTGAAATTCGCTTTGGCTTCCGGCCGGGACAGGGCCGCGTCGATGAGTGTCTCTATGCCCCATGGGTGGATGTTCTGCAGTGCCACGGCCCCTAGATTGTCATCGTTCAACCTGAAGGATCCTGTGAAGACCAAGCGTCTTTCCATCAGACGGAGGCCGGCGTTCAGGTTGGTGTAAAGGGTATTAGCGAAGGGGCCGGGGTAACCGGCCGCCGCCGCCGTCATGCGGATTTGATAAAACCACATTTCCCAATCGCCTGCGCTCTTGAAGAGGATGGCCGGGTTCCAGGACCCGTCGAATGTATCACCGGCCGCTGCTTCCAGGGCGACCGTCATGCCCCTGATTGGGGTGATTTCCTGGAGGAAGGCGGCCGTGAACGACCTGCCCAGGAGGGATGTGAATGAAGCCTTCGCTTTATAGTCTAAGGCGCCCAAGGACTTGGCTTCCTGGGGATCGAAGGCCAGGTAGGCGGCTGCGGCTAGGGGTGATCCGGACGCGAAGCGGTTGCCGAAGAAGTAGCCGCCGAAGCCGAGACGCCCCGCCTCTCCGGTAACGAGGTCGGCGTCGGCATAGATCCCGAAGCCATTGCGCTTCCCGTCAGCCAGTTCGGAGGCGGAGAAGGCCAGGTCACCCACTCCGGTCTTGAAGAACCCGTAGCCGTAGAGCGCGTAGTACTTATCAGTCGGATCCATGAGAAGGAGGTTCCTGGACTTGAAGACCTTGCCCAGATGCAGTTCCACTTCGTGGCGGCCGGCCTTATCCAGGCTTCCGGCGATATCCACTTCCAGGGCCCCATCCAGGGCGCTTGCCTGTCCGAAGGAGCCGGTCATGGACGAGGCTGCGTTCCCCGGCAGGGTATGCTCCACGGATGTCCGCCCGGAGAGGAGCGGGATGATCTCCACAGTCGCCGCCGATCTCGTTGTCGGCCTCTCGCTCCCGTCAAGGGATCGAGGGGTCAGTATCAGCGTGAAGGTGTGTCTGAAGGCATCGTAGGTCTTCAAAGGAACTCCAACCCTCACCGTCAGCATTGCCACCTGGCCCCTCCCCAGGTTGAATTCGGCTGACTCCTCGGGGTAAAAGGCGTAGGTGAAGCCTTTCTGGGCTGATCCGGAGGCGCGGAGCCATAGATCCTCGTTTCCCGCGTTGGTCACTGAATACTGGATCTCGTAGGTATCCCCGGCCTTAACCGATATAGGGACCTGTATGGGCCGGACATCCAACTTAGTGACCCTAAGAATCTGGATGGGAAGGGTCAGCGCCGCCAGAGGGAAGCCGTCGGCCTCGTAAAGACGGCAATCGACCGCGTATTCGCCCGGGAGGATGTTGGGAGGGATAGAGACTGGTAGGATGAAAACATCCTTTTCGCCCACCCCCAGAGAAAAGGGGGCAAAGGGTGTCAAAAGCCGCCAGCCTTCAGGGAGCCCGATGTCCAGCTGTAGGCTGTCAAGGGCCTGTCCATCGTTACGGGCCATCACACCCATGGTGATTGTGGCCGGGGGTGATGCCTCGTAAGTACTTCCCAGAAGAGGTGCCAGGCTTACAGCCTCATCGGCGTAGCAGGGCGACTCCACGGCCAGCGCAATAGCAAGTAGGGCCGCGGTCTTGTGTTTCATTACTCCAGGCTGAGGTTAAGATTGGCTGCGAAGACCTGGTTTTCTCCACAATCGAGCACGATAACGGCCTTATATTTCTTCCGCGGTAAGTCTGCTGGAATGGAGAAGCGGTATCGGTAGGCCGAGCCTGGGTAGACACGCGTCAGGGTGGACGTGAATTTCCCGGCGCTTTTGCCGTTCTCGTCGAAGAGTTCCAGGCTTGGCACGGGTTTCAGCATCCTGTCCCCATTATTATAGGCGTCAACGCTGAAAACCGTCTCCTTGTCCTTGCGGGAGGCCTGCGGGTTCTGCAGCTTAAGACTGGCTACCCCCGTGGCTCCTATATGGACGGCCATCTGCAGTCCATAGCGTATATTCTGATTCACCTTGATGCCGGTCTTGGCGTCTATGGCCGGATCGATGGCCTCCTCGATCATGAGCATGCACCAGTAAGTTCCGTAGAGCCCGTTGTCCGCTGGCACGGAGATGGAGAAGCTCACCAGGGCCTGCTCGCCTCGGGGTATCGCGAGGGCCTGGGGGGAAAATTGAAACCAAGGCGCACAAGAGCGGGATTGGGTACCCGGCGGATCGTAGTAGCTCGTCCCATCAGCGATAGCCCTGTAGTCCGTGACGTAAACCTTGGCCGTGGCGGTCCCGTTTCCGAGATTACCCACGATCACGGTGCCCTCGATGCGTTGGCCGGGGTTGGCTGTGTACTCATGGGGGAGTTCGCCTTTGATGCCTATCTGAGCGCTTAGGGCTGTAGCGACCATGGAAATGGCCATCATTGCTAGTGGCTTGTTCATTTTCACCGTCCTTGTTCCATTATATCCTCTATGGTAAAGGAGTCAAACGGACTGTATAGGTCACGTTGGTAGAAAATGTCAGCGCTGTCACATCCGCCGCATCAAGGTCGGTGACATAAGCCCGCAGCCTGATCACGATGTTATTCGTTGACCCGGTCGTTCGCGATGCAATAAGCGTTGGCGTATTCGTGATGAGGGTGGGAACTGTGGGATTATCGAAGTCATCGTAGAGGTAGAGCCAAACGTCTCCATCCCAGGGATTGGAATAAGTTCGTTGCGCGTAGAGGTAGAAGGGGCTCGTTGCTAGGGGTGTTCTGACGCGGATGCGGAATGAATTGCCAAAAGTCGATGGCCTTTCGAACAGGGGATCCGCGAAGTCGGAGCCGGGCGCCGTTGACGTGAGGTCCCCAGGCAAAGTGGCGGTATACCAGGAACCGGTGGGAGCGCGCACAACTGTGACGGTCTGGCTGTGAGCTATCGAGGCGATCAAGAAAAAAAGCGGTAATACCAGCGACTGTCTCATAAATGACGTCCCTATGCTAGAAAAAAGAGGAGGGCTTTTTCAGCCCTCCTCTTCACTATCAAATCGGATGAGTGATCAGGAGATAGTGTAGGTGACGCTGATCTCGTTGTCGTTATCGTCAGGATCCAAGTTTGCGGGGGTCACCACTACCAATTCGAAGAGAAGGCGGGCCCCGTCTGTGGCGGTACTCCCGGTGGCGCAACTGGGGATAGCGGTAACCAAGCCGGCGTTGGCGCCCATTACCAGGGTGATTTCGCCGCCGCTTACGCCGTGGGCCGGGCTGGACTCCGGGGTAGCGGTCACATGGAGCTCGCAGCCTGCGGGAATAGAGTCGGTCACGGACGCCAGAGTCACCCCGATTGAGACCGAAGTTGAGGTAATCACGGTGTACTGTAGGTACTTGGTATTGTCGGTGCTGCCCACGGGGTCGGCGCCGGGAGTGCCTCCATCCGAAACAGTCAAGTTGATGGCAGCTGAGCTCTGCACCTGAATGCTGGAGAAGCCCGTCACATCGAAGGTGATGTTATGGGTTGCGGTCTGCGCCCAGGCCCCGGCCCCTGCCAGAACGAGGATCGCCAGGAAGGCGATAAGGCTCTTCATGCGAAAGGTCATCTTAAACCTCCTTAAGAAGCACTGATTACTTGGCTTAAAATGGCCGGATCCCTTTAGGGGCTTCTTCCTGGAGCGTACACCCCAAGCCCTGCCATCCATGAATATAGTCCAATTATCGGCAAATGTCAAGGATCTGCCTTATGTTGGCGGCGAATGAACCTGATTAATTAGCCGGAACTCCAGGACAGGGAACGAATTCAATTAGTTGCGGTATGCAACTATTAACCACTATCCTTAGTGGTGATGGAGCTTGGATATGACAATCGAGCGTCAAGCTGTCCGGTCAAGGGCCTTTTCTATGGCATGGAAGAGCTCGGCCCTGAGGTAGGGCTTCTGGATGAAACCGGCCGCGCCTTGGTCCAGGAGGGCCTGGACCGATTCGTTCACGCTGTAGCCCGAGGAGAGGAGGATCCTGAGCTGGGGGGCCTTGGACCTCAGGGCCTTGAAAACGGCGGCCCCGTCCATGTCGGGCATTGAGAGATCTAGTATCACCGCGTCGGGAACGGGCCCCTTCACCAGGCTGGCCAGGGCCTCTGACCCGGAGGCCGCGGCCTCGGCCACGTAGCCCCCAAGCGAGAGGAGGGCGCAGGCCATGGAGCGCACCAGTACCTCATCATCTACTACCAGGATGCGCGCGGCCCCAGGCGTTGAGGCGCCGCCGCCGGGGCCGGCCTCGGCGGCGAAAACCCTGGTCCTGGGGAAATACAGGCTAAACACGGAACCCCTCCCTTTTTCACTCTCTACGTTGACGAAGCCGTGGTGGGCCTGCATGATGCCGTATACTGCGGCCAAGCCCAGGCCGGTGCCTTTCCCCTCGGGCTTGGTGGTGAAGAAGGGCTCGAAGAGGCGGGCCATGGCGGCCTCGTCCATGCCCTCGCCGGTATCGGTCACCTCCAGGATTACGTACTCCCCGGGCTCGGCGCCGTGGGCGGCGGTATGTTCCTCACCTAGGGTCTCGAGGCGGGTGGAGATGGTCAAGACCCCTCCTCCGGGCATGGCGTCGCGGGCGTTCACGCAGAGGTTCATGACCGCGTTCTGGACCTGGGAGGGGTCACCGGTGATGAAGGCCGAGGGGGCCCGCAGTTCCAGGACAAGCTTGACGTTCTTTTCTATGGATCGCTCCAGGAGGACGGCCAGATCCCTGAGGAGAGCGTCCAGGTCTATAGGGGCTGACCTGTACTTTCCTTTGCGCGCGAAGGCCAGGAGCTGGCGGGTCAGCTCGGCCGAGCTCAGGGCTGCCGCGCGCACGGCTCTGGCCTGGGCTCGTAGGGGCGAGCCCTCCGGCAGCCCGGCCTCGATGATCTCCGCGCAGCCTACTATGCCGGCTAGCTTGTTGTTGAAGTCATGGGCGATACCGCCGGCCAGCTGTCCCACGGCCTCCATCTTTTCGCTCTGGCGCAGGCGCTCCGCGGTCGCCTTCTCCTCCGTCACGTCGCGCACCACGGCGAAGATTAATCCCTCCGCCGGCACGGGCAGGGAATTCCAGGAGAGCCAGCGATAGCCCCCGTCCTTGGTCCGGTAGCGGTTTTCGAAGCGCATGACCTGTTGGCCCTCTCTCAGGCGCTGGCCGGCCTCCAGGGTGGCCGGGACGTCCTCCGGATGGACGAAGTCCATCCATGGCTTGGCGAGCAATTCATCCACGCTCCAGCCCAGGCTGACGGTCCAGGCGCGGTTGATCTCGCGGAAGCGGCCATCCATACCGGCCACGCAGACCATATCTATCGAGAGGTCGAAGAAGCGCTGACGCTCGTTCTCCGCGCGCTTTCGGGCCAGGACATCCGAGAAGAGTACGGCCATCTCGGACTCGGCGGTCTGGAAGCCGTGCAGCTCGAAGGCTCCCACGATGCGCCCGTCGGAGTAGCTGACCTGCTCGCGCTGGAAGTTGCCGCCCTGGCTGGCCGTGCGCTTATAGAGCTCTGGTACATCTGTCTGGGCCAAGGGAGGGAAGGCTTCCTCGATCGTCTTGCCCACGAAGTCGGCATTCTTGACCCCCAGTATCGCATCCGCGGCCGGGTTGGCGCCGGTGAATACAAGGCGGCCGGGCTCCTCAAGCCTGTAGAGGTGGAGGCCCAGGGACATGGAGTTAATCAGGCTGGCATAACGCCTCTCGTCAGTCTCAAGACGGCGTTCCAATTCCCTGCGCTCGCTGATATCCATTCCGGTGGAGAGGGTACCCGCGATGGTCCCGTCCTGGCCGCGCAAGAGGCTGTTGCGCCAAAGCACGCGCAGGACGCGGCCGTCTAGGGCAATCACGTCATTCTCGTGTACGCCCTGGACAGGATCCTCCTGGCCGGTCACGATGGCGTTAAAGTAGTTCCGGACCTCGGAGCGCGCGCCGGAGGGGACGTGGCGTTCTATCCAATCAACGCCACGCCACTCCTCCCCACGGTAACCCAGAACCTGGACAGACCGGGCGTTCATGTAGACCACGCGCGCGTCACGGTCAAGGCACAGCACCAGGAGGTCTATCAGCTCCAACACTCGCTCTGCTAAATTCGTGAAATCCTCGCTCAAGGCCACGCCTCCTAGAGCCTCACCGAACGCGAGACTGCATCCGGGTAGCGTTCCGTGACCGCCCGCACGGCGGCCAGCTGAGACATGAAGGCCTGGGCCAGGAGGGGCTGGAAGTGGCGGCCGCTCTCCTCCTGGACGAAGGCGGCGATGCGCTCAAGGTCCCAGGGCTCCTTGTAAATGCGCCGGCTGAAGAGGGCGTCCACCACGTCGGCCAGGGCCACCACACGGCCCTCTAGGCTGATCTCCTCGCCCTTCAGCCCGCGCGGATAACCTGTGCCGTCCCAGCGCTCGTGGTGCTCCCGGGCGATCACGGCGGCCACCTTGAGGAGGTCCCGCTGCGAGCTCTTGAGGATGTCGTAGCCTATCTCCGTGTGCGTGCGCATGACCGCCCACTCCTCGTCCTCCAACCCGGCCGGTTTATTGAGGATGCGGTCGGGTATGGCCACCTTGCCTATGTCGTGCAGGGGAGCGGCGTCGCGGATCATTGAGGCGCGCTCTTCCGGGACTCCGGCCGCCAGGGCGATGATGTAGGCGTACTGGGCCACTCTGAGGACGTGGTTGGCCGTCTCCTTGGAACGGTTTTCCACGATCTCGCTCAGGGTGAGCATGATCTCCTTCTGGGTGCTGCGCAGCTCCTCGTTCAGCAGGATGAGCAGGCCCTCCGCTTCGCGGCGCCGCTCCACCTCGGACTGGAGGTCGGCGGTGCGCTCACGCACCATGGCCTCCAGTCCATCGCGCATATTTCGCAGCGCCCTCCCGGCGTTGTTCAAGCTGGTCACGTCCGTGAAGGAGGCTATGGCGGCTATGCGCTTGCCGTGGCGGTAGATGGGCGAGACCTGGGCGGCGTAATCCCGGTCGCTGTCGCCCAATTTGAGGCAGATCTCGAAGGAGCCGCCTTCGCCTTCCAGCTCCGCGCGCAGGCCGTTCAGCCCGTCTACGAAGGCAGCCGAGGCGGCCCGGCCGTAGGGCACGGGGCCCAGGCCGAAGAGGTAGCGCCCGGCCCGATTGGCGCCTACCAGGGTTTCGCGGGCGTCGAAGATGAGGGCCGCGTCGGGCAGCTCGTTGAAGGCCAAGGACTCCACGTAGGGCAGGTTGTCGAAGAGCCTCACCCGAGCCAGAGGCCAGGCCAACAAGGCGCTGCCCAGGCCCATAGCCAGGACCGATACGTCCCGGTAGGGAAGCCAATCCGGGGCCAGGAAGGCGCGGAAGACCGCAGGGGCGGGAAGTACGGCCGCCACGATGAGGACGAGGAGGAGCTTGGGGCCTCTTTCCTCGCGCCTCTGCGGGCCCAGGCCTATGAGAACCAGGCCGACCAGGACCAGGACCGCGCAGTATGCGTAGGCCGCCCAGAGGAGGGGACCGATGCCGTATGAGAGCTGCAACCCCATGCCTGAGGCCTCCAAGGCCGGCGATCGACGCATGAGGCCCAAGCCGCCTTCCAAGGCAAGGATAAGGATGAATACGGCCGGAGGAACGAGGAGGGACCAGAAGCCCCTGGCCTTGAGAATGTTACCGCGCATTCCCAGTGAATAGGCTAGGGCCAGGAAGGAAATGGGGATGCCGAACATGGCGGTGAGGCGGAGGCTATCCATGATAAGGCGGGAAGACAGGTCGAGAAGGGATTGCTCGGCTAGAAAAAGGCTGATCCAGAGGACCTCGAAATGGCACATCCAGCCGAAGGCTCTGATGGCCAGACCACGGCCGGAAGAGAAGGAATAGACCTCTAGGCTCATGACGATGAGGAGGGAAAGGAGGTAGGGCGAGAGGAGCAGCAGGCTCATGACCGGAGACGCACCCCCTTCTGTACAGCGGATTTTCGCTTTTCTTCTTTATATCTACCAAATAAGCGTCTAGAGAAAGTATTTGCGGTCGAAGCCCCGGCGTCAAGGAATAGACAAAAAAATAAAAAATGTCTGGATCAAGGCCTTTTCAGGCTTGAACAAGTACTACCCGAGGAGATACTATCATGGCACTTCCCCAAGGAGGAATGTATGGATTCCACTCTCTGGCTCTACATCGGGATGGGCCTAGGCGCTATTTCGCTCTTTGGCGCAATCCTGATGTATTTTTGGGTAAAGAAGCAGGATGAGGGCAGCGATAAGGCCCGGCAGATCGCCGCCTACATCAAAGAGGGCGCCTGGGCCTACTTGAAGCGGCTTTACGGGACCCTGACCGCCGTGGCCATCGGGTTAGCCATCGTGCTGTACTTCGTCTTCGGTCTGACCGAGGGCAAGGGCTGGGCGCACGGCGGCTTCGTCTCTCTGGCCTTCGTGGTAGGCGCCATCTGTTCTGCCATCGCCGGCTACATGGGTATGTCCGTGGCCGTGCGGGCCAACCTGCGCACCGCCACCGCCGCGGCCAAGGGCATAGCCCCGGCCTTCAACGTGGCCTACCGCGCCGGCGCTGTCCTGGGCCTGGCCATGGTCGGCATCGCCACCATCGGCATGTGCCTGATCTACCGCCTCTCCGGCGACGCCGAGATCGTGCTGGGCTTCTCCTTCGGCGCCTCTTCCCTAGCCCTCCTGGCCAAGGCCGGCGGCGGCATCTACACCAAGACCGCTGACATCGCCGCGGACCTGGTGGGCAAGGTGGAGAAGGACCTGCCCGAGGATGATCCGCGCAACCCAGCCGTCATCGCCGACAACGTGGGCGACAACGTGGGCGACGTGGCCGGCATGGGCGCCGACATCTTCGACTCCTACGTGGCCTCGGCCGTGGCCGCTATGCTCCTGGGCGCCACCGCCGTCTTCGGCGGCTCCCCGGCCGACAGGGTCATGTTCGAGATCCTGCCCCTGATCCTCTGCTCCATCGGCATCGTCTCCAGCCTCCTGGGCGTGAACCTGGTGCGGGTGGGCAAGAAGGGCAAGCCCGGCACGGCCCTCAACATGGGCACGGTGGTCTCCTGCCTGATCTTCGCCGTCATCGCCACGGTGGTCTTCCTGGTCTTCAAGCTCAACATCGGCGCCCTTGTGGCCACCGTCTCCGGCCTGGCCATCGGCGTGATCATGGGCTTCACCACCGACTACTTCACCGACGATTCCTTCAGGCCGGTGCGCAAGACCGCGGCTATCTCCAAGTCCGGCCCGGCCTTGACCATCCTCAACGGCATGAGCTACGGCCTCATCTCCATGGTGCCCTCCATCGTCGGCATCGTGGCCGCCTCCATCACCGCCTACTTCGTGGCCGAGGCCTTCGGTCTCTCGGGCGTGTACGGCGTGGGCATCGCCGCCGTGGGCATGCTCTCCCTGACCGGCGTGGTGGTCTCCAACGACGCCTACGGCCCCATCGTGGACAACGCCAAGGGCGTGGCCGAGATGTCCGGCATGGACGAATCCGTGGTGGATACCGCCGACGTCCTTGACTCCGCCGGCAACACCGCCAAGGCCATCACCAAGGGCTTCGCCATCGGCGCCGCGGCCCTGACCGTCCTGGCCCTCTTCACCGCCTACCGCGAGGTCATCGAGCGCTACCTGCCCGGCGGCCTGGTCCTGGACCTGTCCCTGACCAATCCCCTGGTCCTGGGCGGCATCCTCCTGGGCTGCTTCATCCCGCCCGTCTTCTCGGCCCTGCTGATGCTGGCCGTCAATAAGAACGCCTTCCGCATGATCGAGGAGATCCGCAGGCAGTTCAAGGACAAGCCCGGCATCCTCAAGGGCACCGAGACCCCCGACTACGCCCGCTGCGTGGGCATGGCCTCCGACGGCGCCCTGAGGGCCCTCATCCTCCCGGCCGTCCTGGCCGTGGTCATCCCCCTGGCGGTCGGCTTCCTCCTCGGGCCCGAGGCCCTGGGCGGCCTCCTGGGCGGAGCCATCTTCGTCGGCATCGTCTTCGCCCTCTTCATGTCCAACTCCGGCGGCCTCTGGGATAACGCCAAGAAGTACGTTGAGTCCGGCAATGAGGGCGGCAAGAATTCCGACGCCCACAAGGCCGCCGTGGTGGGCGACACCGTGGGCGACCCCTTCAAGGACACCGCCGGCCCCTCCATTAACACCCTGATCACCGTGATGTCCCTGGTCTCCACCCTCTTCGCCCCGGTCATCGCCAATACCCATCTCATGCCCCTCTTCCAGCAGCTGATGGGCAAGTAATACCGCATCGGTAGTCGCACGTAGACGAGGGCCGCCCGAAAGGGCGGCTCTTTTCTTCATCCGGGATTCCTGCGCTACCCACCTCCTTGAGGCCGGGGCCGATGTGCGCACGGTGTCGGAGCTCCTGGGTTACACCAGCATTGAAATCACGGTTCGCTATCCGCTGGTCCAGGTGGAGACCTCTATCGGATATTCAAGAACTATCAACCATGAGCGAACGGCCTCTACCGGGAAGTAAACGACACATACCGGCAAGCACTGGAATGCCTCAAGACGGAGGTACTCAGGGAATGGAAGGCTGTTTTGGCTGTTCAAAGTGATTGAATTATTAAAAGGAGGATGTTATACTTGTTATACAGGAGGCTGCTATGCTGGCTGTTCGTCTTGATTCCAGTATTGAAGAGAAGCTCACAAACTTGGCCCGCGAGACTGGCCGTAGCAAGAGCTATTACGTCAAACAGGCGATAGTAAGCTTTCTCGAAGAGAGAGAAGACTACCTTTTGGCTTTAGCTGTTCTTGAACGGAACGAACCCCGGAAGTCCTTAGACGAGATGAGAAAAGAACTTGGCCTGGAACGTTGAATTCACGGAGACAGCGGGAAAGCAACTTCAAAGGCTCGATAAAAAATGGCAGGCCTTGATTCTCGATTATCTTGAAGATGAAATAGCCCCTTTGGAGAATCCTAGAAATAAAGGCAAGGCGCTGATGGGAGATAAAAGGGGCTTGTGGCGCTATCGTATTGGTGATTACCGGGTCATTTGCAAGATTGAGGATGAGCTCATGGTTATCGTTGCGGTAACGGTCGGACATCGGAAGGACGTGTACGAGGAATGAGAAATAAAGCATGAGGCGACTCGTCTTTCTGGCCATCATAATCGCATGCCGTGCTCCCTTTGCTCTACAAGCTGCCTTTCTTGAACACTCTATTCATATAGCGAACTGCACTATAAGCCCTTCCAGCGCGGAAACCTCTTCCAGGGTCGTAAATGCCGCTGGGAGTGAGGCAAAGGTAGCAAGTTCGCTGTATACGGATGTTACAAAAGCTGGTAGTAGACTTAGGAATATTGCCACAGATGTACCACCGCAGAGTTTTATTGATAACCTTGTTGAGAATGGATTCACTAAAGCATTAAGCAAAGATGGCTCCGTAACAATACTCTCCAGGGGCGGAACAACATACTCTGTTTATCCTCAAGCTGCCTCGACGGGTGGGCCTAGCGCATTGATGATTGTAGATGGACAAGCAGCATTGAAAATCAGACTAGGAGTTGCCCCGTGAAAGAAATAAATAAAGTGGAATTCAATAAGTTACTTGATCGTATTGAAAAGATTCTTACAGGAGAAGACTTCCCCCAGAAAGTTTTGGCCGATAAGTATGAGTATGCTATTCTATTCGATTTTGAGACAGTTTTTTCGGAGGATCTTTTTAGTGTGATTAAGGGTCTGATGGAAAGAACGACCACAGAAATATTCTATCTGCTCGTAGCTGAACCTAATCCATTCAGCTATTTTTTCAAGTCATTCAATAGGCTTCCAGTAATATCAATTAGCCGGGATTTGTCCTTTAAGGAATACATCGCAGCGCTAAACGCTGATCCGGGAGGATCCCCTGCTGATGCTCTTATTTTCAATTCAAGCATCTTGTATATCGTAAGCGAAGATTTGGATATAATTTATTTCTTTGATCGAAAAAATGAAATTGGAATCGGCTATTTCAGTGAGAGGTCGACCTACGAGTATGCACGGTCCATTCATAAATTCGGAGTGATAGACACAAGCGATCAGGAAACCATGCCTAGTTTTTTGATTCCATTAATCGAAAAATTCAGGGATAGTCATTTTCGAAGAGCGAGCGACTAATACCCCGTAGGCCGCCCCTCCGCCATCAACGCTGCGCGCTGTTGGCGAGCGGAATTGATGGACTTGGTCGCTTTCGCGACCGCGCCATCGTGGCTACGGGGCTAAACAGAACATGCGTTATGGGCAGCTGGAGGAGGCTGCGCCAGCTCGCCTCCTATGTGCCAGCTGTTCGCTCCGCCGGCTGACGGTTTATGCACCACGCCGGCGTGGTTCTGGATGGGTGAAAAAGCCATTGGACGGTCTTCTATACTCTAGCTTTTGTTATTGGTATAGAATGGGCTGATCTTATGAAGAGGAGCGTCCCATGTCCTTGATATTCATGCCCCGCCTTGAAGCCAGACCCCAAGGCTCAATCCTCGTGCCGCCGGATCACCCCGGCCTCGAGTGGACTGGGCGCATCGACTGGAGCGATAGGGCGGCGCCTGTCCTGATCTGGCAGGGCACGGAGCTCCGCTGCACATTCAGCGGAAGGCGCATCGGCTTCCTCTTCGGCAAGCCCCGGGAGCGCAATTACTTCAACGCCATCATCGATGACCAGGTCCATGTCATCAAGGTTGACGAGGGGGGCGGGGCCTACGCTCCCGAGCTGCGCCTTCCGGAGGGACTGCACAGCTTGGTCCTCTACAAGCGCAGCGAGGCTTCCATGGGCCAGACCCCCTTCTTGGGCCTCCTCCTCGAGCCCGGGGCCGATATCGGTCCAAAGCCGGAGCGGCGAAAGCTCCGCATCGAATTCTATGGGGATTCGATCACCGCCGGAGCCTGCGACGAGGATCCCGGCATGGACCAGTACGATGACCTCTCCACCCACAACCACTTCCGCTCCTACGGGGCCATCACCGCACGCAACCTGGGGGCCGAAGCCGTGTCGATCTCGATCTCCGGGATAGGGCTGTGCGAGAGCTGGGACCCGCGGGTGATGCGGCAGATATGGGACAGGCTCTATGTGGACCCGGCCGGGCCGGCCTGGGACTTCTCCGGCCCCCATCCGGATATCGTGGTGATCAACCTTGGCCAGAACGACCACGGTTTCCCGGACTCCCAATGGAAGCCCTTCCCGCCCGATTTTACGCAACGCTACGTGGAGCTGGTATCGGGAATCAAGGCCCGCTACCCGCGCGCGCGGATGATCTGCGCCCTGGGGGGCATGTTGGGCCCGCGCGAGAGTCCAGCCCTGATGGCGGCCTTCGACGCTGCCTTCGCCCAGATAAAGGCGACCGACCCGGGTGCCCTGCGCTACATCTTCAAGGCCTACTGGCCTTCGCACCCGCGCCTGGACGTGCACGAGCGCATGGCCAGCGAGCTGACGGCCTTCATAGTGGAGAATCTCTTCGAGCTCAAGGCTTAAGACCGGAGTCCCCGCCCGGCCGGCCTGGCGCTAGAAGGAGATTGAGTAAGTCAGGCCGCCGCCCAGCTTGATGCTGGCGAAGATGTCCACGTACACCGCGGCCATGGCCGCGACAATCGCCCCGAGCCAATTATCCGCGTCCGGTATGGGTATGGGGGCCGATGAAAAGCCCAGGTGCGCGTCGAAGCCCAGCTTCCCCGGGCCGAGGGGGAGGAAGGCCTTGGCCAGGCCGAGGCGCAGGTAGGCTCCCAAGTTCGGTTCCATCTCGATGAGGATGAAGGCGCTACGGTCCAGCGGAGTGAGGAGGAATGCCGGGCCACCGGCCAGGTAGAGAATGCCCAGCTCCAGGCGCAGGTAGGGGGCCAGCCAGGCGTCGCGCGCATCGTTGACGCCTATATAGGCCTCAACGCCTGCTCCCAGGCCGAGGAGATCGGGTTTCCACACGAAGTTCAGGTTTGTCCAAGGATAGAACCCGGCCAGGCAGATGTCGGCACCTAGGCCAAGGTCGACGCGGAAATCGCCTTCTTCGGCCTCCTCAGCCGCCGAGGCGCCGGCGCATAGGGCCAGGGCCAGGGCGACGATGACGATTTTCTTCATACTGAAACCTCCCGATTCTGGAGATACCCGGAAATATATCCCCAGGTAAAGGACTTCTCCAGCTTGGGAGGCCGCGGGCCGATGGGCTGTCAGTACCCAGCCGCCAAGATTTGCAGGCGGGGTTCGCCTCAGCTGGCGGGTTCCAGCTCCTGGTGGCAGAGGTCTCCCTGGAGGCAGCGGTTCACGGGCAGGGCGCCCTCGGCTATGGCGGCCTGGCTGGCGGCCTTCTTCAGGGCCTTGTATTTCCTGACAAAGCCCGAGGGGCGGTAGGTCATCTTGGCCTGCCTCAGCCCCTCGTCGCCCAGGTCCTGCTCGCGGTTGATCAGCTTGAAGTGCGATGGCAGGGCTTGGGCGAAGGCCTGGTTGATGAACTGATAGATGCCCTTGTAGTCGTCCACGGCTTTCTCGAAATGCACCGCGAACATCCGGCCCTTGGCCAGGGACTCGCCCAAGCAATAAGCGGCGGCCTTGCCGTCAACGTAGTAGACGGCGCCGCGAAGCTCCAGGATTGAGTAGAGCTCCAAGCCCTCGCGGGCGGCCTTGTAATCGCCCTCGCCGCGCCGCTCGCGCCAGGCGTCAAGGACGGCCAGGGCGTCTGGGAGGGTGGAGCGGTCCAGGGGCTTCTGTTCGTAGGAATAGGAGGCCAGGAAGGCGTTCACCAGGTTGCGCTTCTTGTGGTAGTGCTTGCCGGACAGCTCGGCCAGGTCCTTGCGCTCGTAGAGGTAGTCGAACTGGTCGCGGTCCTCGAAGATGGACAGGCTGTTGCACTCCAGGCGGATGCGGTGCTCCTGGATCTGTAGATCCGAAAGATGGCGGTAGTAGTCGTGGGACTCCAGGAGCTCGCCCACCTTGGCGCACTCAGGCACGCAGCAGGGGGTGTAGAAGAAGGTCTTGCCGGCCTTCTGCCCGGAGATGACGAAGGTCGCCCTGGGGATGCGCGAGATTCTATACTGGTAGGAGTCGCGGAAAAGGTACAGGCCGGAGAAGGTGAATTCCGAGATGCCCTCGGTGAGCATGTTCAGGGCCGGGTAGAGCTCTTCGCGCATGCGGATGTCGATGGGCGCGAAATCCGGGTATGTGGGTATCTTCACGCCCTTATGATAATGCATCGGCTTGCCCGAGGGGAAGCGCCGACCCTAGCGGCCGAAGACGTTCCAGAGGCCGTGGAGGAAGATGGCAGGCCAGGCCGATCCGGAGAGAGCCCGCCCGGCCCCGGCTAACAGCCCTACGCACAGGCCGATCAGGACCTTCGTGCCCATCACCGCGGGCAGGGCGGCGCGGCCGCCAAGGTTGTCGACCACCATGTCGGCATAGCCCAGGTGCCAAAGGCCGAAGAGGATGGTGGTGGTGATAAGGGCTGCCCATGTCCCCGCGCGTTCTCCGCCCTCTTCCGCAGACCCGGGCCAAGCCTCTTCGATGGCGCCCCAGAGGAAGCCGCGGAAGAGGCATTCTTCGGTCAAGGGTATGAGGCCTGCGTCTATCAGGTTCTCGAGGAGAATGCCGGGACCGAAGTAGGCCGAGCTGCCCACGGCCATGAGCCATAGAATCCCCGTCAGCCAGCCGAGCCGTCGGCCGGACTTCCTGCGCGCCGGCACCAGGCCCAGGGCGGCCGGTGAGGGCCGCGCGGCCAGGCAGAAGCCGGCCGCCATGATCGAGAACACCAGGGCTCGAGCCGCTAGCGGGCGTTGGGCCAACCAAGGCAGGATGAGGATGAGGCCACGGTAGACGAGGGCTCGGGCCCCCTGGATGAGAAGGAGGATCAAGCCGCCGTATAGTATTGATTTACCGACGCCGCGTGTGATGACCATGCTCGGACCGCCTTTCGCCGGGGAGGCGGGAGGAGGTGGCCCGTCTCCCCGGCAGGCCCAGCCTAGGGATTCATTGCGGCGGCATTATGGCGGAAGGTCGGCTTTATAAGGGCAATGGTCGCGGGGACCCTGTCCGTTCAGGCTATCGATCCAGGCTGAGGAGATACTGCTCCAGGACGGGAATGTCGTCTTCGCGCAGGCGGACGAAGGAAATCGCTAGTTCCCAGCCAGCGGGGACCTTGCTGCGTCTCAGGACTTTGGCTTCGGCCTCGATGGGGTAGGCCCCGGGAATGTTGATCATGGCTACCACGTCGGAGGGGGCTTCCACCTCCTCCTCAACGGAGCAGAGCAGGCCGCCCCGGCTGATGTCGATGCCCTTGGCGGACAGGGCCCGCTCATCGCCTGTTCCCAGGCTGATGAAGAGGCTGGCGTGGAAGCGTGGATATGCCCGGCGGTCCCTACCTTCTTCCCTCATGGTTCCTAAGCATACTACCGTACCGCCTGCGGCGCAACTCGCCCGGGGGCTGCCCCGGGCCCATGGCTTGCCCAGGCGGGGCGCCCCGGGCCAGGATGGAGCATAGATGGATTAGCGCGCATCGGCGGGGCGGCCGGCCAGGCCCTGGGTCTCATCCTGAGCAAGCGCGGGATGGATATGGGCGATGGACTGGCCTACCCGGTCCTGGGTGCCTCGCAGATCCGCGTGGCGGCCGGGGCCCTTGGCTTTTGCCTCCTCTACATCCTGACTGGAAAGTGGCCGGCGGTTCTGGCGGGTGCTAAAGATAGGCGGGGCATGGCCTTCACGGCCCTGGGGGCACTGTCCGGTCTGGTGGCGGGGATGAGCCTGTCCCTCCTGGCGGTGTCGCGCACGAAGGCCGGCGTGGCGTCGGCCCTGATGTCGCTCACGCCCGTCCTCATTGTCCCCTTTTCGGCCATCTTCTTGAAGGAGCGCATCAAGCCGCGCGACATCCTGGGCGCCCTCATGGCCGCGGGAGGCGCGGCCCTCATGTTCCTGGCCTGAGTACTATCAGGCTCCTGAATACTCTCAAGCTTTTGGGTATTCTCAAGCCGGATCGGCCTTGACCTGGAAGCGCTTGACCGTCTTCTTGGTTGTCATTTCCAGGGGCCTGTCCAGGGTGGTCAAACGGCCGATGCGCTGATAGGGCAGGAGGCGCGCGTTCACCTCTGCCAGGATCTCGGCTATACGCCCGTCCACCAGGGCCTTGCTAATGGCCTGGCCCAGTTTGGCGGCCTGGGCCTCGAAGAATTCCTTGGAGGGGAAGATCAGGGCCTCTATGCCCTCGGTTTTCATGGCCGCGTCCGCGAGGAAGCCGCGCACCATGATCTGCTCGATCTCGGGGTAGAGCTGGAAAGCGTTCTCAATCTCCTCCGGATAGACGTTCTTGCCGCCCTCTGTGACGATCAGGTTCTTGGCGCGCCCGGACAGGTAGACGTAGCCCTCGCGGTCCAGGTGCCCCACGTCGCCGGTGCGGAACCAGCCGTCCTCGGTGAAGACTTCCCGTGTGGCGGCCTCGTTCTTGTAATAGCCACGCATGACCATCGGGCCTTTAACCACCAGCTCGCCGTTGCCCGAGGCGTCCGGGTCCAGGACGCGCATCGCCGCCCGCGGGATCAGTTTGCCCACCGAGGTGGGCTTGTAGCGCTCGACCGGGTTGAGGGTCAGTATGGGCGACGTCTCGGTGAGCCCATAGCCTTGGATGAAGTCCAGGCCCAGGCGGTTGTAGTCGGCGAAGACCGAGGGCGCCAGGGGGCCGCCGCCTGAGATGCAGATGCGCAGGCTGGAGAGGGAGGCCTTTTCCAAAATGGAATGGAAGATGCGTTTGCCGGGATTGATGCCGGTCAGTCGCTTGACCGCCCCGGAGACGAGCATCAGGAAGCGGATCAGGCCGTAGGCCAGCCTTCCCTTCTCCTTGATCTTGCCCATGATGCCGGCCAGGAGCTTGTTGAAGAGCATAGGCACGCCCAGGAACATGGTCACGTGGGCCTCGCGCAGATCCTTGAGGATCTGGGCTATGGCCAGGCGTTTGGCGAAGACGATCTCCGCGCCCACCGACACGGCTTCTATGAAGACCGCCAGCATGGTGTAGGCATGGTGGATGGGCAGGAGGGCGTAGAAGACGTCCGTGGCCATGATGTTCAGGTTGGCCTGCGACAAGAAGCAGTCCGAGACAAGATTGGCATGGCTCAGCATGACGCCCTTGGGGTCCCCGGTAGTGCCCGAGGTGTACATAACCGCCGCCAGATCATGCTCGTCCACCGTGCGGGCCTGGGCGTCGGCTAGGGCGTAGTTTCCGGAGAGCCCGTAGACGTATCCAGGCTTGTCCGGGTGCAGGGAGAATTTAGCCTCCAGGCCCAGGGAAGCGGTATCTATTGAATCGTATTTTTCCTCGTCGCAGAAGAGGAAGCGGGCGCCCGAGGCGCGCACCAGATTCTCCACCTCCTCCTTGCGGAGCTGGTGGTCTATCGGCACCACAGTGCAGCCGGCGAAGAGAATGGCGAAGTAGGCCACCGCCCATTCCGGGGAATTTTTCCCGGTGAGGGCTATCAGGGTGCCCGGCTTTGCCTTGAGCTCGGCTAGGCGGCCGGCCACACGCTTGATCTGGGCCAGGGCCTGGGAATAGCTCAGGGAGATCCGGCCGCTCTCGTAGATAGTGAAGGCGGGCCTGTCTGGGTAGCGCGTCGCGCTTATCTCGAAGAGCTGAGGCAGGGTCGGCCATTCCCCGGAAAAGGCGCAACCGCGGAATTCATCTAGGAAGTCCCAGGCGGAATGCTTTTTCATGTCTTCTTCCTCCATATCGATGCGATGCCAATTCAATATGGCATGACAATAAGCCTCGTATATGTCGGTCGACCGACCGACTGGAGACTAGGATAACATCCCTTGTGAAGTATGGCAAGCCTTTTTGTCGGTCGATTGACCGACAAGTCGTCCTGGCTGAGTGGCGGGTTGCGTGAGGAATAGCTGTCATGTAAGCTGAGCCGAGTTCGACAGATGGCATCCACCAAACCCGGACATGACGTCCGCGAGCAGATCCTCAGGGCGGCCGAGCGCCTCATCTCGCGCCGTGGCGTGGACAATACCAGCCTGATGGACATAGCCCTCAAGACCAAGCTCTCGCGCGGCACGCTCTATTATTATTTCCCCACGAAGCAGGATCTTCTCCTGGCGATCACCGACCGGCATATGGACGCGGTCACGGCGGACTTCGTGCGCCTCATCCGGGACCGCAGCCTGAATGATCCTCGGTCCATTCTCCAACAGCTTTTTGAAATGGTTCTGACCGACAAGATGCGCGGGGGAGTGCACGCCCACCTCATGCAGGAGGCCGCCCGCGGCAACCGCGCCGTACGCAAGCGCGTGGCCATGCGCTATCGAGCCTGGAGCGTTCTGATCGTCAAGGAATTCCAGCGCCTCAACATCATGCGCAAGCGCAAGGAGAAGGCCGCCTTCATTCTCTCGGTGATAGACGGCCTGGTCATCAGGCAGTTCCTCTTCGGGGCCAACGCCCGCAAGGGCTCCTACCCGGCCTTCATTGCCAAGGGCCTTCTGGATAGGCCCCCTCCGCGCGCCGCGGCGCCCCGTCCCCCTGCGGAAGCGGATAGCGCGGAGGGATGAGGGGTTTCGGGACATGAGACTGAAAGAAGGTCTCTGCCTCTTGGAAGTGATCCAGTGTTCTCTGGCGAACCGGATATATCGCTTTGGGTGGCCTTCTCCGCCCTCACAGCCGCGCGAGCCAGTCCAGGAGGGCGCTCTTCAGAGAATCGTCCAGGGTCATGTCGATTGAGCCGTATTCCGCGGGAGCTCCGCTGCGGGCTTTCTGGAAAAGGTGGTTCAAGCCTTCCAGGACTAATACCTTCGACAATGGATTCCCCCCTTGCGCCAGCAAGGCGCGCATGGCCTCCGGGTTTTCCGGGACCGGCACCTGGGTGTCCAGGCTCCCGTAGAGGGCCAGGACGGGCAGGGAGGACTCCCGCCACAGGGGGGCCGGATCGAGGGCCAGGAAGGAGACGAACCAGGGATCCAGGAGACTGCCGGCCTGAGCGTCCAGGTTTTTGCCGGAGAGGCCGCTCTTCCGAAGGAGGGCCTTGAGCTCGCGCTCCAGGCCGGGCTGGCCGGCTTTCTCCATGACCAGGGCGTAGGCCCGGGCGTTGATGCGCGCGGCGGCCTCTATGGCCAGCTCGGGCTGGCCCATGGCCTTCATGATGGCCCGGCTCTGGAGGAGGAGGAGCTGGTCGCCGCGCATGACCGGCCCTCCCAGGAGGACGCAGAAGTCCGGGGCCGGGCCCGCGCCGGCCTGGCCGGAGGCGAGCAGGGCGGCTATCAGGGCGCCCTCGCTGTGTCCCAGGATGCCCGCTGGGCCCTGGCCGGCTGCCCCTGAGGCGCGTAGGGCCGCCAGGGCGGCGCCCGCGTCCTGGGCGAAGTCCGCCGTACGCGCCCCCGTGAATGTCCCGCCCGAGGCGCCCGTCCCGCGATCGTCGTAGCGTAGGACGGCCCAACCGGCCCGGGCCAGCCAATCAGCCAGGAGCTTGAAGGGCTTGTGGCCCATGATGCTCTCGTCGCGGTCTTGGGCTCCCGAGCCTGATACGAGGACCAGGCCTCCCTTGGGCGTTCCGGATGGCACAGAGAGGCTGCCCGCCAGATCGATACTAGCCGCCTCGTTCCTGAAGCGCAGTTCTCTCACCTCGTAGGGATAGGGCGGGAGGGGCTCCTGAGGACGTCTGAAGGCGTAATCCGCGGGACGGCGTGAGAGGCTCAAGGGCAGGGAGGTGCCGCGCTGGCGCCACGTTCCGGAGATGGTGTCGGATGAGACCTCGTAGCTGGCCAGGTACTCGGCGTTGAGGACGGGGATGGATAAGTGCAGTTTCCCGCGTGTCAGTCTCACTGAGGCGGCCGGGTAGCGCCGCTGGTCTTGGGTAGGGCTTTCGATGTCGGCCGCGTAGGCTCCAGCGCTGTCGGTGGTGATCCTGAGGATCGTGGGCAGGCTCGCGCCCCCGGGGACGGTCAGGTCGCCGGCCCAGACCCCGGCCAGGCCGGGAAGATCGGCTTGGGTGAGGGGTTTCCCCTGACAGGATGCCAGGCCGAGGGCCAGGAGGGCGGCGAGGGCGGTCGCGCCATCGCTGTGGATCCGCGGATTTCTTTGCTTCTTCATGGCGTCGATGATAGCCCCCTCCTCCTGGGAGGGGCAAGGAGGGTTCAGAAGAAGCGGCTGAAGATCCTTCCAAGGGAGATGAAGTTGCCTATGGCCCCGCCTAGGGATGAGAAGAGGAAGACGATCAAGACCTTCGTGACGCGGTTTCGCCAGAAGCCGGCCAGGCTGGAGATGTCCTCAGGCAGGCGCTCCAGGTCCTCCACCCGGGGCTTGCGCAGGGCCGCCTCGGCCAAGCCGGCGAAGACCCCCACGGAGAGGTAGGTCATGGTGCCCAGGGGGGCGGTGACGAGGGCCGCCAGAACGGTCAGGGGATGGGCCAGGGCGGCTATGGCCCCCAGGGCCGCTCCGCCACAGTTGAGGGCCAGCCAGGTGAGGAGGTTATCCCGGGAGAAATTCCAGTCCTTGAGGAAGAAGCCGGCTGCAAAGAGACCGACCAGGAGAACCGGTACAACCCAGGCCGCTATTTTCCCCGCCGCGGATGGTTTGGGCAGCTCCTCCAGATCAGAGACGTCGGCCGTGGCCTGGCCCGCGTCCAGCTTGCGCAGCCATGCTTCCACGCCCGGGAGGTGACCGGCGCCCAGGACGGCCAGGCTGCGCCCCGGGCCGCATTCCCAGATGCGCGTCGCCAGGTATCGATCTCTCTCATCGATCAGGACTTCCTTAACCTTCGGCAAATAATCGGCCAGCTCGCCCATCATGCCGTCTATGGCGCTCCTGTCCTTGAGGCGCTCGATCTCCTCAGCGTCCGGCTTCTCCGAGGAGAAGGCCGACGAGACCAGGGCCGCCAGGAGCTTGCTGCGGTTCCAGAAGTTGGAGCGCCCCCAGGCCCGCCTCAAGGTGACCTGGACTTCCCGGTCCGAGAAGTGGCAGGGGATGCCCAGCTCCTGGGCGGCCTCCACGGCGGCCTTCATCTCGTCGCCCGGCTGGATGCCCATGGAGGCGCCCATGCGGCGCTGGAAGGAGGACAGCACCATGTTGGCCAGGAGGAGGAAGGCCTTGCCTCCCTTGACAACCTTGACGATGTCCAGGGAGTTCCAGTCCTGTCGCTGGGTGAGGGTGCGGTAGCGCCCGGCATCAATCTCCACGCAGACCCGGTCGGGCCGCTCGGCGTGGATTGCCTCGCGCACCTCATCGACGCTCTTGGCCGAGACGTGGGCCGTGCCGACCAGGATGATCTCCCGCCCCGAGGGCAGGGATACCAGCCGGCGCGAACCGCCGGAAGCCGATTGGTCAGCCATTCAAGATCCCCCGTTCGGCCTCGATCTCGTTCAGGCGGTCGGCGAAGCTGCCCTTGCGCCCCATGTCGCGGACGTACTGGTGGTACTTGAGGGCCAGGTCGGCCTTGCCGCGCAGCTTCCAGTACTCGGCGAGGAAGAAGACCATCAGGGCCCGGTCGTCGAGCTTCTTCATTGCCATGACGCTGAGCTCGGCCTGGCTGGAGTCGCCATTCTCCATGAAGAGCCTTAGCACCAGGTACTGGGCGTCGTACTTTTCGCGGTCGATGCTGGGGAGGGCCGATTCGGCCAGGGCGCGGGCTTGCTTGGGCTTGCCGGCCCTGAGCCAGGCGTTGGCCGCAAGGATGGCGTATTCGCATTCCTGGGGCGAGCGGCGGAAGGCCTCCTGGAAGGCGGCCGCGGCATCCTCCCAGCGCTCCAGCTTCATCCCCAGGACGCCGATGGATTCGAAGGCGTAGTAGTAGTCCGGGAAGAGCCGCGCGGCGGCCTGGTAGTCCGCCAGGGCCTGGGCGTCCTGGCCTTCCTCTTCAAGGATGCCGGCGCGCATGACGTAGGGAAGGTAATAGTCCGGATCCAGGCGGATAGCCTCGCTGAAATCCTGCACGGCTTCAGCGCGCATGCCCGTGTCGAGGTAGGTTCGGGCTCGCTCGATGTAGTTCCAGGGATCGTCCGGAGAGAGGCGGGAGGCCTCCAGAGAGTCGGCGATGGAGCCCTGGTAATCGCCGGCGTAGTAGCGCGTGCGGGCGCGCTCGGCCCAGGCCACCGAGAGGCTGGGGTTAGCCTGGATGGCCCGGGATTGGTAATCCTGGGCCTGTGGGTAGTCGCCCGCGCGCAGGGCCAGGCGGCCCATGCCCAAGAGGGCGTCGACGTTGCGCGATTCCGAGGCCAGGGCGGCCTTGTAGCTGCGCTCGGCCTGGGGATAGGCCTTGGCCTGGTAGTGGATGTCGCCGTAGTCGGCCAGGGCCTGGGCGTGGCGCGGGTCGGCTTGCAGGGCCAGGTCCAAGTACTTCCTGCGCTCGACCGGGTCGTTCTCGCACCAGGCGGCCGCGGAGAGAAGATAGAGGGCCTCGGCATTGGCGGGGTCAGCCTTCAGGACGCCCTGGGCGATGCTGCGGGCCTCCGGGACGCGGCCCTCCGAGAGGAGGATGGCGGCGCGCAGGAGTACTATGGCCGGATCTCCGCCGGAAGCCTCCGAGGCCGCGGTGATGGCCTTCTCGGCCTCGGAAAGGGAATCCGTCTCCAGGAGGATCCCAGCCCTCTCGACCTCGGCGGCGGCGATATCGGTGCGGACAGGGCCGGGCCCGGCGGAGGCTGCTGGGGAGGGGGGCGGAGAAAAAGACGGCGAGACGGGGCCGGTGGCCAGGCAGGATGCCAGAAGTAGGGTCGCGCATACCGGCGTGAGGGCGCCTACGGCGGGCGCGCGGAGCCGGGACGGGCTGGGGCTGTGGATCGCGCTCGGCATGGCGCGGCAATAGTAGCCGTATCATCGGCCTTTGGCAAGCTTGGCGAGCTCATGCGGGTGCTGCGGGAAGACACGGCCGCTGGCAGCGTGCCGCGAAGGCGACGGCGTGTTGCGCAGGCCGGCCCTCAGCGGCTACACTGCCCGGCGATGGCGTGCTTCACTGTGGCCCGCAGGGCCTTGATCGCCGCCCTGGCCTACCTGGCGGGCTTCCTCCTCATCGTCCTGGTGCAGTTTTCCGGTCGGGACCGGTTCAAGGCCCAGGCCGGCGCTCTTTCCATCACGGGCATCCGCCTGCCGGAGGGCGAGCAGGGCTTCCCCCTCTCCCTTAACCTGGACTTCAGCGGCATCGGTTTCAGCTTCGGCCGCGGCCGCCCCCTGGCCGTGACCATGGCTGACGGGACGGGCGGTGTCCTGGCCCCCCTGTCATGGACCATGTCCGAGCGAGCAGTGAGTCTGACCCTGGAAGGCGGGGCGACCATCGTTTTCGAGAGTGACGCGGAGGGCTCCACCTTCTCCATCCATACCCTCTTTGGGAATTCAGGGGTTCGCAGCGTTTCTCTTCCCTATTCCCTGTCCGGGGCCTCCTTCCAGGCCAACCTGGGCGAGCGCCTGAGCGTGCGGGCCAGGTCAGGCACCTATACCCTGGGGCTGCCCGAGGGCTCGCGCCTGGATGCCGAGCGCTATGTCCTTGTCCTGGGCGAGCGGCGTAACGCCTTCTCCCTGGCCGCGGTGCGCAAGCCCGGCCGGACCGTCTCTCGCGCCGAGGGGGCCGCCGCAGTCCCCTCCATGCCTGAGCGCGACTGGCGGGCCTCCCTGGACGCATGGGCCGAGCATGTATGGAGCGGCCTCTCGCGCGACCGATACCGCCCCGAAGCCCTGGGCTGGAGCGCGGGAGCGAGTGTCTCGTTCAGTGAACAGGCCCTGGCGGTCCTGATAGCCGAGGCTCTCAGGCGCGATGTCTACCCCGCCATCAGGCCCATGGGGGCCTCCCTGGCCAAGGCCCGCGCGGAGGGTCTGGGCTGGCTCACGGCGGTCTACTTGGGCGACATCATCGTCAAGGGCCGGGCCCTCCTGGCCGCCGACGCCCAAGCCGCGGTACGGATTGGCGCCCGGCTGGCCGCCAAGGATCCGGGCATTCTCCTCGAGCCGGATATCCTGCATTTCTGCGTTGACCGCCAGCCGGCCCTCCTTGAACCCCTCCTGTCCCTGGCGGCGAACCTTGATGCCGAGGGCCTGGGGATTCAGACAGCCGCCGGGATTCTGATTTGCATGGCCGACGCGGAGGGCTATTTCCCCCAGGCCGAGAATCCCTTCGCCCGCCTGGAGCAGGCCGCCCTGGCAGTGCTCGAGGCGGCTATCGTACGGGCCGAGCAGGGAGCCTTCCTGGACCTGGGCCAGGGGCAGACCGATGCGGCTTTACAGTTGCGCGCCGGGGCGGCTCTCATCCGCATCGGGGCCTTCCGCGAGGACGATACCCTGGCCGGGACAGGGCGGGCCTTGGTGGCGGCTATCCTCAGCATGGCCGACCAATCGGGCTTCCTCCCTGAGCGCGTCGTCTTGGCCGGCGGCAAGGCCGCGGAGGCCTCCGGCCTCATCCCGCCCGAGGCGGTCTACGGACGCATTTATGACAATGCCTGGTACCCCCGGGCGCGCAGCCTCTTCCGGGAGGAAGGTCGGGGAACTTGGATTCTGAGTTGCTCGCCGCGGATAGCCGTGGAGTGGGGGGCAACCCAGGCAGCCATATCAGCCGAATGGCCGGTAGGCGCGACACACTACATGGCGGTATTCGGCCTCAAGCCCATCGTGCTCATGCGCCTCTACGAGATACCCTATAACCCCGACCCGGCCTTCGACCGTTACAACGCTTCGGGTTACCTCTACTCGCGCGCCGACCGGACCCTATACCTCAAGATGCGGCACAAGTCCGAACGCGAGTACGTGCGCATGACATTCTAGGATGCGATGAGGCTAGAGCTCGTCCTCCAGTTCCCTTAGGCGGTCGCGCAGGATGGCCGCACGCTCGTAGTCCTCGGCCTCCACCGCCCGGGCTAGCTCCTCTGATAGTCTTCGGCGCTCCTCGCCCAGGGGCCCGCCGGGCGCGGCGGTGTTGATGTCTCCGGCGCCGGCGATCTTGGGCAGAGCGTTGCCGCTCAAGCCCTCCGGGCCCAGGTCCTTGAGTGGCGAGGCCTTGGACATGGCGTCCGGGGACATGAGGTCTGTGGGAACGCCGGCTTCCTCCACCACGTGCTCGGCGATGAAGACCGGGCAACCCGCGCGCACGGCCAGGGCCAGGGCGTCCGAGGGGCGCGAATCGATGAGCTCCTCGCCGGCCGGCCCGGAAAGGACCAGGCGCGCGAAGAAGGTGCCTTCTTTTAGGTCGCAGATCTCAACACGCGCTACCGCCCGCCCCGAGCGCCTGATGATCTCCATGGCCAAGTCGTGAGTGAGGGGGCGCGGCACCTGAACCCCGCCCAGGCCGATGACGATGGACTGGGTCTCCAGGGGACCTATGAAGATGGGCACGGCCACATCCGACCCGATCGGGCGGATGAGAACCGCGTTGCCCTGATCCGTGCGGGCGACTGACCATATCTCGGCTTCGACGAGGGTGTCTTCTGCCATGGCTCTTGCCTGATTTTCCATCATTCGGGCCCCAGCTGCAAGGGAGGGCCGACCGAACGGCCGCGGAAGGGAGCCTTCCGGGGCGCTGCGCCTTGACTCGCCCTCCGGCTACAGGGGATAATGAAATCCCATGAAGAAGCTCATTTTCGTCACCGGCGGCGTCTGCTCTTCATTGGGTAAAGGGGTGGCTGCCTCTTCCATCGGTTGCCTGCTCGAGCGTCGCGGCCTGAACGTGCGCATGATCAAGATCGATCCTTACATCAACGTGGACGCGGGCACTATGAGCCCTTACCAGCATGGCGAGGTCTACGTCACCGATGATGGGGCCGAGACCGACCTGGATCTGGGCAACTACGCGCGCTTCACCTCGGCCCCTCTCTCACGGGCCAACTCCATCACCACCGGGCAGATCTACCGCGACGTAATAGACAAGGAGCGCGAGGGGCGCTTCCTGGGGCGCACGGTCCAGGTCATTCCCCACATCACCGACGAGATCAAGCGACGTATCCTGTCGGTCTGCGAGGATCCCGAGGCCGACGTGACCATCGTCGAGATAGGCGGGACGGTGGGCGACATCGAGTCCATCCCCTTCCTGGAGGCGGCCCGCCAGCTCATATCCGAGCTGGGCCGGCGTAACGCCCTGTCCGTCCACCTGACCCTCATCCCCATGGTCTCAGGGGGCGAACTGAAGACCAAGCCCACCCAGCACTCGGTGAAGGAGCTGCAGGAGATGGGCATCCAGCCCGACGTCCTCATCTGCCGCTCGCCCGTGCCGGTGGACGAGGAGCTCAGGCGAAAGATATCCAGTTTCACCAATGTGGACCAGGAGGCGGTCATCTCGGCCCACGACGTGCGCACAACCATTTACGAGATCCCCCTGTTGTTCTACGAGCAGCGCCTGGACCAGATCATCCTCCAGCGCCTGGGCGTGGAAAGTCGGCATGCCGACCTGAAGGCCTGGCGCGAGATGGTGAGCCTCTTCCGCGAGCCGCGCGGGAAAGTCCGCATCGCCATCGTGGGCAAGTACATGGAGCTGCATGACGCCTACAAGTCGGTGTTCGAGGCCCTGTACCACGGCGGCATAGCCAACGGGCTGGCCGTGGAACTGGTCAAGGTCGACTCCTCCCTCTTCGAGAAGGAAGACGCCGATCCGGCCGCCCTGCTCTCCGGTGTGGACGGCATCCTCATACCGGGAGGCTTCGGCCAACGCGGTGTGAACGGGATGGCCCGGGCGGCCCGCCAGGCCCGCGAGCGCGGCCTGCCCCTGTTCGGCATCTGCTTGGGCCTGCAGGTTATGGTTATCGAGTGGGCCCGCTCCGTGCTGGGCTGGGTGGACGCGGATTCCACGGAATTCGCGGCCGATTCCGCCCACCCGGTGGTGTCCCTGCTTGAGGAGCAGGCCAACGTCAAGAATTACGGCGGGACCATGCGGCTGGGCCGCAGCGAGTCGCGGCTCAAGGCCGGGACGCTCATCAGCCGGGCCTACGGCGCTGAATCCGCCTGGGAACGCCACCGCCACCGCTACGAGGTCTCCAACCGCTTCCGCGCGGAGATTGAGGAATCCGGCCTTATCCTGTCCGGCCTCACGCCCGACGGCGCCCTGGTGGAGTCCGTCGAATGGCCCGGTCATCCCTGGGGCGTGGGCGTGCAGTTCCATCCCGAATTCAAATCCCAACCCACCCAGGCCCATCCCCTTTTCCGCGACTTCGTCAAGGCGGCGGCGGAGCATGCCGGTCTGTGACCGGGCCGTAGCGCGAGCGGCGGCCCTGCTTGCGGCGTCCCTGCTGTCGGGCGCCTGCAGCTTTGATTACGGCCAAGCATCCCTCGGGGAGCGCCTCTCCGAGGACCTGCCCAACACGGTTCTGGAGAACTTCGAGCATACCGTGGTCCAGGACGGTAAACCCATCTTCAGGCTGATGGCGGCCCGTGCTGAGACCTATGATACCCGTAAGGAGACGCGCCTGCGCGAAGTGTCCTTCGTGGAGTACGACCAACGCGACGGCCAGGCGGTGACGGCCGGCCGGGCTGACTCGGCGGTGTTTTTCTCCGACACCGAGGACGCCGAGTTGTCCGGTTCCATAAGTTTCTACTCGAAGCGCAGCGGGGCCGGGCTTGAGGGCGGTTATCTCTACTGGGACGCCGAGCGCAAGGTCCTTGAAGGCCGGCGCGACCGTCTCATCACCATCACCCGGGATGATGGCAGCTCTATCCGCGGGGAGGGCTTCAGCGCGGATGCCCGGCACAGATCGGTGAGCTTCACCGGCCGCACCTCGGGCTCCATCGTGGTGGCGGACGAGGAGTCCGGCGGCGGCGCCGATGAGGACGGGGCGTCCGCCGTGGCGGGAGACGTAAGATGAGAGCCGCGCGCTCGCTCGCGGCGGCGGCTCTGTGGGCCTGCCTGGGCTTGGCCGCCGAAACCATCCAAATAGAGGCGGATTCGGTCAGCTCGGTGATCGCCAAGGGCAAGGAGCGTACGGTGCTGTCAGGCAACGCGGTTTGCGTGATCGGGGACGCGCGCATCTCCGCCGACCGCATCGAGCTGTACGGCCCCGATAACCGCTACGCCGCCTGCACCGGCAAGGTCCGCTTCGTGGACACCAAGAAGGGTATCGCCGTCTCCACCGAGCGCCTGGACTACGACCGCCAGGCCAAGCTCTCGCGCATGAGCGGCCCGACCGTGATGGAGGATAAGCGCAACAAGGTGGTCATCAAGGGCTCCTACATAGAGGACGACGGCCAGTCCGAGATCACCGTGATCCAGGTGGGCGTGCGCATCCTCAAGGAGGACATGGCCTGCCGCGCCGAGTACGCTTATTACCGCCGCAAGGAAAACATCCTGGAGCTGTCCGGCTTGCCGGTAATCGTCAAGGGCAATGACGAATATAGGGCCTCCCGCATCAGCGTGGACATGGACTCTGAGGAAATCACCCTGGACGGCAACGTGAAGGGCAAGGTCATACAGGAGGGTAAATCGCCCTCTCCCTCACCATCGCCCTCGTCTGCGCCGTCTACGGCTTCCGCCTCGGCCCTTCCTTCGCCCGATCCCAGCGCTTCTCCCTCATTCAGCCCCGCCTCTCCCCCTCCCGTAGAAATGGGGGCGGTGCCGTGAGCGAGGAGGAGTACCCCATCCAAGATAAGCCGCTTGAGGATGGCCAGGACAGGGACGTATCCGCGTCTGACGGCGCATCGCCAGATGGCGTGATAGCAGATGACACTCAGTCCGATGCCGCTGCTTTTACCCCAGCTGCCGGGGAAGCGGAAGGCCCATGGATGGAGGCTGTAGCGGAATCGGAATGGGGCCAGGAGGGCGGAGAGGGCGAGAGGGCTGCCATCGAGAATCTTGTCCTTCAGGGCGAGCCGCACACCTTGGAGGTGCGCGGTCTCAAGAAGACGTATCGGCGCAAGGTGGCGGTCAAGGACGTCTCCTTCTCCATGCGCACGGGAGAGGTGGTCGGCCTCCTGGGGCCCAACGGGGCCGGCAAGACCACCGTCTTCTACATGGTGGTGGGCTTCATCAGGCCCAAGCGAGGGCGCATCCTCCTGGACGGCCGCGACATCACTCACCAGCCCATGTACCGTCGCGCCCGCGCCGGAATTTCCTACCTTCCCCAGGAGGCATCGATTTTCAGGAAAATGACTGTGGAGCAGAACATCATGTCCATCCTGGAGACCCGCGCCGACCTTACCTGGGCCAAGCGCCGTGCTCGCCTGGACGAGCTCCTGGAGGAATTCGGCATCGGCGCCATCCGGCGCCAGCCGGCCTACACCCTCTCCGGCGGGGAGCGCCGCCGCACCGAGATCGCCCGCTCCCTGGCTATAGAGCCGAAGTTCCTCCTCCTGGACGAGCCCTTCGCCGGAATCGACCCCATCGCGGTGGCCGACATCAAGAACATCGTCCGGCGCCTCTCGGCCCGCGGCATAGGGGTCCTCATCACCGACCATAACGTCCGCGAGACCCTGGAGATCACCCATAACGCCTACATCATCCACCTGGGCGAGATCCTGGTACATGGGGACAGGGACACTATCCTGGAGTCCGGCACGGCGCGGCAGTTCTACCTGGGCGAGGAATTCCGGATGTAGGGCGCGCGTCTCAACGTGCTACCTTCAGCCTCTCGCCGAGGGGCAGGCGGTCCTTTTCCCCGGGCTCGGCCCGCTTCTCTCCGAACACCAGCTGGGCCATGCTCTTCCAGGAAGGTTTCGAGAGCCCCTCGGCGGCGGCCCATTCATCGGCCCAGGCGTTGAAGTGCTGGAGGTTGGCGCCCAGGCCCTCCCAGGCCAAGGCGGTCCAGACGGCGAACTGAAGCATCCCCGATGATTGGAGGGAATAGGCAGGGAAGACTTCGGCGCCGCGGGGATGCTCGGACTGGAGGCGCGCCAGGGTATCCTGGTCCTCGAAGAAGAGGATGCTGCCGCAAGCCGCCCTAAATCCGGCCATGCGCTCGGCCATGGCTCCGCCCGCGCGCCGGGCGGCGTAGTCCCAGAAGGCCTCGTGACGGGCCTCCAGGAGGAGGAGGACCCGGGCCCCTTGTGAGTTGTAGGACGAGGGCGCGTTCCAGACGGCCGCCTCAAGTATCTCTCTGACTCTATCTTCCGGGAAGGGCAGGGCCTTGCCCAGATCGTAGACCGAGCGGCGCCTGGCGGCCGCTGCGATGACCGGATTTTCCATCCCAGCCTCCGCCTGCCAGCATACAATGTCTCAGTCCGTCCGTGGAGCCCCGGCCGAGCTTTTCCTTGACGATACCCCCTTCCTGTGATAAATTTGCCCATAAGTTCCGTATCGGGACTCCTATCACTCTCTTTTGGAAGCACCATGCAGTACTTTGACTCGCACGCCCACATCGGGCTGATTTTTGAGGACCCGATCGAGCAGTTGATCGTTTGCCAGCAGGCCAAGGCCGCCGGCGTGACCCGGATCATCAGCATCTGCAACAGCCTTATGGATTTCGCCCAGGTGTACGAGAACCTCAAGACCGCCTCACACGTTTACCACGCCGTGGGCGTGTCGCCTTCCGAAGTGCAGAACCCAGGCAGGGACTGGAGGCAGAAGCTGGAGGAGGGCTCCAAGCTCCCGCGCGTGGTGGCCTTGGGCGAGATCGGCCTGGACTATTTTCATAAATTCGGGGACAAGAAGTCTCAGATCGAGCTTTTTATCGAGCAGCTGGAGATAGCCAACCGGCTCAACCTGCCGGTTATCATCCATAACCGCGAGGCCGGCCGCGATGTCCTGGATATCCTCAAGGACCGCCTGCCCACGGCCGGCGGAGTCCTGCACTGTTACTCAGAAGACGCGGAGTTCGCAAAGCGCGCCCTCAACTACAACCTGTACATCTCCTTTGCCGGGAACCTGACCTACCGCAACGCCCGCAATCTCCACGAGACCGCCCTGGTCGTGCCGACCGACCGGATTCTGGTGGAATCCGAGAGCCCCTTCATGGTCCCGGCGGAATTCCGCGGCAAGCGCAATAAGCCCGAGTACCTGCCCTCCACGGTGCGCTTCCTGGCCGAGCATCTGGGCCAGGACGAGGCCGAGCTGGCCGCCCGGCTCTACCAGAACGGGTTGGATTTCTTCAAGATCAGCGCCTGAGGCTGAGCCCCAGCCACGCGCGACCAAGATCGATGAACGGCGAGGCCGCCCCCCTGGCGCCCCTGCAGGCCGGTGCCCTTAGCCTGCCTGGGCGGCTCTTCCTGGCCCCGGTGGCCGGCTATACCGACCGGGCCTTCCGCTCCGTATGCGCCGAGTGGGGTGCCGACCTCTGCTATACCGAGATGGTAAGCGCCGAGGCCCTGTGCCGAGACTCGGCCAAGACCATGGAGCTGATGGCCCGCGCCGAGGGCGAGCGGGTCTATGCCATCCAGCTCTTCGGCTCCGAGCCGGCGCGCATGGCGAGGGCGGCCTCCCTGGCCGCGGGCTTTCGCCCGGCCCTTATAGACGTGAACGCCGGCTGCCCTGTGCCCAAGGTGACCCGGGCCGGGGCCGGCTCGGCCCTGATGCGCGCGCCCGGCCTGATCCGCGACATCCTGCGGGCCATGGGCTCGGAGACCGATATCCCCCTGACCGTGAAATTCCGCCTGGGCTGGGACGCCTCCAGCGTCAACTTCATCGAATTCGCCGGCCAGGCCCTGGAGGGCGGGGCGGCTGCCCTGTGCCTGCACGCCCGCACGCGGGCCCAGGGCTACTCCGGCAAGGCCGATTGGGCGAGCATCGCCGCCCTTAAGCGAGCCTTCCCCGATGTTCCGGTCTTCGCCTCAGGCGACATACTCAGCCCCCGCGACGCTCGGCGGGTCTTCGAGGAGACCAGCTGCGACGGGGTCATGTTCGCCCGCGGCGCCCAGGGGGATCCCTTCATTTTCACGGCCGCCAAGCGTCTCATGGGAGAGGGGCTGGATTGGCAGCCTACGGGAAGTGAGCGCGCCGCCACCATGCTGAGGCACCTGGATCGAGCCATCGGCCTCTACGGGGAGGGCCTGGCATGCATCGAATTCCGCAAGCATTTCTGCGCTTACGCCAAGGGCTTCGCCGGGGTGGCTGCCCTCAGGCGCGAGGGCGTTCGGGCATCCTCAAGGGCTGAGTACGCCGCCCTGGCCCTAAGGCTGGCAGAGGGTATCGACGGGCAGGGCGAGGCTGGGGCCTAAGGCGGGGGATTGCGTACCGGCCCCTGTAAATGCTGGAATGCACCAGTGGAGGCGGCCATGCAGCTGATCGCGGATCTTATCGACCGGGGCGGGGTCTACTTCAACGTCCAGGGCTCCAGCCCTGAGGAGGCCATTCGCGGCTTGATAGAGGGGCTGAGGCTTCCGCTTTCAATGGACAAGCCAGCCCTCCTGCGGGCTGTCCTCGAGCGCGAGAGTCTCATGCCCACGGCTTTGGGCGGCGGGATAGCCATCCCCCATCCGCGCAACCCCATGGTCGGCTCGCCCGGAGAGGAGCGCATCGTGCTGGGCTACACGCGCCAACCCATCGACTTCCGGGCCTTGGACGACAAGCCCGTCTACGCCCTCTTCCTGATTCTGTCGGCCAGCCAGAAATCGCACCTCAACATCCTGAGCCGGCTCTCATTCCTCCTCCACGACCAGGGCTTTAACCGGATCCTGGAGCGCAAACCGGCCAAGCCCGAGCTCTTGGAGGCCATCAGGTCCTACAACCCCTCCGCGGGCTGAGCAACTCGCCCGGCGCGGCGCGCTTCAGTTCTCCAGGATAGTGATCTCCACGCGGCGGTTGCGGCGCATGCCCTCGGGGGTGGAGTTGTCCGCCACGGGCTGGCTGGCCCCTACGCCGATCACGGTCATGCGCTCGGCCTCTCGGACGCCCAGGCTGATCAAATAATCAGCCACTGCTCGGGCGCGCTCCTCAGAGAGGGCTTGGCGCCCGGCTTCTGTACCAGCCAGCGCGGTATGTCCGGTGATGCGGATGTCGCGGTCCGGCAATCCCTCCAGAATGCGGCCGATCTTGCGTAGTTTCTCCTTCTCGGAGGCTAGGAGAACGGCCGACTCGGCCAGGAATTTCACGTCCTCAAGGCTGATGACCACGCCCAGCTCGTCCTTGCGCACGCTGGCATCTTGTATGCCCAGGCGCTCGATCTCTTCCTTGACCTGCTTCTCCACTGCGTCGCGGTCCATCATCTCGGCCTCAATGACCCGCCCTTCCGAACGGCCTGTGAATTCCACGGTGACTCCGTCCGACTGCTCGATGATGATTTTGAATTCCTCCGCGTAGGCCAGGGGCTGACCGGCTTTTTCATCCCAGTAAATAGTTTGATCGGAGTGTCCCATGATGCGGCGCGGGTAGGCGCTGCCGTAGCGGGCAGGAGCCGGGGGCTCGTAGAAGATAGTGTAGGAGGCGCGTATAGCCGGCAGGGAGCGGCCCTGGTAGTCACGCCGGCCCAGGTACTCGTAGCGCGTCTCGAAGGGGATGCGGTACGGCTCCTGGATGCCGTAGCTGCGGCGGAAGTCGTGGCGTTCCTCGCCGGGGGCGGACCAGGTGTCGCCGGGAGACAGATCGCGGTCGGGGAAGACGGGCACGTCCCGCACCACCGGCATGAAGAAGCGATCTTCTATCGTGAAACGCCCAAGGGCGTCTCTCCAGAATTCCGAGTCGTAGTCGATGCGGGTGAGGAAGGCCGAGGACGAACCGGCCAGGCGCTCCGAGGTCTGGAAGTTCCCGGATAGGAAGCCGCGGCCGTCCTTGACGTCCCTGACTTCCATGGCGATGCGATTGACGATCTCCACGCGCGATTGTAGAACGCGATTCACGTAAATCCATTCGTCCACGTTGGTCAGGATACGGTAGCGGTCGCCCTTCGCGTACGAGAAGGCGAAACGTTCGGCCGGCAATGCCGCGGCCGAGCAGATGAAGGCCGCGGCGGCTAGGGCGGCGGCGATACGGGCTTTTCTTGCCATGGCGCTCTCCCCCCTATCATCATCGGCCTGAAAAAAACGGGGGTTGAGCGGGTTTTCCGGGGGGCGGGTAGGCCTGGCCGGCTGGGGCAAGAGGCCGCGCTTGCGCCGTCCGGGGCTCTGTCATAATCTGATGACATGGAAAAGGGGAGCAGCTTGGAGGCGGCCCGCGACCCGGGAGCGCGCTCCGATTTCAGGATAGCCTCCATCGTCAGGAAGGGTGCATTGGGCATGATCCTGCGCCTGATCGGTCCGGCCGCGGACCGCCTCCTGGGCCTGCGCCGGCTGCGCCTGCTCTACGAGCGCAAGGGTTTTGCCGGGTTGGAGAAGCGCGCCTTCCTGGCCCATTTTATTCGCGTCTTCCGCCTGCGCTACGACCTGCCCGAGGGCCAGCTGGAGAGAATTCCGGCCATGGGCGGCGCGGTCATCCTGGCCAACCATCCCCTGGGCGGCCTAGAGGGCATACTGATGGGCGAG
This sequence comes from uncultured Spirochaetales bacterium, assembly GCA_964470375.1. Lineage (GTDB taxonomy): Bacteria > Spirochaetota > Spirochaetia > Treponematales > JBGSOB01 > CAYNQK01. The sequence goes on from CAYYCP010000011.1 coordinate 45,474, forward strand.
CTGGTGGGGCGCGTGCGTCCGGACCTGAAGATGATCGGCAACCTGATGCTGTACTACGTCAAGGAGCTGTCAGAATATTTTATATTAGTCAATAATATGGTCGGGGGCCTGGGGAACAACCTGGGGGCCCTCACCGCGGCACGGCGCTGGCTGGCCGATGGGCATTGCATACTCGTATTCCCGGCCGGGCGGGTGGGGCTCTACCGGGCCGATCGGGGCTACGTCACCGACGAACCCTGGGACAGGATAGGGCTCTCCCTGGGGCTTACAGGGCGGGCGGCCTTCGTGCCTGTCTTCATCGGCGCCAGCTGCTCGAATCTCTTCAGCACCCTATGCCGCTTCATCTATCCCATGAAGCTCCTCCTCCTAGTGCGGGAATTCATGAAGAGTTTCTCGAAGGAGGTGAAATTCCGGATCGGTCTGCCCATCCAGCCATCCCTCTTGGAGGGCAAGGGGAGGGTAGCGGCCAACGCCTATCTGCGTATGCGGGTCTATCTCCTGGACGATCCGCGTGGGCGCTTGGAAACCTTCGACCCGGTTGCCCTGGCCGCTGAGTGGGAAGCCTTGGCTGCTGCCGCCGCTTCCGCGGGAAAGGTCCTCGGGCGAGCGGGAGGCGTCGAGCTGCTAGGAGGGGATGGGGGACTGTCCCTGAGGGAGGAGTCTTCCGGTCTTGTCATCGGCGGATGCGGGCTGCCGGAAGGGGCGGACTGGCTGAGGGAAAATTTCCACCTGCATGGGGATTTCGCCGCCGGGATAGAGGGCGGCTTAGGCATGCGCGATCCCTGGCTCATGGCCGGCCAGGCTGAGGCCGAGGAGCTCATCTGGCGATGGATCGCAGAAATTCGGGGCGCCCGTCCCCTCTACGGTATCTTGAACCTCGTGCCTCCGGCTGGGGCGGGGGAGGCGGCCTATTCCGCATCGGCCCTGGCCCTGATGATCAGCGCCCTCACGCGAGGGGGCGGTGCGAGCCGCAAGCGCCTGGCCCGGTATCCGGGAGGCCTGCCGGGGCGCCCCGTCGCCGTCAGACCTATTGCGCTGAGCCTCCATCCCGAGGTCGATGATTATATGTTCTCGCGCGGAATGCCCGCCCCCGAGCTGGAGGCGACCCTAGCCTCCCTGGAAGGGCATCCAGTTCCCCTGCCGCCCCTTGTGCGCCTTTTGGACAGAGCCGGCGCCTGTTTCCCCGCGGCCGGGCTGGATGGCCGCGGGGTTCCCATCGCCCTTTTCCGGCTAAGCGGCCCTCAGAGCACGAAGACGAAGAGAACGCCCACATAGCCGGCCGCCACCAGGGCGTGGCTGACCATGCAGGCGGCCAGGCTCCGGGTCTTTTCGAGCATGAAGGCCCATATAAGTCCGGCGCAGGCGATGGCTCCCATGACGAG
>CAYYCP010000011.1:46955-59134 GCA_964470375.1 uncultured Spirochaetales bacterium
TTTCGAGCATGAAGGCCCATATAAGTCCGGCGCAGGCGATGGCTCCCATGACGAGGGCTATGGCCCAGGGTTGGGACAGAAGGCTGCCGATCACGAAGATGTGCTGGGCCCCGAATACGAGGGCGGGCAGGAGGAGGGCGGGAGGGCGCTTGGCGCACTCGGCCAGGATGGCGCGCATGTAGCCCCGCCAGAAGACCTCCTCTATGGCCCCGTTGGCCACCAGACCGATGGCGTAGGGCCAGGCGCTCCTGCCGGCAGTGATGCCCTGCCTACCGGCGGGGATGCCCCAGGCGGCCACAAGGGTGGCGGCCTGGCTCCCGCTCAGGAAGGCCCGGCCCAGGATCAGGAAGGCTATCCAGATGACGGCAGCCATGCCGAAGCCTATTGCCAAGGAGGCCAAGATGGGGACGCGGCCCAGGGGCTTGAGGCCCAGGGCTTCCAGGGCCTCGCGCGGGCTCAACCGCCGCAGAGCCAAAAGGTCGACCAGAGGCAAAAGGAGGCATGCGACAAGGGAGTATAATAGGAAGGAAAGAGCAAGGCTCCTGAATACGAAGAGGCTCAGGCCCTGGAGGAGGACCGCCAGGCCCATGGCCAGGATCGCCCTGAAGTATGCGCGCATGGGGGCATGCTAGTACGCGGCGGCGCGGATGCACAAGCCGCGACACCACGGAGGGCCGGTTTCATGGTACAGTTAGGCCATCGTGGACGAGTTCTCCAAGCTCAGGACGGGCTGGGCCTTCATCATCGCCCTGGCGATCTTCATTTTCATCTTTGCCCTTCTCGCACTTCCCTCGGCTCCCGAGGGCCGCATCCTCGCCGGGGGCTGGCGGGCGGAGGACGGCCAGGGCGGGGTCCAAGAGGGAGTGGCCCTCCCGCGCGTCGCCAATCTGCGCCGGGAGAGCGAGCTGAGCCTCTCCGCCAGGATCAAGCCGGAGTCCGGAGAGCGCCTCTACATCCCAAGGCCGTCCGCCGAATATCTCCTGGTGTCCTGGGACGGGGAGCCCCTTCTGGAGTTGTCATCCCGGGAGCGCCCATCCGGCAATATCTGGAACCGGGTCTACGTGCTGGAGCCGCCCTATCCCGGAGAGGCCGAGCTGCGCATCACCCTACGCGCCAACCATGACCTGGGTCTGCCCCAGGCACCCTTCCTATCGGCTTCCGCCACGGTGCTCAACCGTATCCGGCTGTCCAATTTCCTCCATAACGAATTCATATACATCCTCATGGGCAGCATGGCCTGCATGGGGCTCCTCCTCATCTCGAGGGCCCTTCGGCGCGGCGAGGGGGCCTCGGCCGGGGCACTGATCGGTATGGCCTCCCTATTCGGTATCTTCTACCTGGTTGATTTCGTCTTCGCCCCCTCCTACGGCAGCCAGCTGGGATTGTTCTGGCAGAAGAAGCTGAGCTACACCTCCGGTTATATCGCCTCCTTCCTCTACGTTATCGGGGCTGAGAAGTTCCTGGTGGGCCGGATATCGCGCATGCGTATCCTCTCGGTGCCCATACTGGCGGGAGCGGCCTTCATCCTCGTTTGCTGGAACCAGTGGTTCTTCTGGTTGGGCATGAACATTTTGAATTTCTTCCTCCTCCTCTATATCTGCTACCTGACCTTCATACTCCTACGCAAGGACAGGCGTGGCCTAGGTCTGCATATACCCGGCTTTCTCCTGGCCTTCAGCCTAATCCAGCTCTTGGCCATCATGATATTCAAGCTGGCCATGCCCTACGTCATGGAATACGCGGTGGCCATTGACGCGATCTTCCTGGGCATGGCGGCGGCCCTCAACCCGGCTGCGCGCGCGAAACCGGCCGGGGAGGCCGGTCCGGCCATGCGCGACCCACTGACCGGCCTGCCCGGCCGCGCTTGGATGGAGCGCGTGCGGGTGGGAGGCCCGGGCAGCGCCGCGGTCATGCGCCTGCGGGGCTTCCCCGAATTCGTGCGCCGCGACGGGCAGAAGGCCGGCGATATGGCCCTCTCCGCCCTCGCGGAAATCCTCAAGGCCCGCCTCAGGCGCAGCGATATCGTCCTGCACTTGGAAGGCGAGACGTTTGCGGCCATCATGGAGGACGTTCCCGAGGACAGGGCCGTGCAAGCCCTTGATCGGGTTAAGGCTGAGTTCGAGCGACACCGGCCGGATCCCGGGCTCTGCGCGGAATACGCCATAAGCCCGATAGACGAGGAGGCCGCCGAGGCCGTCGACAAGGCCCTTGCCCTGATGGAGCCGCGGGGCGCTAAAGCTTGAGGCGCTGATGAGGAGGGCTACAGCCGATCCGGGATCCCTCAGCCCTTGTGTCCAGTCCAAGTTTCCATCGATTTGGTCACGCCCAGAATCTTGGCGATCCAATTGAAGACTGGGTTGGGAAGGAAGCCCTGGAGGAAGGGTACCAGCTTGACCATGAAGGGCTCATGCAGGATCCGGCGGCCGTGCCGGAAGGCCCGATAGGCCTTGGCCACAAAGGGCTCGGGCTTCAGGAGGGGCACCAGGAGGGGCGGCCGTACGCCCTCGAACATCCCCGTATCAACGTAGGATGGGCAGATGAGGGTGAAGCCGATGCCGCGGATTCCCAGCTCCGACATCTCCAGACGCAGGGACTCGGTGAAGCCGATGAGGCCCCACTTGCTGGCGTTGTAGGGCGCCATGTAGGGCGTGCCCAGGTAGCCGGCCGCGCTGGCTATATTGACGAAATGGCCCCACCCTCTGGCCAGCATCCCGGGCAGGAAGGCCCGGTGAACCATGATGGCCGCTGTCAGATTCACGTCCACGATGGCCGCGTGCAGGGCCGGATCCATCTCGGCGAAACGCCCCCCGGCCACGATGCCGGCGTTGTTCACCACCGCGTCCACCTGGCCGGTTTCCATGGCGGCCTTGAAGAGGGCGGCCCGGTCTGTGATGTCCAGGGCCTTAGCCTCGACGCGTTCCGGGTAGGCCGCCGAGAGGTGCGCCTTCGCGCCCTCCAAGGCCGGGGCGTCCCGGTCCCATAGGATGACCGAGGCCCCATCCTCCAGGAAGTGCCTGGCCCAGAGCAGGCCCATGCCGCGGGCTCCCCCGGTGATGAGGACCCTCCAGCCTTTTACGTTGATCATGCTACCTCCTCGGTTCGGCGTATGATATCACGTTCCCGCCGGATCCCAAGGACCGAAGGGCAGGGTGGGGATGCCCGAGGCGTCGCTGAGGTCGGGGACGGCGGTCATGCTCCTGCAATAGCGGACATGGCTCGGGCGGCCGGGGCCCTCCCAGGACAGGATGACGCGATCTCCCTCGATGCGCGCCTGGGCCGGCGTGAAGGTCCTGGTGGTCCCCGCTAGTTCGAAACCGGTCGGGGCCGAGCCGCCCCGGGTAAGCCTGAGCCCGCCGGGGGCGCATCGAAATTCCAGGACGGCGCCCCCTTCCCTGAAGGCCATGGAACGGAGGGAGGGTCCGCAGTCCAAAATACCGTCTTTCCCATAGCTCCGCCTGAGGGCGATGCTGGCAAGGCGCTCACCCACGAGGCGCTTGCGCCGGGGATGGATGTCCTCCAGGTCGCCCAGGTCTGCGGTCACAGCCATGCCCATGCCCGGGTACCGGGAAGCCGCCTTTTGGGCCTCCCATAACTCGAAAAGATCGCTGTCCTTCCCGTATCTCCAGGGGGCGATCTGGGTGAAGTACAAGGGAAGACGCCTATTGTCGAAGACCGACCGAAAGGAAGCTGCCAGGGCGGCCATCATGCCCTTGTAGGCCATGCCGTCTCCCACGTTGGACTCGCCTTGGTACCAGAGGACGCCTCTCAGGGCCATGCCGCGGAAGGGATGAACCATGGCGTTCCAGACCGTTGCCGGCTTGAGAGCATCCCATTCGGTAAAGGCGTTGAAGGGGTGCAAGGCGCCGGAGGCCTCCCCTCCCGCCGCCCTCCAGGCCCTATCGGCCATCTTCCATTCCGCGCCGGCGGCTCTGAGGGGAGCGTTCCCGCGGAGGAATTCCGGGCCGATGAAGGGCTGAATCTTGGCGCCCCCATAGGCGGCCTGGATGATACCGATGGGGACGCCTAGGGCCTTGTGGAGCAGCCGCCCGAAATGGTAGGCGATGGCGGAGAAGCCCTCCCAGCCCCCCTCGAGGAGGGCATCGCGCGAGGCTATCTTCCATTGCCCCTGGACTTCATCGATTGGGATGGGTGAGGAGGCCTTGGGTCTCAAGATAAAGCGGAGGCCGGGGATTGATTCTTCCTGAATCTCCCCCGCGCCGGCGTCCGCCATGCCCAGGCCCATTTCCATGTTCGACTGCCCCGAGCAGAACCAGACCTCTCCAATGAGAACGTTGCGTAGGCGGATTTCCGCCGGGGCGGGGTATCGCGTCTGAGCGCCCGAGAGGCGGGCGATGAGTTCGCCGCCCCTCCCGTCCGCTTCTGATGCGGGCAGGCGGGCTAACCATTCTCCTGAGGGGCCGATACGGCAATGGGCCTCCCGGTCTTTGAAGGAGACCTCCACCCGGGCCCCGGGCGGGCCGAAGCCGCGGACAACGACCGGGCGCCCGGCCTGGAGGACCATGCCGTCGCCGTAGGCCGGTGCGAAGGAGAAGGGAATGTTCCCTTGCCGGAGGCCTGACCGGATCGAGGCCCTCATTTCATGTTGAGGGCGAAGACTCCGTCCCAATTGGCGGGGGGCGGCGTCTTGAGGTAGTCCCTGGAGCGCTTGAGGAAGGTCTGCGAGGGCCCGTCATCGGGGTAATCCCGCAGGATGGCCTCGAAGGCGGCTATGGCGCCCTTCCAGTCGCGGGCCTCGTGCAAGTCCAGGGCCTCGTGGAAGAGCTCCATCAACCGCGGGACGCCGGGGTCGACCTTGCCCTTCTCGCCCATGACCTCATAGATGCGGATGGGCACGTTCTTGCCCACCACCTTGATGCGGTCCATCCTGCGGGCCACGATGCCCGGGCCGGCCTGGGAGATGCTGTCCTCGGAGGCCAGGATCCAGGAGCCGTACTGCTTGTTGACCCCCTCCAGGCGGGCGGCCAGGTTCACCGAGTCGCCGATGATGGTGTAGTCCATTTTCTTGGTGGTGCCCATGTTGCCCACTACCATCTCGCCGGTGTTGATGCCTATGCGGGTCAGCAGGGGCGAGGGCGCTATGCCCTCGGAGATGAAGCGGTGGTTGGCCTCGGCCTCAGCGGCCTTCATGCGGATGGCCGCCAGGCAGGCCCGCTCGGCGTGGTCGGGTAGGTCAAGGGGGGCCCCGAAGAAGGAGATGATGGCGTCGCCCTCGTACTTGTCGATGGTCCCGCCCAAGTCCAGGATGATGTCGCTCATCGTGGTCAGGTACTGGTTCAGCAGGGCTACCAGCTGCTCAGGATCGAGTTTCTCGGAGATGGTGGAAAAGCCGCGGATATCGGTGAATATGGCCGTCATCACCTTCTTGTCGCCGCCCAGCTTGAGCCGGCTGGGGTCGGAGACGATCTGCTTGATGACCTCGGCCGAGAGGTAGTGCGAGAAGGCGTTGCGGATGAAGCCCTTTTCCTTCTCCGCGGCCAGGAAGTTGACGATCACCAGGGAGACGAAGGTGAGCAGGACCGGTCCCACCAGGGGCACCACCGGCAGGTACCGCTTGGTGAGGGCGAAGAAGAGCAGGGCCAGGCCGGCCGCCAGGACGGACACGCCCGCGCCCAGGCTGATGCCGAGGGCCGGGCTCAGGCGCTTGATGGCCAAGCCCAGGCCCAGGCAGAGGGCCGCCGCGGCCAGTACCGACCAGAGCGGCGACAGGTCGGAGATGAAGTCATCGGTGAAGAACATGTTGGCCACCGAGGCGTGGGTGCCGACGTTGGGGAAGCTGCGCTGGAAGGGATTGATGCCCAGGTCGGTGGAGCCGGTGTTGGTCTGCCCGACGATGCAGAAGGAGCCCTGGGCGGCCTTGGCGATTTTGTCGCGCATCTGCCTGAGCTCGACGGAGATCTTACGGGTCTTGGCGAAGAAGCCCGGCAGGTCCTCCTTGATCTGCTGGTACTGGGCGCGTTCGGCCGCGGACAGGCCCTTGTCGGCCAGGGCCGCCTCTATCATCTCAAGCAGGCCCTTCTCCGGCTCGGAATCCAGGAAGGCCCCGCTCTCGCTGATCAGCGAATCGCGCAGGGCCCGGTAGGTGGCCACCTCCTCCGGAGGGGCCAGGCCTTCCATGATGTCGGACTTGTATTGCTCGGCCAGCTTGGCCAGCTCCAGGAAACTCTTGTCTCCCTGGTACTGAGAGAAATAGCCCCATGAGTCGCGGGCCTTGATGTTGGAGACGAGGTCCCGGTACATGAGGTCATGCTGGTAGAGGTAGTAGAAGGAGAGGTGGCGGAAGCTGTCGGCCCAGACAACGTGGGGCCAATTCACCAGGACCTCGCCCTTGGCCGTGAGGGGCACGCGCAGGTCCTTGACTACGCCGGAGGGCAGCTTGGCCCCCTTCACCAGGATGGAGCCCTTGCGGATTTGGAGTTCCGGATTTCCCAGGCGGTCCAGGACGGGCGCCAGAGCAAGCTGGGGGAAGTAGGCCTTGCCGTAGCCCAGGACAAGTTCCACGCGCCGGCGTACCCCGTCCGGATCCACGATGACGTTGGGGAAGCCAAGGCCGTAGGCCTGGTCCAGGATGGGGCTGATGACTGGCTGCACGTCCACCCGATTCTGGGAGGCTCGCAGGGCCCCGGAGACCTTCTTGAGCGCGAATCGCTCGACCGCCAGCTTACGGGCCTCGTCTTTGACATCCGTGTTGGGCAGCTCCTGCATGTTGACGGTGAAGAAGGCCTTGCCGAAGAAACGGGCCGCCTGGGCCAGATAGAGGTCGTTATCGCGGGCCACCCTGGCCAGGCTGCCCAGGACGCTGTCCCGATAGGATGCCGAGAGGGCCTCCAGGTCGCCGACATAGTCATCCGCGTCCTTGACGCTGATCTGCCCCCGGGCGATGGCCGAGAAGAGCTCGGAGGCCTGGCGGCTGAGGTTGCCGAAGTCCTCGGAAACCTGGGTCGGCAGTTCCTCCGTGAGCAGGTCGGCATTGACCCCGCGGGGGCTCTTTTCCACATATTCGATATCGAAGAGGGCGTATTCGGCACCCATTTCGCGCAGTAGCATCAGGCCGTCGGCGGTTATGTTGCGCCCGATGGGCCAGGTGCCTATGGCGCTCACCGCCGGATCGTCGAAATTCACGAAAAGGATGGAGGCATCCTGCTTGGGGGCCGGAATGGCCTTGATGTAAAGGTCATAAATCTTGTCGTCCAGACCGGCCGTCAGGCCCGTCAGAGCCAGGATCGCGGCCGCCAGGACGATGCCGGCGGGGATGAGCAGGTTCAGGGGGGGGCTTTTCTTCATACGGCGGGCTCCTTGCAGGATTTGAATTCGCGCCGGAGTCTAGTATAATTGGAGTATGTCCCGTTTGCCACCGCCCAGCCGGGGCGGACGGGTGTTGAAAAGGAGAGCCATGAACATGCCGCGACGCATCGCCTTCATCCTCCTGGCCGCGCTCCTGGCCGTCGGCGCCCTATGTGCCCAATCCAACGAGCGCATGGACGAGCTGCTCGCGCAGCCTGTGGCCCGCCTGGACTCGGCCGCTTACATGATCCTCTCGGCCGCCGGGGCCATCCCTGAAGAGGCCAGCCCGGACGAGGCCTTCGCCGCCCTGCAGGAAAAGGCCTGGCTCAAGGGGGAGCGCGCCCCCGAGGACGGCCTGAGCGTGGGCGAGCTGTGCTTCGTGCTCATGAAGGCCCTGAACCTCAAGGGCGGACTCTTTTATTCCATCTTTCCTGGCCCCCGCTACGCCTACCGTGACATGGTCTATAGGGAAGTCGTGAGCTCACAAACGCCCTCAGGCAAGCGCGCCTCGGGCGAGGACGTGGTGCGGGCCCTGCGCAACGCCCTGGAACTGAAGGGAGGCGCCGAATGAAGCCCGCCCTCAAGCTCGCTATGCTGGCCTGCTGCATCTTGGCGGCCATGGCCCTGTCGTCCCAGGACATAGGCCTGGATTCCGTCACCTCGGCCGGATTCACCTTCGGGGACGCCAACGCCATGAGCCTCTCCGAGACTATCCAGCCCTGGTTCTCCCTGCCCCTGGGGAAGGACGGGGAATTCACAGGCCGCGGCCACATCGGGCTCTCCATGGCCCTGGATTTCGCGGCTCCGCCGGCCCTCGTCCGCTTCCCCGGGGACCTGGACGAGCTCAAGATGGCCTTCAGCTTCGGCTCTCCGGAGGAGGACCTCCAGTCCTTCGGCCTGACCCTCGGGCGCTTCGCTTTCGAAGATCCCAGCGGCATGATCCTCTACCATCCCGCGGACGGCATGGCCCTGAGCTTCTCCTATCCCGCCCTGGATCTGGACTTCCGCGCGGGCTATACCGGCTTTATCCTCCGCAACGCTTCCACCATGATACTCAGCAAGGCCGACCTCCTGCGCCAGGCCAAGACGGATGGGCTGGTCTTCGCGGATTATTTCGCGACCCCCCGGCTTATTTCCCAGGCCAGACTGGACTTGAAGAAGCTGGGCGGGCACCAAGTGGGCCTGTCCTTCCTGATGCAGACCGACCTCAACCCCGAGGAAGGCATGATCGCCCCCGGCACCAAGGAATTCCAGCCTGCCGGCTACGGGGCGGTGAACACCCAATACGCAATCCTCAAGGGCCGTGGCCCCCTATTCCTCGAGGGCCTCAGCTACGATGCCTGGTTCGCCTACGGCTCCGGGAGCAGCCTGGGCTGGGTGGACGAGCCCACCTCATCCACCGGATCGATCTATGATTACGTGAGCATCCTCTCCTTCGCCGGTGGGGCCACCTTCAGTTACGCCATTCCCGCCTTCCTGGACTCGAGCGCCAGCCTTCGCGTCCTGGCCGCCTCCGGCGACCCGAACGCCACCAGCATCATCGAAGGAGCTACGACACGGCAGGCGACGACTTTCATCCCCCTCGTTCCCAGCGCCCTGGGTTCGGTTTTCTCCCCCGGCCTCAGCAACTTGATTTTCATTGAAGCCGCTTTCAACGCCCAGCCCTGGTCCGGCCAGGATCTCTCGGCGGGAGCGAGCCTCAAGACCTTCCTCCGCCCCACGGCCGGACCCGTGGACGTCTCCGGCTTCAACACCGTGACGGGATCGACAAGCGCCTATATGGGCCTCGAAATCGATCTCTACGCGGTTTATGGAATATTCTCGGATCTGGCGGTATCTTTTAACGGTGGTGTGTATTTCCCCGGCGCGGCTATCGATGCTGATAGCCCCGTCCAGGCCGCTATCAGCCTGGGCGCGACCGTGAAGTTGTAAATTCCGCCCCGCGGCGGTTCCTTGAAGGAGGAAGGCATGAAGGCAATCCTCAGGACGATCAGCGTATTGATCGCACTCTCCCTGATCGCAGCCGCCTCGTTGAGCGCGGCAGCGCCCAAGGCCATCCTGAGCGAAATCAAGGGCAAGGTGCAGGTGAAGCCCATGAACGGCGCGTGGACGGACGCGGCCGAGGGAATGAGCCTGGATCTCTTGACCACGGTTTCGACAGGATTCGATTCCAGCGTCAAAATCCTCATCGACAAGAACGTCCTCTTCGTCAAACCCCTTACGCGCATGACGGTGGACAAGCTTGTGGAGGAATCCGGCAAGGTCAGCACAACCTGCTTCCTCCGGGTCGGCTCGGTGAACGCCAACATCAAGTCGGCCGAGGGCGTGAAGCAGGACTTCAAGGTCATGTCGCCCTATTCAACGGCTTCCGTGCGCGGCACCCGTTTCGATTTCGACGGCAAGAAACTCAAGGTCTGGGAGGGCAACGTCGTCCTCGTCCCAGGGAGGCCCACCCGCGAATTCCTCGCTGAATATGGTCTGACCACGGAGGATGAGGCGGCCCTAGAGGCTGACTTCGCCGGTGCACCGGAGATCAAGGCCGATGAGGGAGCCGCAATATCCGTGACGGGCGGCGGCAAGGCCGAGGCCGACAAGATCATCAAGAAGGGCCCAGGCGGCGGGGGCGGAGCTCCGGCTCCCACTCCCACGTCCAAGCCGACGTCCATATACGGCGGCGTCTACATAGAGCTGCAGGTGGAGGGATAATATGGACAGAATCGCGAAGCGCTGCGCCAAGCTCGCTCTCTTCGGGGCCCTGGCCGCGATCGTCCTCTCGACGGCGGCCTGCGGCATCGCCACCGCGGATTACGGATCGGTCCGCATCACCCTTCCCGCAGGGATCTTCGGTGACGCCTACGCCAAGGCCGTCTTCCCCCAGGGGGCTATGGTCGACACCATAAGGGTCAGGCTCCTCCAGAACGGCAAGGTGCTCAAGATTTCCGAAGGCAGGGAATTCGTTTCCCAGGGGATTTCCGCCGGGCAAGATGTCAACATCTTTCTCCCCGGTCTCCTGCCCGGGCCAGGCTACCAAGCTGAGGTTGTTGTGGGGGATGATCAAGGAGTGGACGGATTTGCTACCTACTATTACGGGAATTCCGACATATTCGACATCACCGCCGGGGTCCTCAAAGAGACCACCATCCTCCTCAAGCCCAACAGATTCAGCACCCTGGTGGCCGCCGGGAGGTCCTCCGCGGCCGTGGTAGCCGACGTCCTCTGGTATCTGGATGGAACCAATCTCGTATCCAACGCCGATCCCGATAACCCGATCGATCTTGCCAGTGTCCCAGATCTTGCTGGCGTAAGGGTGAACACCCTTAGCACGGGCAAGAAGATCGTGGATACTACTGTCGGCGAGGGCATCATTGAGTTCCCGGATCAGCTCTGGCTCAACACCGACGATGGTATCTACGCCTACGATGGCGGGACCTTTACTAGACTCATGCCCGCTGATATGAGCCCGGATGTCTACACCTCCTCGGCCCTCCAGTTCAAGATTCCCGTGGAGGAGTTCGTCGAGGGGTCTGAAACTCCGGTCGAACCTATCAATGACGTCCTGATGGTTCTCTTCCAGGGCAAGGGCCTGGTGATGGGCGGGGGCGGCACTATTGATCCCAATCAGAATCCTGAGGAATGGGGCTGGTTCAACTTCGCTGATTCCATTGGGGATTCCCCTGAGCTTGCCGAGATGCTCTCGGGGATGGAAGGGGAGCTCATCCAGACCCCGGTTTTCGGTGAGGAGTTCTTCTACATCAATACTCAGCTGGGCGCATTCCGCATCGGCATGGATCTCCAGGAGACTATCGCCACGGCCATCCAGGGGGTCCAGAACAACGAGACAGAGATAGACTTCGCCTGGGTCAATGAGAACATCATCAAGGCCGGAGACATAGAGCTGGAGGGCAAGGATGCCGCCGGCAACCGCTTCGCCATCAAGCAGATCTCCGCCGCCATGACGGCCGCTGACAGGGGACGCTTAGTGGTGGCCGGCAATGCCGGGCTCTATACCGCCCTCATCGACACCTATGGTAAGGTTCAGGGAGCTCTGGGGAAGGTGGTTGGCACCGACCGCTCCAGCTTCAGCATCCTCACCAGCATCGCCTACGACGGCGCAGTACATACAGCCGGCGTGGACACCGATGGCAACCTTTTCATCCTTAAGGACGGGGTGGTGACGGCTAAGTACAGCGCTTTCATGGGCCTGCCCAAGGAACCCAGCGGCCTCACCTGGGACACCAGCAGCGGCCTGGCCATCCTGATGGCCGGCCAGGGCCTGATGCGTCTGCCCTTGGTGGAGGCGGCCGTCCTGGACTGATGCGCGCCTCTATCGCGTGATATGGGGCTGCCCGAAAGGGCAGCCCTTTTTTTATCAATCTGTGGGATTAATGTGTCGCTTGGTAGATAGCTCTGCGTTCATCGATGATCGTTTGGCCGCCCGCGTCCAGATAGCCCTGCAGCCCTGCGTTGAAGACAGCGTCGAAATTCTCTAGGGCCGCCGTGAGGGCTTGGGTCAGGAGGGTCTGACATATGCTCTGCAATGCGCTCCTTAATGCGGACTCGGAGGCTCCAACCCGGTTGAAGCAGAGCGGAATGCGGCGCACATCCTTCGATTGAAGGAAGTACGAGGCGCTGATGAATCGCTTGTCCACGCCTGGGTAGCTATTGGCTATCGAGAGGATTGTGCGCGTCGCATCGCCAAGGTCCAGGCCGTTCAAGGTTATGGTATAATCGATGTTCATCCCCGAGTTCATGATCCTCTCGCCGGTCTGCCGGATCCAGGCGATTGAATCATCGGAGAGGACAATGTGATCCACGTCAGGATCTCCTATCTGAAGGTAGCGCCTGTTCTCCAGCTTGCTTATCCAGTTCAGGTATAG
>CAYYCP010000012.1:0-8470 GCA_964470375.1 uncultured Spirochaetales bacterium
GGCTTGCTGAAGGGATTTGTCCGATCATCGAAATGCTCAGGGTAGAAATGCACGGTATAGTAGTCCAGACAGCCATCTGGATCGCCGCCGGCTTCAATCAATCGCTCATCCGTATAATAATTGTACATTCCATCCACATCAGTGAGTACGCGCATGTTCCATGAACCATTGGTCACGAGAGCCTCCGGATCAGCTCGATGGATGGCCCCCGCGGTCCGGTTCACAAAACGTTGAATGTCTTCCATCGAAACCCGGTCCGATGTCCACCCGAAGAGACGGCTCATGCCCTCCGGCTCGTTGAATATCTCCCAGCCAAGGTTGGCCCTATGGCCACGTACGCTCTCGACGAGGGGAATCAAGGCATTGTCGATGTAGGCCTGCAAGGCCTGATCGTCAGTGAGCATGGCCATGCTTCGGTCGATACGAGCTCCCTGGCCCTTGTCCAGCATGCCGAAAGACCAGAGACAGAGCATGAGTCCCACCCCACGCTCTGAGGCTATGTCCAAACCGCGTTTGACAGCCGCAATCGACTGATCCGCGATGCCGATGCATCTTTGGTTCTCCGTGTCGAAGATAGGAGTAGCGGCTCCTGTGGTATGCAGCCACCATCGCAGGGTATTACCTCCGGAAGCCGCCACTTCTTCTACGCAGCGCGTGAATGTCTTGCTGTTGAACACCACCAGATCTCGGCTGAAGTTCATCCAAGCGATGTTCATTCCGTTCATGAAGAAGGGTTTCCCGTTGATCGTGATCATATCGGCTGGATCTGGATCATGGGGGGCTTCTTTGTCGGTGTTCTTCCGGGAAACGCAAGAAAGACTCATAAGGCAAAGGGGGAGGATCAGGATAGAAATGGCATGGAGAAAATGTCGGGATATCATTGTTCCAGAATAGTCATTTGTAACTTTACTGTCAATATGTTCGTTCATCGAAGATTATTGCGCATGGCTCAGGGGCCTTCGTGAAGCGGTGTAAAGAAATAGGAAATCGCAGCAGCATGAACCCCCTCTTCCCAATGAACTACGAGGGAGGATCACCGCCTCCACGCCGAGGCTTCGGGGATCGATAGAGGCGCCATCGATCAGGCCAAGAGCCGGCTCTTCATCGACCGGGCCTTCCTGACCATGGCAGGCCTCCCGCCCTGGGCCGAGGCCATCTGGCTCAAGCGCCACCCGTCACTCCTCAAGCTGGGCAGGGACTACCTCCAGAAGCATGCCGGGGGCGCAGGCCTGACCAGTCCAGGGCACCTTTTCTTCGATGAACTACTCTTCGACCTCTTGAGCTCTTTCCTGGTATTCGAGCATTGCTGCTCGGAAAAAGGCAAAAGTCGCTGGATAAAGGAACGAATGGAACCAAGCCCTTCGCTTAATGTAGCCCTGCTTAAAAGCGAAGGCACGGCGGGCCTTTCCCAAGACCTCGGCCAAGTAGGCGACCTGATCGGAGAATGGCAGCGTTTTATTGACGATACGTGGATCGTCGCGGACAGCGTCCTGAATGCGCCCCAAGCGCTCGAAGAGAGATTGAAAGGAGAACTCGCGTGCGACGCGCCTGTCTGCTTCCTCCAGATCCCCGCCAGATGCTTCGACCAGGGCGCGGTAGAGTTTCGGATCCAATAGCCTGAGCAGCCCTCCCCTGTTCACCTGAATACCCTTGGCCGCAAAGAGGGCTTCCAAGGCCCCTATCACGCGGGCATTGCCTCGGTAATACTGGAGAGTAGCTATGATGCGTTCGATCCCTTCTTCGCCTCGTTCCAGGAGAAGCCGAGCCTGCGCTATGACTCGCTCGGGAAGGAGAGGGTCGGCTTGAACCGAATAGGAGTCGAATTCTGTAGAAGATTTTTCCCTCATGCGTACACGAGCGGATTTAAAAAGCTCTTCATGGGAGATGTCACCGCAACGGCCTCGCAGGGCAGCCGCCTCCTTCCGGAAGGCGGTCAAGTAGGCCTCAGCCGAGCCCTTAGCCTCTAGTATTGCGTAAAGCTCCTGGCTGATCCGGATACCCCCGGCCGGTGCGCTCGATTCCATGCGCTTGGCCTGTATGACAGGCACCCCTATGACGTCCCAGCGCTGGGAGCCGCTGGGGCCGTAAAGTCCAACACTGACCAAGCCTAGACTTGCACCGATGCGGACACGGACATGGTAGAAGGCGTTGATGGATGGTGAAATTACTGGATCGCTTCTTAAAGCCTGGATAATTTCGAAGCCCCGTCTCATGGTGTTGGCGGCGTCGGGGCTGCGCGCGAGCTTGAGAAAGCCCTCATCGGCCTCATCATAAAGAAGGCAGACACGCTGCATCTCGACGCATGCGAAAAACAGCCCGTTGGCGATACGTTCGGCCTGGGCGGCCTCGTCCAGGCCTTCCATGGCTGAGTCCAATGGCCCGCCGAAATGGAACATCATCGAATCGCCCTGGATCTTGTTGAGGTAGCCCCCGCGGCTGCGAAGAACCTGGTCGAAGGCGGTGAAGATGCCGTTGAGAAGGGCCTGATTCTCCGCTGGGGAGAGAAAGCGCGAAAGGTGTGTGTACTCGGCGATGTCAAGGAAACCAATACCCACTAAGGCCTCGATAGGCACACCACCCATGCCGGCCCGCTTGGAGGTTTCTCCTGCTCGGCCCATGCCCCTTCCTCCCCTGATTTTCTATGTGTGCCGCGCCCAGCAGGCGCATTTGGAGTATAGCGCCGGGCGCCTTGGCCATCAACAGCGGGAAACGATCACAGCGCGCTTGACTCCGGATCGTCAAGGTCCGTATCCTCTGCGCGGAGGCCAGCCATGGACATTATCGAAGAAATCGCGCGCCTCAAGGCCGAACGCGGGGCCGTCATCCTGGCCCATAATTACCAATTGGGCGAGGTCCAAGATATTGCCGATTATACGGGTGACTCTCTGGGCCTGAGCGTGGAAGCCTCTCGAACGGATGCTCGGGTGATTGTTTTCTGCGGCGTCTGGTTCATGGCCGAGACTGCCAAGATCCTATGCCCTGACAAGATCGTCCTTATCCCTGATGCCGGGGCGGGCTGCCCCATGGCGGACATGATCGATGTCCCTACGCTGCGCGAACTCAAGCGCCTGCATCCG
The DNA here is from genome assembly GCA_964470375.1 of uncultured Spirochaetales bacterium. Lineage (GTDB taxonomy): Bacteria > Spirochaetota > Spirochaetia > Treponematales > JBGSOB01 > CAYNQK01. The sequence goes on from CAYYCP010000012.1 coordinate 3,078, forward strand.
CGCGCCAAAGCCATGTGCTATGTGAATTCCTCGGCGGCGGTCAAAGCCGAATGCGACATTTGCTGCACTTCCTCCAACGCCGCCCGCATCGCCAAGCAAGCCTTCAGCCCCGACGAGGAAGTCATCTTCGTGCCCGACCGGAACCTGGCCGCCTTCGCCGCCAGGGAGGCCGGCCGCGGCTTCATCGTCCATGACGGATTCTGCCCCACCCATGACCGCATCCAGCCCGAGCATGTCCGGCGCGCCCGCTTGGAACACCCCGACGCGGAGATCCTAGTCCATCCCGAATGCCGACTCGAGGTCATCGATCAAGCCGATCTAGCCCTCTCCACCGGCCAGATGTCGTCCCACGTAGCCGCCTCTACGCGGAGGGAATTTGTGATCGGCACCGAGGAGGGCATGCTGCACCGCCTGGCTAAGGACAACCCGGGTAAGGTATTCTACCCTCTCCTGCAGGGCGCCATGATCTGCCCGAACATGAAGAAGACCACCCTACGCAAGATCTACGAGGGCCTGCGCGACATGCGTCATCAGGTTGAGGTGGAGAAGGCCATCGCCGATAGGGCCCGCGCCGCCATCACGGCCATGCTCTCCTACAAGGGCTGAGGCCGCGAATCCGGCGATCGACCTCGCGTCGCGGAGCCGCCGGCCGGATGCGCCCCGGAACGCCGATCCATAACGCCACTTCAGTTTCCGCCTCCGTAATATTACTGATTGACCCTCGTTGCGTTTTCCCGTATCAAGGTGCGGAACCCGGGGCGATGATCACCCGGGACCAAACTCCATTACCTCCGAGGCGAATATGGACAAGGCATTCAGCGTCAAGGATCCCGACTGGAAGACCAGCCCCTTCACGGGCATGACCAAGCGGCACTATGTGGATTGCGCAAAATACATGCTTGAGCGCGCCTTCATCCACGTGAAGTCGATCGACGATCCGCTTTCCTTCCCGACTGTTCCGGGAAAGACCTATCCCCAGCCGGGCGCGCCTGACTGGCGCTGGCGCTCCGCGGAATGGGAAGCCCTGGAGCGCACCTTCACATTAGCCGGCCCCCTCATCCACCTCGACCCTGACACGCGGGTGCGCGGCATCAGGCTCCTTGACTACTACCGCCTCCACGTCGAGCGGGCCCTCACGCCCGGCAATCCCGAATCACTGCCGCAGCCGGAGGATCTGCCTGACGCCACCTACCAATTCACTTGCGAATTCGGCGGCCTCTTCAAGACCCTCCTCCTCATGCCGGACGCCCTGTGGACGCACTTCACCAAGGAGCAGCAGGACCGGATGGCTGTCACCATCTCAAAATGGGGCCACCATCGCACCACCCAAAATAATTGGCGCATATTCAACATAGTCACCCTATCTTTCCTCAAACTCCAGGGCTACCCGATAGACGACGAGGCCTTGAAGGCTCACCTCCTTTGGGTGGCCTCCTACCACTCCGGCAACGGCTGGTACTTGGAGCAGACATACAACTACTACACCATCAGCCTCTTCATCGTATACATGACCATCTGGAACCGGGCCTTCGGCGACCGTCACTATCCCATGATCTCCGATGCCATCGAGCGCTCGGCCCGCGAGCTGATGAAAACCTATCCCTTCTTCTTCGGACGCGACGGTTTCGTCAACATGTGGGCCAGGAGCATCTGCTATCGCACCTGGATCTCAGGAGGCTTTCCAGTCTCCTTTATGATGAAGGGCAAATCGCCCTTGGATCCCGGCTGGGCCAGACGCCTCTGCTCGGGCTCCCTGCTGCAGTTCGTGACCCGCGAAGACTTCTTCGAAAACGACATCCCCGCTCTGGGCTTCTACGGCCACCGGGAATTCGCGGTGCAGAACTATAGCTGCCCCGGCAGCCCCTTCATCATGTTCCTGCCCTTCATCTGTCTGGCCCTGCCGGACGATTCGCCCTTCTGGACAGCCCGGGAAAACGAGGGTATGTGGCCTGGCTTGAAGAGACGCTCTAGGATGACCGTCCTGGAGAATCCCGGCATCGTCCTTGTGAACCATGGCACTACCGGCACGTCGGAGATCATTCCGGGAAAGGTCTATTACCAGGACCCCAATTATTCCAAGCTCTCCTACAACACCCACTTCCCCTGGGAGGATCACGACCCTGAAGGCGGTACGGCCATGGAATACGCCTTCCACAGCCTGGATCCCCGCGACCAGCGCGGCGATGACGTCAATTTCTATCTGACCGGACACGCACTCAAGAACGATGCTGATCACAGCGCGGTCTTCAGCACCTCCGAGGCCATGCTCTACAACGGCGTCAGGAAGGGCGTCATCTATCGCCAAGCCATCATGCGCCGTCCGCCCAACAACGGCGTAGGCTACATCATCGACCTCGCTGAAGTCCCCATTCCCGGGGGAGTGCTGCGCGTGGACCGATCGCGCCTGGCCTTCGAGCACGAGCTGACCCTGGGCCACTACGGCCTGCCGCGCCTCGGCGGCCGGGATCCCGAGCTGCGCGTCTCGGAGCGCGAGGGAGCCAGGCGGATCACCGCCTCCATCGAGGGCCGCAGCCTGGCCCTGATAGCCTACCGCGGCTGGGACGAGGTCGCCTCCAAGAGCCATGAGGGCCGCAACGCGGAGACCGAGGGCAGCACGGTCATCTACGCCAAGCGCCGGCGGCTCCAGAAGAACCCGCCCATGGAACTCATGATCGCGGTGTTCCTGCACCGGACGGACGGGGCCGAATGGACCGAGGAGGAGCTTTCGCCCGTCGAATCCATCGAGATCATGGACATCACCCCCAGCCGCTCAGCCCTGGGAGCCAGGATCCATATGCGCGGCGGCCCTAGTTATATAATTGATTTCAAGGACATAGACGGCTACCGTTCCTGCTGAAGTCCGATCCGATACATGCCCGGGTCTCATCGTGGGATCCGGGCTTTTTCATGCCTCTCCAGCCTCGGGAATACCGGCCGTATGGCTCTCAGCACCTTCATCGACAAAATGCATTTGTATTTTCATTCTGAGCAAGTTATTACATAATTTTTGCAATGTACTATTTTTTGTGATATAATCAACATCGTGAAGGATAGTGAGCTTCTCTTCGGCATCATGGCCTCACTGGGTCGCAAGTGGTACAAGGTGGAGGAGCTCCTGGCCCTCTGTGCCCCTTTCAGCTCGCGCCCCGGATCCCTGAGAACAAGCTTATGCCGACTCCAGAAAAAAGGGGTTCTTGTCTCCAGGCGCATCCAAGGACGTTCGGCCTACGCCTTCTCAGCCAAGGGACGGCGCATCGGCGCAAACGTGGCAGCCGGCTTTGAGACCGCAGACTGGCAGGGCTGGGACGGGAGCTATTGGGGCATTCTCTTGAGCCTGCCATCCTCCTGCAGGGAGGAACGCTACCGCATCACCAAGAAACTGCGGGCCTTCCGCTTCGCTCCCTTCTTTCCGGGTTTCTGGATACGCCCCTTCAGGAGGTCCGAGCACATCAAATCGAGGCTGGAAAGCATCTTCGCCGATCCGCGCTTCAGCCCCCTGCGCTTCAAGCCCCATAGACCCCTTAAACCCGATGAGGCGGAGCGTCTCTGGAAAATCGATCAAGCCGGCACGGTGATGCGCAAAGCCCTCTCTCTGGCCGAAGCGGGGCTGGAAAAGCTCTCATCTGCATCCAGCCAGGAGGCCTTCGCCATGCGCTACCGCCTTGGGGGAGAACTGGTCCAGGCCCTCTTCAGCGACCCCCTCCTGCCAGCCGAATTCCTCCCCGCCGACTGGCCTGCCCCCGGGCTTAGGCGACTATTCAAGCGTTTCGACGGCCTAGCGGCCGAACGATCCAAGCCATTCTGGGAAGGCATCCTGGGCAGGGATGCCGCGAAGGAAAAGGAGGGAACATGAGAATCGTGGATCTGGCCCCCGAGCACGAGGAGGCCTATTTCAGGTGCCTGACCGAGGAACCCGCTCGCATGGAGGATTCGGGGGATTACAAGCGCCGCTGGTATGAAGCCATGAAGGGGCGGGGCCTGCGCGTCAAGCTGGCCCTGGACGAATCGGGCAAGCCCATCGGCATGGTTCAATATGCGCCGGCCGAGGAAAGCCTCGTGCATGCGCCCGGCATGTATTACCTCTATTGCATCTGGGTCCTCAACGACCCCAAGGCTCGCGGCAACTTCCAGGGAAGGGGCGCCGGCACGGCCCTCCTCCGGGCCTTCGAGGAAGACGCCCGTGGGAAGGGCATGAAGGGCGTGGTCGCTTGGGGGTTATCCATACCCGCCTTCATGCAGGCCAAGTGGTTCAAGAAACACGGCTACCAGGAGGCCGAGCGGAGGGGCATCATGGTCCTGCTCTGGAAGGCCTGGGATCCCGATGCGGCCAAACCCGCATGGCTCAAGGACGGCAAGAGGCCTGCCAAGGGCTCGGGTCTGACCTGCTTCTGCAATGGCTGGTGCCCCGAGGTCAACAAGGCCTTCACCCGCCTCGACCGCGCCGTCCAGGAAGCGGGCGGGATGCCGGAATACCGCATGATCGACGCCCTCGACCCCTCGGCCTTCCGCGAATGGCGCATCCAGGATGGGATCTTCTTCGACGGCAAGGAGCTGGGCCTGGGTCCTGCCCCCTCCTACGCCAAGATCCTCAAGGCCGTGCGCAAAGAGAAGAAAAACCAGGAGAAGCGCGGGAGCATGAAGTGAAGAAGCCTCTGCCAGCGTCCACCCTCGAATGGCTGCTCTCCGAGGGAAGCCCGGCCGTTCGCTTCAATGCCCGGATCCTAATGGGCCAGAAGGATCCGGACCGCGGTGAGTTGTTGAGCGATCCCCTCGTCAAGGAAGCCATCGGGCTCCTCAAGGCTTGGGACGATGAGGTGCTCGAGCAGCACAATAAGCCGAGCCTCCTCATGCACAGGCTGGCCCTCCTGGCCGATCTGGGCCTGCGCGCTACCGATCCCGGGATTGCTCCCATCTTCAAAAAGGTGCTCAAGCGAGCCGACGAGGAAGGCCGGCCTGAATCCATCATCAGCATCCCCAAGGTATTCGGCGGCTCCAATGCTCCGCTGAAAGCCTGGATCATCTGCGATTTTCCCCTCATTCTCTATTCTCTCTCCGCCATGGGCGTGGCCGACGAGGCGGTGTCCCGGGGCATGAAGAGCCTGGAAACCATGGCTTCGGAGAATGGGTACAGGTGCCTCAGCTCGATGGAGAAATTCCACGGCCCGGGTCGAAGGGACGACTTCTGCCCAATAGCCTGCCTCTATGCCCTGCGCGCCCTGGCTAGCTCGACGGGCGAATCGGCGAGGTCTTCGGCCCTCAAGGCGGCCAACGCGCTCCTAGGCCACTGGGAGGAGCGCGGGGCCAAGAAGCATTACCTCTTCGGCATCGGGACGGACTTCATGAAGCTCAAGTACCCCCTGGTCTGGTACAACCTGCTCCATGTCCTGGACGCC
>CAYYCP010000012.1:8570-54939 GCA_964470375.1 uncultured Spirochaetales bacterium
CTGCTCGTGGGGATGGGAGTGGTAGGGATCGGGCTCGGCCCATGGGCCGTTCTGGAAGTCGAGGATGGCCATCAGGAGATGGTCGGTATGGATAATGCCGCGCGAGACTCCGGCCTTTATCTCGCGCGCGGGATGTTGAACGTATTTTTCCGATAAGGACATACCGGCCTCCTCAATGATGCTTCTCCTCGATGCCGCACTTCCGTAATTCGAGTGTTCGGTGCCGATTTGGTACGCACCCGGCTCATTCGCGCCGCTTGATGCATGATATCATATCACGGAACCGCAAGGTAGCGTTCCACGCCTTCGTACAGGGGAATAGGCGTCCATGAGAAGAAAGCCAAAGGACATCGCGCCAGTCATAGCCGTTATCTTCGCGCTCACGGGCTGTGCAGGCCTCCAGAGAGCTGATGTATCAGCCTATCAGGCAGAAATACGTGTATCGGCGGAGGGCATAAAGGAATTTCGGGCATCGACGCTCGACGAGAGCGGGCCCTTCCCCATCCTCACCCTGAGGGGCGACCCTCGGGAGCGCGGGATCGCCTATGGCGTCCTCATGGCCGATCGGCTGAAGGACATGAGCGGCAAGGCGGCCTCCCTGTCTGCCGGCCAAACGCGTTTCCTGCCCTTCTACAAAAAGATATTCGCGGGCGCCTACGTGTCCTGGTTCATGGCGGACTTCGAGAGGCGGACGCCGCCCGGATACGTCGAGGAGATGCGCGGATTGGCCGAGGGATCGGGCGCCCCCTACGGGACGGTCAGGATGGGATGCTCCAGCTTGGGCACCATATCGGGATGCACTTCGGTTCTGGCGGAGAAGAGCGGGAACGGGATCCTCCACGGGAGGAACTTCGACTTCCAGCCCTATTTCATGGGAGAATACCCGGTCATCGTGCGCTACGAGGGCCAGGGCGAAATCGGCTACTGGAACATCGGCATGGTCGGCTACCTGCCTTCCTTCAACGGGGCAAACGACGCCGGCATCTCGATATCGCTCAACCTGGCGAGCGGCGAGAATCCCGGGCCGCGCGGCGTCCCCATGGGCTGGCGGGTCCGCGAGATCCTGGCCCATGCCTCCTGCCTGGACGACGTGCGCCGCATCGTCCGCGGGACGCCGAACGATTCCCGCAACTGGATCCTTACGGCGGCCAGCGCGCGGGAGGGCAAGGGCTTCGTCTTCGACCTCAAGGACGGCGTCCAGGCGGAGACGGCCTCGGATCCCGGATCGCCGCGGATCGTTTTGAATAGGTGCTTCGGGGACGACCGTCATGTGAATGACGGCCTGGCCCAGGAGCATCTGGATTTCGTCGAGAAAAACATCGATACCAACACCAGGCGCTGGGACTCGGCCCGACTCTTTCTAGAAAGCCGCGGGATCGCCGACATGGCGGATGTATGGAGCTTGCTGCGGAACCACGATTATCCGGTCGCGGAGACCTTCGGAACCAGGGGCACGATCGTCAACTCATCGACCATGTATTCCATGGTGTTCGACCTTGCGGCGGACGAGATCACATTGGCGGTGGGAACGTCCTATTCCGCCCTGAGAGATGTATGGCGCTTGAACTTGGAAAAAAGGCGATTCAGCCTCTTCCTGCCCGAAGACGGCTTTGTCCAGACAGAAGGCTTCAAAAGGAGGGAAGATGTGTATCTCCGCCTCTCCGACGCCTACTTTGGCGGGACAATCGAGCTGGATATGCTTTCCGATCTGGAAGCCCATGACATAGATCCATACCTCCTGAACGCATTCGGCGACAAGCTGGGATACCTCGATGATCCGCGCATGGCCGACTTAATTCGACGCCATGCGGAACTATTTCCTGATGATTGGTACTCGGCCGCCTGCTATGGCCTGAGTCTCATGGACAGGGACGTGGATAAGGGCCTGGCGGCCCTGGAGGATGCGCTTGCGATGCCCGGCATCGATGATTTCGGAAGGCTGATCACCTTGACCTACTTGAGCGATGTATCCGCCAAGCGAGGGAAGAAAGCTATCGCGGTCGATGCGGCCGCGCGCTGGCTGGCCCTGGGAGCCCGAATGGCCCAAGGCTGTTCAGCAGCCGGCTGGTACGCCTCGACCCGCAAGAGGATGGAGAAGCGGGCGAGAAACCTACCCTAGTACCGCAGGGATCATGACCCCTTTCACGCTATCAGCCAAATGCAGGCCCACGCACTGCCCGGCGGATTTCTTCGCCCCGCCATGAGGGATGTGCATAGTCTCACTATGATATACTCCCCTCATGGCAGATAAGATGCCCGACTCCCACGCCGCCATCCTCAGGCGGGTGGCGCGCCAGGCCATGCATGAACGCGGTCTCCTGACTGACTTCCCTCCCGAGGCCTTGGCCCAACTGGAGCGCATCAATGTCTCCATCCAGGCCTCGGCGGCTGGAAGCACCCAGGCTGCGGGACTCCGCGACAAGCGCTCCCTGGCCTGGTGCTCCATCGACAATCCCGATTCGCGGGACCTGGACCAGCTCAGCGTTTGCGAAATGAGTTCCGGAGGAATCGCCCGCATCCTGGTGGCCATAGCCGATGTGGACGAACTGGTAGCAGAGGGCACGCCTATTGACGAGCGGGCGCGCCACAACGCCAGCACTGTCTATACCGCCGCCGAGATCTTCCACATGCTTCCGGAACGCCTCTCCACCGACCTGAGCTCGCTCAACCAGGGCCAGGAACGGGCGGCCATCGTCATCCAAATGGACGTATCTCCGGACGGCCTAGTGAGGACCTCCGATGTATACAGGGCACGGGTGCTGAACAAAGCCCGCCTGAATTACGAGGAGGTCGCCCTATGGCTGGACGGCATCGGCCCGGAACCCGCCGCCATGGCGGCCGTGCCCGGCCTGGCCGAGAATCTGCGCCAGCAGGACAGGGCGGCTACGGCCCTCAGGACCAGGCGTTTCGCCGAGGGGGCCCTGGAATTCATCTCACGCGAGTACCGCCCGGTCTTTGATGGCGTAAACCTGGTAGAACTCAGGCTCACCGGCAAGGACAGGGCCAAGGACGATATAGAGAATTTCATGATCGCGGCCAACGCGGCCGTGGCGCGTTTCCTGGAATCCAAGCGCGCGCCGGTCTTCGCCCGGGTTGTACGCAAGCCCAAGCGCTGGGACCGCATTATGGCCATAGCCGCCGGACGCGGCCGGGTCCTTCCGGAACAACCTGATCCCAAGGCCCTTTCGCGCTTCCTGGCGGATGAGCGCGCCCGCGATCCAGGCGCTTTCCCCGATCTTTCCTTATCCATCGTCAAGCTCCTAGGCGGAGGCGAGTACTACCCCAGCTTCCCCGGCCGGGAGCCTGAGGGCCACTTCGGCCTGGCCGTGTGCGACTACGCGCATTCCACCGCCCCTAACCGCCGTTACCCTGACCTCATCACCCACCGCATCCTCAAGGCCGCCCTGGACGGCCGGGAATGCCCCTATTCAGAGGCGGAGCTCATGGAGCTTGGACGCCATTGCAGCGCCCGCGAGGACTTGGTGAATAAGGTGGAACGCCAGGTGGCTAAGTCGGCAGCCGCCCTCCTCCTCTCCTCGCGCATCGGGGAAAACTTCCGGGTCATGGTGACGGGCGCAGCGGAAAAAGGCACCTGGGTCCGCCTCAAGGACTGGCCCGTGGAGGGGCGCCTGGTGCTCGGCTCCCAGGGCTTGGACGTAGGCGATTCCCTGCAGGTCCGCCTGATTTCAGCGGATGTTGAGCGCGGCTACCTCGACTTCGAGCGCGAGGAAGGGCCAGGGCGCGGATAGGGGTCGATGCGAGGATTTCCACCTCTGAAGGGAACCCAGCGCGGGCGGGAGAGCCTATTCCAACGAGCGGCCCTAGCCTGCCTATCCGCCCTCCTGGCCGTCAGCGCTGGAAGCCTCAACGGACAAAGCCTCGGAGAGTCGACTAGAGCCCCGGCGGCGGACGAGACGGGCATTGTGCCACTGGCCGTCCACGCCCTCCAAGTCAACTTGGAATCCAGCCTCTCGCCTGAGGAGGCCGCCCTCCGTTACACAGTCGACGGGAAGGGGCGCTTCGAGAGCGGGCCGAGGTCAAGCTATCCCTTCCTGAAGCCCCTGGGAGATTTCATCCCCGAGCTTGACGCGCCCTACGGGATCTCCGAGGCCTCGCCCTGCGGGGCGGGGGAATTTCATCCTGGCCTGGATTTTTTGGCCCCGGCCGGAACACCTGTCCTGGCGACCGCGGACGGTAAGGTCACAAAAACCGGCTATACGGCCGGCTACGGCATCCACATCGCCATAGACCACGGAAGCTTCACCAGCCTCTACGCCCACCTGGCCCCCAAGCCGGCCGTCAAGCGCGGAGACAGGGTCTCAGCGGGACAGATAATAGGGACGGTGGGCGACACGGGCCGCTGCTCCCGTCCCGTCCTGCATTACGAGATCCAGCTGTCGAAATCCAGCCAAGGCAAGCGCTATTCGGTCGACCCTGGGATCTTCCTCAGTCTGGGAACTCGCGCCGGCTCACGGGGCAGCGCAGCCACCCTCAGCTTCGGATTCGTCCAGCTTTTGCCCGCCTTCAAGCGCGAGAAGGATGGCCTGCGTCTGAGTTTCGACCTGGACGGAACCCAAACTGTCATCAAGGCCCGTGAACAAACCTTGCCCTTCCTCCACCCTTTGGACAGGCCCGGAGCGACCATCGATACGGGCTTCGGGATCAGGAACAGCCCCTTCACGGGGAAAAAGGAATTCCACGCCGGCATCGACATCGTCACGCCCTACGGCAGCCAGGTCTATAGCCCGGCCGAGGGGACGGTCGCCAAGGTCGGCTACCACTCAGGCTACGGCAATTACCTCATCCTGCGCCATGGCGATCTTGTCACCCTCTTCGCTCATCTGGACGGGAAGCCCCTGGTCAAGGTAGGGCAGACCCTTCAAGCCGGGCAGGTACTGGGGCACACCGGCAAGTCAGGTAAGTCCACCGGACCCCACCTGCACTACGAAATACGCTACGTTCCGGACCGTACCAGCACATTCACGGAAGAGATCAAGTATCTCTTCGATCCGGAAATTTTCCTAAAAGAATGAAATAGTATGTTCATCGAAAAATGTGGAATCATACGCAGACCCGCAGAATAGGCTATAGAAGACCACCCGATACCCTGGCAGATCGGGCCACCCACAATCATTAGCGAACTGAGTATCCCGGCCCCGCCCTGCCGGCGGTGTTCTGGATGATACCGGCCTTCTTTGCATCCTCCTGTCCTTCTCAGGTACGGCCCTCTGACAGGTCAGGACTGTGGATTGCTCGGGAAATGGATAGAGGAGATGAAGCGGCTAGAACGGCTTCCTTAGTGAAGCTCGCGGGAGTCGCTCTGAACGCCGTTCACGCATTCAGGCCTTGAGCATCTCCCCCAGGACCTTGAGGTATTCGTCAGTCTGCTTCCTCAGGTCGCGCAGGAAGGAGTTGTCGTCGTAGCGCCCCAGCACCGCGATCATCTCGGCCTCGTCGTCATAGGCCATGATGCGGAAGGGGTCCTCGTAATCCTTCTTGCGCGAGGAAAAAGCGGCCTCGCAGATGTAGGCGAAGGTTTCCGATGCCTCCTTGACGATGCCAGCCCATTCGGATTTCGAGAACGATGAAGGCGCCTTGCCGTAAAGGCTTTCCAGAACATGGAGGGCGTAACGCTGCTTCTGTCGCGGATAGGCCTTCCATAGCTCGTCGTAGCGGGCGTGCACCTCGGCCCAGGTGTTTAGGGTCCCCGAGACGATGTCGGCTTTAAGGCGCTCTACCTCGGCCTTGGGGACGATTTGGCCGCCGAGGTTCACCCAAGCCTGGTGGCAGGGCTCCTTGCCCAGGGCGGCGGCCTTGGCGGCCAGAGCGGGCAGGTTCGCGCCGCCTTCTTCGATGAGGGCGTCCACCAGGGTCTTCACGGCGAAGTAGCGGCTGAAGTCGCGGTAGAAGCGCCATCCCCGGCCGGGTTTTTCCACCATACCCCCATAACGTTTCATCAGGGCGGCATCTTGGAGGGGCTCGTCCGGCAGGGCGGGGTCCGAGAGCCGGGCGCGCCCGGCTTCCTGGAGGGCCTCATCGGCCTTGGCCGCGCCCTGAAGAGCCGCCCGGCCGGCGATGAGCTCCAGGCGCCGCATGGCCGCCAGGATTTCCTGGATGGTATCCGGCGCCAGGTAATCGAACTCGATGTTCTGGACCTTCTTGACCCGCGCGTCGCGTTTGCGGAACTTCCAGGAGTTGCGGGCCATGGCGTACATGTTGTGGATGAACCAATAGGCCGGCGAGACGTGCAGCTGATCGTCACGATTCTTGAGGAAGACAAGCGAGAAGGGGTAGAGGACGTTCAGCTCGTAGCTGTAGGAGCCCTTGGCCACCAGGCTGAAGGAGGCGAAGCGGCTGTTATGTTTGAAGTTCGAGCACAGGCCGGGCCAGAAGCCGCGCCCGGCCAGGATCTCCCCGTCCGGGGCGCGCGAGTTATGATTGGAGCCTATGGTGGCCCCGGCGGCTATGTTGGACTGGCCTAGGATGGTGGTGGCGATGAGGAAGGAGTTGTTGTGGTGCTGCTCGTGGAAGGGGAAAATCAGATTGTTGAGCAGCTCGCAGCATGAGACCGTGGAGTTGTCTCCCAGCACAGAGTTGAGCAGGCGCGCCCCGTACTTGAGCTGGGTGTTACGGCCGGTGACGAAGCGGATGGCCTTAGCTTCATAGAAAATACGGCTGCCGTAGCCCACTATGCCGTTGACCAATTCGGTGCCCTCGCCGATCTGAGTGCGCTCCTCGCGCGATGACAGGATGGTCAGGTTCTTGAGTTTGTTGGCTCCCTTGACGTAGGCGTATGAACCCACCCGCACGTCCTTGAGGATGCGGCAGTCCTTGATGACCGTACGCTCGCCTATCTCGCCGTAGAAGCCGCGGCGCTTAGAGAAGCCGGCCTCGGTGACTTCTACTAGGCGCTTCATGAGCGCCGCGTCGCCGCGGTACTTGGACCACAGGTAGGCGTCCGCGCAGATTAGATCCTCGAAGGGCAGGATCTTGCGTCCGTCGTTCTCATTGCCCACCTCCAGCCAGATGCGCACCTCCTCGTCCTCGCCCTCCTTGAGGATGCCGTTGCCGAATTTGGCGTGGTCGGTGCAGAGCATCTCATCGATATTGAAGAGGATGCAGCCGTCGCCGATCTTGTAGTGGGCCAGGTAGTGCACGTCGCGGATAGCCACGTCGCGGCCGATGACGCAGGAGATGATGGTGGAATCGCGCAGGCCCACCGGCAAGCGCAGGTCGTGATACTCCAGGTACTTTGGGCTCAAGTCGCCTATATACACACGCCCGAAGAAATCGCAGTTGATGATGAGCTCGGGATTGAAGTCGTCGGTGACGAGGATCTCGTTCCAGTTCTCGGCGTTGTTGGCGTTCTTGACGAGGACCTCTATCTCGTCGGCCTGGAGGAGGCGGTAGGCCCCGGGATCCTCCACGGGATTGGCGCACTGGTAAGCGTCTTCGCCCTTCTGGCGGTAGGGCTCCGGCACGAAGGACTTGGAGATGTCCCTGAGGGGATTCATGCTGATGTCGGACATGGGGGCCTCCTTTCGGATGATGGAATATTTTCCATGTATTAGGCGCTACGGTCTAGAGCGCTTTGACAAATATGGGCAGCAGGTGTATGATTTTTCAGCATCGCGCTGCGCGATTCCTATGCAAACCGCGAAGAGGAGAGGATCATCATGCCGATCAAAGTCATCGTGGCCGAGGACTTCGACGGAGTCAGCCGCGTCGCCGCCGACTTCATGAAGGGCATCATCATCGATACGCAGAAGAAGAAGGGTGGCACTGTATTGGGTCTGGCCACAGGCAACTCACCCACGGGCATGTACAAATTGCTCGCCAAGGCCGCCAACGCCGGAGAATTCGACTGTGCCAAGATACGCTCCTTCAACCTGGACGAGTACATCGGCCTGCCCGGCGATAATGTCCAACAGCGGGTCATCCATCCGGAGAGCTACTGTTACTTCATGATCCAGGAATTTTTCTCCCTCCTCAAGACGAAGTTCGCCGAGACCCGCGTGCCCTACGGGGCCCTGATAGACCAGAAGAAGCTGGAGGCGGAACTGAAGCGCTGCCCTGGTGACTGGAAGTATGCCGGCACTGACGCGGGCAAGGCCATTGTCATCAAGGCCGGGGCCGAGTCAGAGTACCTGGCCTGGGTACGCAAGGAAATCCAGGGGGCCTACGAGCGCAAGATCAAGGCCGCCGGCGGGATCGATGTCCAGGTGATCGGCGTGGGCGGAAAGGGCCACGTGGCCTTCCACGAAGCGGGTATCCCTTTCAAGGGCAGCCGGGTCCTGATCGTCAAGCTTGACGACAATACCATCAAGAACGCCGTGGCCGACGGACACTTCGCTTCGGTCAAGGATTCGCCCCGCTTCGCCGTCAGCATGGGCGCGGAGCTGGTCTACGAGGCGGCCAACGTCTTGCTGGTGGCCAACGGCGAGCGCAAGCGCCTTCCGGTGGCCAAGTCCCTCCTTGAGGAACCCGATCCCCTCGTGCCGATTTCCTACGGCCAGATCTACTCACGAAACGGAGGCAACCTGGTCTATGTGGTGGATCGGATCGCCGGCGCCGACCTCCTGGCGGCCAAGGACAAGCTCAAGGCCAAGGGCATAGTCTTGGAGTCGGCCTGAAGGAGCTATTGGGGCGCCTGTGCTCCCTCCTTGACGAGCATGGCCCCCTCACCGGCGGAGAATTGCACGCCCGCCTGGGGGGGGACCGCTTCAAGCTGTGGCGGGCCTGCCAGCAGGGGCGCGGCCTTCGCTGTCAAGTCCTGGGTAAACGCTACCTGCGCCTGGATAGGCGCCTGCCCGGTCTGGCCCGCCTCTCCCCCTCCATCCTCAGAGAATTCCTGACCTACTCGGTGGTGAGCCTGCGCGGGCAGGAACGCCCGGCCCAGCGCCGAGCCGCCGAAATCCTGGATCGCATAGCGGAGATATCGTCCCGGAAGGCCTCCCTGGCGAAGTCCGCAGCGGAAGCCGTCATGGCCGAGCTCAGGGCCGATGGGGGCGCATTACCTTCCCTGGCCTTCATCCTGGCCGGCGACATCGTCTACGGCATGGCCCACGATGAGCCCAGGCCTGAGCGCAGCACCGGCAGGCTGGTGCGCGGTTCCGACATCGATATGGTCATCCTGGCCCCCGACGACGCCGCAGATGAGGACCTGGAGGCCGTCGATCGGGCCATGCACCGGATCAAATTCCGGATACTCTCCGACCCAGCCCTCAACCAGGAGCTGGACTACGTGGTGAAGCGCTTGGAGAAGGCCCGCTGGCAGACCGCCTTCGATACCTTCAAAACGATGGTCGCCTGCAAGATCATGCAGGAGGGCGTCCTCATCCTGGGCGACGCCGGCCTCTTCAATGCCATGAAGAGAATGCTGGAGGAATCCGGGGCTGAGGCCAGGTTGGAGGGGCTCCTGCGCAAGGCCGAGTCCGAACGCCGAGAAGCCGTTAAGATCCTTTCAAACCAGCACGTCCTGGAGGCCGGCGACCCCTTTCGCGACCTCTTCTATTCATCGGAGGAATCCGAAGAATTCGAATGAGACCGGCCCGGACCGGGATTCAGCCTTCCTGTACGGGGCGATAGGAGCGCGCCGCGTCGAGGGCCGCCCGCCAGCCCATGAGGAGGCCTTCGCGCTTGGGCTCAGAGAGGCCCGGCTCGAAGCTGCGGCGTGATTTCCAATTATTCGCGATCTCCTCCAGGCCGCTCCAGAGCCCCGAACCCAAGCCGGCCAGGTAGGCTGCACCCTGGGCCGTCGTCTCGCTTGTCTCCGGGACCACTACGGGCCTGGACAGGACATCGGCCTGAAACTGCATTAGGAAGGAATTGGCGCTGGCTCCCCCGTCGGCCTTGAGGCAGGTCAGGCTGGCCCCGGCGTCCGCCTCCATGGCCCTGATTAGGTCGGCGCACTGGAAGGCGATTGACTCCAGGGCCGCCCGGCAGAGCTGGGCCCGCCCGCTCCCGCGCGTAAGCCCCACAATGGTACCACGGGCCCGCGCGTCCCAGTAGGGTGCGCCCAGTCCGGTGAATGCCGGCACCAGGAAAACCCCGGCGGAGTCGCCGGCCGCGATGGCCAAGGCCTCTGATTCCTGGGCTTCCTTGATGATCCCCAATTCGTCGCGTAACCACTGTACCACGGCCCCGCCCATGAAGACCGATCCCTCCAGGGCATAGCGCAGCCCGTCCGCTCCGCCCAGGTCCCAGGCGATAGTGCTGAGGAGGCCGTTCTTGGACCTGATAGGGCTGCGTCCGGCGTTCATCAGGGCGAAGCAGCCCGTCCCATAGGTGTTCTTGACGTCGCCCTGGCCGAAGCAGGCCTGGCCGAAGAGGGCCGCCTGCTGGTCGCCGGCGCAGCCGCGGATGGGTACGGGCCGGCCCAAGAATTCAGCCCCGGCCATGCCGAAGTCGCCGGAAGATGGGCGGACCTCGGGGAGGATGGAGGCCGGGAGGCCCATCATGTCCAGGAGGCCCTCATCCCAGCGCCGGGCGTGGATATCGTAGAGGAGAGTGCGGCTGGCATTGGTGGGGTCGGTCAGATGAGCGCCGCTGAGCTTGTGGATGATCCAGGAGTCCACGGTGCCGAAGGCCAGCTCTCCGCGGCGAGCCCGCTCCAGGAGGGCCGGATCCTCGCGGAAGAGCCAAGCCAGCTTGGTGCCGGAAAAATACGGATCCAAGAGGAGCCCGGTCTTCGCCCGCACTTCCTCCTCGCGCCCGGCCGCCCGCAGCTCCTCGCAGATGCCGGCGGAGCGGCGGCACTGCCAGACGATGGCCCTGCCCAGGGCCCGGCCGCTTTTCTTTTCCCAGAGTAGGGTGGTCTCACGCTGATTAGCTATGCCGATGGCCAGGATCTGCGAGGGCTGAAGCTGGGCCGCCGCCACGGCTTCCCGGGCCGCGGCCAGCTGGCTCTCCCAGATGTCCTCGGGATCGTGCTCCACCCAGCCCGGGCGCGGGTAATATTGCCTGAAGGGCTTCTGGCCCATAGCGATGGGCTGGCCGGCCCGGTTGAAGAGGATGGCCCTCGAACTCGTGGTGCCCTGGTCCAGGGCCAGGATGTAGGTCTCGCTCGCGCCCATGTCAGTGCCTCCCCGCTCATTGTAACACGTCCCAACCTTGGCCCGCCTTGAGGAAGGGGGCGCGAGGGATTAGACTCCCGCCCAGGAGGCCGCATGCGCGCAGATCCTGCGTTCGCTCGATGGCTGCGCCTGGCAGGGGCAATGCTCTTCGCCCTGGGCGCCATCCTGCCCTCTTTTCGTGGATATAGGAATTTTTCCGGCTTGGAGACGGCCCTCCTCTTCATGAACGAAGCGCGCGGCGTCCCGGCGGCCTGGCTCCTCCTGGGTGCCTATGCGTCCTGCGCCGCATGCATCGCCCTAGCCCTCCTCAAGAAAGGGCCGGCCGCGAGGATCGCCGGGGCCGCCTGCGCCCTCGCGGAAAGCGCCCTCTTCCTGGCGGCCTGGTCCATCTCGGGGACGGGCCTCCTTCCGGCCGCCTGGCTGGGTATCGGGGGATTGGCCACCCAAACCACGGGCGCCATCCTGGGATTGGCCACCGCGCGCCGCCCCACCCGGAGCTATTGAAGGGAATCAAGCCAGCGCGTACACTGTCCCCTCTAGGAGCCTCCATGGAATACAGAATCAAGGACATCGGCCTGGCCGATTGGGGCCGCAAGGAAATCGAACTAGCCGAGAAGGAAATGCCCGGCCTGATGGCCGCCCGAGAGCGCTACGGCAAGGATAAGCCCCTGGCGGGCGCGCGCATCTCCGGCAGCCTCCACATGACCGTGCAGACCGCAGTGTTGATAGAGACCTTGGCCGATCTAGGCGCTGACCTGCGCTGGTCGAGCTGCAATATCTTTTCCACCCAAGATCAGGCAGCCGCGGCCGTGGTGGCCGGGCGGGGCGGGAAGGCCGCCTGCCCCGGCGGTATACCCGTATTCGCCTGGAAGGGCGAGAGCCTGGACGAGTACTGGGAGCTCCTGGACATGGCCCTGCGCTTCCCCGGCCAGGCCGGCCAGGGACCCTCCGGCCCCGATCTTGTGGTGGACGACGGCGGCGACGCTACCCTCATGATCCACCTGGGTTACCGAGCCGAGTCCGATCCCTCCATCCTGGACCGAAAAGCAGACTCCGAAGACGAGGCCGCCCTCCTGCGGCGCCTGAAGCTCATCCTCAAGGAGGATCCTGAGCGCTGGCACCGGGCGGTGGCGTCCTGGAAGGGCGTCTCCGAGGAGACCACCACCGGGGTGCACCGCCTCTACCGCATGGCCAGGGAAGGCAGCCTACTGGTGCCCGCCATCAACGTCAACGACTCGGTGACCAAGAGCAAGTTCGACAACCTCTACGGCTGCCGCGAGTCCCTCATCGACGGCATCAAGCGGGCCACTGGCGTGATGACGGCCGGCAAGGTGGCCGTGGTGTGTGGTTTCGGCGACGTTGGCAAGGGCTGCGCTCAGTCCCTGCGCGGCCAGGGCTCGCGGGTGATCGTCACTGAGATCGACCCAATCTGCGCCCTGCAGGCGGCCATGGAAGGCTACCAGGTGGCCCGCCTGGAGGATGTCCTGGACGTAGGCGACATCTACGTCACGGCCACCGGCTGCGTGGATGTGATCCGCATCGAGCACATGGCGGCCATGAAGGACCAGGCCATCGTCTGCAACATCGGCCACTTCGACCACGAGATCGATATAGCCGCCCTGAACGCCTTCCCCGGCATCTCGCGCAGGACGGTCAAGCCCCAGGTGGATCTGTACCGCTTCCCGGACGGCCATGAAATCATCGTCCTCGCCGAGGGCCGACTGGTGAACCTGGGCTGTGCAGCCGGTCACCCTTCCTTCGTTATGTCGAACAGCTTCACCAACCAGGTCCTGGCCCAGCTCATGCTGTGGCGCGAGCGCGCCTCGGCCGTCCCCGGCGTACGGGTCCTGCCCAAGGAGCTGGACGAGGAAGTGGCCCGCTTGCATCTCTCCAAGATAGGCGCCCGGCTGACCCGCCTGAGCCCGGCCCAGGCCGAATACCTGGGTATAGATCCCGACGGCCCTTACAAGCCCGAAGGCTACCGCTACTGAGCAAAAGGAGCATCCCAAAGATGAGCGCTTCCACCTATCTATTCACCTCGGAATCCGTAGGCGAGGGCCACCCCGACAAGCTCTGCGACCAGGTCTCGGACGCGGTCCTGGACGCCTGCCTGGCCGAGGACCCCGAGAGCCATGTGGCCTGCGAGTGCTTCGCCACCACCGGCATGGTCCTGGTGGGCGGAGAGATCACCACCGACACCTATGTGGACATCCAAGAGCTGGTGCGCGGAGTGGCCAAGAAGATCGGCTACACAAACCCAGACTACGGCCTGGACTACGAGTCCATGGCCATCCTCAACACCATCCACTCCCAGTCCCAGGACATCGCCCAGGGCGTGGAGGGGCGCGGCCTCAAGGAATTCGAAGGTCAGCAGGGAGCCGGCGATCAGGGCATGATGTTCGGCTTCGCCTGCGACGAGACTCCCGAGCTGATGCCGGCCCCCATCATGTTCGCCCACAAAATCCTCCTCAGGGCCTCCGAGATGAGGAAGAACGGGCAGATCACCTGGCTCAGGCCCGATTCCAAGAGCCAGGTCACCATCGAATACGAAGGCCATCGGCCGCTGCGGGTGGACACGGTGGTGGTGTCCCACCAGCACGACGAGGACGTGTCGTACAACGTGCTGAAAGAAGAGATCATCCACAAGATCATCCGCCCGGTCTTCGAGGGCACCGGACTCCTGGACGCCGACACCAAATTCTTCATCAACCCCACCGGCCGTTTCGTCATCGGCGGTCCGGCCGGAGACACCGGTCTGACTGGGCGCAAAATCATCGTGGACACGTACGGCGGCATGGGGCGGCACGGCGGCGGAGCCTTCTCCGGCAAGGATCCTTCCAAGGTGGACCGCTCGGCGGCTTACATGGCGCGCTACGCGGCCAAGAACGTAGTGGCTGCCGGCCTGGCCGAACGCTGCGAGGTTCAGCTGGCCTATGCCATCGGGGTGCCCTTCCCGGTCTCGGTCATGGTGGATTGCTTCGGCACGGGCAAGGTTCCGGACGCCGCCATCGCCAAGGCCGTGCGGGAGGTTTTCGATCTCAGCCCGGCCGGCATCGTGCGCGAGCTGGATCTGAAGAAGCCTGTCTACGGGCGCACCGCCGCCTACGGCCACTTCGGGCGCGACGGCTTCGCCTGGGAGCGCACGGACCGGACCGAGGCCCTGCGCAAGGCCGCCGGCTAGGGGCCCTAAGCTTCAATCGAGCGTCCGCCCTCGCAGGCTCATTGCCTCTGTCCTCATAGATATTTCATCCGGGAATTTGCCTCCCTTGCATGAGTCCTGCGGTCATCCTAGAATATGGGTGGCCCGGATCGGCGGCCCTGCGAGGGAAGGCATGTTCAAAGAATTGCAGAAAATTTTCGGCAAGGGTGAATTCTCCGGCACAATGGAGGAGTATTTCCTCTTGCGGAAGAAGAGGGTCAGCCTCATCTTCGCCTTCATCATCATCGGCTCGGTGTCCATCCTCGTCCCGGTGTGTTTCTTGGTCATCCACAACCCTGCCGCCGGCTTTGGGTCAATGGTGATCGGCTTCCTCGGCATCGTCTGCACCGGGATCATCCTGCGCGGGCACATCCATGTTGGAGGTGGAATCCTCCTCTCCAGCGCCGGCCTCACCTTTGCCGGTATCCTCCTCCAATCCGCCCTAGCCGATGACGGCACCTATCAAAACGTACTCACCTCCATCGTCGCCCTGGGCATGATCCTCCTCATACCCTCGGGCATCATGGTGGGGCCTTGGTTCAGCCTGGGTCTGGGCGTCTTCTTCGGCCTAGCCGTCAACACGTGCACCACCCTAAGCGGAATAGAATCGCTGCAAGCCCGACGCGTGATCATTTTCATCATTTTCATCATCGACTCCGTGGTCATCATTTACATGACCAAGATCCAGAATGACCTGCTCAAACGCGCCATCGCCGCCTCCAACCGCAGCGACGCTTCCCTGCACGCCGTGAATTCGATGATCGATCGCTTGACAGCCCTGAAGCGCGAGGCCGATACAAGCAGCGAATCCCTTGACTCGGCCTTTGGATCCACTTCTTCACTCCTTGACCTATTCAAGGGCAAGTACGCCAGGCTCTCCACCTCATCCTCCGAGCTGGGCGGCCGGACCAGCATAGCCCAGGAGAATCTGGGACGGCTCCTCACGGAGGTGGACGCCATCGCCAAGGCCGTCCAACGCCAGAAAGGCCTTGTTGACGGGCATCTGGACTCACAAACCAGAGTCATGCAGACCCTGGAGTCCGTACGCGCAAACGTCGCTCAGGCCAATGAGGCTGCGACCAGCCTTGACAGCTTGGCCGGCGGCGGCAAGATCACCCTTGAGGAGGCCATCGTATCCATCCGCGGGCTGTCGGACTACCAGCAAAAGATGCTTGAAATCATCGCGGTGCTTTCGAAGATCTCAAACCAGACCAACCTTCTGGCCATGAACGCCGCCATCGAGGCCGCCCACGCCGGCGAGGCCGGAGCCGGCTTCGCGGTTGTGGCCGAGGCCGTGCGCGAACTGGCCGATTCCTCAGGGGCGCGCACCAAGGAGGTAGCCGGGATCATCAAGAAAATGAACGAAGAGATCAATCAAGGCTCTTCCAAGATCGAGTCCGTGGCTCAGGCCCTATATCGCGTGATTGAGGAAACCGGCAAGGCCTGCGCCCTCATCAATTCCATCTCTGATGCCATGCAGAGCTTCGTGGAGGGCAATCACGCCCTTCTTGAGGGCATCCGCGGCTTAGCCCAGCTGACCGCCGGCATCAATCAGAGCGCCGAAAGCCAGCGCCGCATCGCCGGAGAATTCAACGAGACCTTTCTCTCCCTCTCGGGCTATTTCGCGCAGATCAGCAAGGATATCGAGGAACTCGAATCCCATTGCGCCCGCTCGGAATCAATCATCGCCGAGGCTCGCTCGGCCCTGGCCGAGAACCGTTCCATCAATGCCAATATCGACGCCCTCCTCAAGGACCAGGAGAAAGACAGAGAGGCCGACGCGCCCGTGCGGGCACAAGGGCCGGTTTAAGCTGATATCTCCTCCTAATCGGTTGATTCGCCGTTTCGGCCACATGCACGATGGCAAAGTCGCCATGGATACCCCACCAATAGTCTTTCCCGCGTAATTCTCCGGGCATGTCGACAATGTGATGAAGGTCTTTGTACAATACCTGTATGCGCCGATTAATGAGCCTCATCCTCATCTGCGCTCTCTCGTATGCCGGAGCCCAGTCCTACCAGGGAAGGATAGACCTCCTCGTGGCGACGGCCGGCCTTGTCGAGGCGCCTGACGCCTTCCGCGCCGCCCAGGCCCTCCAAGCCTCGTCCAAGGGCTTGGCCTGCCGTCACCTCATCTTGGAGACCGCCACGCTTAAGGCTTCCTCAGATATCGCCGAACGCCTTCTAGCCCATGTCCAGGCGGCCCAGCCAAAGGCCCTCATCGTCTCGCCGGCTCCCAAGGGGACGGCCGCGGCCTTCTTCAAGCTCAAGGCAGCTGATCCCTCCCTGGTTCTGATCGCCATTTGCCCCGAGGATCCGCCCTTGGAACTGGAGGCCGCCTCTGACCTGGTTCTGGATTTGGATTGGGCTGGCCGAGCCGTCTTGGTAGCCAAGCTGGCAGCCCAGTACGGGATAAGGGAAATAGTCCAGGCCGAGGCAAGCTCCGGTAAAGGTTCACGCGGCGCTTCGGCTTTCTCGACTGTCCTGGCTGCCGCGGCCCAAGAGGCCGGCCTTACCCTGATGAGCTTGCCCTCGGCTAAAGCTCCGGCCGATTTCCTGGAGGAGCGTGCGGCCGCACTCTCCGGCAAGGTTCTCTTCTGGCCGGGAGACTTGAAAGATCTATCGCCGGTTTTGGAGAGACTCCTCAAGAGGGGTGGCTATATGGCCGAACAGATCCAGCCCTCACTGTCCAGGGATTACCCGGCCCTGCTGGGCTTGGAAGCGCCAAGCAATGACGGGGATTACCGCAAGACATTGAAACAGGCGGAGCGCAACATCATCGAGACCGGCGCGGCCGGTCGCTTTGGAGTATGGCAAATTCCGGGCGCATGGGTCCTCACCAAGGCCGCCGCAGACGCGACCGGGACGGCTCTTGAGCAGCGGTCCAAGCTCAATGACTTGTCATTTCTGAGGGAGAGGATCGCCCGCAACATGGACGGTGTGAAATTCAAGCTGAGCGCCCGAGTGGATGCTTCGACAGGAGTGCGCTCGAGGAACCACTTCCTTTTTATGGAGGACATCTATATGCTGGGAAAGGGCATCTTCCCGGTGGGGCAGGATGACCTGCCCCTCAGGTACCGCCTTCTGGTCCGTGACTGAGGGGCGCCCATCGCTCCAGCATGCGCCGAAATTCGTCTATGGAGACAGGCTTCTCCAGGACATCGTCGAAGCCCTTCAAGGTGAAGTCTCCCATGTCTGTCGCCCCGGTCAGGGCGATGAGTGGACAGGCCCGCTTAGGTCCACACTCGCGCAGGCGCGCGATCGCCTCGACTCCGCTCATGTCCGGCAACACTATATCGAAGAAGATGATGTCGAAGTCGCCTTCCATGGCCATTTCCAGGCCTTCCTCACCCGTGGCGGCTATTTCGGCCTGGTAGCCCAAACGCCGTATGATCCTTGCCTGCAGATCCAGGTTGTCCTCGTCGTCGTCTACGATCAGGGCTTTCATCGCCCTATAATCTAGTACCAGCGGCCTGCCTTGAAAAGTCCCGTGGTGTCTTGCCCGGCCGGCCCGGGCCGGATATGCTCCGCACATGAGGAACAAGCGCAGCGGAGAACTCTGCGTCTGCGGCCGCAAGGCCGTCGAGGCCCTCCTGGCTTTTCATCCCGAGAAGGTTACGCGGCTCTTCTTCAACCAGGAGCGCAGCGCCTCCCTAGGCCGGGCCTGTGCCTATTTGGCTTCTCGCCGCCTGCCGTACCGCCTGGTTCAGGATGATGAGCTGGAGGCTCTCAGTCATTCCACCCATCATCAGGGCGTTTTGGCCATGCGCGAGGCGTTCACTCCTGACACGGTCGGGCCCCGCGAAGTCAATGAATGGAAAGAGGGGAAAAAACGCATCCTCGTCCTTGAAGATATCGGGAATTCGCATAATCTCGGCGCCATCGTCAGGAGCGCGGCTTTTTTCGGCCTGGAGACCATCGTCCTCTGTGGGGCGGGGCGATCCTCCGCTATAAGCACATCAGCCTACAGAGTCGCTGAGGGCGGCATGGAACACGTGCGAATACTCCAGACTGCTTCCCTGGCCGCTCTTTTCGGCCCCGGAAATGGAGACTTCCCCCTCTTAGGCGCCGATCATTCGGGGGCCCTGTCATTGGACGACCCGTTGGCCTTGCCCCGCGGCGGTTTCGCTCTCGCCCTTGGCAATGAAGAAAGCGGCCTGAGCCCAACCACCCGACGCTTGTGCTCGGCCCTCATACGGATTTCCGGCTCAGGAAATATCGAGTCCCTGAACGTAGCCCAAGCGGCCGCCGTCTTCCTCTCGCGCATGTGCCCGGACAAGGCTGCCCCTCGGAAAGCCGGAGAACGCCGAGAATGAAGGAGCCGGGGGCAGAATAGGCCTAAAGCCGCTTCACCTTCTGGATCTCCTGGATATAAACGCCGAAAAGCCGGGAAAATTCCTCCTGGCTTGAGAAGGCCGTGCCGGCCTTGGCGTTGTAGCCGTCCATAACAGCCTTGATGGCCGCCTGGTCACCGCTATAAAGGGCGGCCGCGTAAGCAGCCCGGAACTGACCCTCTTCCAGGAGCTGGATAGGAGAAGCCCCGGAGTGCCCCTTGAGGGCCCGTGCGTCCACTACAGCCTGAGGACCGTCGTATCCGATGGTGAAAGCGAACTCCGCTTGGGAAATCACGTCAGTCTACCGGTGAGAAATTATCCTTGGATGCCCCACAGGTCGGGCAGACCCAATCGGCGGGAAGGTTTTCGAAAGAGGTCCCTGCGGCTATCCCGCCGTCAGGATCCCCGGCGGCCGGATCATAGATATAGCCGCAGACATCGCATACGTATTTCTTCATTCGCATCTCCTTGTATTCTGCTCCGCTTATGCCTTCCACAGGCCGTGCAAATTGCAGTACTCGCGCACCTCGACAGAGGAAGCGTCCACGGCGAACTCGGCAACCGGGGCGTCGCCGGGCTTGAGGTACTTGCGCATGATGACCCCGCCGGCCC
Source organism: uncultured Spirochaetales bacterium (assembly GCA_964470375.1). Lineage (GTDB taxonomy): Bacteria > Spirochaetota > Spirochaetia > Treponematales > JBGSOB01 > CAYNQK01. The sequence continues at coordinate 27,791 of CAYYCP010000012.1, forward strand.
GAAGCTCGATCCACTGGATATAGTGCTTCTCCTCCATGGGATGGGGCACCGATCCGACGCTCACCCGGAAGCCGCCCGGTATCTTCTCCAGCACCGGAACGTGCTTTTCCTTGGAGGCATCCACGGTGTTGACGCCCATGAGCTTCATGGGCTGGCCGCAACAGACGAGCTCGCCGGCGCCGCCGTTCAGCACCTCCACTACGTTCCCGCAGATCTCGCAGCGATAGACCTGGAATTTTTCAGCCATCTTTCCGCCTCCTCACCAATTTTCCGCCAGGACCTCGAAGTAGGCCTGGGGATGCGCGCAGGCTGGACATGCCTTGGGCGCCTCGGCCCCCTCATAGATGTAGCCGCAATTCAGGCATCGCCAGAGTATGGGCTTGTCTTTTTTGAATACCGTCCCGGCCTTGATGTTGGCCATCATCTTCTCGTAACGCTTGGCGTGCTGGCGCTCAGCTACGGCGATAGCCTCGAAGACCTGGGCGATGGCATCAAAACCCTCCTCGCGGGCGATCTTGGCGAAGCCAGGGTACATCTCCTTCCACTCGTGGTTCTCCCCTGCCGCGGCAGCGGCTAGGTTCTCGGCAGTGCTGGAGCTGATGACACCGGCAGGGAATGCAGCGGTGATCTCCACCTCCCCGCCCTCCAGGAACTTGAAGAGGCGCTTGGCGTGCTCCTTTTCCTGGTCGGCCGTCTCTAGGAAGGCTAGATAGATCTGGTGATACCCCTCGTCGCGGGCCTTGGAGGCCCAAAAAGTGTACTTGTTGCGGGCCTGCGACTCTCCTGCGAAGGCGGTCAGGATATTTTTCTCCGTGCGGGTTCCCTTGAGACTATTCATGGAGGCCTCCTAACGTTCTTTATGGCATGCGCTCCCTCTCCCGAGGGAACCGGAACCGATTGCCTAATAGTACTTGATCCGCGCAAAAATGGCAAATTCGCTGTAACCCCGGCCTTGGCCCGTACATTGCCCGCATGGTACATTCCACGCGGAGAAGCTGATGAATCGATTCTTGCCTATTTTTGCGGCACTGGCCCTCTTCGCCGGCGCCCAGGACCTGCCCGACGGCTTGTACGCCCGCATCGCCACCGATAAAGGCGATATCATCCTGCGCCTGGAGTACGAGAAAGCCCCCCTGACGGTGTGCAACTTCGTCGGTCTCGCAGAGGGCAGCTTGGGCGGCCTCAAGGGCAAGCGCTACTACGATGGCCTGTCATTCCACAGGGTAGTTCCCAATTTCATGATCCAGGGCGGTGACCCCACCGGCACGGGGCGGGGCGGACCGGGCTATAAATTCGAAGACGAGACCGATACAGGCCTCAAGCACGATAGACCCGGCACCCTCTCCATGGCCAATTCGGGCGCCAACACCAACGGGAGTCAATTTTTCATCACCCATGTCTCTACGCCCTGGTTGGACGGAAAACACAGCGTTTTTGGTTACGTGGTGTCCGGCCAGGAGGTGGTCAACGCCATCCGCCAGGGAGATCTCATGCGCTCGGTGAGCATCATCCGCGTCGGCGCCGCGGCCAAGGCCTTCAAATCCGACCAAAGGGCCTTTCAAGCCTATCAGCAGGCGCTGCGCGACAGGCGCGCGGAGGCTTCCCGGCGAAGGCTCGCCGCCCAGAAGGCGGAAATTTCCCAGCGCTGGCCTGGCCTGGAATACGGCAAGGACGGCCTGGGGGTGAAGGTGGTCAAGCCCGGTCAGGGTTCAAAGCCCCAGATCGGCGAAACCGTCTCCATCCTCTACAAGGGCATGTTGTCCAGCGGGAAGGTGTTCGACTCCAGCACGGCCCACGGGAACACGCCCATCAAATTCCGCATCGGCGCCAGGGAGGTGATCGCCGGCTTTGAACTTTCCGCAAGGGACATGCGCCCCGGCGAAAAGCGCCTGGTGGTCATACCTCCGGACAAGGCCTATGGCGACTCAGGCGCCGGCGATGCTATACCGCCAGGCTCCTACCTCATCTTCGAGCTGGAGCTGACGGCCGTGTCTAGGTAGCCGGGGTTTCCGGCAGGACCATCCAGCGGCCGTCCTCGCCGCGCTTGAAGCGCCGCGCCGGCAGCTTCACCACACGGCCGTCCTCCCCGGACAGGCGTACCAGTGACCTGAGCACGTTGATCTCAGTGACCTTGAAGGTGCCTCCCTCATAGCCTATTTTCGCGCCCTCAGAGGGCAGGCCGCGGCGCTCGTCCCGGTAGAGCTGGGACTCGTATGCCAGGCAGCACAGAAGGCGCCCGCATGGTCCCGATATCTTCATCGAGTTGAGCGAAAGATTTTGATCCTTGGCCATCTTGATGGACACGGCGTTGAGCTTGTCGGTGACATGATGACAGCAGAAGACCCGCCCGCACACCCCCAGCCCGCCCAGCACACGGGCCTCGTCGCGCACACCTATCTGGCGCAGCTCGATACGGGTCTTGAAGTGCGAGACCAGGTCCTTTACCAGCTCCCGGAAATCCACCCTGGCCTCGGCGGTGAAGAAAAAGAGGATTTTAGGCTCATCCATGAGGTAGTGGGCTGAGACGAGCTTCATCTGCATATTCCGCCCGAGGATGCGCTCCTGGCAGATCCGGAAAGCCTCTTTCTCCTTGATGGCCATAGCCTTACGACGTTCGATATCTTCCTTTGTGGCCACCCGCTCAATCTTAAGGATGTCCTCCGAGCCGACGTGCCCCTGACTGTTGACCGCTCCAAGAATACGGCCTATGTCGCGGCCATACCGCGTCATCACCACCACATGGCTGGATACCGCGTAGTCCGTTTGTGGATCGGCTTCAACCAGGTGAGTCTCGCTCGAGTGGAGAATTTTGATCCTGAAGATACGCCCCCCCGTAGTCGAGGGTGTACCCGCTTGCGAGATATGGCCTTCTGAGGAAGCGGCGCCTTCCTCATCCCCCGCGCCCTCGTCTTCCTCTGTGTACTCAAGGGTGTCAGAGGAGTCCGCGGATATTGAGTCCTCGGGACCGTCTTCCAGGCTGCCCACGTCATCATCAGCCGTTTCCCGACCGGTATCTTCCTGCATACAATGCTCCTATCTGATGAGGTCCACGAGGAGGCCGCGAATCTCGTCCAGCCTCCGAAGGATCTCCAATTGGTCGCGTTGGCGCCTGAGTATCTCGGCCGCCAGGGACTCGAGTTTGGCGTCAATGATACGGACGATAGTATATTTCTTGCGTTTCTTGAAGCCCGATCCAGTGGCGCGCTCCTCAGTGCGGTAGGAGTCCCTCACGACCTTGGCCATGAAGCGCCTGACGGCGTCCTTGTATGCCATCACCTGGGCTATGCCCGGATCGGCCTTGAGTTCCTCGCCGGCGACCGTAACCGCATCCAGGAGTTCGCTGAGGGCCTGACCTTCGTCGACCCCCTCCAGGCCCGAGGGGCCGGGCCCGCCCTCCTCAATGCCCCGACTTCCCTCATCGCGTGAAAAAAGGCTTCGAAAGCGTCCCCTGGCTCCTTTGGCGGCCGCCTTGCTGGGTGTCTTGGGGGCAGCCGGTTTCAGAAATCCGGCTCCCAGAGCGCTTATTCTAGGGTCTGGACCCTCTACTTTGTCCATTTCCGCGTATCTTCATATGAACGCCGCCAACGCGGATCTGCCAAGGACTCGCGCGCGCCCACCGGTATTCCGCCGTGGGCAGCCATGAAGGCCTCCAGGGCCTTGCCGATGTCCTCGTTCCGCCCGGCGACACGGCAGTCACCATGGATGACGGCTGATGCATCCAAGCGCAGGCGGGGGGCGAAAATATCTCCCACCACCATCGCCCCGGGGAGGAGCTCAACCAGCTCGCTGGCGTACAGGGCACCCTTCACGATGCCGCCCACCACCACCATCCTGGCCTTTATCGGCCCCTCGCAGCGTGCGTCTCTGGAAATGACCACGGCACCGTCTGTTATCAGGGAGCCGCTCAGGTAACCCTCGATCCGCACCAGGCCGCTCGTCTGCAGATGGCCTACGAAGGCCGAACCTGGGCCTAGGATCGAATTGAGGATCGATGCGCCATCATTTCCGGACATGCGGGCTCCGCGCTGTCAGAGGTTGCCTGCGGGGGAGTCCGCCCCGGGCTTGGGCCTGTTCAGGTACTTGAGGGGATCGACAACGTCGGTGCCTAGGTGGATCTCGTAATGCAGGTGGGCGGCCGTAGTCAGGCCGGTGTTGCCCAGATAGCCGATGAGCTGGCCTTGCTGCACCTTCTGGCCCTTGCTTACCCGCATGCTCTGGAGGTGGGCGTAGCGAGTATAGAAACCGAACTGATGCTTGATGGTGATGAAATTACCGTAACTGGCCTCGAAGCCGGCCTGGATGACCTCTCCGTCGGCCGTGGCGCAGATGGGATCGCCTATGCCCCGTGTATTGATATCAAGCCCCTTATGGATATACCACATGTTTGTGAAGGGATTCTTATTCTGCCCGAAATACATGGACACCAATCCCTGTCCGCTTTTCACCGGCCAGATGGTGGGTATGGAGTTCAGGGCGTTCTTGGAGCCGTAGAGCTGTCCCAGGAGCTTGACCTGTTCGGTGGAGCGTTCCAGGAAATCCGTCATGTCTTCGATCTCAGAGATCTCCTTGAGCTTGCCATCGACTGTCTGGGAGCTGGGGAAGAAGGAAGCCAGGTCGCCTGTGCCGACCGGCCCCGTGGAGGAGGAACCCTGGATGCCTACGGCCCCCAGGGTCTCGGCCAGCGTGGCCTCGAACTTCTTGGCCGCCTTGACCAGGCGGGAGGTGTTGTCGCGCATGGCATCCAGAGTGGACTGAGTCTCCTTGAGATCAACGGAAGCTGAGGCCAGGCGGTCGGCGACGCCACCCAGATTGTAAACGCTGGCCAGAAGGCCTACTGCGCCGGCGACTGCGAGGATGAGGAGCCCGGCCAGGGCGAAGCGCGTCAACCGAATGTTGATCGATTTCTTCTCGGAGTGGGGCACCAGCATAATGGTGATTTTCTGGTTCCCGGAGCGGAAAAAGGAACGCAAGAAGCGGGATAGGGAACGGCCCCCTTGATCAGCCGCGTAGACCCCGCGGCGGTAGAGGCGTTTTTCCATGTCCTTATAACGCTTCAGGGTCGACATATCTCTCGCTGGAACAGATGATACCGAGTCGATGCGATTTTATACCCATGCCCTGCCTTTGTCAAATTCTTCCCCAGTCCATCGATCTTCCCAAGAAAAGCAAATATATACCGGGAAAAGAGAAAGCTTTTGCCGATAATAATCGGTGTAGGCGTCAGCATTGTAAAAGAGCAGATGGATGGATTGGCAGCCCTATCGGGCGCCGGTATACTCAGCGCTGGCGCCATCTCGGGGTTTCCGTGAGGGCGGCCCCGTCCAGCGAACGCGGCGGCGCGCCTGAGCGGCCCCGCTGAGGAATGAAGGACGAGCGACGGAGAGAACATGCCGGATTCCGCGGTACCCAGCCTGTCCCTCGAAAACAACGGCCACCTAGGCATCACTTTCATCGGGGCCGGCAGCGCTTTCTCCAAACGCTATTACCAGACCAACCCCCTGATCGTTAAGGGCCGAACCCACCTCATGGTGGACATAGGCACGCGCGCCCCGGAGGCCCTGGCCCGCCTGGGCCTGCCGGTCACCAAACTTGAGAATTTCTTCATCACCCACTGCCACGCCGACCATATCGGGGGCTTGGAAGAAGTCATGCTCATGGGCCGCTACTTCAGCAAGAAAAAGCCCAACATCATCATCGACAAGGACTTCCAGAAGCATCTCTGGCAGAACTCCCTGCGCGGCGGCTGCGCCTTCAATGAGGAGCATGAAGGCCGTCCTCTTGAATTCGAGGATTTCTGGGTGCCCATCCGACCCAAGCCCGTCAAGGACTCGCCGCGCCTGAGCCGGGCCAGTCTGGGCGGGCAGCTCGACCTCACCATTTTCCGCACCAAGCACATACCGGACACGGCCGTCGGCTGGGAGGACTCATCCTTCTCCTACGGCCTCATCATAGACGGTAAGGTGCTCTTCACCGGGGATACCCGCTATGACCCAGAGATGATCCTTGATTTCGACGCCCAATACCACTTCAAGGCCATTTTCCACGACTGCCAGCTCTTCACCGGCGGCGTGCACGCCTCCCTGGACGAGCTCTCGGGCCTACCGGATGACATCAAGCGCCGCATTTATCTTGTACACTACCAGGACTCGGCCGAGTCCCGCCTGGAAGAGATCATGCAGCGGGGCTTCGCCGGCTTGGTCCGCGAATGGCAGGAATACCGCTTCGACTGAGAGCGCTTCAACGGGCTTGCCGCTCAGGCTGGGCTTGGGTATTTTCTAGAACACACCAACTACTAGGAGCAGCCAATGGCTACCCATGAATTTCAAACCGAGGTCAAGGACCTCCTCCAGCTCATCATACATTCGCTCTACTCGCACAAGGAGATCTTCCTGCGCGAGCTGGTCTCCAATGCCTCCGACGCCCTGGACAAGCTCAAGTACCTGACCGTGACGGATGAAGCCTTCAAGGGCCTGGAATTCGAGCCGCGCATCGACATCCGATTCGACGAGGAGGCTAAACTCCTGAGCGTGGCTGACGACGGTATAGGCATGAGCGCGGCCGAGCTGACCGAAAACCTGGGCACCATAGCCCGTTCCGGCACGCGCCGCTTCCTTGAAAGCCTCGGCGCGGAAGCCCGCAAGGATTCCAACCTGATCGGTCAATTCGGTGTGGGCTTTTACTCGGCCTTCATGGTAGCCGACCGCATAGAGGTATACAGCCGCAAGGCCGGCCAGGCCGCCCTCAACCGCTGGTCATCCGAAGGCAAGGGCTCCTTCGACGTGGATGAGGTGGATCCGGCGACCCTGCCCGCGTCGGCCTTCCCGCCTGCCGCTCAGGGCAGCACCATCGTCCTGCATTTGAACGAAGAGGGCCGGGAGTATGCCTCGCGCTGGGCCATCCAAGACATCGTCCGCAAGTACTCCAACCACATCGCCTTCCCCATCTGGCTGCACTGGCAGGATCAGGAATACGACAACCAGGGCAAGAAAAAGGGAAAGCCCAAGCCCATGAGCGAGCAGATCAACAGCGCCAACGCCCTCTGGCGCCGCCCCAAGTCCGAGCTCACCGAAAAGGATTACGAGGAATTCTATAAATCCATCTCGCATGACGACGACGAGCCCCTGCACTATATCCATACCCACGCCGAGGGCAGTCTGGAGTATTCCACGCTATTCTACTTTCCCAAAAAAGCGCCCTTCGATTTGTATTATGCTGATTACCGCCCGGGGGTGAAGTTGTATGTGCGGCGGGTCTTCATCACCGACGATGACAAGGATCTCTTACCGCCCTACCTGCGCTTCGTGCGCGGTGTGATTGATTCGGAAGACCTGCCTCTCAACGTCAGCCGCGAGATCCTCCAGCGCAACAAGATCCTGGTGAACATCCGCCAAGCCTCGGTGAAAAAAATCCTCGGCGAGATTAAAACCATGGCCGAGTCCAACCCGGCCAAGTACGCGGAGTTCATAAAGGAATTCAACCGGCCCCTCAAGGAGGGCCTGTTCTCGGACTTCATGAACCGCGAGGCCCTGCTGGAAGTGGTGCGATTCAAGAGCAGCTCTGTCGATGGCCTGGTCTCCCTGGCCGACTACAAATCCCGCATGAAAGAAGGCCAAAAGGCCGTGTACTACCTGACCGGCGCCGACGAAGCCCGCCTGCGCGCCTCGCCCCTCCTGGAGGCCTATCGGAAGCAGGGTATCGAGGTCCTGCTGATGGACGACGAGATAGACGCCATAGTGGTGCCCTCCCTGGGGCGCTATGGAGACCTGGAGCTCAAACCGATCAATCAGAGCGGGGCCGATGAGGACCTGGGCATCAAGGAGGACAAGGCCGTCCAGCACGATTTCAAAGAGACCGCCGCGCGCCTAGCCAAGGCCCTGGGGGACGAGGTCAAGGATGTGCGTGTCTCCGCGCGGCTGTCCGATTCGCCCTCCTGCCTGGTGTCCGACAAGGACGATCCCGGCTTCCAGGTACGTGAGATGATGCGCGCCATGGGTCAGCGGGACGTACCGGAGGTCAAACCTATACTGGAGATCAACCCATCCCACCCCCTCGTCCTTAAGGCCAAGGATACCTCGGACGAGGCAGCCCTGGCCGACATCGCCCAGATCCTCCTAGTTCAGGCCAGGCTGGTGGAGGGCTTGGCGCCCCGGGACCCGGCCGATTTCGTCCGTCGCCTCAATCGTCTCATCTCGGGAACCTGAGGCCTTGACCCTCGGGGCGATTTGAAGGATCGTCCCGGCATGGACAGGCAGCTGCTGCGCGCTTGGCTGGAGGAGGACGCCGAGACCCGCTTCTCGCGCTCCTCCGGGCCGGGCGGCCAGAACGTCAACAAGCTCAACACCAAGGCGGCCCTCTTCGCGCCCCTTGCCCTGGCCCCCGGCCTGAGCGAGGAAGAGCGGGCCCTTGCCATGGAAAGGCTTTCAGGCCGCCTGGCCGATGGCGGGGTCCTGATAGTGCAGGTCCAGGACAGCCGCAGCCAGGCCCGCAACCGTGAATTAGCCGTTGAACGAGCCCTGGCCATCATCGAGGGCGCCCTGAGGAGGCAGAAACCGCGCAAGCCCACCAAACCGAGCCGGGCCGCCCGCGAGCGCCGCATGCTCACCAAGCACCTTGTCAAGGAAAAGAAAAGCCGGCGTTCATCGGCCGGCCTTCAGTGGGGAGAGGACTGAGGAACATATAGTCCGAGCGGGCGCCTTTCGGGTTGTCGGGGCGTATGCGCCGGTTCACGCTTCCAGGCGCTTCTCGTAGTATTTCGATACCTTGCCCATGTGGTATCCGCGGCCCTCGTAGAAGAGATGGGCGCGCGACCTCTTCACTTGGGAATACAGGATCACCTTGGCGGCCCCGCATTCGCGCGCTCGGGCCTCGACGAATTCCATGATGCTGGCTCCGATGCCCAGACCGCGGGCCTCGGCCGCCACCAGTAGCTGGCGCAGCTCCAGGGCGGCCTCATTCCCCAGGGCGCGGTAGACCGCGCTCTGGGCGTAGCCGAGGATGCGCCCGCCCCGGAGTGCCACCACAATCTGGCTGTCCCCGCGGGCCAGGATGTCCGCCAAGGATGCGTCGAATGTCCCACGTGGGAAGGAGTGATCGTCGCCCCAGTCCGCCATCAGGGTGTAGAGGCCATCCTCGTCGCCGGCCTCGAAGGGCCGCACCAGCAGGTCCACCATACGGTTTCGCGGGGCTTTCAGAGAAGGCCTTGCTTGAGGGCCCCGAAGACTTTCTTGATGATGGCGGAGGCGTAAGCCGCCGGATCCTTGCGGATCTTGCCTTCCTCCTCGCCTATCATCATGAAGAGCCCGTCCAGCGCCCTATTGGTGGCGTAAGCGTCCAGGTCGACATCGATTTTCGGCATGGGTTCCTTCTTGCCTACCGCCCTGGCCGTCTTGTTCGGGACGATGCCCGCCTGGTTGTAGGCGTTCGAGAGGGTCTCCCAGGCCTTCCTGGTGGAGATATTCAAGACTAAGGGCTTTCCCAGGGCGGCATTCACCTTGGGCCGATAGAGATCGAAGAGGCGCTGGCGGGTCTTGGACTCCAGGTACTTTGTTGCCGCCCGCTCGTCTCCCTTGACGATGGCGATGCCGTCCTGGACGCTCATGGACATGATGGCATCCACGAAGATCGGCATGACTTCCTTGGAGGCCTCCTCGGCGGAGCGGTTCAGCCTGAGGACTACATCATCTATGAGCTTCTGGCCCTGGGGTATCTTGCCCACCGAGTCGAGGATGGGTTTTGCCTCGGGCGGGAGGAGGATCTTGAGCAGGGCGTTCCCGAAGTAGCCGTTCTCCTTGGAAAGCTGGGAGCTGGCGGCCCTGATGCCCTCCTTGAGAGCCTCGCGCAGGGCGGAGATGGCCTCCTCGTTGGTGACGGCCGGTGCTTTGCCCCGCGACGGCAGAGAGCCCAGGGCGGATTCCACCACCGAGAGGCATGAAAGCGTTGAAAGGCAGCTTGCCAGGGCTGCACAGAAAAGGACCAGGCTCATCAGCTTCCGCATCGTCGACCTCCGGGATAAGAGTGTAGCCCGCTTCTCTTGCTCCCACAAGGCTTGTTCCTCGGCGGCCGCCTCCTGCTGCCTATCGCCCGGCGCCTTCCGTCATACATCGCCCGATGCGCCCGAGCCCTTCCCCGCTCCGGAGGCCGGGCCGCGCATTTGCGGAATTCGTCAAGAATTCGCCAGGGCCTTAGGTGCATACTCGAGATGTCATGACGATCTACGAGCAGGTCCAGCGCGCGCTGGACTACATCGAGGGCAAGCTCTTCACGCGCCTGCGCCATGCGGGGGCGGCGCGCGAGGCGGGCATGTCCTCCCGCGGTTTCGACCATTGGTTCTGGGCGGTGACCGGGCATTCCTACAAGGAATACGTCAAGCGCCGCCGCCTCGCGGAAGCGCAGGTCCTCCTGGCCTCAACGGACGACAGGGTGATCGACATAGCCCTGCGCGTCGGCTACCAGAGCCATGAGGCCTTCAGCCGCGCTTACAAAGCCGAATTCGGCGTCTCTCCGGCCATCGCCAGGAGGAAGGTCGCGACCTCCCTGCGCGGCCTGGAAAAGCCGAACCTAGTGAAGGAGATGTACATGGGAGTCGTGATCAAGGAATTGCCGGACATGCTGGCCGTGGCTTTCGACGGCTACGCCCCGGAACCGGAATCGAATGCCCACGCCGGACTGGACGCCTGGAGCGCCCAGCATCCCGTCAGCGGAAGGCCGCCCAGGATTTTCGGGTACAACATCGACCGAGACGGCAACCTGGACTGCAAGCCGCAGAACATAGGCTACCGCTTCATCGCCACCATCGAGAGCCCCGCCGAAGCCGGGGGCGCCCGGGTCTTGCATATCCAGGCGGGAAAATTCGCGGTGACCGGGATCGAGGGCAAGGCCGATAGCACCGGAGAATGGATCGGGCAGGGCTGGCAGCGCCTGAACGCCATGATCGCTGAGAAGGGCTTCAAGGTGAAAAGCCCTGTGCGTTGGTTCGAGGAGGAGCTGGAGCCCTCCCAGCCGGGGAACCTGCGCTTGGACCTCTACCTGGAGATCGAATGATGAAGGCGGGAGAAAGGCGCCCGCCCTTCTCCCGCGTTTCGCCCGAGGCGCCGTACGAGAAGGTCGCCGCAGCCAATGCATCGCTGAAGCTGTTCAAAGGGAAGATCGGCATACGCGACATGGGCCGGCTCGTCTTCCTGGCCGGCCTGCTTCCCGATGAAATAGAGGCCTGATCCGGGAGCCTGCCGCCTGGGCCATTAAGCTCAGGCCTCCTTCCTGAAAAGGGCCTCGAGTTCCGCATCGCTCATCCGGGTGATCCAGGACTCTCCCTGGGAAACTCCCAGCTCGGCCATGACGCGCTTTTCCCGCAGCATGGCCGTGATCTTCTCCTCAAAGGTGCCTCGGCAGATGAGGCGATGCACGAACACGGACCTTTCCTGGCCTATCCTGTAAATGCGGTCGGTGGCCTGGTCCTCGACGGCCGGGTTGTACCATAGGTCGAAATGGATGGCTCGGCTGGCGGCGGTGAGGTTGAGCCCGAGCCCGCCCGCTTTGAGGCTCACCAGCATCATGCGTATGGATGGGTCTCGCTGGAAGGCATCCACGGCTTTCTGGCGTTCCCCCGTCTCCATGCCTCCGTGGTACAGCAAAGCATCCATTCCGAAGACGTCATGTATGAGGCCGGCCAGCACGCGGAGAGTCCCCACGTATTGGCTGAACACCAGGGCCTTCTCATCGCCCTCAAGGATGCCCCGCAGCAACGACAGGAGGAGCTCGGCCTTGCCCGAGTCCCTGGCCCGCGCTTGGCCTTTGCCGTCATAGGCCCGCGGATGGTTGCAGATCTGCTTGAGGGCCGTGAGCAATCCCAGGATGATCCCGGCCCGCTGCCCCGGATCAGTCGCGCACGCCGCGGCGGCCATGGCGCGGGCCGAGACCTCTCGGTAGAGGAGGTCCTGCTCGGCGGACAGGTCGGCGAACTCGTCCAGGGTCATTTTGGGTGGGAGATCCTTGATTATCGAGGAATCCGTCTTCAGCCTCCTCAGCAGGAAGGGCCCGGTCACCTTCCGCAGCCGGGCCGCCGCGTGTTCATCCGCGTGAAGCTCTATCGGAGTGCGGTATTCGTGGGTGAAGCGGGCCTTTCCGCCCAGGTAACCGGGGATGATGAAATCGAAGAGGGAACGCAAGTCTTCCAGGCGGTTTTCGACCGGTGTCCCGGTCAGGGCCAGCCGCATCGGAGCCAGGATGGCCTTCACGGCCTTACTCGTCCCGGTGGAGGCGTTCTTCATCAAGTGGGCCTCATCCGCCACGATAAGGGAAAAGCGTATCCCCTCCATATCTTTGCGGTCCCTGACGGCGGTCTGGTAAGTAGTCAGGGTCAGGATCCCCTCGCGCCGGGCGGGAATACGCCGGCCCCGACCGCGATAGACGTTCACACTGATGCAGGGAGCAAAACGTTTCAGCTCACGCTGCCAATTGATGATCAAGGCCGCCGGCGCCACTACCAGGATGCCGTCAGGGAGGAGTCCGTCCTGGCGCAGGCGAAGCATAGCGGCGATGGCCTGGATAGTCTTCCCCAAGCCCATGTCATCCGCCAGGATGGCCCCCAGACCGCTTCTCAGGTTGGAGAGAATCCACCGATAGCCGCGCTCCTGATAGGGGCGGAGGGAGCCCTGGAAATCCGCAGGCAGGGGAAACTCCCCCTCCCTGAACAGGCTGTCTATCAGGGTCCGCGCTTCAGCGGAGAAGACCGCTGCATCCCCTCCCAGGGCTTCGGCCAGGATAGTCTCGGCCCTTATGGGCGGGAGTCGTTCCGCCTGTTCCAGAAGGGCCGCGGCCTTCCTGGGATCCATGAGGACATAGGCTTCTTTGAAACCCACGCGCCCGCGCACCTTTTTGGCCAAGGCCTTGAATTCCTCCAGGCTCATGGAACGGTCGCCCGCCTTGACCATCCAGCGGCATTCGATCAAATCGGGCAGGTCGAGATAGGTTTTCAAGGATCTGGAACCGTTTCTCCGCGCGACCAGGACCAGGCGCGGGTCCAGGCTCTTCATGAAGCGCCGGTCCATCACCACCTCGGCATGGAGCCTAGAGAGGATATCCCGCGCTTCCTCGAGGAAGCTGAACAAGGCATCGCTGCCCAGCCTCAGGGATGACCTTTTCCTCAACCGATTGAATTCGGGAAGGTAGGCAGATAATGCCATCGGTATGACATTCCCCGCCCCCTCTCCGAGGACGCTCGCGGCTGCCTTCATCGGGATGGCCTCCTCTGCGCCATCAAGGCCTTCGCGTATGTAGGCGGCCCTCAAGATGAAGGGTTTAGGATCATCCTCCCGGCCAGTCAGCGGAAGCCTGTCGCGCCAATTCACGGTCAGGCGGAGGGGGTAGGGCCCTGGCTCCGCCTCGAGTCCCGCGAACCAGGCCCGGATGGCCTCGGCGCATTCTCCTTCGTATGGCATTTCTCGGCCCAGGGCCGATGGCGAGAAGAAGGCCCTCATGAAGGCGCGCAGGGCCGATGAACCCGTGGGCCTGAAGTCCAGGCGCCTCACCCACTCCCCGATGACCGATGCCAGCAGGGCGCTGAAGGGATCCGGGCCGATGAGCCCATGACTCCCGGATCCGGGGCTGCCCAATATCCCAGGAAAAAGGGCCGCCGTATCGGCAAGGGCCGCTTCAATCTCAGGAGAGGCGGCAAAGGCCGTCCATTCCACACGGATTCCTTGGCCGCGCCCGGAGACGCGCGGGGCGTATGATTGGCTTGAGAGCAGGACCCGGATAAGCCTGAAAAAGCGGTAAAGAAAGCGATATGTGGAACCGCCGCTATCATCCTTAAAGGCTGAAAAACGGTGATAAGCATCCAACAAGTCCATGCATAGGATTGAGCCGTCACGGAAACGCGCACTCAGGTAGGGAATGCGAGAAAATCGAAATTTCCCGCCTGGCCCAGCCTTGACGGGAGGATTGACGACAAACTCCGCATCCTTGAAATCCCCTTCTTCGACCAACTCCTCCGCCTCATCCAGGCGGTCTTGCGACGCGAAAGCCTTGGCGGCGAAATGGTAGAACTCGGCGAATGCCATTTTGAAGCCCGTAGGCGCAAAGGGGGCCCGGTCGGGCAGCCTCGAGAGAATAAAAAATGCGTTGAAACCGAACATCTTGGGAGAGGCATCGAGGAAAAAACCCGCGGCGCTTCAGACATGCCTCTCCGCCTTGTACCGCCCCCCGGCCCGGGATATCATCCACACATGCGCAAGGCCCATGCCGGGGAATCCTCATCCGGGAAGGCAGCCGCCCCTCCATCGGCCCGGTTTCCCAGGGCCTTCCGATGGTCCGCCCTCCTCTTCCCCCTCTTCATAATCATGGTCATCGTGGTTGCCGTCATTCTCCGTCGCCAAATCGCCTTCATCATCAAGGACCGGGAGACCTTCAGGTCATGGCTGCAGGCCCGCGGCGCCTGGGCTGAACCGATTTTCATCCTGATACAATTCGCCCAGGTCGTGATCTTCGTGATACCGGGGGAGATCACCCAGATCGCGGGGGGCTTCGCCTTCGGTGCCCTGAGGGGCCTGCTCTGGTCTGTGCTGGGGATCACGGCTGGCTCGGCGGTCAACTACTATGTAGCCCGCCTCCTGGGCCGTCCCTTCATAGAGGCCATCGCCGGGAGGCGGAAAATCGCGCGTTTCAACGCCCTTATCTCGTCCGCCCGGGGAGAGGCCGCCTTCTTCCTCTTCTTCCTGATACCGGGCATCCCCAAAGACGCTCTCTGCTACGTCGCCGGCCTCTCGCGCATAGGTTTTCCGACTTTTTTCGGCATATCGTTGGCGGGCAGGCTTCCCGGGATAGCCGCATCGGCCCTGATGGGGGACGCGGCCGGAGACGGGCGTTGGATCCTCTTCATCGTCCTGGGGGCGGCCTCCTTGGGGCTCTTCGCCCTGGGGCTCCTCCTCAAGGATAGGCTTCACGATCTCATCGAGAGGCTGGCCGCCCGGAGGAGATCCTCCCGGGACAATGCCCACCAAGACGATCCTAGAGCCCCTGGCGCTTAGCCTCGTCCCAGAGGGCATCCATGCGTGCGAAACTCTCGGCCGACATGGCCAATCCCTCGGCTCGCATTACTTTCTCCACGTGCCTGAACCTGGCCTCGAATTTAGCCAGGCATCGGTGAAGCGCCACCATAGGGTCTATGCCCAGGAATCTCGAAATGTTCACCACGGAAAAAAGGAGATCGCCCATCTCCTCCTCTTTTTTCCCGTCGTCGGCGCCCGCGCAGGCCTCGCGGGCCTCCGCGAGTTCCTCCTCCACCTTGGCCCATACATCGTCCACATGCGCCCAATCGAATCCTACCTTGGCCGCCTTTTTTTGCAGCTTGTAGGCCCGTTCAAGGGGCGGGAGGGCCCGCGAAACCTCATCCATGAGGGACTCTTTCTTGCGCCGCCCCTCAACTTTTTCTTTTATTTCGTTCCACTGCTTGACCACAGCCTCGGGCGTGTCCGCATCGGATTGGCCGAAAACGTGGGGATGGCGGCGGATAAGTTTGTCAGACAGGCCATCCATGACCTGGGCCACGGTAAAGGCCTCTTCCTGCTGGTACATGTAGGCGATCATCATGACTAGAAGGAAGACGTCTCCCAGTTCCTCGCGCACGTGGTCCGGGTCGCCCTCATTGATGGCCTCCACGGTCTCATAGGATTCCTCTATGAGGTTGCCGCGCATCGTTTTGGGTGTCTGTTCGCGGTCCCAGGGACAGCCGTCCGGATCACGCAAGCGACGGATGACGCCGAAGGCGCGCTCGAATGCCTGCAGGGTCGTATCGTCCATGCCCGGATGATACGCGGGCCCGGGGGACAAGAGCAATACGCGGAAGGCTGGAGCCCAGGATATGGCGCAGCTCAAGCCTTCCGCTTTATGCGCTCCTCAGCGGCGCTTCAAGCTGGAAGAGCCGGTGGTATCTCCCTTGAGAATCTGGGGCGAGCCCGAGTAGACGAGATGGCTGGCGCCGCTCAGATCGGTCTTGATGGTCTTGGCCACATCGCCCAGATCCACATTGCTGGCTCCAGAGACCCTGAGATCGATATCATCCGTATCCAGATCGTCGGCGTCGATGTTCGAGGCCCCGGAAACCTCGCCGCTCAGGCCCATGGCCCGGCCCTTGAGATTCAGCTTGGAGGCGCCGCTGATCTCCATGGCCACGTCGCCGAAGGCCCCCTCGATCTCCAGCTTGGAAGCCCCGGAGGCCTTGATGCCTGCGATTTGATAGTCCAGCCGGGCCTTCAGGTTGGACGCCCCGCTCAGGTCGATGAGGAGCTCTTTGCCTTCGAAAGCGTCCTCAAGATCCACGCGCGAAGCCCCGGAGGCTTTGATGCCGGAGAGGACGGGCATGGTCAGGTTGATCTCCAGCTTCTTGATCTTCATCACGCCCGAACCGGGCCTGAAGTACATCTTGAGGACGCCCTTCTCCACCTTGGTGATGAAATCGTTCTGGAGGTTGGAGTCCAGCTCCACAGTGCAAGAGTAGTTCTTGGCGCGGCTGATACGCACAAAGGCCGCCCCGCTGGCATCGATGGACTGAAAGCCCTTGACGTCGCGCTGGCTCTGGACAACCTTACCATTTCCGAATTTCAAGGCGAAAACGGATCCAGCGATACAGAAGAGAAGAACACAGGAGATAGCGAGGGATTTCTTCATGGGGATACTCCCCTGAGTAGAATGCGCCGATTCTCGCTTGCAGGCCGGTGTTTTCCGCGCCTCGAAGGCCGCGGTTATCCGCCTCCCAGCGTGCGATCCGCCCGCAACGCGCGACAGTCGCATTTACAGAACAGGCGCCTTTTTTCTATTGAAGCAAATATATCCAGCAATCCCAGGTCTTTCAATCTCATCTTTTTCTTTACTAAAATCGTACTGGTATGACCAGTTAATATTGTGATTCATATCACAGTCCCCTTCAAAAAAGAAGACTATATTATTCCTATGAAAGCGAAAGGATTGTTGAGCATCGCGCTCATTGGAGGGATGATGTTCCACCTGTTCGGCCAGGCCGGGACGCGCGTGAAGTCCCCCTACGAAAAGTACGAGAACCTCCTGGCCCTTGTCGAGGGGAAGGATAAAACGGAATACATCCTCATCGATGTAAGAACCAAGGAGGAGTATGAAGAAGGCCATATCCCCGGGGCCCTCCTCATCCCCTATGACGAGATTGGCCCGAAGAAGCCGGATTACCCCAAGGATAAGCTCGTCATCGTCTATTGCCGCTCAGGAAGGCGCTCTGCCATCGCGGCTGAGGCGCTGGAAGACCTGGGCTTTAAGGAAGTCGTTGACTTCGGCGGGGTTGGGAATTGGAAGGGCAGGCTTGTGAAGGGACCGAAGCCCCGCTGAACACGAGCTGGGGCTGACCTATCGCATTCTTGCTTTTTACCTATCTTCTATTATCCCAGGCTCTGTGTTCATCGAAAAGTGTAGGGGAAGCCCATCAATATTGGTGATAGGCCGGTAGCTATAGTTCTAGTTGTGGGATTTTGCCCTTTCCCCCACTTTTCGGTGAACGAATAATCCGGCTCAGGGTGTGTTCTTCCAGCTCAGGCTGAAGCTGATGGGTTCTTCAAGAACCATGGCCTTGAGCAGGGGAATACTCGTTGTGAAGATTCTTCCCTCCGCCTTACCCCCAGCGACGGATGTGATCGTGGACGGAGCACTGATCTTGAGGTCCAGCTTAGCCTTCTCCAACGACTGAACCCCCTTTTTCCCCAGGAAGGGTGTCAAGGACTCTTTGTATTCCTCTACGCTGAGCTCATCACCGTAGAGAGCGGGAGGCGCGAGAATCTCGGCGATATCCATATCGATGCCGGGAAGCAGACCCATGATATTGGGGGCATTTTTCCTGTCCAGGCGAAAGGCGAGGCTCACGAGGCCCTTGTCCTCCTTGCGTGTAAAAAAGGGGCTGATGCCTGAGTCCCCGGCTCCAAGCTTGGTGATATCAGGAATGCGGAGTTTCCCCTTGGCAGCGGTATCAGACGTCTTCTCTATCGAAAGGAGGCTCAGATCCCTACGCTGGGATACAGCCTTCTTCATGGCCTCCGTATCCAGTCCCTGGATTTCCACGGTCGCTTCTTCACCCGAAAAGGCAGCGGACTTCTGGGCCAGGATGTTCAGAGCATCGGCATCGATGCTGATGCTGAAGGAGGCATCAGCGGTCCCGCCCGGGCTGAGGGCAAGTTCATAGGAGGCGCTGCAGGACGCTAGGGCGGCTATGACGAGCGCCGCTGTTCCGGTGAGGAAAAAAACCTTCAATGCTTGGGCGAAAGCGTTTTTCATGAAGATGCTCCTTCCGATGCTGAGGAAAGGCCTGTCATGGTGGGACGTTACTTCCTCCCGTAGACAGGCATGGGCGCGGTTCTTCCGCGGATGAGGACCTCTCCCAGGGGGAGGAAATGGGATTGGTTCTCCAGGCTGAGTTTTCGGTACACGTTCTGGTCAATTACGATGTCCTGGCGGAATTCGCGGCAGAGGCTCTGCATACGCGAGGCGATGCTGACGGGGTAACCGAGGACCGATGGCTGGCGTCGGGATGCTTCGCCTAGGTCGGCCATGATGACTTCGCCGCAGGATACGCCTATTCCCACGCCACGGATAATGGGAAGATTGCGTATGGCGAATTCCTCCTGGAAGGCTGGCAGCTGATCCAGGAAATCAAGAGTGCAATTCACGGCCTGATTAGCATTGTCCTGAATCCCGGGCCCAAAGACGATCATCACCGCATCGCCCATGTGCTTGTCTATCGTGCCGCCGTACTTGGAGGCGATCACGTGCCAGGTGGAGAAATAGAGATTGAGGCATTCGGCAATCGCTTCAGGGGTGGCTTTCTCCGTTATCTGGGTGAAGCTGCGTATATCAGCCCATAAGACTGATATTTCCGCCTTCATCGTCCCGCTGAGGAGGGGCGGGGAGGCCGTGTCTTCTTTCTTGCTATCCGGATCAATCTCGAAAAGATCGGAGATGCGTTGTTTTAATGAAATGATCCTGATTCGGCTGGTGCCCAGCATGAAACCGATGAGGAGGCATGAGAAGATAACAAAGCGGTTTTCCGGGGCAGTGATGAAACCGGCAAAGGAGCCGGGAAAGTTGAAAATACTAAAAAACTCAGAGGCCTGGGCTCCTGAGAGGAGCTCGGCTGCGGACTTCACCCCATACCGTAACATCAGCCAGTAATAGAAGGTGAGGAAAAGAAAAACGGAGATAGTACCCATCGAAATGATGAATTCAAGGCTTTTTTTCCCTCCAGGGGTCATAGCCTTGGCGTAGAGGGAGCGGAGGAGGGCGAAGGAGAGCTGGGTAAACCAGTAGAAGAGGAGATTCATATTGCTGGGTGAAAAACCACCGAATCTCACTTGGATAAGGGTGAAGAGGAGGGGGCAAATCAGGGAGAAGAGGAAGCGCAGAGCTGTCTTCTCCCCGAAGCGCATGAGAAGATTAGTTTGGGCTATCAGACCGAAGGTGAGGAGGAGGAGGCCAGTATTCTGGACAAGGTTGATACGCTCGACTGCAAGAGCCAATACAATGAAGAAGAGTGTGTACTGGCCCGATGCCAGGAGAAGTTCATCTAGAAAGCGACGAATGGCATGGAACACCCTCACCCCCGAAGGCATTTCGCCTGTACTCTGAACACATGTACAACGCACTGCCTGTATGTTTTTTTATTGGGTCCCCTCGGGTCCCCACTGTTTCACGTGAAACAGTCCCGTTTTCGGCTAGATCATTCTTCCTGTTCGTCATCCCTTCTTTTCTGTTCATCCGCTTCATCCAGCTCAGCCTCATCCTTTGAATCGATATAGGACTCGTCGATGAGTTCCCCCTGTGTGGGTTTGGCAAGCCTTTCACGACGGCCTTCCTCTGAGGCTGAGGCAATTTTCTGCTGCTCCTCCTCTCGGATGATCTTATCCAGGCCTGTGACGAAGTCCGGCCTTTCTATAGTAACGATTTTCACCCCTCGGGCAGCCTTTCCCTGGACGCTCACGTCGCTCGCCGCGAATTTGATCGATTTTCCTTGGGAAGTGATGACCATGACATCGTTGTCGTCATTCACGGTGATTGCGCCGCTCAGCTCGCCGGTCTTTTCGTCCGGCACATAGATCACCTGCCCCCTCGTCGCCCTGCCATGGACATTGAAGTGGGAGAATTCAACCCTCTTTCCATAGCCATTTTCGCTGACAAGGAGCATCTTCTCATCAGGAGAGACCCTGAGCATGGCAGCCAGCTCATCGCCGCTCTCCAGCTTAATCCCTGTCACCCCCCGTGAAGCCCTCCCCATGGAACGTACATCCGTTTCTGCAATCCTGAGAGCCTGCCCGCGCTTGGTGATCAGGACCACTTCGTCGTTTCCACTCGTCTTGCAGGCGGAAACAAGGGTGTCCCCTTCGTCCAAAGAAATGCCTATGATTCCCCGAGTCCTTGCATTCTGGAATTCACTCGTCATGACCTTTTTGACTACTCCGCGGAGGGTTCCCATCAAAAGGTATACCTGGTCAGAGAAGTCTTTGAGATCGATGACAGTCGTGATTTCCTCATTGGGAGATATTTGGAGGAAACCCTTGATGTGGCTGCCGCGTGCGTGACGGGATGCTTCTGGGATTTCATGAACCTTTATCCAGTATGCCTTTCCTTCGCTGGAGATGAAGAGGAGGTAGTCATGTGTGTTTGCCACAAATACCTGTTCGATGAAGTCATCCTCTATCAGGGCGGAGGCATTGCTTCCCTTCCCTCCCCTGGACTGGGCCCGATAGGCTGAGGTGGAAATACGCTTGATATAGCCCCTATTGGAGATGAGGATGACCATCTCCTCCTTCTTGATCAGGTCCTCTATGTTGATCTCTTCGACCTCGTCGGCTACAACCTCGGTCTTCCGGGGATTACCGTATTTCTCAGCTAGAATGCGGGTTTCTTCCTTAATCAGGGCACGTATCTTGTCTTCTGAGGAGAGAAGGTCCTGGAGCTTGGCTATCAGGGCTCGGATTTCCGCAAGCTCGGATTCTATCTTCTCTGTCTCCAACGAAGTCAACTTACCAAGGCGCATGTCCACGATCGCCTGGGCCTGAATCTCGGAGAGGGAGAAACGCTCGATGAGTTTGAGCTTGGCGGCATCGATATTTTCCGAGTGCCGGATGATAGCCACCACCTCGTCTATGTTTTGAAGAGCTATGACTAAGCCCTCCAAGATGTGCTCTCGTTCCTTAGCCTTGCGCAGCTCGTAGGTCGTCCTGCGGGTGATGACATCAACGCGGTGGAGTACGAAGTAGTGAATCAACTCCTTGATGGAGAGAAGCTTGGGCATTCCATTGACTAGTGCAAGGTTGATGATGCCGAAAGTCGATTGGAGGGCTGTATGAGTGAAGAGCTGATTGAGGATGAGCTTGGGAATAGCCCCCTTTTTCAGTTCGATGACGATGCGCATGCCTTCGCGGTCTGATTCATCCCTGAGGTCGCCGATCCCGTCGATCATCTTGTCTCGCACAAGCTCCGCGATCTTGCTGACTAGCTGTGCCTTGTTGACGGCGTAGGGAATTTCCGTGAAGATGATGGCTTCCTTCCCGGACTTGGACGACTCTATGGTGAACTTTCCGCGGATGACGATTTTACCGCGCCCGCTCCGGTAAGCCTCCCTAATGCCCTTGCGCCCGAAGATGATGCCGCCGGTGGGGAAGTCCGGGGCGCTGATGTGTTTCATCAGCTCGTCTACGCTGGTATCAGGCTTGTCGATATAGGCGCAAATAGCCTTGGCCGTCTCCACAAGATTATGGGGAGCCATGTTGGTAGCCATGCCCACGGCGATGCCGCTGGATCCGTTGACGATGAGATTGGGGAAGGCCGAGGGTAAGACCGATGGTTCGCTGAGGGAGCCGTCGTAGTTGGGTACGAAGTCCACCGTCTCCTTGTCCAGGTCGAGGAGCATCTCTTCCCCGACCTTTGAGAGCTTAGCCTCCGTATAGCGCGATGCCGCCGGCGGATCGCCGTCTATTGAGCCGAAATTCCCCTGACCCTGGACAAGGGGGTAGCGTAGTGAGAAGTCCTGTGCCATGCGCACAAGGGCGTCGTAGAGGGAGAGGTCGCCGTGGGGATGGTACTTTCCCATGGCGTCTCCGGTGATGCGGGCGCTCTTCTTCGTGGCGGCATTGGGCCTAAGGCCAAGCTCGTCCATGGCGAAGAGGAGGCGCCTGTGGACCGGCTTAAGCCCATCCCGCACATCCGGGAGCGCCCGCGCCACGATCACCGACATGGCGTAGTTGAGATAGGAGGTTTTGACCTCCTCCTCTATGGGAACCGGTATGATTTTCCCGCTCAGCTCGGCCATATCGTGATCACCTATACGTCAAGGTTGGATACGCTCAAAGCGTTCTCTTCTATGAATTGCCGCCGTGGCTCCACCTGTTCGCCCATCAGGGTGGTGAAGATCTCCTCCGCCTCGACGGCATCTTCCATCTTTATTTGGATGATATTACGGCGACTCGGATCCATGGTTGTCTCCCAGAGCTGCTCGGGGTTCATCTCGCCCAAACCCTTGTATCGCTGGATGTTGACCTTGTCAGGATCCTTACCTGCCTGAGCCAGGATTCTATCCTTTTCCGCGTCGTCGTAGGCATAATGCACTTGCCGGTCGAAGGCGATCTTATACAGAGGCGGCATAGCCAGGTAGACGTGGCCGCGCTCCAGGAGCTCGGTCATGTAGCGGAAGAAGAAGGTCAGAAGGAGGGTGCGGATATGGGAGCCGTCCACATCCGCGTCGGCCATGATGATGACCTTGTGATAGCGCAATTTGGAGATATCGAAGTCAGTTCCTATGCCCGCTCCCAATGATGCGATGATGGGTTGGAGCTTATCGTTCCCGAGAACCTTGTCAATGCGGGTTTTCTCAACGTTGAGCATCTTGCCCCAGAGGGGCAGGATGGCCTGGAAGTTCCGGTCACGGCCCATCTTGGCAGAGCCCCCGGCCGAATCTCCCTCGACAATGTAGATTTCGCATTTGGAGGGATCCTTCTCCGAACAGTCCGCCAATTTGCCCGGGAGACCCGCGCTCTCAAGGAAGCTCTTGCGGCGCATCAGCTCGCGGGCCTGCCTGGCGGCTATGCGGGCCTTAGCCGCCAGTACGGTCTTTTCAAGAATGGCCGTCACGACATCCGGCCTCTGCTCAAACCAAATAGTGAGCTGCTCGGTGAAGAAAGCCTCGCAGATGCCCTTGACCTCTGAATTGCCCAGCTTCTGTTTGGTCTGGCCCTCGAACTGGGGTTCTTGAACCTTTACCGATAGTACGGCGCAGAGACCCTCCCGCACATCGTCACCGGACAGGGTCTCATCCAGTTTCTTCATCAGTTTGGAGCGCTTGAGAAATTCATTGAGTGTTTTTGTGAGAGCGGTCTTGAAACCCACCAGATGGGTACCACCCTCGCGGGTGTTGATGTCATTGACAAAGGAGAACATGGTCTCGTTGAAGCCGTCGTTGTACTGCATTCCCAGTTCCATGACCACATCGTCCCTAGTGCCCTCGAAATAGATGATGTCACGGTGCAAGACGTTCTTGCTCTTGTTCAGGTATTCGATGAATGAGACTAAGCCGCCGTCGAATCGGAATTCATGGACCTTGGGCGTGCTCAGACGCTCGTCGGTGAGTTGTATGACGATGCCCTTATTGAGAAAGGCCAATTCGCGGAAGCGGTTGGCTAGAGTATCGTAGCTATAAACAAGATCTTCGAATATCTCCCCATCGGCCTTGAAACGGATGACCGTGCCGCGCTTGTCGGTCTCCCCGATCACAGCTACCGGCTTCTCTGGTTTACCCCTCAGGTAGCGTTGGGTATATACCTTTCCACCTAGGTGGACGAATGCCTCCAACCATTCAGAAAGCGCACAGACCACCGAAACGCCTACGCCGTGGAGACCACCCGATACCTTATAGGTGCGTTTATCAAACTTGCCGCCGGCATGGAGCTTGGTCATAACGAGCTCCAGTGCGCTGATACCCTCTTCTGGATGAATATCCACGGGTATGCCTCGACCGTTGTCCTCTACCCTGATGACATCATCCTTTTCGAGGACGACTGATATATGGTCGCAATAGCCGGCCATGGCCTCATCGATGGCATTATCGACGACTTCGTAGACAAGGTGGTGGAGCCCATCCGTACCGGTGGATCCGATGTACATGCCCGGACGCCGCCTGACGGCTTCCAGTCCCTTCAGGACCTGAATATTCTGCGCAGAATAATTTGATTCCATGCCTGCACTCGATAGAGCTTGAGGATTGCTCATTGTACCCGAAAGGCTTTGTTTTAGTAAAGGTGAAGTGTTGAAATGCAGACTGATATCTACCTGTTTATAATTTGTGGATAACTTGTGTATTTCCAATTAAGTCTAGAAAGGAAAAAGAAAACTGACTTGTGGACAAAAAATTCTTTCTTTTTACTTTTGGAAGTATCAGCACTATTTTTATATAAAATATGCATTTAGAGAAATATCCTTAAAAAAATTTCGTATTGACAGATTGGGAAAGGGTATTATGGTGGGTGCCATTGTCGATGAGCTCTCTGTCCTAGAAAAGAGATAGCTGTGGATAAATTGTGAATGATTGACCTGAATCCGATTTCCGGGTATGGTGACGGCTCATCTGAGGCATACCGCGGAAAATAAGGAAACTCGCATGAGCACGAGCGGACAGGAATGGGATTACAGCCTCTTCTGGAAGGAAGCCCTAAATCAGATCCGCCAAGAAATCAGCGAGCAGGAATTCGTGATGTGGTTCAACGTGGAGTACAACGCTTCCACGGAAACCGGCCTTTCTTTGGCCGTTCCATCCGCTTTCTATAAAGATCAAATCATCCAGCGCTACCTTCCATTAATACAGACCAAGCTGCATGAACTCACGGGCCGCGAAATCGAGGTCGATTTCATCGTCAAGAAAAAAATCGAACGGAAGACACCTTCCCCAGCCGAGACCGCCCCTGCTATCGGGTCTGGCGATAAAGCAGCCGCTCCGACCGCACCGCCGAAGCGTCAGGCCACCCATCAGCGGCTGAAACCAGAGTATAGTTTCGAACACTTCGTGATTGGTGAGAATAATTCTTTCGCCGCCAATGCGGCCAACGCGATTGCCCGTAATCCCGGCACAGCCTATAACCCATATCTCATCTACGGAGGGGTTGGCCTGGGAAAAACCCATCTTATGCAAGCTATAGGGAATTACATCTATCGCCAGAACGACAAGGCTAAAATCATCTGTATCACGGCTGAGGAATTCACCAACGAATTCATTCAGTCCATCCAGGACAAGACCACGAACGCTTTCAAAAATCGATATCGCCACGTGGACGTCCTCCTTATCGACGACATCCATTTCCTGCAGAACAAGCTCGGTAGCCAAGAGGAGCTCTTCCATACCTTTAACGCCCTATACGACTCCGGAAAGCAGCTGGTCTTCACCTGCGATCGCCCGGTCAGCGAGCTCAAGAACCTTTCGGACCGCTTGCGCTCGCGCTTCGAGCGCGGGCTGAACGTTGACCTCCAGCCCCCCAACTACGAGACCAGGGTGGCCATCCTGAAGAAGAAGGTGGAGGACAAGGGCTTCACCATCTCCGTCGAAGTGCTGGAGATAATCGCCAAGAATATCTCCACTAACGTTCGCGACCTGGAGGCGGCCCTGACGCGACTGGTGGCCTACGCTGACCTGGTCAAAAAGGAGATCACCCCAGAAATAGCCCAGCAACAGCTCAAGGATATGTTCGGTCAGTCCAAGCAGGGTAACGTGACTATGGAAAATATCCAGAAAGTGGTGGCCGAGTACTTCAACCTCTCCTTCAGCGATCTCCGGGGAAAAAAGAAAACTAAGGCTGTTGTCTTTCCGCGTCAGCTGGCCATGTACATCACTCGGGATATCACGGAATTCTCCACGACTGAGATCGGCATGGACTTCGGCGGTCGAGACCATACGACCGTCATGCACGCCTGCCAAAAGATAGATGAACGCAAAAAGCTGGATCCAACCTTGGATTCCACCATTCAGAAGCTTATACGAATGATAAAAGAATATAGTACAAAGGCATGAAGCATGTTAGTATCTTGGCTGATCCTGTGGATTCCCTGATGCGGTGGTGGAAATGTGCTTTCCCGCACAGACAGATATCAGGATCATCACCCATGTAAGTATTTATAAATAAAGGGCTTATGTGGTTTTCCACAATTCCACAGGCCTTATTACTATGATTACTTCTATATATATTTAGAGTAGGGAAGAGGGAGGAAGACACGATGAAGTTCACATGCGAGAAAAGCGCTCTGCAAAAAGAAATAGCCTTTTCCCAGGAAATCATATCCACAAAAAACAGCATCTCAGTTCTTTCTAATGTCCTCATATCTGCTGAAGGTGCCAGCCTGACCATCAAAGCAACGGATATTAAGGTGTACTTCGAGACTTCCCTGCCTGTGGATGTCCAGCGTGAGGGCTCTGTGACTGTCTATTGCGACAAATTCCTGACAATTCTATCCACTATTCCGGATGGAGATATTGAAATTGAGTTAGTGGATAACCGCGTAGTCATAAGACCACTGTTTAAGAAGATCAGATTCCAGCTCAAGAGTATTGCTTCCGAGAAATTCCCCGAATTTCCTTTTGCGGAGGAAAAAGGATACTTCTCCCTCCCAGCCCGTACGGTTAAAGAGATGATTCAGAATACCATTTTCGCCGTATCAGATGATGAGACGAGATACTTCATGAATGGTGTCTTCATGCAGAAAAACGGTGATTCCATCATCATGGTAGCAACTGACGGCCGGCGTCTTTCTTATGTGAAAAAAGTGCTGGATATCGCCCTGCCTGACTTCAAGGGTATCATCATTCCCCCAAAGATCCTCAACGTCATAGTAAGGCACTCGGGAGACGAAAACCCTATATCCTTCGCCATTTCTGAAAAGAACCTTTTCGTACGTTTCGGAAATTACTCTATGTCTTCCGTCTTGATAGAAGGCCAGTTTCCTAACTATCAGCGGGTCATTCCAGAAAGCCAGAAGCACTCTTTCAGGTTGAACCGGGTGGATTTCATGGAGGCCTTGCGCCGCATCGCTATCCTGGTGGAGCAGAAGTCCAGGCGCACCTTCCTGACCCTGAATAACGGCGAGATGGTCGTTTCCTCCGAAGAGGG
>CAYYCP010000013.1:0-2688 GCA_964470375.1 uncultured Spirochaetales bacterium
ACGAAGCTCGCGGCTGTCCGAGACGCGAAAGCCAAGGCCGAGTCGAGCTTGTCGGGATCGGCCGTGAATGAGAGCACCATTGCTCCGTCCTGGCGCGGATAGACGTAATCGATAAGGCAAGTCACCCTCTGGATCTCAGTTCCGCGACGCTCATCCAGGCACGAGCCTATCATAAGGAAGGCCTTCATTCCCTCGGCCGGCTCCACGGACGCGGTGGTACTGAGGGCGTATTGGCGCTCAGAGTAGCTGCGGGCCATGCTGAGGAGTACGGCCGGGCCGGCGAAAGCGTAGGCCTTATCAAAGCTCCTCAGGACACTGACGCGCATCTCACGGACCGGCAGGCCGGCCAGGCGGGCGTCCCAGCGGGCCAGGTCCTCGATAGTCGCCGGGCCGAACTGCCGGGGCTCGGACTTGAGGGAGGTCGAAGCGCTCAGGACAGCCGGCAGTCGCAGGCTGAAGCCTGAGCCCTGATTCACCCGGGTGGCGCTCCCCGCCAGAAGCCTCAGGGCGACGCCCGCGCTGAGAAGGGCGGCCAGAATGATGTAGGCGATCCATTCGCCGCGCAGGCCCGCGCGCGGTCGTTCGGGAACCCTTATGTCCTTCATGCCCGGGCCCCCTTCGCGCTTGAGGCGATAGCCCGGCCGTTTTCAGTCCACGCCAGGGCGAAGAGCCCGCCGAAGCAAGCCAGGGCGACAAGCCCGGCGACGAGGAGGGGCCGCCAGGGCAGGTAGGCCATGGATTGGCGGGCGGCCAGGGAGAGGAGGGAGCCCTCGGCCCCGTTCAGGAGGGAGGCCAGCCCTATGCCCAAGCCGATGAAGAGCCCGGCCTTGCCATCGAATTTCGCCTTGGCCGCGAAGTAGCCGCATAGGCCCCCGGAGCTGGCCTGGGCTAGGCAGGAGATGGCGGATTCGAAGCCGGCCACTTCCAGGCTCAGGCCGGAGGTGCCCAGGGCCAACCTGAGGTTGGACATGGTCGCGTAGCCCAGGCCGATGGCCGCTCCGTAGACGATTCCGTCGATGCGCTCGTCGAATTCCTCGCGCATGAGGATGGCGGCCCGGAGGCCGGCGTACTTCAACAGTTCCTGGCCCAGGCCGACGAAGATGATGGCGTCCAGGAAGGCGGAGGCGCTTCCGGGCAGGAAGGCGAATGGCCGCGGCAGGACGCCCTCCAAGAGGGGAATGCCCAGGGCACCGGCCAGGAGGGCCCCCAGGGCGAATGCCCCGGTCACCATGGCCGGAGGCTCGGGCTCCAGGGAGTCCATTCTATAGAAGATGAGGAGCCAGAGAGCCGGCGGGAGGATAGCCAGGAAGGCGGCCAGGGCCACCGTCAGGGGCGCCGGGGCGCGGTCAAGCCCGAACCGTCCCAGGAGGGCGCCCAGGAAGGAGGCTAGGCAGGCCGCCAGGACCCCCGCCAGACTGCCCCATAGGACACTCTTGCGAGAGCCCAGGGCTCGATTGAAATGGGGATCGCAGAATTCCCTGCCGCCGATGCGTGCCGCATCGGGGCCGACTTCCTTGCCGCAAACGGCGCAGAATCCCATGCGCCCTCCCTTCGGGCCTCCCCGGGGGAAGGCGCCGCTACGAGTATAGGTGGCTCCTCAGGCCCGCGCAATGCCCGCCGATCCTTGCCCGTCCCGGCCCGCCCCGGCTATAGTGCGGCTATGCCCGCCCCGCGTCCCCTCGCCCTGGCAGCCCTCGCCCTCCTTTGCCTCGCTGCACCTGCCTCCTCGGCCCAGGAGGCCCCAGGCGCCCGCCGGGACTGGGGCCAGGAGAGGCGCCTGCGCATCCTGGCCGTGGGTGACGTCATCCCCCATGAAACGGTGCTGAACGCCGCTAAGAATGCCGAATCCCCCGACGGACATGATTTCCGGGGCATGCTGGCCGGTATTCGCTCCATCGTCCTTTCGGCCTCCTTGGCCATCTGCAACCTGGAGACCACCATGACCGGGGACGGAAGCTACGCCGGCTACCCCTCCTTCGACAGCCCGCCCAGTGTCGCGGAGGCCCTGGCCTGGGCCGGCTTCGACGTGGCCTGCACCGCCAACAACCACATGTTCGACCAGGGCCCGGCCGGCTTCGACGCCACCCCGGCCCTCGTAGCCGCCCGCGGCCTCATCCCGGCCGGGACGCGCCTGGCCGGGCAGCCCCGCTACGCCATGGCCCTGGCCGAGGGCGTCAAGGTGGCCGTGATCGCCTTCACCTACGCCGAGATGAAGGACGGCGCCCCGGCCTTCAACTCCTTCGCCCCGGACCCTGCCCGCCTGTCCCGCGTCAACTGGCTCAACGAGGCCGATCCGGCCAGAGCCGGCGCGGATTTCGCCGCCATCGCCGCCGAGGCCAGGGCGGCCGGAGCGCGCCTGGTGATCGGGGTCATGCACTGGGGGACCGAGTACGCGCCCGTCCCCGGGCCGCGCGTGCGGGCCCTGGCGGCGGCCGTGGCGGCGGCCGGGGCCGACGCCATATTCGGCTCCCACCCCCACGTGATCCAGCCCTTCGAGTACATCCTGGCCCCGGACGGGCGGGCCGTACCGGTCTTTTTCTCCCTGGGCAACTTCCTCTCCAACCAACGCCGAGACACTGTCGACAACTGCCTCACTGAGGACGGCCTCATGGCCATGGTCGATTTCCGCGTGCCGGACGGCCCAGGCCCGGCCGTTATGGAGGGCGCACGGGCCCTGCCCACCTGGGT
>CAYYCP010000013.1:2788-24319 GCA_964470375.1 uncultured Spirochaetales bacterium
CGGACGGCCCAGGCCCGGCCGTTATGGAGGGCGCACGGGCCCTGCCCACCTGGGTCCTCAAGGTCGAGCCTCCCGCCCTTGACTTCAGCATCATCCCCCTGAAGCGGGGCTTCCGCGCCGACCCCGCCCTAGCCCCCCTCCTCCCCGACCTGGAGCTCTCCCTGGCGGCGACCATGAAAGCCCTGGGCGGCGCGAGTTATGATGCGTCTACCGCACTCTTCTTCTTTCCCGCTCCGGAGGCTACAATTCCGTCTGGAGGCACTCGATGAAGAACGGGCCCATAGCCCCGCGCCGCCGCTCCTCTCCCCCGCCCGGATCGAGGAATACAGTCCGCCGATCGGCCGCCCCGGCCCCTGCGGGAAAACGCCCTGCCCTGGTCAGGTTCTTGATAGCCCTTGTGGCTGGACTCTTCGTCCTCAACCTGGCCGTCCTGGCGGCCGGACTGGGAAAGGGAAGCGGAGGCACGGACCTAGCCCAGGCGGGCGGCCCCCGCCAAGCCGCGACCTCCCCCGCATCTTCGCCCCGGGCCGAGCCGTCCTGGGACATTGACAGCCGAACCAGCCTGCACTGCGTGGTCAACCGGGCGCGACCCATCGGCGAGGACTACGTTCCGGCCGGACTCATGGAGCCCGATGTCGCCTTCGCCAAGGAAAGAGGTGTCCTACGCGCCGAGGCCGCCCTAGCCTTCCAGGCCATGTACGAGGCGGCCCAGGCCGAGGGAGTCAGATTCCATTTCTACTCGGGCTACCGCAGCGCCCAGTTCCAGAGGGAAATATACGATAACTCCCTCAAGGTCTACGGGGAGGCCTGGGTGAAGGCCTACGTGGCCCCGCCCGGTTCTAGCGAGCATCAGACCGGGCTGGGCATAGACATCTCCTGCCCTGAGACCAATTTCCTCCTTAAGGACGCCTTCGAATCGACTCCGGCCGGGTTGTGGCTGTCCCGCAGGGCCGCCGATTTTGGGTTCATTCTGCGCTACCCGAAGGGCAAGGAGGATGTCACAGGCTACGCCTACGAGCCCTGGCACTACCGTTATGTCGGTCCGGAACTGGCGAAACGCATCAAGTCCAGCGGGTTGACGATGGAGGAATACTTCGGGCTCCCGCCCGTACATCGATTGTGAGACGGAATCATTGCGTGATACGCCCGATTTATGCAGCGGATGCGGCCGCTTCCTTGAACCGCGGCCGCTTCAACGTTATCGCCCTAGAATAGAGCCCAGCCCCTTCCAGGACTAAAATTGACATAGACCGGAAAGGGCTTTATAACCGATAATACTATCATGACCTACCGAACCGCGATCAAATCGATCAACATCGGATTCACGGTCGCTGGATCCCTCCTCATCGCGGGCATCACCTTCCTCTTCTCGAGGGAGTCGCTCGCCATCCTGGCCCTTGTCATCGGCCCCCTCTTTATCGTCTTCTTTTTCCTGCGCCGCGCCTTGCTGAGGTCACTCGAGCAGGCCATCCACCGGCGCCTCTTCGACGAGGGCGACACGGGGCTCATCACCGGCTTCCTCAACCAGCTGCGGGTCTGCTTCACCTTCAACGACTTCCTGGAGACGGCCAAGCAGCGTCTGGAGCGCGAGGCCGACGCGGCGGTGATCCTTATCAAGCTGGAAGGCGCTGAGGTCATCTACGCCTCCCCGGACAACCTGACCTCGGACCCGGAGACCATCGCCTACATCAAGCACCACTACGGCGACTGGCAGGATGGGGTCTTCTTCATCGACCAGCAGCTGGGCCTGGTCTCGTCCTACCGCAAGGCCCGGGGCTTCTTCATCAATACCAAGGGCTACCAGCTGTGGCTCTTCATCCGCTACTGCAAACTCCTGGAGCCGGAGATCTTCGACACCCTCCGCAACGAGTTCGATGTCTTCGTGGATCGGGAGCGCACGGTCGAGGAGATGTTCACCATCTCGGCCCTTTCCAAGGAGTGGGATCTGGTGGCCGAGACCCAGAACTCCTTCCTGCCCCGGCGCATCCCGGACATCAAGAAGCTCGACCTGGCCACCTACTACCGCCCCCTGGTGAACGTCTCCGGGGACTACTACGACATCATCCCGGTGGACGAGAACCGCACCCTGGTGGTCCTGGGCGATGTTTCGGGCAAGGGCCTGGCGGCCGCCCTGATCATGGGCATCATCATATGCACCATCCGCATCACCGAGGACCGCCTCAACCTCAAGCAGCTCCTGCTGAACGTGGACCAGGCCATCAAGGGCATGCGCTTCGAGGACAAGTATACGGTCATCTTCATCGGGTTGATAGACACGGCCGAGAAGAAGATGACCTACGTCAACGCCTCCATGGCCGACCCGCTGATCATCTCCCAGGCCGCCACCGGTCTGCGGGTCCGCTCCATCGAGTCCAACAACTCCCTGGTGGGGCTCATTCCGCTGGACGAGGTCCAAGTGGACGAGGTGCCCATCCGCACCGGCGACGTCATCCTGATAGCATCCGACGGCGTCTCGGAGGTCTCCAACGAGGAAGGCATCCAGCTGGGCGACACGGAGCAGTACATGAACACGATCAAGAAGGCCGCGGCGGGCAGCGCCCAGGAGGTCGTTGACGCGGTCTCCAGCCTGGTCCTGCGCTACGCCGGCGACCGCAAGCTGCGCGATGACGTGACTATGCTGGTCGCGAAGGTGGGCAAGCTATGGGATTGACGATCATCGCCTACGCCCTGGGCGTCATCACCATGATCATGGGCAGCTATATCCGCGACCGCCATACGGGCCAGACCACCAGCTACTTCATCTTCCAAGGCTGCCTTGGCCTGGGCATTATGTCCATCTTCATGGCCCTGGCCTACGACCTGTCCGGCTGGAGCAACCAGGTCATCCCGATCTTCCTCCTCAAGGTGGGGGAGGTGGGCGCCTTCGGCGCGGCCCTGTTCTTCCTGCGCCTGGCCTTCACCTTCCCCTACGATGTCAAGACCCGCGTCCTCAACCTGCTGTCCTGGGCCGCGGTGGCGGCGGCGGCCTGGCTAACCTTCAGCGGGGATTGGTTCGTCTCCGGTATAGAGCGCGTGGAGACCCGTACACTGGTGGAGCGCGGGAGCCACTACCTATGGTTCGTCATCACCACTTGGGGCCTGATGATCCTGGGAGTCCTGGTCCTGTTCATACGTACCTTCACCCTTAAGAGCCGCATCTACCGGCTCCAGAGCTACATCGTTTCGCTGACCGGCCTGGCCGTGGCGGGCATAGGTGCGGCCTTTCAGCTGGCCATAGTCGACAGCGTGCCCTTCCTGTTCCCCTTGATCGGCGTCTCGTCCGTCCTGTACATGCTGGGCGTGTACTGGGCCATCTCCATCACCAAGCTCTTCGACACCAAGGAGGTCCTCAACCGCACCCTGTCCGCGGGCGTGTTCGCCCTGATCATGGGCGCGCCGGTCGGCGCCGCGGTGGCCTATCTCCTGCGGCTCTGGGATGTCCATCCCCTCATTCCCCTGCTGAGCGTGCCGACGGTCTTCCTGGCGGCAAGTTTCGGCTTCTCGGCCGTATCAGAGCGCTTCTTCAAGGCCTTCAACGCCCGCGGGGCCTACCTGGAGCAGCTCGAGCGCGGGCTGGCCGAGATCGACTTCTCCCAGGGCCGTGGGATCGTCTTCGAGCGCCTGTCCGAGCTGCTGCGCTCATCCATGTCTTTCAATGACTTCTCCGTCATGATCGAGGACTCCGAGGGCGACCTGGCCGTGGCCTACTCCAACTGCGGCGCCCGTATCAAGGTGGTCCACAAGGAAAGCCCCTTCGAATTCGTCATCAACATGAAGACCGACATCGTCCTCAAGACCGAGGCCATCGCCAACCGCAACTTTTACCCCATCAAGGGTCAACTGATGTCGATCTTCGAGGGCCTGAGCGCCGAGGCCCTGGTCATCCTGCACGAAGGCCACCACGTGATCGGGCTGGTGGGCCTGGGAGCCAAGCGCACCGGCTCGGACTATACGGCCTACGACGCCCAGGTGCTCAGGATGATCTACGCCAAGCTCTTCGCCATCGGCTTCTACCTCAAGAACATCGCCAAGGAATCCATCCTGACCACGGTGGACCGCGAGCTGCAGTACTCCACCCAGATCATCGCCAGCGTCCAGGAGAACATAGATCGGGTCCAGCACCCCAAGGCCGACATGGCCTTCATATCCAAGTCCACCCGCAAGCTGGGCGGCGACTTCATAGACTTCGTCAAGTTGTCCGGCGAGCGCTGGTTCTTCATCATGGGCGACGTCTCCGGCAAGGGTCTCAACGCCTCCATGTCCATGGTCATCCTCAAGTCCACCCTGCGCGTCTTCCTCAAGGAGGAGAAGGACTTCAGCCGCCTGGTTGTCAAGGCCAACGCCTTCATCAAGAACAACCTACCGCGCGGAACCTTCTTCGCCGGCATTTTCGGCATTTTCGACTTCGCCAAGGATACCCTTTACTTCGTCAACTGCGGTATCCCGGTCATGTTCATGTACTCTCCACAGTTCAACAACGTCATGGAGGTCCAGGGCGAGGGGCGCGTGCTGGGTTTCGTCAAGGACTACACGCCCTATCTCAAGCTGCGCAAGATAGGCCTGCAGAAAGGCTGCGTGCTCTTCATCACCACCGACGGCATCATCGAGTCCGGATCCGTGCGCGGCGAGCGCTACGGCAAGGAGCGCGTACAGCGAAGCGTCTCCGAGTACCGGGGCTATAACGCCGAGACCATGGTGGAGCGCGCCTACGCCTCATTGCACGATTTCGTGTCCGGGGCCATCGACGACGACGTCACGCTGCTGGCGTTGAAATACGGGGCCGATTGAATCGGTCCCGGCGGCAGGGGGAAGCGCCATGGAACAGATCAGTATCACCGAGAAGAGCGGAGATAACTATTCCTTGCTGATCATCAAGGGATCGGTGAATTCCTACACCTTCACCGAATTCCAGACTAAAGTCTACGACCTGGTGCGCAGCACCAACCTTTGCCTGGACATGTCCGAGGTGACTAATTTGTCCTCGGCCGGCCTGGGCGTTCTCATGACCGCCCTGGAGGACGCAAGCGAGTCCGGCCACAAGCTTTACATCCTTAAGCCCTCGGAGATCGTGAAGATGGCTATCGACTCCACCGGCTTCGCCGAGATGTTCACCATCATCAGGTCTGCGCACGAGATCCAATGAGGCTTGACGGCGCCCCAAGCGCCGCTCGGCCGCGACCGGCCGCATCAAGGCGCAGCGCTACGGCCCGCTTCCGCCTCAGGCCGGCGGAGGTGTTGCGGATAGAGGGCTTCATACGCGGCCTGAGATTCCTGGAGGCCGGCCAACGCGACCGCCTGGTCATCATAGCCTCCGAGATCCTGGACAACCTCATCAGTTACTCGCGCGGGCCGCGGGCCTCCGCGGCCATCGTGCGCGTCTGGGCCGGCCTGAACGCACGCATGGTGTTCTGGTTCAAGAGCGACAGCTTCGCCGACTTCGCCGCACGCGAGCGCGATTCGGAAAAAACCTACTTCGACCCGCGCTCGCGGCGCTATCGCGGCCTGGGCCTGGCCATGTGCCGGCGCCTGGCCGGCTCGATCCGCTATCGCCCCGGCTCACTGGCCGACGCTATCATCGTCAGGCTTTAGGGTGGAGGCGTGCCGTGCGGCCTCCGCCGTGGCCCGATCCAGGAGCCCGGCATGAGGGGCGCATAGGCCCTCGAAACCCTCCCCGATGGACAGGGCCACGCAGCCCTCCGCCAGCCCCAAGGCCAGGGGAGGGCGGAAACCGGCTGCTCCAGCATCGAGGTAGGCCTCCACGGTCAGGGCCGCGGCCGTCCCCATGCGCTCCTCTACCCAGGCCAGGGGCGCGGGCTTGAGGGCGTCCGGGGCTCCACCGTCCGCGATGATCAGGAAGGCGCCTGTCTTGGCCGAAAGGGCGCGCGCCTGATCCCGGGGAAAATCTTCTCCCGCGATTATTACCGATGGATCGGCCTTCATGGCCCTAGCCGTGGCTGATGCCAAGCCCTTCGCGTCACTGAAGGCGATTTCCTGGAATGCGAAATTTCCCTGACCGACGGCGAAATCCAGGCCGTCCGCAAAGGTCCCTGACCCACCTCCGTCACGGCCCAGGTAGACGCCCGAGGCCCCCTCTTTCCCGGCCAGGAGCCCGCCCACCAGGGCTCCGGCTGCGAAGAGAGCCTGGTCCGTGTCGAAAACGGCAAAATGGCAGTTAGGCGGGGCTTGATCCGGAGCTTGTGCGCCCAGGACGAGGAAGGTCACTATGGGCATATCGGCGGCTAGATCCAGGGCGATGTCGGCATAACGCGGATGGGCCATGATGAGGAAGCCGCCGCTCCACTCAGCAAGCCGGCGGGCCATCTGGGCCGCATCCTCCCAGTCCGGCAGGGGCGCTTCGGCACGCAGCAGGGCAGATCCACCGAAATTGAATACAGTGCCTCCCGATTCCAGCTTGGCGCGACGGCGCTCTGCCAGGGCGTAGAGCCCCTGGAAGGCATCACGGCCCTGAGGAAGGGGGGCCATGGCAAGGGCCGCCCGCGGGGGCGGGGGAGCCTGGACGGCCTGGCCCTCGCGCCCGCGGCAGGCGCAGACAAGGAGGGCGGCCGCCAGCGCGGCCCAGGAGGCGGCCGCGCGCCGCAGTTCCATCTCAGCGCCCCTCCAGCATGGATATTATCTCCACGCCGTTGGAAGAGCCGATGCGGTCGGCGCCCGCCTCCAGCATGGCCAGGGCTTCGCGGGTTGTCCTGATCCCGCCGGCCGCCTTGACCTTGAGATCCTCCCCGGCCGCCCGCTTGAGGAGACGCACGTCTTCGATGGTGGCCCCCGAGGGCCCCAGGCCGGTAGATGTCTTCACGAAGGCCGCTCCCCCGGCACGGCAGGCCTGAACGGCCCTCTCCTTCTCCTGGTCCGAGAGGTAGCAGCATTCGATGATCACCTTGAGAGCGGCCTTACCGCAGGACTTGGCCACCGCCTTGATGTCGGCCTCCACGGTCTTCCAGTCGCCCTCTTTGGCCGCGCCTAGGTCCATGACCATATCGATCTCCCTGGCGCCGCGCTTCACCGCCAAGGCGGCCTCGTGGGTCTTGGCCTGGCTGTCCATGGCCCCCAGGGGGAAACCGACCACCACGCAGACCAGGGGCGCCTGGCCCCTCAAACAGGCGGCAGCCAGGGCGGCGTGGCGCCCGTTGACGCACACGCTGGCGAAGCCGAAGCGCGCAGCCTCCGCACACAGGGCCCGGATTTGCTCCTGGCTGGCGGTGGGCTTGAGGAGGGTATGGTCGATCCTGGATGCCAAGATCTCTCGGGTGATTCCTTCGCTCATGGTTTCTCCTGAATGGGGGCCGGCCGTCCGCGGGCGTCCCGCGGCCCGTATCCGGCTAAGTGGGTCCAGCGGGCCCCCTGCCGTTCCGGCGGGTGGCCACCAGCTCTTTAAGCTCGCCGAGCATATCTCGATCCACTCCCTCGGCGATTGGGAAAACGTATTTCTCCGTCTCCTCGGCGTAGCGCGCCACGAAATCGGCGTCGTTGACGTAGCCCAGGGAGATCATGTTGGAGATGCGGTCGGCGCACTTCAAGACGCGCGCATCCCGCGACCCGAAGCGGTAGACCCGCACCAGGAAGTCCTCCTTGCTTTCAACCGGGCGGCGGGTGACTTCCAGGACCAGCTTGTAGACCTCCGGGCCGTCGCGGTCGATGGACACGATGGCATCCGGATCCAAGTCGGGCACGTCCTCTATCAGGTCGTGCACCAGGGAGGCCTTCAGCAGGACCGGGCTTATGTAGCCATAATCCACCAGGATACCCATGGTGTCCACTTGATGGCGGAACATATTGCCGCCGCCCAGGCGGCGCTTGCCTATCAGCAGGGTGGCCAGCTGGATGTAGGGGGCCAAGTGCATCTCCTTGAGACGCAGCATGTCCTCCTCGGTCATCCTCATGCGCGCAGCTCCTCGGCATAGCGCTCCAGGACCGCGGCCCGCCGTTCGGCCTCCTCCAGCTTGGCGCGCTCGCGGGCCACCACCTCTTCGGGGGCCGAGCCGCTGAAGCCCGGATTTTCCAGCTTGGAGCGGGCGCGCTGGACGGTTTCGCGCTCGCGCTTAATCTCCTTGTCGAACTTGGCCAGGAGCTGCTCGCGGCCGGCTGCCTCCAGGACGTGGACATAGAGCTCCAAGCCGCGGCAGGGCAGACCCACCGCCCCGGCCGGCTTGGCAGGAACCTCCTCGAAGCCAAGAGCCCCGGCCAGGGAGCCCACCAGGCCCAGGTGCCCGCGCACGAAGTCGGCCCCCCCGAAACCTGAATCGAAGCGCAGCGACACCCGCAGCTTCCCGTCCACCGGCAGACCCAGTTCTCCACGCAGGTTGCGCAGCGCCCGCACCATCTCTTGGAGGCCGGCGAAGCGAGCCGCGGTGTCCGGATCGCGCATGCCCGCTTCGGCCTCTGGGTAGGCCGCCGTCATCAGCCAGTCGCTGGCGCCCTCCGTAGAGGGATAGGCCGGATGGGCTGGAGGCGGCAGCATGACCGAAGGAAGCCGAGCCCGCAGGGTCTGGTATATCTCCTCGGTGACGAAGGGCAGGAAGGGGTGCATCAGCCTGAGCGAACGCAGCAGGACGTCCAGGAGGACGGTGACAGCCCGGTCGCGCTCGGACAGGTCCTCCGCGCGCATGCTGGGCTTGCTGGCCTCCAGGTACCAATCGCAGAAGTCGTTCCAGAAGAACTCGTAGACCGCCCCCGCGGCGTCATTGAAGCGGTAGGCCGCCAGGGCCGCGCGCACCGCTTCTGTCGTCTCGGCAAGGCGGTGTCTGATCCAGCGGTCGGGCTCGGCCAGGCCCGCCCGGGCGGGATCCCCCAGCGCGCGCCCCTCAAGGTTGAGGAGGATGAAGCGTGTGGCGTTCCAGACCTTGTTGGCGAACTTGCTGCCCAGCTTGAAAGATTCCTTGTCCACCAGCACGTCCTGTCCCTGGCTGGTCAAGAATGCGATGGTGAACTTGAGCGCGTCGGCCCCGTACTCCTCCACGATCTCCAGGGGGTCTATGCCATTGCCCAGGCTCTTGGACATCTTGCGCCCCTGCTTGTCGCGCACCAGGCTGGTGATGTAGACGTCCTTGAAGGGACTCCGGCCCATGAACTCCATCCCGGCCATGACCATGCGGGCCACCCAGAAGAAGATGATGTCGTAGGCCGTCACTAGGGCGCTGGTCGGGTAGAAGGCCGCCAGATCCGCGGTCTTGTCCGGCCATCCCAGGGTGGAAAAGGGCCACAGCCAGCTGGAGAACCAGGTGTCCAACACATCCTCGTCCTGGGCCAGGCGCTTGGAGCCGCACTTTGGGCAGGCGTCAGGATCGGTCCTGGAGACGATGGTCTCCCCGCACTCGCAGTACCAGGCCGGGATGCGGTGGCCCCACCAGAGCTGGCGGCTGACGCACCAGTCGCGGATGCCCTCCATCCAGTGCTGGAAGGTATTCTCCCAGCGCTGGGGAAAGAAGCGCAGCTCCCCGGCCCGCCAGGCCCCCAAAGCCTTCTCCGCCAGGGGCCGCATGCGCACGAACCACTGCTCGGAGAGGTAGGGTTCCACGGTGGCGGAGCAGCGGTAGCAGTGCCCCACAGCGTGGACGATTTTCTTCTCTTCCTTGAAGAGGCCGGCCGCCTTGAGATCCTCCAGGACGGCCTTGCGCGCGGCCTGAACCTTGATCCCGCGGTATGCCACCGGGACATTGTCGTTCAGGGTGCCGTCAGGGTTGAGGATGTTGATCCGGGCCAATCCATGGCGGTTGCCGGCCTCGAAATCGTTGGGATCGTGGGCCGGGGTGATCTTGACCGCCCCCGTGCCGAATTCCCTGTCCACCATCGCGTCAGCGATGACCGGGATAGTCCGATCGGTGAGCGGCAGGCGCAGGCGTTTGCCCACCAGGCCTCGGTAGCGGTCGTCCTCGGGATGGACTGCCACCGCCGTATCGCCCAGGAGGGTCTCCGGGCGGGTAGTGGCTATCTCGATCCTGCCCTCGGGGGCCGCCGGGCAGGGGCCGTCTACCAGCTCGTACCAGATGTGGTACATGGCCCCGGGGGTATCATCCTTCTCCACCTCGTCGTCGGCCAGGGCCGTGCCGCAGGAGGGGCACCAGTTGACCAGGTACTCCCCCTTGTAGAGGAGGCCCCTCTCGTACAGGGATACGAAGACCTCGCGAACCGCCCGGGAGAGCCCCGCGTCCATGGTGAAGCGCTCCCGGCTCCAGTCGCAGGACGAGCCGATGCGTTTGAGCTGCTCGATGATGATGGCGTGGTGCTCTTCCTTGACCTTCCAGGTGAGCTCCACGAATTTCTCCCGCCCCAGGTCGTGGCGCGACTTGCCCTCCTTCTTGAGGCGCTTTTCCACCACGTGCTGGGTGGCTATGCCGGCGTGGTCAGTACCCGGAAGCCAGAGAGTGCGCTCACCGAGCATGCGGTGGTAGCGCACGAGCACGTCCTGGATCGAGTTATTGAGGCCGTGCCCCATGTGCAGGACGCCCGTGACGTTGGGCGGGGGGATGACGACCGTGAAGGGAGGCCGAGAGGGGTCCTCCACAGGCTTGAAAAGCCCCGCCTCCTGCCAGGCTGCGTAGAGGCGCTTCTCGAAGGACTTGGGATCGTATGACTTCGCCAGCTCGATTGCCTTCATATTGGGGGAAGTATAGACCGAAGGCCTTGGCCTGTTCAATGTACGGTTTTCCGTGGGGAAGCCTGTATATGAGGAAGATGGGAAAGGAATTTCGGCTACGAGCCCATAGTACTGCGACCAAGAAGTCGGCTTAAAAGCAAAAACCAGCCCTGGCCCAGGGAACTGCATCCCTGTCCCCTCCCTAAAATCGAGCAGATGCCTGGGAAATTTCCTAAAAAGGAGAGTTGTCAGAATTGGTATATCGATTTACTATACAGGATAAAAGCAGAGGCTTTCCATTGCCGCCCACCTGGGCTGATAGGCGGTAATATCGTTTTAATTCTTTAACATATATCGATTTGAAGGGGGTTATGATGAAGAGGGCCTCACCTGTAAAGAAAAGGGTATTTTCACTTCTCGTTGGTGTATCGATCCTCCTCACTGGATTCGCCGGCTGTCTATCTACAGGATCAAGAGGAAGCCTGCCTGAGAACGATACATCGGTCTTCTACGATATTCCTGCGGATAAAATAGCCGCCACCCTCTCGCCGGGCTGGAACCTGGGCAATCAGTTGGAGGGGGTGAAAATCGTCACCGACGCGGCTACCGGCATATCGGTCACCTATCCCAGCGAGACCGGCTACATGGCCACTAAAATCAGCCCCGAGCTCATCCACGCCGTCAAGGAAGCCGGCTTCAAGTTCGTGCGCATCCCGGTCTCTTACTTCGCCTATATCGATGACGCAGACGGCTACAGGATCAAGGCCGAGTGGCTGGCGCGGATCAAGGAAGTGGTGGACATGTGCCTGGCCGAAAAGCTCTACTGCATGCTCAATATGCACGGGGACGGCTACACCACCATCAAGGGCTCCTGGCTCCTCTGCGCCGCCGAGGATCAGGCTCCCATCCTGGAGAAGTACGCCACCGTGTGGAGGCAGGTGGCCGAGACATTCAGGGACTACGACGAGTCCCTCCTCCTGGAATCCATGAACGAGGAATTCGACGGCAAGTACGACGGCATCAAGGAGGCCGCCTACGAGAACATCAACGCCTACAACGAGGTTTTCGTGAAAACCGTGCGGGCCACGGGCGGCAACAACGCCAGGCGCTGGCTCCTCGTCCCCGGCTGGAACACCAACATAGACCAGACCGCCGACGGTTTCGGGACGCCGGGGCATTTCAGGCTCCCGAAGGACGACCGTTTAATTGTTTCTTTGCACTATTACGATCCCTGGGGCTTCTGCGGGGGCGAGAACGGGACCGCCACCCAGTGGGGCTCCTTCGCCGCCAAGCCCGACCGGGCCAACGGCACGGAAGTCTCCATGGCCAAGCAGTTCAACAAGATCCGCGACGTCTTCACCTCCAAGGGCATCCCGGTCATCCTGGGCGAGTGGGGCAGCATCGACAAGAGCCAGGACGATCCGGACAACCCCGCCTACCGGGCCTACTTCGCCCGCAAATTCTGCGAGAACGCCAAACGCATCGGGGCCGTCCCGGTGATTTGGGACAACGGCTGGAACGGGAAGTACGGCTTCGCCCTCTTCGACCGCGGCCAAAAAGCCGATGACCAGGGGAATATCGTCCCCGGCACAGTCAAGATAAGCCAGCCGGGCATCATCGACGCCATCATGGGCGTCTTCGCCGCGCCCGCAACCGCGGCCTCCCAGGCCAGGATAACCTTGGACCAGGCCAGGCTGGAGATGCAGCCCGGCGCCACGGCCATCCTGAACGCAGAGATCCTCAAGGGCGACGGGACCGAGACGGTCGCCTGGTCCAGCTCCGACGAGACCGTGGCCGTAGTGTGGGACGGGGTGGTCAAGGCATCCAGCAAGGGCGAGTGCACCATCATCGCCTCCCTGCCCAACGGCAAATCCGCCAAGTGCGCCCTGAAGGTCAGTCTGGACGGGGGAGTCCAGGCGCGGGTCTATCTCTTCGAGGGCGCCGGCTGGAGCAGCGTCAAGTCCGAACCCCTCATCCTCAAGGGCGGGACGGAGAAGGAATACGATGTCCGCTTCAACGCCTCCAAGCTGGTCCTGAGCAACATAGCCGCCCTCTACATCAAGGATGTGGAGGTGGAGGAAAACCACGCTCCGGCCTCCGAAATAGATTCCTGCCTGGTCACCGTGGACCTCTTCAGCATCAACGGGACCTCCATACCCCTCATCAACAACGAGGGCCTGGAGGCCGTCAACGGCAAGAGGCAGCTGGATCTGCCCCTCATCAACGAATGGAATCCCGACATCGAAATGGTGGGCGGTTTCCCCTCCGCTGGTCACCGCGACATCACCATGGCTGTCAAGGGGCTCAAGATCGATGAGAACAAGAACGAGGTGCGGGTGAAGTTCCGCACCCTGGCGGCCGGGGCACCCAAGGCCGCCAAGAAGGAAGCCCCCAAGCCCGTCCTGGACGCCGACAAGACCTACCACGCCTACCTCTGCGTCCAGGCCGCCGACTCCTGGGTCTTCAGGAATTCCTACGGCAGCAACTCCTACGGCGGGGAGACCGAGCAATTCAAGAACGGCCTCTTCGACACCGACGACGGCACCGGCGCCTCCGCCAAGGCCCCCGGGACCATTGTCGACGCCGATATCACCAAGGCCGACATCGAGGCCGGCAAGACCTTCAGCATGACCCTCACCGGCTTCGACCTGTCCGACAAGGCCAACAAGGCCAAGTCATTCAACATGGCCATGGTCTCCACGGACATCCCCTATGGCCTGGTGGACGTCGTCTCGGCCAAGCTCTTCTTCGATGGCAAGCAGGTCAACCTGAGCGGCGACAAGGACGTCTTCATCACCGACCTCGACCGCATGTACACCATCGTTTATTTCATCAACATCTGGAATTCCGGCATCAAGACCTTCGGCTACCAGATGCCCGTTGACGAGATCAAGATGGAAATAACCTTGCAGCTCAAGCCCTGAGTGAAGGAAGCGACTGTGGATCTCGCAGTCCAGCGACTGGAAGCAAGCTCGGGCGGGAGAGACAAACGCTTCCATTTCATACGGGCGTTTCATATTGGGGAATAGACTCTTAGCAGTCAATCCACCCGCTCACCGTGGCCTCCGCGGGCGCGACTTACGTCTTTTGCAGGACGATAGGCCGCGCCCGTCTTCCCGCCCTCCGCGGGCCGGTGCTATCCTTGATCTATGCCTCAGGGAAAAGCGACCCGCGCCCGCCTGGCCGTGCATGGATCAAATCTCTTTTTCGCTTTCTCCGCATTCTTCGTGAAACTCTCATCCTATGCCGCGGACGGCTGGTTCGCCTCCCTGGCGCGCTTCGTCATAGGCGGGGCCATAGGCCTGGCCTGCCTGGCCGCCCTGCGCCGGCCCCTGCGCGTGAAGCGCTTCTCCATGTGGGCGGGGCGCGGTTTTTTCGGGGCGGTCAGCATGGTCCTCTATTACATTTCCATCGATCTCGGATCAGCCGGGCGGGCTAGCCTCCTCAATAACACCTATCCCATCTTCGTGGCCCTGATAGGCCTCTTCGCGCGAAAGCGGCGCGCGCGACCCGCCACCCTGGCCGGGATCGTCCTGTCCATGGGCGGGGTGGCCATGGTCTTCTGGGACGGAGCCGGCCTCTCCCCACTCGCCGACGCCTGCGGACTGGCCAGCGGCATCCTGGCCAGCGTCTCCCTCCTCTTCAACAAGAAGGCCTCGGAGACCGAGGATCCCATCGTCATCTACCTGGGAGTATGCCTGGTGGGAACCCTGGCCTGCTCGTTTTCCGCGCCCCAGGCGGCCAGCCTGGATTTACCCGCGGCGGCCTTTCTGGGAGCCATGGCCTTGACGGCCTTCCTGGGCCAGGTATCGATCACCAAGGGCCTGCGCGAGCTTTCGGCCGAGGAGGGCAGCCTGATTTCCTACCTGAAGATACCCATCGCCATTCTCATCTCCTGGGCCTTCCTGGGCGAGCGCCTGAGCGCCCGTTTCCTGGCCGGCACGGGCTGGATCGTCCTGGGCCTCCTCCTTGACCGCTTCAAGCCGGCATGGGTACATTCAGTGAGACACCGCACAGCCCCGGCGGCTGACGGGCAAGAGGAGTGATGATGGACAAGGCACAGGTCGCCCAGGCGATCGACGAAATCCGCCCCCGCCTCCAGGCGGACGGCGGCGATATAGAGCTGGTGGACGTCTCCGCAGATGGGAGGGTGTCGGTCAAACTGACTGGAGCCTGCGGTTCCTGCCCGATGGCCCTGATGACGCTCAAGCACGGCGTGGAGACTTACCTCAAGGACCGCATCCCCCAGGTGAAGGAAGTGGTGCAGGCCTGAAGCGGCTCCGCGTTCTCCATTTCCTCCAACCGGTTCCAGCCGCCTGCTGGACAGCCCGTACCTAGGCGAGCAT
This sequence comes from uncultured Spirochaetales bacterium, assembly GCA_964470375.1. Lineage (GTDB taxonomy): Bacteria > Spirochaetota > Spirochaetia > Treponematales > JBGSOB01 > CAYNQK01. Next base: position 17,726 of record CAYYCP010000013.1, read on the forward strand.
TTGTGTCCGGCTCACCCTTGGCCGATACTAGAGATATGGACCACGACGGCCCCGATCACGGGAAGCGCACTGCCATGCTCAAGGCCTCTTCCTTCTGGCCTCCTTTCCTCATCGTGTCGGCTACGGCCTTAGCCTGCCTGGGCGCTCTCCTTCCCGCCCTGGGCGCTGGAGCCCTCCCGGGGATCATTCTCTCGGGAGCGGCGGCCCTGGCCGGCCTGGCTGCCTTTTTGGCCTATCTGCAGGCTGTACGGGGCAACATCCGCCGACTGCGCCGGAGACTAGACGCCTTCGTCGAACGATCCCTGGAGCCCCTGGCGGAAGCCCTTGACGAGCTCTCGCGTGGGAACCTGGCCGCCCAGGCCGAGATCCCCGCAGGCTGCTGCGAGGACGGAGGCTTCGGTGTCCTTGAACCGGTGGCCCGCTCCTTCGAGGGCTTCGCCACCCGCATAGAGGATATGGCCGCCAACCTCAAGGATCTCACCGGGGTGCCCCTGCGGCGCCTGTTCTACCTGGGCGCAGACAGCTACCGCGAGGGCGAGCGCTGCGGCCAGGCGATGGCCGAGATCCTTGGGGACGGGAAGGGCGATGTGGCGGTGCTGATGAATTCGCGGACGGCCATCAACCACCTCATGCGCCTCAAGGGCTTCCGGCGGGGCTTGTCGAAGGCCGCCCCGGGCGCCCGCATCGTGGAGGTAGTGGAGGAGCGCGAATCGGGGGACCTTGCCCATGACGGGGCCCTGGCCGCCCTCAAGCGCCACCCCTCCCTGCGGGGCATCTATGTGACCGAGGGCACCACCCCGGCCCGCGTGGCGCGGGCCCTGGAGGAAGCCGGGGTGGCCGGCCGGGTTCTTCTGGTGAGCCACGACCTTTCGCGCGACACGGCGGAGGCTATGGCCCGGGGCTCTCTACAGGCCAGCCTCTCGCAGAACCCCTTCGCCCAGGGCCATGACTGCGCCATCGGATTGTATAATTACCTCGTCTCCGGCAAGGCCCCCGATGACGAGCGCGTCCTCACCCGCCTGGAAATGATCAACCGACGCAACCTGGATCAGCATTGGCGGGATGGCCAGGGCGCCCTCATCAGCGCCGAGGTTCGTTCGGCCCTCATCCGGCCCCTGCCGGACCAGACCGGCCGCAAGCCGCGCATCGCCTTCCTCCTCCCGGACGACAGCGGGTTCTGGGAGCTCGTGGCCGCCGGCGCGCGCGAGGCCGCTGAGGAGCTGGCCCGAACCGGGGCCTCCTTAGACGCCCGCGTTCCGGACGCGCTGCGCGGGGTGGCATGGAGCGTGGAGTCCTTCCGTGCCGCCATCGATGAGATGCTGTCCTCTGCCCCCGACGGCCTGTGCATGCCGGTCTTCTTCCCGGAACTAGTACCCTACCTCAACCAGCGCATCCAGGGCGGCCTGGCCCTGGCCACCTATAACTCCGAGCCCCTGGGCATCCGATCCATGGTGGAGGCCATGGCCCGACATGCCCGCATCCTCGAGGGCATGAGCGGCATGATGTCCTCCAGCGCATCCCAGTCCAGCGGGGCGGTGGCCAGCATCCGCGGATCCCTGGGCCGGGTGAACGCCGGCGTGGAGCGTCAGGCCGAGCAGCTTTCCCTGGCTGAGCGCTATCTGGGCGAATTCTCATCGCGTTTGGATTCCATCGTCCAAGCCTCGGGGGCGGCCCTGGAAGTGGCCCGCCAGGCGAAGCGCGCGGCCGAGGCCGGGGAGGAACGCATGCGCTCAAGCCGCGCGTCCATGAGCGCCGCTTCGGCGGCATCCGAGAGCGCGGTGCGTGGAGTGCGGGCCCTGAGCGAGAATTATCGCCGCATCGACGCCATCGTCGAGGCCATCGAGGACATCGTCGAGCAGACGAGCGTCCTGGCCATCAACGCGGCCATAGAGGCCTCTCGGGCCGGCGAACGCGGCAAGGGCTTCGCCGTCCTGGCCGCCGAGATACGTAAGCTGGCCGAAAAGTCCAGCGGGTCCATCCGCGAGATCCGCGAGCTGGCCTCTGGGGTGGGCGGCAGCGCCGAGGCCGCCATCGCCGCCATGGAGGAGAGCCGCGGACGCCTTCTCAAGGGGGATGAGGACACCGAGCGCGCCAGCGCCTCTCTGGCAGACATACTGAGCTCCTCCGAAGACAACGAGCGCCAGGCCGCCGCCATTAGCGCCGCGGGGGCGGCCATGCGCGAGGTGGCCGTGGCCTTCCGCGAGTCTATGCGGGCCTTGGACGCGGTCAATGCCGAGAACGAGGAGGCCGCCCGGGCCATCATCGGCCAGGCCGAGGCCCTGGCCGGTCGGGTCCAAGAGACCGAGCGCCTGGCCGCCGGCTTAGGCGACGTGGCCAAGGCCCAGGAGAATTCGGTCTCCGCCTTCGCCCTGGACGAGGATATCTAGGCGGCATCAGCCGCCGCGGGCTTGGCGGCTGATCTCCGCGGCCATATCCTGCAGCGACACCTGACGCTGGACGTAGCCCCACTCGAAGGCGGCCTTGGGCATACCATACACAACGCTGCTGGCCTCATCCTGGCCCAGGGTCCGACCCCCCTCGCGGAAGATGGCGCCTAGGCCGCGGGCCCCGTCCGTGCCCATGCCGGTCATGATCACCCCCAGGGCTCGGTTCCCGTAGTGCCTGGCCACCGATTCGAAGAGGACATCGACGCTGGGCCGGTGCCCGTTGACCTGGGGCCCCTCGTCCACGACAGCCACTCCGGCCAGGGCCCGCCGCTCCACCTTCAGGTGGAAGTTACCCGGGGCGATCAGGACCCTGCCCGGCCTGAGCAGGTCGCCCGAGGCGGCCTCCTTGACCTCCAGGGGGCAGATGCGGTCAAGACTGCGGGCGAACTCCTCCGTAAAGCCGGCCGGCATGTGCTGAACCACGACCACCGGTTGGGCCAGGTCGGGATCGATGCGGGAGAATACCTCCCTCAGGGCGTTCGGCCCGCCGGTGGACACGCCTATGGCGATGATGTCCACCGGTCCGGGCTGCCTCAGGGGTACTATGCGCTCGGGAACCGGGCGGGGAGAAAGGGGCGGGACGGTCTTTCCGCCGAGACCGCTTCCACGGGTACTCTCACGCGAACGGAAGACACGCTCTATCTCCTCCTCAGGGAAGGCCGGGCGCTCGCCGCCCTTGCGGCGCCGGTATTCGCCCCCGTATGCCAGGAGCATGGAGGCCAGTTGCCCGCCGATAGAGCGGGCGTCTCCGGACTCCTGCCCGGAGGGCTTGGTGATAAAGTCAGATGCCCCCAGGGACAAAGCCTCCATGGTGATGGCCGCGCCCTCATGCGCGACGCTGGACAGGATGACCACGGGGATGTCGATGCCCAGGCGCCTGCGTTCCTTTAGGAATTCTATGCCGTTCATCTCCGGCATCTCGAGATCCAGCACGATCACGTCCGGGGCCACCCGCGGGATTTTTTCCAGGGCGAAGAAACCGTTCATGGCCCGGTCGCCCACCTTGAGCCCGGGAGCCGCCTCGACGATGCGCGACACCAGGTTGCGCATCAGGGCCGAGTCATCGATTATCAGGACCGAAATCGGCTCCGCCATGCCGGACTGCCTAGGCGGTCTGCTTCCTGTAGAAGCAGGCCCACTCGGTCTTGACGAATTCGAAGCGCGTCTTCATGCCGAATAGCGACTCCGAATGCCCGATAAAGAGGTATGAGTGCCCGGACATAGCCTCCCAGAAGCGCTCCACGGTGGCTTTCTGGGCTGCCTCGTCGAAGTAGATAAGCACGTTGCGGCAAAACACCACGTCCAGCCCGCGCGTGCCCGAGTCGTAGCGCAGGTTGTGGTAGTCGAAGCGCACCATGGACTTGATCTCGTCGCGGATCCGGTAGCCGGCGCCCTCGCGGAGCATGTACTTGGCCAGGTACTGCGGTGGCACGCCCTGCACGCGCGACTCAGGATAGAAGCCTTCCTTGCCCACCATCAGGCTCTTCAGCGAGATGTCCGAGGCAATCACCTCGGCCGTCCAGCCGGGCGGCAGGATCTCGCGGCATATCATGGCGATGGTGTAGGGCTCCTCGCCGGTGGAGCAGCCGGCGCTCCAAATCTTGAGCTTGCGGTCGTCCGAGTCGCGGCGCAGCTTGATCAGGTCCGGCACCACGAATTTCTCGAAGGCGTCGAAATGGGCCGTGTTGCGGAAAAAGCGGGTCAAGTTGGTGGTGACCGAGTCCAGGAGGAGCTTGAGCTCCTCCTGATCCGAGACGATCAGCTTGTAGTACTCGGCGTAGCTCTGCATGCGCTTGTCGCGCAGGCGTTCCTTCAGGCGGCTCTCCAGGATGGGCCGGTTGGTGACCGAGAAGTGAATTCCGCTATGGTCGTATATGAGCTTGCGGTAAAGCTCGAAATCCCCGTCCGGGAGGGCATCCTGCATCCTATTTCGAGTGTAGGATCGGTCCCAGGCGGTGTCAAGGCCGGGCCTTTACGCAGACGGCCACAGTCCTCCCGTGAATTCGTGGCGGCCCGGGATATAATCGTCCGCATGAGGACTGAAATGGCGCGCCTGCGCGTGCGCGGAGTGGCCCTGGATCCCCGCGACTCGACCCCCGTCATCATTCTGGGGGAGGAGGGCGGGGAACGCATCCTAGCCATGGTATCAGGCCCCTTCGAGGCCAGCGCCGTCATCATCCAGCTGGAAGGCATAGCCCCCCCGCGGCCCCTCACCCACGACCTTCTGGCCGGTTTCCTGCGCGACCATGGCTTCACCGTCGAACGCGTGGAACTGTATGGCAGCGACGGCGACAGCTACCTAGCCCGCATGCGCTACCGGCGGGGCCCCTTCCACTACACGCGCGAGATCAGGCCATCGGACGGGGTGGCCCTAGCCCTACGCACGGGCGCCCCGCTGCTGGCGGATCCGGCCCTCTTCGGCTGCGAGCCGGCCGCGCGCTACACGCCCTCTGAGGCTCCGGGCGATTCGGCCGAAATATTCTTCCTGGAGCCCGGCTGGTCCCCGCGCCAGGCTCTATAGAGCGCATGGCCTTGCGGCCGATGCCCCCAGGGCGTACAATGGCCGCATGGGATTCCTGCGCGCCGTCAAAGACTTCATCATGGGTCTGTTCTCGCGCGATCCGGCTGAGGTCCACCGCCGCCGAGAGCTCAAGCGCATCCACCAGTTCCTGGCTACACGGCACCCGCCGGTCTACAAAGCATCGCAGAAAATGGTCCTGCCGGGTTTCGCCGAGCTCCTCCTGAGCTATTGCCGTCTGCTCAAGACCGTAGCCGATCCAGTGCGGCGCAGCATCGGCAATCCCGACCCGCGCCAGTCGCAGAAATGGTTCGACCTCCTCATAGACACGCGCCTACCCGAAGAACAGCGGGAGCGCAAGGCCTACTTCTCGTACGAGGGCATGCGCGACCGCCTGCAAGCGGCCATGGACCCGGAGGAGGAGCTCGAGGTCATCGCCCGAGAATTCCAGTCCTTCATGCGCGCCCTGGAAAGCCCCCAGGTCAGAGCCTACGACGCCGAGCTGATGGACATGGAGCGAGTGGCCGAGATCTGCCGGCACGATTACGAACGCCTGCTGGGCCTCTTCGACCCCGGGGTGGACGTGGAAAACAGCCGCTATAAGCCTGAATTCTCCGCAGCCAGCGGCGAGACAGTCCTGCCCGAGCTGGTGGATTTCTATTACGTCACCTCGGGCTTCGCCTTCTCCGAGCGCATGGAGGATAACCTGGCCGTCCTCCTGGATCGCCTGGCCCCGCCCGAGGTTGATCGTTCCGCCCAGCGGGCTAAGCTTTCCAAGGTCCTGGCGGCGATCAACCGTGTCCTCAAACGCGAGCTGGGCCAGGATCTGCTGTTAGGCCTGATCAGGGCCATAAAGGCCGACCCGGCCTATACCCCGGACATGGGGCGCTCCCGCGGAAGCTACTTGGAGTCCTACCGCAACCGCATCTTCAATCAGTTCCAGCGCGACAAGGAGCGCCTGCGCCGAGAACGCCACGAGGACGCCATCACCCGCGACGTGAGCGCCCTCTTCCCGGACGGGCGTGTGCTGGAGATGGAGGCCTACAACGAGGAGAACTCGGCCCTGCTCTCCCGCGACAGCCCCGAGTCCTTCGCCTACGTCAAGCCCATGCGCATCCTGAAGACCTTCGTGGTGACTGTTTTCGAGGCCGGCCTCAAGGATCAGCTCAAGAAGATCCTAGTGGAGGGCTATTTCGACAGCAAGCCGTTTCAGAACAACATGGCCAATGTCTTCTTCCAGTGCGAGCACTCCCTGGAGCGGCTGAACCTCTTCGAGGAGGGGCTCTCGGGCAATGGGCGCGTCTCCATCGTGGCCATGAAGCGCTACCTCGAGGAGGCCCGGCGCGGCAAGGACATACAGGACTTCCTCTCCAAGATGGTGGACGGGGTTAACATGAAGGCCCGCGACATAGTCGAGAACGAGACCAACCTCTTCAACATGCTGGCCGATTCCATGGCCGAGATTGTGTCCGATTTCAAGCGGCCCACCCCCGAGGTGATCACCAACATCCGCACACTGGGCGGGGTGAAGAACAAGGAGCTGATTTCCTCTATCGCTGCAGGGCAGGAGAAGATATCGCGTATGGTCAAGGTGATGCGCAACTTCACGGTCGTACGCACGGGAGCCCT
>CAYYCP010000013.1:24419-33181 GCA_964470375.1 uncultured Spirochaetales bacterium
TATCGCGTATGGTCAAGGTGATGCGCAACTTCACGGTCGTACGCACGGGAGCCCTAGTGGCCCCCCTGCCTGTGACTCCCCAGGAGTCCGTCGAACACGAACTAGAGGATCTGAACGAGCCCCAGGAGCTTCGAGAAGCTGATTGAGGCCTCTGCCCATCGAATCAAGGTGGTCTTATGTTTTCAGGGGAAAGACTCCCCACCCTTTCCCCCTTCCTCGTTCGTCGAAAAATGTGGATTGGCCCTTCTGTACTGGCTATAGGCTGGTGACTATAGCTCCTGTTGTGGGGTTTTACCCATTTCCACACTTTTCGACGAACAAATCGGGGTTACCTTAAGGGGTATTTGTCATTCTTAGCAAGCGAACGCGCGATAGGTGATATTTTTCTGGTTATTGACATTTAAAGCGCTTGGCGCTAGCATTAAGCATGAAACGCAGACTATTCCCCATACTGCTGTGTTTTTTCCTGATTTCCGCACTTCCCGCCCAAGAAGCTGAAAGCCAGGACATCACCCACGCTATGGCCGCCCTCGTCATCCAGCTCGGCATAATCCTCTTCGCCGCCAAGATCGGTGGCATTCTCGTGAGCAAGATCAAATTGCCGAGCGTCCTCGGCGAGCTCCTGGCCGGCATCCTTATCGGGCCCTATGTCCTGGGGGCTGTAAGCCTGCCCGGCTTCCCGGAGGGCCTCTTCCCCCTGCATGGCGGGAGCCTGGCCGTCAGCCCCGAGCTCTACGGTTTCGCCACGGTGGCATCCATTATTCTCCTCTTCGTCTCCGGTCTTGAGACGGACTTGAGCCTCTTCCTGCGCTACTCCGTGGCCGGGCTGATCGTCGGCCTGGGGGGCGTGGTGGCCTCTTTCGGCCTAGGCGTCCTGGCGGCGGTTTGGTTCCTGGGCATGGGGCCGATGGAACCGGGAGCCCTTTTCATGGGCATCCTTTCCACAGCCACTTCCGTGGGAATCACCGCGCGCATCCTCTCGGACCAGCGCAAGATGGATTCGCCTGAGGGGGTCACCATCCTAGCCGCGGCCGTCATCGACGACGTCCTGGGCATCATCTGCCTAGCCGTCGTGATGGGCCTGGCGACCATCGCGGACCGGGGCGGCGCGGGCGACCCCGGATGGGGCCGGGTGGCCGGCATAGCCGCCAAGGCCGTCGGCATCTGGCTGGGCTTCACCATCATGGGCCTCCTCTTCTCCAAGCAGTTGACGCGCTTCCTCAAGGTCTTCAAGCAGCCCTCGGCCTTCTCCATCCTGGCCTTCGGCCTGGCCTTGCTCTTGGCGGGCTTTTTCGAGACCGAGGGCCTGGCCATGATCATCGGCGCCTACGTCATCGGGTTGTCGCTGTCCAAGTCCGAGATAGCCCTGGTCATACGCGAGCGGATCCACGCCCTCTATGACTTCTTCGTGCCTGTGTTCTTCGCGGTCATGGGCATGCTGGTGAATCCGCGCATCCTTTCCGATCCGCGCGTCCTTGCCGTGGGCGGGGCCTATACCCTCCTGGCAATCGTGGCAAAGGTGCTCGGCTGCGGCCTACCCTCGCTGGCGCTCGGTTTCAACCCGCGCGGGGGCCTCCGGATCGGCCTGGGCATGATCCCGCGGGGCGAGGTAGCCCTGATCATCGCCGGAATCGGGCTCTCCTCGGGCTATCTGGGCGAGGAGGTCTTCGGGATAGCCATCCTGATGACCCTGGTGACCACCGTGGCCACGCCACCCCTGCTCAGCCTGGCCATCAATTCCCCGGGCCGCGGCACCAAAAAGCCCGTGCGCGGGGCCACCACACTGAGCACCTTCTTCGAGCTGCCGGGGCGCGACATAGCCGACGCGGTCTTGGATACCCTCCTTCGCGAGCTGGAGCGCGAGGGTTTCTGGATCCAGCTGATGAATGTCTCCGAGGGCATCTCGCAGGTTCGACGCGGCGACATATCCCTCTCCATCGAGGAGACCGACCGGGGCATCACCATAGAGTCCAGTCCCGAGGACCAGCCCTTCGTGCGCCAGATATTCTACGAGACCCTGCTCAAGCTGGACGATGGGATTGAGAAGCTGAAGACCGACTTCGACCCGGCCCGTTTCCTGAAGGCAGTGGACGGGCAGGCCGGGCGCACCGCCGCCGATATGCTGCGTATCCTGCGCGGGGCTGTCCTGATCCCGCGCCTGCGGGCCTCTACCAAGGCCGGGGTTATCGCTGAGCTGGTGGCCGCCCTGGCCGGCCCGGGCGGATTGGCGGACAAGGACGCGGCCCTCAAGGCCGTGATGGAGCGCGAAAAGCAGATGAGCACCGGTATGCAGGACGGGGTGGCCCTGCCGCACGGCAAGGTGGACGGCATCAATGAGATCATGATCGCGGTGGGCGCCGCTCCCGAGGGTATCAGCTTCGATTCCTTGGACGGGAAGCCGACCCACCTGGTTTTCCTGGTGTTATCGCCGCGCAACGTCACCGGGCCGCACGTCCAGCTCCTCTCTGCAATCGCCTCCCTGCTGAGAGACGCGGATTACCGCGAGGCCTTGATCCAGGCAGGCAGTGAACCGGCTATGCGCAAACTCCTTTGGGAGCGCGACGGGGGCAGGTAGCCAAGACGAGCTCAGGCCTGGAAGCGGGCTACCTCCGAGCCCAGTTCCTCGACCGCGCGCAGGTTGGACTCAACCTCCGCACGCACGGAGCCGAAGGCGGCGCTGAGGGCTTCAACCTTGGCGGATTGCTCGCGCGAACCACGGGCTAGGGACTCGAGGCGGGCTAAAGCGGCCGAAAGCCCCTCCTCCATTCTATCTGCCTGGCGCGACTGCTCCTCCATGCTGACGTGGATTGTGGCGGTTGACTGTACGACCTGGCCCAGGGAGCCGGACACGGAATCCGTGCCGGAGGCCTGCTCGCGCATGGCCAAGGATATCTCCCGGGTGATCGAGGCCAGGTCGCGGATGCCGCCTACCAGGGCGGCCAGGGATTCCGCAGAGGCCCGCGAAAGCCCCACGCCCTCGACCACCCGGGCCTTCATTTCATCCATAAGTCCGCGGATGGCCTTTGTGCGGGCGGCCGCGTCCGCGGCCAGCTTACGCACCTCGTCCGCCACCACCGCGAAGCCGGCCCCCGATTCCCCGGCGTGAGCCGCCTCTATGGCCGCATTCATGGCCAGGAGATTGGTGCTGGAAGCGATCTTGCCCAGGGAGCCCAGGACCTCAAGAACACGTCCCGAGCACTCTTCGATGGCGGCCATGGCCTTTTCGGCCTCTCTCGCTTGCGCCCCCCCGGACTCGCCGTCCTGCTCCAGTGAATTCGCCAGCCGATCGGCCTTCTCAGTCATCTGCTCCACCGAGCGGATGTTGGCGGACATCTCCTCCATGGCTGAGGAAGTACTCTCCACATAGCCGCGTTGGCCCTCGGCAGCCGAGCCGACTGCCTTGGCGGCCTCGCGGAAGCCCGCCAGGATGGCCGACAACTGGCGCGAACCGGCGGCTTGGGATTCAGCCTCGCTCGCGAAGGCGCGGGCCGATTCCCCGGTCTCAGCGGCGACCGCCTCGGCCTGGCCAATGGCTCGATGGATGGAGGCGGCCCCCGCCTGGGTGCGCTGGCCCGCGGCAGCTATTCGCCGGGCCATGCCCTGGACGAGGTCCAGGAGGCGGTTCACCAGCTCTGCCAGCTCGCCCAGGTCGTCCATTTCCCTAAGGTTGATGCGCGCGCGCAGATCGCCCTGACCGGAGGCCGCGCTGGCGAGCCCGCGTTTGAGGTCGTCCAGGCGCATACGCACATCGAGAGACACCAGGACTTGGATGCCAGCGCAGATCGGGACGATGAAGAAGAAGAACATCAGGAAGACGTACAGCTGTAGATCATGGTAGCTCAAGTCGCGCTCCCAGGGCAGGGACAGGGAAGCCGGATCCACGTTGCCCCTCCCGGAGAAGTAACCCAAATCGTGCACGATAGCCGAGCGGTACACCTCCGCTGCCTGGGAGGGATCGATCAGTCCGCGTTGCGTATCGGCCATGACCTTCTGGCCGATGGCCTGGGCGGCGGTAAGGTCGGACAGATTGAATTGGATGAAGGTGGTAGCGTAGATCAGGAGGACAGCGCTTAACCCGGTCTGCCTGAGGGTGGAACGGCGCTCACGCTTTCGGTTCCCTATAGAGCGCATGCCTAGGAGGTCGCGCACGCGCGCGAAGGCCATGCCGTTCAGGGCGTTCTGGGCTGCGGCGTAGGAATATCCGGCGGCCATGTTGGAGAGGAGGACGATCAGGGGTCCGGGGCGGAGGAAGTCCGACATGCGCCCGCCGGCCAGTTTCATCACCAGAAAGCCAAGCGCGAAGCCAGCCAAATTCAAGCCCAGGACCAGGGGCGAGAAGCGCAGGATGCGCCTGCGCGTCTTCTCCAGGAGCTCCGGCGGCAGGGTCTCGCCCCTCTCCAGGCGCTCCTGGACCCGTTGTACGGGCAGAGCCATGAAATAGATCAGCGCGCCGAAGACAGTCATCACCGGCAGGACGTTGACGCCCAGGAAAGCAGCCATAGTGCCCGGGAGGCCGGACAGGTCGCTGAGTCCCAGGATAAGGTTGTCGCGGAAGTAGGTGAAAACCTGCATCAGGGCGTAGACGACCAGGATCATCAACACCGAGTGCATAGATATCCTCAACGCGAGGCGGCTGCTCTTCATGTCTCCCATACTATTCGCCGCGCCTCCCCTGGTCAATGCGCGCTTCATCGCGGCCGGCTGCCCACGACTTCCCTGCCTTGTGGCCTTTCGGCCTTGCGGCCTTGAGCGGTGGGGTGGATAATGCGCCTTATGGATGAAGAGGGCATTGCGGGATCGTGGATGAGCCGGGGCTGGAAGGTGCGCCTGGAAGCCCGCCGCGAGGGCCAGGCCTGGAGTCTCTACCTGGTCGAGGGACTGGAGAACGGAGAACGGGATGAAGCAAATCCCGATCCGGCTCTGCGCGGTCGGCCCCTCCTTGGCGCCGCGCTCGCAGGCGGCCTTACCTTCGACGGCCGGGGTTGGTCGGGCGGCTGGATCTATGATCCAGAGACGGGACGCCGTTACTCCTGCCTGGCAAGGTTGGTCGGATCCGGGGCGGGCCGGGAGCTGATCCTGCGCGGCTACCTGGGTCTGCCTGTCTTGGGCATCGCCCAACGCATGCAGCGTCCCGGCGCGCGGGCCGACCTCACGCCTGGTTGCGCCTCCGCCGGCGCCTTGTCGGACCTGCCCCCGCCCTGGGAGAAACAGCGCGCCCGCGCCTGGATGGACGCGCGCCCATGGCCCCTGGGCTGCGACTACACCCCGGCCTACGCCGCCAACCAACTTGAGTTTTGGCGCTCCTTCAACCCTGAGGCGATTGACGGTGAGCTGGCCCTGGCCGAGGGGCTGGGATTCAACACCCTGCGGGTGTATCTGCACTACCTGGCCTGGCTTCCCCGTCCGCGTGTCTTCCTGGACAGGCTGGGGCGCTTTTTTGATCTGGCCGCCCGCCGGGGCATGGCGGTGATGCCCGTCCTCTTCGATGATTGCTGGAACGATCCGGGCCTCATGGCCCGGATAGCGGCCCCGCGGCCGGGGGCGCATAACTCCCGCTGGCTGCGGTGCCCCGGCACCCGCATGGTGAGGGATCCCTCCAGTTGGCATGCCCTGGAGGATTACGCCGGCGGGATCATGGACGCCTTCCGCTCGGATGAACGCGTTCTATGTTGGGACCTCTACAACGAGCCGGGCAACGGGGCAGGCTTCCTGCCCACGTCGGTGCGCCTCTTGGGGGAAGTCTTTAAATGGGCCCGCCGAGTCGATCCGGATCAACCCCTGACATGCGGAATCTGGAAACGCTCGTCCTGGTTCAAGGGCCTTAATCGATTCATCCTGGACAATTCTGATCTGGTCAGCTTCCATAATTACGGCCCGGCCTCCTCGATGGCCGCCGAAATCGACGAGCTCTCCGCCGAAGGCCGGCCGATGATCTGCACCGAGTATATGGCCCGCGGGATGGGCTCGCGCTTCCAGACCCACCTGCCCCTGCTCCGATCACGCGGGGTGGGGGCTATCAATTGGGGCCTGGTTGATGGCAGGACACAGACCAAGTATCCCTGGAACTCGAGGCCCGGGGCACCCGAGCCGGAGCCCTGGTTCCACGATATCTTCCGCTCGGACGGCTCGCCTTACGATGTCGCCGAGATCGAATGCATCAGAGAGGAGGCTCGCCAAGCCGGCCTCCTCGCTTGACGACCGGCCCCGAGGCATCAGGTATAGGATCTGTCCGGATACCCTGGACAATGGACGGCCCCGGGCTTTGCCCTGACAGAATCGGCCTTAAATGGCCGAGAGGGCCTGATCCAGGTCGGCCAGGATGTCCTGAATGTCCTCCAGGCCTATGGACAGGCGCACCAGATCAGGGGTGAGGCCGCCCTCGCGCTGCTGCTCCTCGGAGAGCTGGGAGTGCGAGGTGCTGGCGGGGTGCAGGGCCAGGGACTTGGCGTCACCCACGTTGGCTAAGTGGGAGAAGAGCTTGAGGCTCTCTATGAACTTTCGCCCGGCCTCCAACCCGCCCTTGGCCCCGAAGACCACCATGCCGCCGAAGCCGCGCTTCAAATAGCGTTGGGCGATATCGTACGAGGGATCGCCGGGCAGACCGGGGTAGCGCACCCAGGCCGCCTTAGGATGGGCGGAAAGGAATCGGGCCGCTTCCAGGGCGTTGGCCGAGTGTAGGGGCATGCGCAGGTGCAGGGTCTCAAGGCCCTGGAGGAAGAGCCAGGCATTGTCCGGGGAGAGGCAGGCGCCCAGGTTGCGCAGAGGCACCGTCCTGAGGCGCAGGGCGTAGGCTATCCTGCGCAACTCGGGAGGTAGGTCGACGGCCCAACGCAGGCCGTGGTAATTCTTGTCGGGCTGAACGTAGAGGCTGAACTTCGAATCTGACCAATCGAAGCTCCCGGCGTCGGTGACGATGCCGCCTATGGCCGTCCCGTGCCCGCCCATCCACTTGGTCAGGGAATTCACCACTACGTCCGCGCCGTGCTCTATGGCCCGGAGCAGGTAGGGGGTAGTGAAGGTGCCGTCCACGACCAGGGGCAGGTGACGCTTACGGGCCACCTCGGATACGGCCTCTATGTCGGCCACGTCCAGGACGGGATTCCCGATGGTCTCCAGGTAGAGTGCCCGGGTGCGCGGCGTGATCAGGCGGTCGAAACTGGCGGGATCCCTGACGTCCGCGAATTTCACGGCTATGCCCAGGTCCGGCAGGATGGCGTCGAACATGGTGTAAGTCCCGCCGTAGAGGTTGGAGGCCGACACGATCTCGTCCCCGGCGCGGGCTAGGTTGATGATCGCGTAGAAGATGGCGCTGGTGCCTGAGGCCACGGCCACGCTTGCAGCGCCGCCCTCCAGGGCGCTGACGCGGGCCTCCAAAACCTCGTTGGTGGGATTGGTGAGACGCGAATAGATATTGCCGAATTCCTTCAGCGCGAAAAGGTCGGCGGCGTGCTGGGTGTCCTTGAAGACGAAGGAACTTGTGCGGTAGACCGGTACGGCCCTGGACAGTGTGGATGGGTCGGGTTTCTGGCCGGCGTGAAGGGCGGCCGTGCTGAAGGCGGGATCCTTTACGGGCATGTCGAGACCTCCTGGGGCGATGCGGCTCACTCGTAGAGCCAGGTGGAGAGGTATCGCTCTCCGTTCGATGGGGCGATGACCACGATCAACTTGCCGCGCATGTCCGCCCTCGCGCCCAGGCGGCCGGCGGCCCAGATGGCCGCGCCGGAGGAGATGCCCACCAGGAGTCCCTCCTCGCGGGCCGCCCGGCGGGCGGTATCGCCTGCGTTTGCCTCGTTGGCCTGGATGATCTCGTCGATCACCCCGCGGTCTAGGATCTCAGGCACGAAGCCGGCCCCGATGCCCTGAAGCCCGTGCTTGCCCGGTTGGCCGCCCGAAAGGACCGGCGACGCCTCAGGCTCCACAGCCACCATACGCACCGAGGGCTTCCTGGCCTTGAGAACCTGGCCTATCCCGGTAATGGTGCCGCCCGTGCCCACTCCAGCCACCACCGCGTCCACGGTTCCCTCGGTGTCGTTCCAGATTTCCTCGGCGGTGGCGCGCCGGTGGGCCTCCGGGTTGGCGGGATTGGCGAACTGCATGGGCATGAAATAGCGCGGATCCGACGCCGCCAACTCCTCGGCCTTTGCGATCGCCCCCGGCATGCCCTTGGCGCCCTCGGTCAGGACGAGTTCGGCCCCGTAAGCCGCCAGGAGCTTGCGCCGTTCAACGCTCATGGTTTCCGGCATGGTGAGGAGGACCTTGTAGCCCTTGGCCGCAGCCACGGCCGCCAGGGCCACCCCCGTGTTGCCGGAGGTCGGCTCCACGATGACGGAGCCCGGCTTTAGGGCCCCCGACTTCTCGGCCGCCTCGATCATGGACAGGCCGATGCGGTCCTTCACGCTGCCGAAGGGATTGCGGTACTCCAGCTTGGCGTAGATCCGCGCCCCCGGGAAAAGTCGGCCTAGCCTGACCATCGGCGTCCCGCCTATCAGTTCGGTGACGGATTCGTAAAGTCTCATGATCCCCTCCTCGCCCATCGGGCTAGATATAATCCGCGTAACTGGGGGAGGCCTCACCCTCCGCCATGTCAGAGAGACGTAAGGCCGCACAGTAGTCCTTCATTGCCCTCTCCAGACCCATCCAGGCGGATCGAGCCGTACAGTCCGAAGACCTGGGGCAGGCATCCCCGGCAGAGACGCAATCGATCAGTGAGAAGCCCCCCTCAAGAGTCTCTATGACATCCTTCAGGCTTATCTCCTTGGGCG
>CAYYCP010000013.1:33281-46587 GCA_964470375.1 uncultured Spirochaetales bacterium
GAGAAGCCCCCCTCAAGAGTCTCTATGACATCCTTCAGGCTTATCTCCTTGGGCGGTTTGGCTAAGCGATAGCCCCCCCGGGTTCCCCGCTCCGAGCTGATGAGACCGGCTCCCCTGAGGGGGATGACGAGCTTGGAGAGGTACTTTTCGGAAATGCCTTGGCGGCTGGCAATGGCCTTGAGATCTAGTGGCTGTGTGCCCCTGTGGCGGCTGAGTTCGATGAGGAGGCGGAGTCCGTAGCGGCTGCGGGTCGAAATCTTCATCCAATGCCTCTATATACTACTAATATAGTCTTATTAGTAGTATATATCATGCCTTGGAGGAAGAATCAAGCCCCTGAACAGCGATATTTTGCTTTTTCGTATGTACTTCTACAAAAGACTGCTATACTCAGCGAATAAAGGTCTGTCCCAAAGGGAAATACATCTATGACACTAGACATTCGCACCCTCTTGGTGAGCTACTTCTGTCTCTCGGTCCTCTCAGGGGCAATCTCCTCCCTCACCTAGCGCTTGAGCCGGCGCCACCTCGGGGGCGGCCTGCAGTGGTTCCTCGGTTTTATCTGCCTGAGCCTGGGCATGGCCGGCCTGGCTGCGCGCGGCATCATTCCAGACTTCCTGAGCATCATTGCCGCGAACGCCCTCGTGATGGCCGGGGGAGCCCTGGAGGTGTGGGGGGTGGGCAAGGCCCTGGGCGTGGAGAAGTCCCGTCTCTACCTCCTCCTTCCCCTCGTGTTCGTCCTGGCCCTGGGAGCTCTGGCCTGGTTCAGCCTGATCGAGACAGCCCTGAAACCCCGGGTCCTCGTTCTCAGCGCCTTCTATACATCCATCTGCGCCATCGGCGTAATCTTGCTCCTAGCCAAGCCGATTGCCGCCTCCAAGCGCGGAGCCCGCTTCGCGGCCGCCTTCTTCATCCTGCTGGGAGGCCTTTTCGCCGCCCGCGGTTTGGCCCTGCCCTTCTGGGACGGCGGCCAAGACTGGCTCACGGCCGGGGCACCCGAGGCCCTGTCCCTCCTCCTGTCCATGGTCCTCACCACCGGTATCGCCTTCGCCCAGCTCCACCTAGTGAACGCCCGCCTCCTTGCCGACTACCAGGAGGCCGACGCCCAATCGCGCGAGCGCAGCCAGGCCCTCCTGGCCGAGGGCCAGAAGCGCAAGGCCGCCGAGGATTCCCTGATGGAAGCCAACGCGGAGATCGCCTCGGCCCAGAAGGAGATCATGGTCACCCTGGCCGAGGTGGTGGAAAACCGCTCAGAGGAGACGGCCCACCACGTCCTCAGGGTGAGCGAGTACGCACGCGTGCTGACCCGGGCCTTGGACTTGCCTGACGAGGAGGCATCCCTCATTTCAGAAGCCGCGCCCATGCATGACATAGGCAAGATCGCCGTGCCGGACTCGGTGTTGAAGAAGCCCGGCCCCCTGGACGGCGCCGAGCTCCGGTTGATGCGCTCGCACACCTCGATCGGCCGGGACATCTTGTCCAAGTCGCACCGGCGTCTCATGAAGGTGGCCGCCACCATCGCCTACGAGCACCACGAGTACTGGAACGGCACGGGCTATCCCGAGGGCAAGGCCGGCGAGGCTATCTCCCTGGCGGGCCGGATCGTTTCCGTATGCGATGTCTTTGACGCCCTAGCCGTCTCCAGGGTCTACAAGCAGGCCTGGGACCTGCCGCGCATCATGAACTTCTTCGCCAGCGAGCGCGGGCGCATGTTCGAGCCGCGGTTGGTGGACGCCCTGGAGCGGAACCTGTCCCAATTCGTGGACGTGTCCAGACGCTGGCCGGACTCGGGCACCATAACCCATTCCTGAGCCGGGCAATACCCCCGGTGGCGGCCTAAACCATGTCGGCGAAGCGGTAATCCACGTTCAGGAAGGCTTCCACCACCTTGGGATCGAACTGGCTGCCCGCCCCGGCGGCTATGGAATCCAGGGCCTCCTGGTGGCTGCGGCGCGTGCGGTTGTAGGACCGGCGCCCGCGCATGGCCTCATAGGCATCGGCCACGCAGACGATGCGGGCCGGCATGGGGATGGCCTGGCCCTTGAGGCTGTCCGGGTAGCCGGTTCCGTCCCAGCGTTCGTGGTGGTTGCGGCAAATGGCATAGGGGATGCGCAGAAAGTCCACGTAGGACGAATACACCGGATCGTCCTCGAAGATGTCGATGATACGGCGAATATAGCCGGCGCCTATCAACGGGTGGCGTTTGACCAGCTCCATCTCCTCATCGGTCAGGCTGCCGTCCTTCTCAAGGATGCCCGGCGGAATGGCCATCTTGCCGATGTCGTGGAGGATGGAGGTGTAGTTGATGTCCTTGACGTACTCCTCCGGGTCGTAGCCCTCGCAGGATATCATGCCCATGCGGCGGCATTCGGCTGAGAGGCAGGTAGTTATCAGCTGGAGGAAACGCAGGTGCCTGGCGGTCTCGGCGCTGTACTCGCCCACCAGGGAGCAGATCAGCGAGATGAGCATGGTCTTATGCATCTCGATGGTCTTGTTGGCCTTGAGGAGCTTCATGTTGGAAATGGCCAGGCTGTCTATCAGGGTGTCAGTGCGCTGGAAGTAATTCAACTCCACCTCACTGGTTTTCTCCTCCGCGCTCAAGCGGTAGAGCCAACGGCCGCGTTCCTTGTCGAAGGATGCCTTGCCGGAGATGCTCAGGTGGGCGAAGGGGTGTACGTGGCGTTCATCCCCGCCGCCTTGGTCCACGAGCACCGGGAAGTGGAAGGCCGGTATGTCGGTGGACGCGGCCGAGCGGTCGGGCTGTGGCAGGTACTTGTCGAAGAGCTGGTCGACATAGAAGGAACGGGCGAACTCATCGCGGTCCATGCCGATGGTGGAGAGGAATGAATCCGATACGGAAAGGAGGCGCCGGTCCTCGTCAAAGACCAGCTGGTAGCGTTCCCGCTCGATGCGGTCCAGGAGGGCCGTCACCTGGAGTGAGGAATGTTTCTTGAGGAGGAAATAGCGCCGCTTGAGCTCGGCATTGGCCCGGGCCAAGCGAATCACCGAGCGGCGGGACTGCCGATAGGCGGCCAGGAGGCGGGCGTAGCGCGCCTTGAGATGGGCTATGATGAGGGCGGCGCGGCTTGGGTTACCCTTGCGCTGGGCCATAGCTCCTCCCATGGAAGGATAAGCCCTGGAGAGCCTCCTGGCAAGCCGCGCCCTGGCTCAGGGCCCCACGTAGCCGGAGAGGTAGTCCGCCTTCACCCTCGAGAAGGACTCGAGCATGCGACGTTTGGCCGAGCCCGAGCCCCCGGTCAGGGCCTCCAGCCGCTTGCGGGCCAGGAGCCTACGCGAGGCGGAGCCGAAGGCGCAGGAGCAGGTGATGGATGAGAAGCCGGCCGCCTCGGCCAGGCCGGCGGTGAGGCGCTCCTCGGTCAGGGCCAGGGGCCGGATGACTGTCAGGGGGTACTTGTTATAGGCCAGGCGGGCCGGCATGGTGGATAACTCGCCCTTGTCAAGCATGTTCATAAGGAAGGTCTGGAGGACGTCGTCCAGGTGGTGGCCCAGGGCCAGCTTGTTGAAGCCTCCGGCCATCGCTGCGCGGATGAGCTCCGTCCGGCGCTGGGTCGCGCACCAATAGCAGTTCATTCTACGGCCTTCCTTGAGGCGCCCGGCCACTGCCACGATCTCCTCGCGGAAGGCTATGCCCCAGCCCTCCATCAGTGCCGCCAAGGGGCCCGAGTCGTAGGGCGGTGAGAAGTCGTCCCGGATCCTCAGGGCGTAGAGCTCGTAATCCACGCCCAGGACGGGCCTCAAGGCGGACAGAGCCCAGGCCATGACCGTGGAGTCCTTGCCCCCCGAGGCGGCCACCAGGATGCGGTCCCCCGGCGAGATCAGGCCGTAGCGCCTGACGGCCTCGGCGGTTGATTTCAGGACGGCCTTGTCGAAGGCGGGCATAGCTCCGGTAGTAGCATGCCCGGGGGAAGGCGGGCAAGCGGGAACCGAATGGGCAAAAAAAGGAGCCCGCTCTCGCGGGCCCCCTTCTATAAAACGCTATGCCTTTTCTTACTTCTTGAGGGCGGCAAGTTTCTCCTTGCGCTCGTTGATGATGGCTTGGACACCGGAGGCCAGGATGTCCTTCATGCCCTTGTCCCAGACCTTGGCGAAGTCGGCGGGCTTAGCCACAACAGCCTGGACCAGGAGGTTGTCCCTCTTCTCCTTGAAGGCCGGGCCCTGGCCTTCCTCGGACTTGATCTCGCCCACCTTGAAGCTGGCGCCGATGCGGGAGTCGGTCCTCTGGATGAGGTAGGACTTCTCGATGTAGCGCGGATCCACACCGGCATAGCCCAGGGCCAGGGAGCGGGCGGTCTTTTTGGGATCGCCGGCGTCCGGGCCGTTGATGGTGATGGTGTAGTCGATATTGAAACCGGAGTTCATGATCTTCTCGCCCTTGACCGGGAGGGTCTTCAGGGCGCCGTCGGGCTGAACCTCGTGATGCACGCCGGGCTCGCCGAACTGGAGGAACTTTCGGTTTTCGAACTTGCTGATCCAGTTCAGGTAGAGCAGGGAGGCCACCGGCTCGTCATTGGTGGCGGGGAAGAAGACCTTGCGATCCACCGGGGCGCTGAGGTACTTGCGGTACTTGCCGGCGTCGTTCTTGAAGCAATCGACCGCGATGTAAGCGGCATCCGGGCCGACGTTCTTCTTGAGCTGGCCATGGATGCCCTGCTCGCCGTCGCGGTAGGGCAGGTCCCAGTTGCCGATGAAGGAACCTACGTAGCCGGCCCTCTCGAGGTTGCCGGCGGTCTTGTCGCCGATGGGATAGAGGGGGAAGTCCTTCCAGACCAGGCCGTCGTTGTACCACTTGTTGACGACTTTGAGGCCGTTCACCCAGCCGGGCTGGAGGGTGTGGCGGTCGCAGAAGCCGTTGATGTACCAGGTCTCGTCGGTGATCTTGTCAGGAATGAAGGAGTCGCCGATGAGGCCGCACTCCCAGCCGATGTCCACGCCGGTGAGGAAGGGGATCATCTTGGAGGCGTCCGCGCCCAGGAGCTTGGAGGCGTTCTTCTTGAAAGCCTGCAGCATGGCCTCGAATTCCTTGAGAGTGGTGGGCTCCTTGAGATTCAGCTTCTTGAGCCAGTCCTCGCGTACGAAGGTGCTGGTGCGGCTGTTGTTGAACAGAATGGCCTCGATGGCCCAGACCGTGCCGGTCTCGGGATCGCGGTTATAGTAAATGTTGTGGTCGCCCAGGAGCTTCCACAGGTCGGGCAGGAGGGACTTGTACTTGGAGAGGTAGGGGGCCATGTCCAGGACGCCGCCCATGTTGGCGTAGGTCTGGATGGTGGGATAGCTGTAGGTCACGCAAATATCCGGGGCGTCGCCGGCGGCCAGCAGGTTGTTGAGGGCCTCGACCTCGGTCCAGCGCGGCACGCGCTGGTAGGTGACCTCCACGTTGTGGTCGCGGAGCATGCCTTGCTTGATGAAATCAGTGAAGAAGTTGTCCTCGGGCTTCGACCCGCCGTCGTTGCTGCGGTCGTAGATCTCGACGGTGATGGATTTCTTCTCCTTGAACTTGCCGTTGACCAGGGTGTCGTCCGCGAAGACGAGACCGGCGGCCAGCAGCAGGCACAGGAGAGCGCAGAGAGTTTTCTTCATGCTAGTCCTCCTTGTACTTATTCCGAAGACACAACGTGTCCGGGGTCCGAATTACTCCTTTAGGGCGCCCAGGGTGGCACCGGCGATGAAATAGCGCTGCAGCAGGGGATAGATGATCAGGATGGGCACCGTGGCGAACATGATGGCCGCAGCCTTGAGGGACTCCGTCAGGCCGGGCAGGGTGCCGCCCTCCGCGGTCACGATGTCGATATTGGATATAGCCATCAGGACGTTGTAGAGCAGGAGCTGGATGGGGTAGTACTTGCGTACATTCATAAACATCAAGGCGTCCGAGAATCCGTTCCAGCGGCCCACCGCGTAGAACAACGCCAGAGTGGCGATAACCGGGAGGGAAAGGGGCAAGTAGATGCTGATCAGGATCCGGAATGGGCTGGCGCCGTCGATCTCCGCGGACTCGCGCATGCTCTCCGGGATGTTGGAAAGGAAGGTGCGCATGATGATCATGTTGAAGACGCTCAGGCAGTAGGGGACGATCAGCACCACCGGCTTGTTCAAGAAGGCGATGTCCTTGAGCAAGAGGTACATGGGTATGGTGCCGGCGCTGAAATACATGGTGAAGAGGATCAGGGTGTTGATGATCTTGCGTCCCTTGAGCTTCTTGTAGGTGAGGGGGTAGGCGCAGACGGTGGTCATGAAGAGGGATAGGCAGGTGCCTATCACGGTCAAGATGGCCGTCCAGACCAGGGCCCAGGTGAATTTGCCGTCCATGAGGACGTATTTATAGGCGTCCACGTTGAAGCCCTTGGGCCAGAAGAGCACCTCGTTGCGGATGAGGGCCTGGGTGGAGCTCAGGGAGCGGGCCGCGATGTTCAGTATGGGCAAGAGGCAGACCACCACTACCAGCAGGCAGATGAAGGCGATGATCCAGTCGCCCAGCTTTGTCTTAAAGGACTTTACCACGTTCCGCTCCCCCTCACACTATGCCGGATTCGCCGAATTTCTTGGCGAAGCGGTCGGCCACGAACAGGAAGGCCACGTTCACCACCGACTGGAACAGCCCCACCGCCGTCGTCAGGGAGAACTGCAGGCCCCGCACGCCGTTGATGTAGATGAAGGTGGCGATCACGTTCGAGACATTCTTGACCAGGGCGTTGCCCAGGACGTAGGGCCGGTCGAATTCACTGCCCAGCATGCGCCCCAGGGCCATGATGAGGAGAACCACAATGGTGGAGCGGATGCCCGGCAGGGTCACGTGCCATATCCGCCGGAGGCGTCCGGCCCCGTCTATGGCGGCGGCCTCGTAGAGCTCGGGATTGATCCCGGTGATGGCCGCCAGATAGATGATGGTGTTCCAGCCCACGCTCTGCCAGATACCCAGCCCTACGTAGGTCCCCACCCAATGGGCGGGATCGCTCAGGAAGGGGATGGGCTTGAATTCCCCGGCCAGGCCGATGTCCTGGTGGAGCCTGGCCAAGAGGTTGTTGATGAGTCCCGTGCTGGGGGCGAAGAACTGGATGGCCAGGCCGAAGATGATGATCCAGGAGAGGAAGTGGGGCATGTAGGCCACGGTCTGGGTGAATCTCTTGAGGCGCTTGTAGGGCAGCTCATTGAGGATCAGGGCCAGGATGATGGGGGCGGGGAAGCCGAAAATCAAGTCAAGGAGGTTGAGCATGACGGTGTTGCGCAGAGCGAAGAGGAAGTCACGGTTCTTGAAGGCCTTGATGAAGTACTCGAAGCCGTAATTGGCCGCCCAGGGCATTTCCCAGACCTTCTTGACGATGCTGTACTTCTTGAAGGCGATCTGGATGTACGCCATGGGGATGTACTTAAAGACGAAGAAGTAGACGAGGGGAAGGACGAGCATTAAATAAAGTGTCCAGTAACGGCGCATGTAATCACGCGCATTCCTTCCAATTAGGGCTAATTTCCCGGTGCTCATAGATGTCACTATCGCCTATCCCCTTCGCAAATACCAGTTTTTCGCCGTCCCGTCCATCCGGACGGCGGCTTGGAAAGCCCTACGGCATTCCATATTTTATATCTGCGCATGAAATTATCAAGAGACGAGCATCTCTGCCAGCATACCCGTGCATCGACCCACCAGGGTATCAGTTGTTTCACCTATAGTTGGGATCCCTCTCCCTTGAGTCCGCCGAAGGTTATCGCCTCGCCGTGAAGCAAGCTTAACGGCTTGACGCTGGACAAATCTTGCGCAGGGAGCCTGTATCGGCCCCTTCCTAGACTAGCCGTGGCGGAGCAGCCCGCCCATCAGGGGTTTTTCCTATTCTACAATGAGTTTTTTGGCCTAGGGCGGCCGGTTTGCGCATCCGCTATCCTTGTGCCGATCCGCGATGGGCGGTCTCGGAGGATGGGAGGTGCGCCAGTGCTTCAGGTGGTTTGGACCCGATGATCCCGTCGGTCTCGCGGATATCCGCCAGGCCGGGGCTACCGATATCGTCACATCCCTCCACCATCTGGCATGCGGAGAAGCCTGGCCCGACGATGAGATAGCCCGCCGCGTCCGGGAGGTATCCGGGGAGGGCGGGCGGCCGAGCGGGCTCGAGTGGACGATAGCCGAAAGCCTGCCGGTCCATGAGAGCATCAAGCTGCGCACGAACGGATGCCTCCAGAAGATCGAGTACTACCAGGAGAGCCTCACAGCCTTGGCGAGGCGCGGGATTAGGGTGGCGGTGTTCAACTTCATGCCCGCCACGGACTGGACGCGCACGGATCTGGAAAACGAGTTGCCGGACGGGAGCCGCTCGACGGCCTATGACGGGGTCATGGTGGCGGCCTACGATATATTCCTCCTGGAGCGCCCGGGCGCCCGCTCGGATTATCCCGAAGCGACGGTGGAGGCGGCTAAGCGCCTGTACTCGGGTATGGACCACCGCGCCCGGGACGCTTTGGCTTCCGCCATCCTCCTGGGCCTGCCGGGCGGTGGAGGAAGCCTATGCCATGAGGCCCTGCGCGAGCGCATCGCAGCCTACCGGGGGGTCACCAAGGCCCGTCTCAGAGAAAACCTATACGCCTTCATGAACGCCCTGGCCCCCGTCTGCGAGGCTTCCGGAATACGCCTGGCCGTCCATCCGGACGATCCGCCCCTGTCGGTCTTCGGGCTGCCGCGGGCCATGAGCACGGCTGAGGACGTCGAAGCCATGGCCGCGGCCGTACCATCGCCCTCGGCCGGCCTGGTCCTCTGCGCCGGTTCCCTGGGCAGCCGCCCGGATAACGATCCGGTGGCTCTCTTCCAGCGCTTCGCCGACAGGGTGCACTTCGTGCATATGCGCAACATCCACTATCTGGCTGGCCGCGACGACGCCTTCATGGAGAGCGGCTCCCTGGCGGGATCCATCGACATGCCCAGGTTGATGGAGGCAATCGTCAGGGAGGAGGAGCGCCGCCGCGAGCTGGGGCGGGACGACTATCTCATCCCTGTCCGCCCCGACCTCGGCAAGCTCTTCTCTCGGGACGCGGGGTGGAATTACTATCCGGGCTATTCCTTCATAGGCCGGACGGCCGCCCTGGCCGAGCTGCGCGGCCTTGAGGCCGGCATCCGCCACGCTCTGGGCCTATCCCCGGCCCACGAGTGAGCCCGAGGCCTCCCACGGACGAAAGCCCATATTAGGGCGAAGGCCCGTCTCGGGGCGGATGTCCGTATCGGGACGAAGGCGCCTCCGCGCCAGGCTTCGCTTTCTTCTATATCTATTGTAGAATTCCTCTCATCTGTCGGAGAGCGCCCCCAGCGCGGGGCTTTCCGGGGGGAAGGAGCTTCCATGATCGAGATGTATGATCTCGCCAAGACCTATGCCAGGGGAACGGTGAAGGCGGTCGACGGCCTCAGCCTGAGCGTCCCGGACGGGGAGATCTTCGGCTTCCTGGGCCCCAATGGGGCGGGAAAGACCACCACCATCAAGATCCTCACCGGCATCATCAGGCCGGACGCCGGGCGGGCCCTCGTGGACGGGGTGGATGTGCGCGAGCGCCCCCTGGAGGCCAAGGCGCGCTTCTCCTACGTACCCGATAATCCCGAGCTCTTCACCCGCCTCAAGGCCAGCGAATACCTGGACTTCATCGGCGACGCCTACGGCGTGCCCACCCAGGAGCGCCGCGAGCGCATCCAGCGCTATGCCGCCCTCTTCAAGATCGATTCCGCCCTGTCCTCGCGAATCGCCGGCTTTTCCCACGGCATGAAGCAAAAGCTGGTCATCCTGGGCTCCCTCCTCCCCGATCCATCGGTGTGGATACTGGACGAGCCCATGGTCGGCCTGGACCCGGAGGCGGCCTTCGCCCTCAAGGACATCATGCGCGAGCGCGCCAAGGAGGGTCGCACGGTCTTCTTCTCCACCCACATCATGGAGGTGGCCGAGCGCTTATGCACGCGCCTGGCCGTCATAGCCGCGGGCCGGATCGTCTTCCAGGGCAGCCTAGAGGAGCTGCGACGCGAGCGCGGCTCGGATGCCAGCCTGGAGCAGCTTTTCCTGGAGCTCGTGGACTCGGACCTGGCCCGCGAGGACGGGAGGAACTAGCCCATGCGCGCCTACCTATCCTTGCTTAGAGTGTACCTCTCCTCAACCTACGACCTGGGCACCTTTCTGGGCTGGTTCAGGCAGGGGCCCAAGGGGATCGCCAAGGGCCTCGGGGCCGTTCTGCTCTTCCTCTATGTGCTGGCGGCCATGGGATTCATGCTCCTGCTTATCAGCTTCAACACCTACGTGGCCCTGGAGCCCTTCGGCCTCCAGGCCATGGTCCTGCAGAACGGGGTGATCACGGCCACGGCATTGTCTTGGATCTTCGGACTTATCACCTGCCTGGCCACCTACTTCATGAGCGGGGCCGAGGGCTTCCTCCTCTCCCTGCCGCTCGGGCCGCGGGCCCTCTTCGGGGCCAAGTTCTCCCTGGTCTACGCCTCAGAGGCGGCCCTGGCCGTCCTAATGGTGGCGGTATCCGCCGGGGTCTACGCCTACTTCGAGCTGCCCGGGCCGCTGTATTACGTCTACGCCCTCCTGGCCGCCCTGCTGACGCCCCTCCTGCCCATGGCAGTCTGCTACTTCCTGGTCATCCCCCTCATGACGGCCCTGCGCTTCCTGAGGCGCCGGGACACGGTGATGATCCTGGGCGGCATCCTGGGCGTGGGCCTGGCGGTGGGATGGCAGTTGCTCAATCAGCGCATTATGCTCAATATGCGCGACACGGCATGGGTGCTGGCCAACTTGGCCGATCCTGACTCCGCCATGGCCCGCTTGGCGGCCGCCTATCCGCCAGCGCGTTGGGCGGCCTCGGCCATGGGCGCCGGCGCCGCCGGAGTCCTGGATTTCCTCCGTTTCGCCGGCCTCCAGCTGCTGGCCCTGGCCCTGGCGGTGATCCTGCTCTCGGGGCCCTACGTGCGCAGCCTGACGCGCTTCGACGAGTCTCCCATCGCCCGCCTGCGCGATCCGCTGGCCTACATTGGAGCGGGCTTCCGCAGCAGAAGCCAGTTCGCCGCCGGCCTCAAGCGCGAATTCCTGGTCATGCTGCGCGAACCGGCCTACTTCATCAACGGGCCCTTCGTGGTCATCCTGATGCCGGCGATCTTCGCGGCCATGTACATGGGCATGCGCGAGGAGTTCCTCAAGGACATGCCCTTTCTGGCACAGCCGGAGGCCCTGTCCCTCATGAGCGTGGTGGCTATGGGCTTCGCCGCCTTCCTGGGCTCGATGACCTCCATCAACGCCACGGCCGTCTCGCGCGAGGGCAAGCAGCTCCAATTCCTCAAGAGCCTGCCTCTGGCTCCCCTGCCCTTCTTCGGGGCCAAGCTGGCGCATGGCTTGATCTACTCGGCCCTGGGTTCCCTCGTAGGCGCCGGCTTCATCGTCTTCGTGTCGCGCCTGGGATTCGCGCGCGCCCTCCTGTCCGCCTTCGCCGGCTTCGGGATATCCAGCCTCCTGGGCGTCCTGGGCCTGGCACTGGACACGGCCATACCCAGGCTGGACTGGCCCAATCCGACGGTAGCCATCAAGCAGAATCCTACCGCTATAGCCGCCAGCCTGGGAGGCATGGCAATGGTGGTGGGAATCTCCGTCTTGGCCTACTTCTTCCGGGACTGGCCGCCCCTCCTGCCCTTCATAGGCGCCTGTGGCTGCGCGGCGGCGGCCCTGGCCTTCAGGCTCTATCTGCCCTGGGCCGCGAAGAGACTGGACGCCATCGAGTAGGGGGGCGCGCGGGAGGGCCGCTAGGCGGCTGTGCGCCATCGGCTAAGGCGCGGCCCGCCAGCGCCCGGCCTCCTCAGTCCCGGCCGGCCTCCCAGAGGAGGATGGAGGCGGCGCAGGCCAGGTTCAGGGAATTGACCTGGCCGCGCATGGGGATGCGGACGCAGGCATCCGCCAGAGCCTTGAGCTTTTGGCTCATGCCGGTCGCCTCATTGCCCAGGATCAGGGCCAGGGGGCGCGAAAGCCCAGCCCTGCCCAGCTCGATTTCCCCCTTGGAGTCCGTCCCTATGACCCGCATGTCCGAGGAGGCCTTCATCCCCTCCAGCCAGGACTCCAGCTCGGCCAGGGACTCGACGTGGATGAGGGGCGTGCGGAAGACAGCTCCCAGGCTGGCGCGGATGGCCTTGGAATCCAGAAAATCCACACAGTGTCCAATGGTCATGACCAGGTCTACTCCAAAAGCGTTGGCCGATCTTATAATCGAGCCCAAGTTGCCCAGGTCGCTGGGGCGGTCCAGGATCAGCGCCAAGGGACGCTCCAGGCCCCTGAAGTCATCGAGCGACAGGCGCCGGTACGAGAATGTGGCCATCAGCTCCGAGGGCTCGGCCTTGTCGGCCAGGGCCCGGTAGAGGGGCGGCGTGAGATCCAGGATTT
Organism: uncultured Spirochaetales bacterium; assembly: GCA_964470375.1. Lineage (GTDB taxonomy): Bacteria > Spirochaetota > Spirochaetia > Treponematales > JBGSOB01 > CAYNQK01. The sequence goes on from CAYYCP010000013.1 coordinate 45,683, forward strand.
CCTCAAACCGCCCCGAGGCGATAAGGCCCTTGGCCCAATCCGAGAGCCCCTCCCGGCCGCAGACGATGGCGCGCCTGAGCTTAGCCAGATTCGAGCCGAGGGCCTGCTTGATGCACTCGATGCCCTCTACGAAGGCCTCGCCGCGCTCGGCGCGCTGACGGCGGTTTTCCTTGAGGGCCTTGAGGATCTGATAGGCGTCGTTTTCCGCATCGATCCTGCGTACGGCCGGATCCATCGCGCCTCCCCGCGGGCCCTCAGCCCTTGAGGAGCTCCTCTTGAGTGGGGATGTCGGCTTCCTGTATCTCGCACAGGGCTTCCTTGGTCATGGGCGCCCCTGAGGATGCCAGGCGGTCAGCCTGGCGTTCAAGAACGCGCTCGAAGATATTGCGAGCCAGGCGTCCATTGCCGAAGGTCCGGTCGCGACGGCTGTGCAGCTCAGTGATGAGGGCGCTGAACTTGGTCCGGGCGGCCTCGGACAGGACGTGCTGGCTCTTCTTGGCGAATATCTCGAAGATGCGCAGGAGCTCCTCGGGGGTGTAATCGTCGAAGTAGTAGTATCGCGAGAAGCGGCTGCGCAGGCCCGGGTTGGACTCGATAAAGCGCAGCATCTCGTCCGGATAGCCGGCCACGATCACGGCCAGGCGATCGCGATTGTCCTCCATGCGCTTGAGCAGGGCGTCTATGGCCTCCTGCCCGAAGTCGCGACCGTCCCCGCCCTCGGGAGCCAGGCTGTAGGCCTCGTCGATGAAGAGGACCCCGTCCAGGGCCTTTTTGACCACCTCGTCCACCTTAGGCGCGGTCTGGCCCACGTAACCGGCCACCAGGCCGGCCCTGTCCGTCTCCACCAGCTGGCCCTTCTTGAGGAGTCCTATGGCCCTGTAGATCCTGCCCAGGAGGCGGGCGAT
>CAYYCP010000013.1:46687-54372 GCA_964470375.1 uncultured Spirochaetales bacterium
CCGTCTCACCCGAGGGAATGGCCCGCGCCAGGCGCCTCAGGAGCTCCTCCTTGAAGGAAGCCCCGATCCAGGCGCTGAAACGCGATAGATCGCCCTCGAGCTCAGATTCACGTCGGGTCATGCCGTATCGCCTCCGTCGCGCGCTAAGCCGCGCAATCCGCTGCGCGAGTATAGCACAAGCGGGATCAGGCGGCGCCCCGGCTTCGCCCTGCCAAGTCCTGTGACTTGGCAATGTCCTGTATCATGCCCTATTCTTAGTCTGCGGCTATGAGCCCGACCATACGCGGGTTCCCGCATCGCGTCGGCCAAACGCGTCCCGCGGCCGTCGCTTACGATCAACGTGGCCTGGGGGAAGCTTTGAACCCTATGTTGTCCGTTCTGCTCGGGGGAGGTCTAGGCTGCCTTTCCCGCTACCTCCTCTCCCAGGCGGCCACCCGCGCCTTCGGGGACTCCATGGCCTGGGGCACCATGGCCGTCAACCTCCTAGGTTGCCTCCTGGTAGGCTTCCTCATCGGCCTCATGGAGCGCATGCCCTCGATCCGCGGGCTGCGGTACCTCCTGGTGACGGGCTTTCTGGGCGGTTTCACGACCTTCTCGACGTTCGCCCTGGAGTCCCTCTCCATGCTCATGGCCGGTTCTGCCCTCAAAGCCCTGGCCAACATCGGTCTCAATCTCTTCATGGGCTTAGGGCTGGTCCTGGCCGGCCTCCTGGCCGCCCGGCTTTTTTAGTGGCAAGCATCTCTCACGCGGACTGGTTCCTACGTCCATCCCCATAAGCCCTGGCGAGGATGGGGGGATGCTGAACTTCCGCAGCCTTTTCCCATAAGGGAAGGGGGGTTCTCCCATCCTTATGTAGATCAAGGCGCCGGCTATGGAGAGGATTGTCGGCTCCAGGTATCGGCGACCTGGAGCGTCCTTACCCGCCTCAGGCGGCCTCCGCCTTCACCAGGGCTTTCTTTGTCCAGGCCCCCGATTGCCAGCGGAATAGCATAATGATGCCGCGCAGGATCTCGTCGGCGGCTGTGGCTATCCAGATACCCGCCATGCCCCAGCCCAGGCCGAAGGCCATCAAATAGGCTCCCCCGACTCCGATCCCCCACATGAAGAGCATGCCGATGACCACCGGGAAGACGGCGTCCCCGGCGCCCTTGAGGCCGGGGATGACGACGATGTTGGCCACCCGTCCGAGCTCGCGGGCGAAGCTGATGAGAAAGATGGTCGAGACCATGGCCAGAATGGTTTGATCCTTTGTGAAGATGCGGATGATCGGCGCCTGGGTCAGGAAGAGGCCGGCCATCAGTCCTAGGCTGAAGGCCATGGCGATGCCGTAGTAGCGGAAGACGTTGCGCTTAGCCTCGGCGAAGCGCCCGGCCCCCACCAGGTAACCGGTCTTTATCTGGCCGGCGTTGCCGATGTTCATGGCCGGCATGAAGACAAAGCGCAGGAGGGTGATAGCGTTGGTGTTGGCGGCCACTGCGGCCGTGCCCAAGCGGGCCAGGAAGGTGGAGACGATGATCTGCCCTATTTGGTAGGACAGGTTCTCACCCGCCGTGGGCCCGCCTATGGCGATGATGCCGCGGTAGGTCTGGCGGGGAATTTCTCGGAAGGCCCGCCAAGGTATGCGTATCTCCTTGAGGCGCCTGATGCGCCAAGAGAGGATGAGGCATGCCGCAGCCTGGGATACCACGGTAGAGACGGCCACGCCGGCCACCCCGGTCTTGGGCAGGCCGAAGGGGCCGTAGATGGCTATGGCGTTGCCGACGACGTTGAGGGCATTGGCGGCCATGTTGGACCACATGGCGTCCTTGGTGTGCCCGTAGGCTCTCAAAACCGATGCCTGGGTGATGTTGTAGGCTACGAAGATGGAGCAGGAACCGGTGATGGCCAGGTATTGCCAGGCGTAGCGCCGAACGTCGGCCTCGAGCTCGCGGTACAGAAGGCGCAGTAATCCTCCCGCCCCCAGGCCCATGGCCAGGCTGATGACCAAGGAAAAGGCTGACACCAAGATAAATGCGGCCAGGGCGGTCTGGCCGGCTTCCTTCTCCCGGCCGGCCCCAAGGTTTTGGGAGATGAGGACGCTGGAGCCCATGCTGATGACCATGTACATGATCATGATGAAGAAGGAGATATTGTTGATGAGACCGACAGCGGCCACGGCGCTCTGGGAATAATGGTTGAGCATCCATACATCAGCCGAGGTGAGGGTGGTCCTGAGGATGCTCTCCAGGTACATCGGAAGGGCCAGCTTCAATAGGGGCATGTCGGCGCGGTTGATCGCTTTGCTGTTCATGCGGTTACTATCCTCCGGAATGGGAGCCAGTGTTAAGCCGTGGCCGTTGGGGCCCCGGTGGATCGGCGCCGTGCGGCTGTGAACAAGATGAGCAGGGCCGCGCCCGATAGTGATAAACCGAAGCCAGCCCAATACAGAGAGACGATGCGGATGCCCGCCTCGCCGTAGAGCCAACTGCCCAGGAACGGGCCGATGACGCCGCGCAGGCCCACCAGCCCGTTGTGGAATCCCATGTAGAGGCTCAGGCGCTCGCGTGGGCAGAAGCTCATGATGGTGAAGAGGGGCAGGAGGTCCCAGCCGGCGTTGGCCAGGCCCGCCAGGAAGGAGCCCGGAACCAGGACGTAGGGCGAAGCCGCTAGGGCTATGTTGGCATATCGCGCCGAGCCCAGAAGGGCGGTGGCGGCCAGGAGGAGGAAGGGATCCAGCCGACGCGCCAGCTTGGTCAGGGCCAGGTAGCCCAGTAGGCCTGCCACCAGGGGCACTGTCCCCAAGACAATCCCGGTGGCGCGATAGTCGAAGCCCAGCTCGTCCACAAGGCGGATCGGCTCCACCGCGGCTATGAGCTTGTCGGGGAAGCCGATGACGAAGAAGATAGCCATGAAAACCAGGAAGGCCTTGTCCTGGCCTATACCGCTCAGGGATTCGCGCAGGCCCTTTTCCTTCTCGGCGGAGGCGGCCCTTCCGCGCCCCTCCCCGCGGGCCTTCACCTTGAAGAATAGCAGGGAAGATGCTATCCCGGCCGCCCCCGCCAGGGGGAAGACGATGCGGTAGGCCCAGGGGGCCGCGTCCATGGCCCAGCCCGCGGCGGCAGCGCAGCCCGCCGAGATTAGCTGGATCATCACCCGGATGTGGCCCATGGCCCGCGGGCGGGCCTCGTCCGAGTAGTTGGAGCGCATTATGGCCGAGTAGGCCGGCACGCCCAGGTTGCAGATAACCTGATAAGCCCCCATAGCGGCCAGGTAGGGCAGAGGTGCCGATGCCAGGCCAGAGAGGGCGATGATGGAGCGGGAGACCAGTCCCGGCCAGAAGACCCAGGCCGCCTTGTCGCCCCGGCTGGAGAGATGCCCCGTCCAGAAGTGGAGGAGGAGGCCCAGGTAGCCCATGACCGAGAGGGCCGCCAACATGGGCGCGTCAAGGCCCAGCTTCCGCCCCACCACGTTTATGAAGGGGATGGCCAGGCCGTTAAAGACGCCGTACAGGACGGCCGATCGCGAATCGTGCCAAATCATGTAGCGGTCCGAGGGGGCATAGCTGCGGAGGTACCCGCGGATGGGATTGCGCATGCGCCTAGAGCCTAGCGCTTCCGGGGCTAGCGTGGGAAGCGGCCCCCTCCGCGCGTTACAGGGTGTCGTGCGGAGGGTCTTGCCCGTCTCCGCCCGTTCTCGTTAGCATCGAGGCATGGAAGCCGAATTCGCCCTGGCAGGGCGCGAATCCATCGAGGAGCTCCTGGACATGCGCCTCGAGTTCCTGCTCGGGCTGGAGAGCCATGGTGAGCCCCTTGATCCCGCGGCGTTGCGCGACGCCAACCGGGTCTTTCTGGAAGAAGCCATGGGCAGGGGCGCCTACGCGGGTTTCCTCTGCAGGGTGGACGGCCGGCCGGTCGCCTGCGTCGGCCTCCTCCTGTACAGCCTGCCGCCCCTGCGCGATCCCGCCCCGCGCAAGGTGGCCCACGTCCTCAACGTCTACACCCAGCCCGCCTTCCGAGGCCGGGGCTACGCCACCAGGCTCATGGAGCTGGCTATCGCCTGGGCCCGCGAGGCCGGCTGCGCGCGCCTCTTCCTCAACGCCACCCGGGAGGGCGAGGGACTCTACCGCCGCCTAGGCTTCGACGAGCAGAAGGACAAGGCCCTGATCCTGCCCCTCAGGTGATGGGCCGCGCTTGACCCGGCCCGCGCGGCGTGGATAGGACCCAGGCCGCGTGAACCCGCCCGGAGGCGAAGCGGCCTGGTTCCCTGGAGTCTCAGGCCGCCGCCGTACTCCCGGCCCTGCGCGCCCCGCAGCTCGCCAAGGAGGCTACCCAGCCGCGCTTGTTCCAGAGGGCGCAGCCCCCGGACGTCTCGGTGAGCTCGGCGTGGCGCTCGCGGATCCTGGCCATCAGGGGCGATGCCAGGGCCTGGGCCAGGCTGCCCGAGGCGGCGCTGGAGTCAGAGAAAGGGGCGAAGGGGCAGGGCTCCAGGGCCCCCTGATCGTTCAGGTGGATAAAGCCCCGGCCGGCCGCCAGGCAGCCCCCGTAGGCCTCCTCGTCCCCGGGCAGGGTGGCCACCGGGTAGGGCAGACGGGCGAAGCGCTCGGCCGAGAGGAGGCGGGCGCGATCCTCGGGGCCTATGGCCAGGGACTCCGTCCCGGCCTGGACCGGCACGTACTCGATGATGAAGAGGGCTCCCGTCCCCAGCCGGGCCAGGTTCCCTAGGAAGGCGTCCGCCAGCACCATGGACGCGTTGCGCGACGTCAGCGTGACGGAGAAGCCGAAGGGCACACCCATGGCCCTGAGGAGCTCGGCCGTGGCCATGGCGCGCTCGTGGATACCCCGGCCGCGTCGCTCCCCGGTCAGGGCCGCGTCGCCCTCTATGCTCAGCACCGGGGAAATCCTGCCGCTCGAGAAGATTTCCATCGAATCCGGGCGCAGGAGGGTGCCGTTGGTGAAGACCGCCGAGGCGTGGCCGGGTATGTTCGCCAAGCCGCGCAGGAGGGAGGGCCTCAGGAAGGGTTCGCCCCCGGCTATGATGAAGGAGCTGACCCCCAGGTCTACGGCTTCCCGGGCTATCTCAAGGAAGCGCCCGTCCTCCATCTCCGCGCAGGCCTCCGGGCGCAAGGCCGCCGAATAGCATCCGGCGCAGGCGAGGTTGCAGCGGCGGGTGACGCTCATGATCATGACCGGGGGGACGATCAGGCCCTTGCGGGCGTTGCGCTCGCGCTTCTGGGCCTGGGAACGCAGGCGGGCGGCCAGCTGGGCCCCCGCCAGGAGCTCGTTGCGGCCGCGGGCAGCGGCCTTGAAGAGGAAACGGGCCAGGCCCGCCTCCATGCGGTGAGAATAATCCATGGATCCTCCTTGCCCGTACCGGCCCGCTCGGCTGTACCGCCGCGGCGCCCTGACGGCTGAATACGCCCCGGGCCGCCCTGGAAGGCGCGGACGAGGACGCACTGCCCTAATATCGGGAATTCATCGCCTTGAGTCAAATGTCGTCCGGAGGGGCTTGCCATCTGCGGATAGGGGCGGGGTCGGCCGCGATCCGCGCTGGACCGCGGCCGATTCGGCTCAGGTCTTCTTCTTCTTGAGGGGTATCCAGACCTCGGTGTAGCACTGGGGTGAGGCCGGATCGCCGCGCGGGTCATCGGGCGGGAAGCGCGGGTAGACCTCGAAGTCCGGCGTTCCGGCGTGCTCATAGCCAGAGGCGGGGAACCACTCGCTGAAGGCACGCTTCCAAGTCTCCTGGATGGCCCCGGGCATGGGGCCGCGGGACTCGAAGACCGCATAGGTGGCCGCCGGCAGGACAGCGTCCTTGCAGCCCGGGGGCAGCCCGATGCGTGAGGAAGGAGCCTCGATCCCTATCATGTACTCGAATGTCTCCCCGTCGCCCTCGTAGGGCAAGCAGATGCCCAGCAGCCCCAGCTTCCCGCTCTTCTCGGCCAGGGCGCAGCTGTGCCCGGCCTCGTTGCTGCGGCGCCAGAACTCCGGGATCTCGCGCATGTTGGCCCCGTCCTTGGCGGTGAACCTCCCCACCAGTCCGGTCACCTTGGTGGCCGGCAGCTCCTGGATCCTGTACTGCATATCTATCGCTCCCTTCAGGACGAGGGAAACCCGCATGCGGGTGAAGATTGACAGGGGCGCCTCAGCCGACCTGGCCTCCGTGGGCGTGAGACCAAAGAGGCGCTTGAAGGCCTTGCAGAAGGCCTCCGGCGTCTCATAGCCCCAGCGCAGGGCCAGGTCGATCACCTTAGCCTTGCCCGCCGCCAGCTCCAGGGCCGCTAGGGACAGGCGCCTGCGCCGGACATAGTCCGCCGGGCCCATCCCCGCCACCACCTCGAAGACTCTGAAGAAGTGATAGGACGAGCAGTTGGCCGCGGCCGCGACCTCCGCCCAGTCCAGCTCCCCCTCCAGCCTAGCCTCCATGAGGTCAATAGCGGCGTTAATGCGATCCTGCCAGTCCATGCTTTCTTCCTCCGTCCCGAGGCAAGCATAGCGGGCGGCTTGAAGGCCGGCCTGTCATTCCTTGTCGGCCGGGGACAGGCGCCGGCTCCCCCGGCGCTCAGCCCCCTCCTAGTCCATGCCTATGGCCGCGCGTACCCGGGCGAGGGTGCGCGCGGCTATCTCGCGGGCCTTCTCCGCCCCCACCGCCAGGATGCGCTCCAGCCCGGCCCGGTCGGCCATGATGGCTTCGTAGCGCTGGCGTATGGGTGCCAGCTCGCGGTCCAGGACCTGGAAGAGGGCCTCCTTGGCCATGCCCCAGCCCATGCCCCCGGCCCGGTAGCGCGCCGCCAGCTCCTCCTGCTCGGCCTTGGAAGCGAAGAAGCGGTACAGCCCGAAGATAGAGCATGCCTCCGGATCCTTGGGCTCCTCCACCCCCTGGCTGTTGGTGACGATGCGCATGACCAGCTTGCGCAGCTCCTTCTGCGGCATCACCAGGGGGATGGAGTTGCCGTAGCTCTTGCTCATCTTGCGCCCGTCCAGCCCCGGCACAAGGGCCACGTCGGCCTGTACCGCGGCCTGGGGGACGCGCAGGACGTCCTTCCCGTAGTTGTGGTTGATGGCTTGGGCGATGTCGGCCGTCATCTCCACGTGCTGGACTTGGTCGCGCCCCACCGGCACGACGTCGGTATCGAAGAGGAGGATGTCCGCGGCCATCAGGATGGGATAGGTGAAGAGCCCCATGTTCACGCCCGCGTCCGGGTCCTTCCCGGCTTCCTCGTTGTCCTGGACCGCCGCTTTGTAGGCGTGGGCCCGGTTCATCAGCCCCTTGGGCGTGAAGCATGCCAAGGCCGTGGCCAGCTCGAATGTCTCCGGGACCGCTGACTGCCGGTAGAGCAGAGTCTTCTCCGGATCCAACCCGCAGGCCAGCCAGGCCGCCGCCACCTCGCGCACGCTTGCCGAGAGCTGAGCGGCATCCTTGGTCTGGTTGAGGGCGTGATAGTCCGCTATGAAGTAGCGGGCCTCGTAATCCCCCACCAGGGCCAGGGCCGGCTTGATGCATCCTAAGTAGTTGCCGATGTGCGGCAGGCCTGTGGGCTTGATGCCCGTGAGCGCTATCTTCTTCATGGGAGCATCATAGCCAAGGAGGGGAAGCATAGTGAAGGGGGGAGCGCCTAGGCTCCCTCGTGCCTGAGCGGATTATCTTTTAGCAGACGTGGGATGCAAGGGAAAACGATGCTTTCTTTCGCCAGTTCAAATCTGAAGTGC
>CAYYCP010000014.1:0-2092 GCA_964470375.1 uncultured Spirochaetales bacterium
GGACGGGGTGCTTGATGTGCACTTCCACCGAGGGCTCGGTGAAGGGGAAGTAGCCGGGCACGTATTTCACATCGGTGGCCCCGGCCACCTCAACGGCGAACATCTCAAGGAAGCCCAGGAGGGTGCGCAGGTTGACGTTATCGCCCAGGACGATACCCTCGGTCTGGTAGAAATCCGAGAGATGGGTGGCGTCCACCTGGTCATAGCGGAAGCAGCGGACTATCCCGAAGTACTTGCCAGGCACCTTGGCCGTCGGCAGCTGGCGCGCCGAGAGCACCGTGCCCTGGGAGCGCAGGATCAGCCGGCGGGTGAAGTCCCGGTCGAACTGGTAGCCCCAGCCGCGGCTCTGCGTGGTGCCTCCGTTTTCGTGGGCCGCGGCCACCCGGGAGAGGTAGGGCTCCTCGATGGAGCGGGCCATGGAGGGCTTGTCCACGTAGTAAACGTCGTGGATGTCGCGGGCCGAGTGGAACTGGGGCATGAATAGGGCGTCCGAGTTCCAGAATTCGGTCTCCACGATGCCGCCGTCGAACTCCTCGAAACCCAGGGAGACCAGCTTGTCCTTGACGCTCTCCAAGAAGGCGGCGTAGGGATTGCGCCGGCCCACTGATACGCGGGCCGGCGGCACGCCGATGTTATATGCCCGGAATGAGGCCCGCCGCCAGGAGCCGTCAGCCAGCATGGCCGGGGTCAGGCGCCCGATCTCCTCGCCGGAGATTCCCAGCTCAGCCAGGGCCGCCTTGACCTCGGCGCAGATCGGTTCCAGCCTGTAACGGACCTGCTCGCGCTCGGCGGCCCGGAAGAGGGCGTCGGCGGCCCCGCGCTTGCGGGCTATGCCCGCCATAACCGCGGCCTCCTCGGTCGAGAGCTGGCCCTCCTCCAGGACCCCCTCATCGGCTCGGCCGGCCTTTTCCAGAATATCCCTTACCAGGGCTATGCGAACCTTCTTTCCCGAGGCGTGGGCCTTCTCGAACCAGGCGGCGTCCAGGACAGCGCGCTTGTCGACGTCCATGGACAGGGCCCCCTCCTTGGAGAGGATGCCGAAGGCCGAGCCGATGTCTTTCGGCTCTATGCCCAGCTCGCGCGCGAGATCCGGTAGGGCCGTTGGGCCCTTCTCGGAGAGATAGCGAAGGAGGCGCTCCTCGTGCGTCCCCCGGGCCAGGGCCTGACGGCCGGTCTCGGTGAGCTCGAAGACGTTACTGCGCGTGCGCGAGGCCTCTACGGCCAGGCCCTTGGCGGCCAGCCAGGAGAAGGCCTGGTTGGCCTGGCCGGTCTTGTAGCCCAAGGCCTTCTCAAGGTCGGCTGCGCTCAGGACTGAGCCGGCCTCGAAGGCGGCCAGGACCTTGACTTCAAGGGGATGCAGGCTCTTTGCGATCTGCGTTGGGTCCATGCGCGATCCTCTTCGATTCGGATTTCGCGGGCTATCATAGGGGCTTTGGCACCGGCGTGTAAAGCTCGCCCCCTCAGCCTGGATTCGGCATGCGGATCGCTATATTATGGAAGATATGGATCGATCAAGAGGCGCGGCTCTCCATGGCCGTGGCATACCCGCGCCCGCCCGCCCGGGCTTGCGGCTCATTTCCCTCCTCTGCGCCCTCGCCCTGGCATCCTGCGACTTCCCCGATCCCATCCTGCCCGAGCACCGCGATCCCGCCCGCAACTGGATCTCGGCCTATGGCTTCGATTCCTTCACCGACCAGCCTGCCCTCATCCAGGAGCCGGCATGGTACTTCGGCTACGCCCTCCAGCCCGATGACGCCTTCGATTACGTGAGCCTGGCCGACACGGGAACTACCGTGGGCGCGGATGCAGTGGCCGGCCTCCCGGCCGAGGCAGCCGTCTACCGCCTCCGGATCATCAACCTCATCCAGGATCCCGACCTCGAGGCCGAGGCGGCACCGGCCCCGGGCCCCCGCTTCGCCCTCAATTCAGCCGGCGATCCTCCCGCAGCCATGACTCTCGTCAGCTCCGCCCCCACATCCCTGCACGGGAATTCCCTAGTCTTCCAGCGCATGGGCAATGAGGATTGGGTATCCCGGATCATCTCCACCGACCTCTTCAACGCCCTGGCCCCCGGCCAGGGCCCCGTGGCCGG
>CAYYCP010000014.1:2192-9529 GCA_964470375.1 uncultured Spirochaetales bacterium
GGGGTCTTCGATGACCTCCGGGTCACCCGCCTCCTCATCGACCTGGGGCTGCGCATCGATCTGAGCCCGGCTGCCTGCCAGCCCGGCCTCATCCCCGGACGCTACCGCTTCTCGGTCTGGGTGAGGAACGATCCTGAGGCCTCGGACCTGGAGCTGGATGAAAACGCCCGCGATCCCTACCGCCCCCGCGCCCTGACCCTGGCCATCCGCACCAGCACCGACTGGGGCTCCTCAGGCGGAATCGAACTCGTCATCCCCAGCCCGGCGGGGGGTTACCCCACCTGGACCAAGGTCAGCGCGGAGATGCCCGCGGGCGAGATCCTGGACTTCCAGGCTACTTCCTCCTCGCCCGTCCTCTCCCTCCACCTCTACGCCACGAACAATTATGCCTCGGACGGCCGCGACCCGGGCTCCATCCTCGTGGCCCAGCCGGAACTCAACTTCCTCCTGGACTAGCTCAGCGCTCCTTGACTACCATCACCTTGCGCACCTCGTCGATGCCCGGTCCCACCACCCTTATGAAGTAGAGCCCGCGCCCGACCGGGCGTCCGGCTGTGTTCAGGCCGTCCCAGGAGAAGCTGAATGTCCCGGCTGCCGAGGGGGCCCGGTTGAGGACCCGGACGATATCGCCATCCAGCGTGAAGACCATCACCGAAAGGGAGCCCGATTCGGGCAGCTCCACCCTTATGGCCGCCCTCTCCCCGCGGCCCGGGTCGATGACGTTGTTGAGGACGGTCACTCCGCCGCGTTGCATGCGGATGTCCTCCACCCGATAGCTGAAGACATCTATGCGGCGAGGGTCGTTAGGATCGACCGAGCGCAGGCAGAAAAGGTCGCCCACCCGGTAGACGAATTCCACCCTGGCCCCGTCGCGCACCTCGGCGTCCCCGGCCGGGACAAGGAAGGACCTGTCCGCCCCCGCGCTGGCCACGGGCGTAGCCGTTCGGGCCTGTGTGTCTGCGTCGGTAAAGAGCCCCGGCAGAAGGGAGGGCAGCCAGATGGACGGACGGGTTTCCACACCGTCCACGGTGATGGAGGGCAGGAAGAGGACCTGAGGAGGCGGAGACACATCGTAGAACATCTCCACCGGGCTGGCCGTAGGCAGGTCGGGCGCCAGTCGCGCGGTCACGGTGACATTGCGGTCGTAGAGGCGGCCTGAGCCGTCGAAGGACCGCAGGGCACCCAGGGCCCCGGCGCCCACCTCGTTTCCGCGGTGTACCCCGTCCGTGGCGCTGAGGGGCTGGATGATGCCTAGGCCGAAATCCGAGATACGGTGGCTTTCGGCGACATCCATTGAATTCATGAGGCGGTCGTAGATATTGGCCGATCCCAGGATGCGCGCGCTCATGATGTCCGGGCCGCTCAGGGGGCCCGATAGGGTCAGCATGACCTCCCGGGCAGGATCGTTACCCGAAGGATTAGGATTATCGGCCCGGGAGAGGATTTCAAGGGCGGTGACCGTCAGGGCCCCGGCAGTCCCGGCCACTGAGAAGTCGGCCGCCTCAATATCCGCATTATCCGCGTGCCAGACCGGCTCGCTGAACTGGATGTAGACCAGGTTGCCGCCGTTCACGGCGCTGGACAGGCGGATGCGCGGAGCCAGGCGCTCTACGCAGGCTAGATCATTTCCCAGGTAGCTATCCATCAGATTCCCGGCCAAGTCGGTCAGGCGGCCGCGATCCCTATCGTAACGGAAATAGAAGGCAGAGCGGGCGTTCCAGTACTCGCGCTCCTCGCCGGCCAGGAAGGTCAGGGCCAGGTAGGGGTCGTTGTCGACGTTGATGAAGCTGGGGGTGAAGAAGCGCGAGGAGACGTCGGTGGCGAAGCCCGAGCCGGTCTGGCGGAAAACGCCGCCGTCACGCACCGTGTCGGAGAGGAGGAAGGCGTCCCGCGGAATCTGGGGGAAGGCGCTGCCAGTGCCCAGCCCGAAGGAGGTATCGCGGATGGACTCGGGGCTGAAGACTCCCGCGCTCAGTTCCTCGGCCAGGCGGAATTCGATGCGGTCGATGCGGTCGGCCGAGGCCAGGGGCAGGACTTCGTAGTAGGGCGTGCCCGTGCTCGTGTCGATGGCGATGCGGGGTTTCACAACGTCCCAGCCCATGAATGTCGGGCTGTCTGCCTTAGGCAGGGAAGCCACCGTCACATCGGCCTTGACGTAGTCGACGGCGTAGCCGGCCGGCGGGGCGTCGTCGACGGCGGGCTCGACGGGATTCCCGGCTTGGTCCCTGATGAAGGGGTTGTAGGGCGAACGGGCGATGGCCGCAGCATCGCTCGGGTCGCTCAGCCCGTCCAGGTAGCCCGGCCAGAAGCGGTAACCGCCCGCGTCGTAGGACCAGCCGGCTACGGATATGTAGAGCCCATGCAGGCCCAGGACATTGCCTGAGTCCAGGAGGCTGTCCGCGCCAGCGGCGCCCGTGGCGTTCAGGACCAGGTCGTAGCCCCGCCGGTACAAGGCCTCGGTCTGGGGTGTGGCGTCGCGGCTGCCCGAGCTGACGCTGCCGGCTACGGAGAGGTAGCCAAGGAAGCGTTGGTCCGTCCCTGACTGGCTCAGGGCGCCCCCGTGCTCTCCGACCCCGAAAGCTGCCTGCGAGCGGACGTTCTCGCTCGTTCCGTCGAGGTCGCCCAGGTTCACGGCCTCGGAGTAGCGCAGCTGGAGGTAGTTATGCCCATCGAAGTTGGCGTAGCGCGGGCTGTCCGGATCCGTCTCGTGCAGGGCCTGGCCGGCCCCGACTCCCACCAGGACCGGACGGCAGGCGTCGGCCACACCCGTGAAGGGCGCAACCGCGGGGTGATGGGCTATGCGGTTCTTGTGATGGTCGCGCAGGCTCTGGAAGAGGGCGTTGGACGCCTTGAGGACCATGATGTTCGGCACCGTGTCCCGCGGGACGCCCCGCCTGTCGGTGCTGCGGGCAGGATCAAGGGTCGTGCCGGCCTGACCCATGTCGGCCGTGACGGCCCCGCCCACTGTGAGGTCGCCGGGGCCTGTACCGTCGGCATCGGTGTTCCAGCGCGCGTCCGGGTCGGCTTGGAGGTAGAAGAAAGCCAGGTCGCCTTGGCCCGTCGTGGGCTGGGTGCAGGCGGGATCCGTGTAGGCCCCCGTGAAAACCTGTGTCCCGCCGTCCAGACGCATGCCCATGACAGCCTGCCAGATCTCGTCCCGGTCGTTCTCGAAGCGATCGTCCGGGTCGCTCGGGTCGTCGGTGATGGCCACGCGGATGACGTCGTCATAGATGGTCACCGTGCCCGATTCCGCGCCGCCTGCCGTGCCCGCCATGAACTCGGCCGCGCCCGTATCCCAATTGCCCGCGCAGCCATTCAAGCTCACGTTCTCCGAGGCCGCCACCCATCCGCCCGCGGCCGCGGCGTCGTTGAAGACGGCGTTATAGGCCTCGGCGAAGGCTATGGCGGCATCGTCGTTGCCGGGTATCGTGAGGGTCCATCCCGCCCCGCTCTCTCCCGAGTAGGATCCGCCGTTGGCGTAGAAATTCATCCCTACCGTCACCGATGCCAGCCCGGTAGCGCCGCCCCCGTAAGCGGCGCTGGATATGGCGTAGCCGTTGATGGGATCGCCAGCCTGGATGACGGCGTGATAATCTGCCAGGGCATTCCCGGGATAGGTGCCGTTGGCGTTGCGCACAGCGTTATTGTAGCTGAAAAGCCCGATCGTCCCGCTCTCTGCATCGTCTATCCCGTAATCCGGCAGGGGGCCTAAGCCGTCGCCGCCGATGAGTACAATGTCCTGCGAGCTGCTGAGGGCGTTCCCGCCCATGTCCAGCAGGCCCGAGTACTTCACCATATTGCGGACAGAGAGCTCGCTGCCCAGGCGTAGGCCGCCATTGGGGGCGTGGATGTGGAGGTCCCGCGGCACGATCACCCTGCCCGTTCCAGCGTCTATGCTGGTGGTTCCGGCTGCGGCGTAAGCCACGTAGAGGTCTTGGCCGGCCGAGAAGCCTATGTCGCCTCCTCCGGACGAGGAGAGGCTCAGGGGAGAGGCTATCACCACCAAGGAGTTGAAGGATATGCCGCTTGCCCCGGCCGCGCCGATATCGGCATTGAGGAGGACCTCCCCTGCCCCGTCCTGGACGAAAGATCCATCAAGGCTGAGGTCGGCCGCCGCGGCGAAGCTCGCCTGGGCATTATTGCTTAGGGTAAACGAACCACCGGCGGCGGCGCTTATCGGCCCATCGAAGTAGGCACTCTCCGCGTCTATGTCGATGCCTCCCGCGGCGTAGCTGTTGATGGCCCCGAATCGTGCCGTCCCGCCGATAGCGTCGATGTTGATCGTATTCGCGTGAATGGCGCCCGCGTCCGCGATCGCGCCCGTATTGCCCGCCAGGTTGAAGGCACCTTGTACCCATAGGCTGCCCAGGGGCTGGGCCGGGCTTCCCAGCTGGCCGGCTAAGGCGATGGAGCCCGCACCCGCGAGGAGGCTGAGGTCGCGCGGGGTGCCGTCTTGAGTCACGACGCCGTCGAAAAGGATATCGCCCTCCCCTATGCCCGTGGATATCGCCACCGGTCCGGTCAGGCTGAGGGCCCTGTGGAAACGGATGCTCCCGCCTGCGCTCGTCACGTCCCCGGCGGCGCTCAAGGCGCCCGCGCCGGTTGCGCCGAATTCGATTGTAGCGGCGCCGATGGCGCTTATGTCCCCCGCGGCCGAGCTGCTAGTCCCGGTGGCCGAATCGATGGTCACCGCCCCGGCGTCAACCGCGATGGATGCGTTGAGCGACACCGTAGAGGCGCTGGAGGCTATATCCACTCCCCCGTCTCCGGCGCTCAGGGAGGATCCTATGACAACCGCTCCGGCATGGTGTATGGCTATGGGTGCGTCTTGGGTCGTGATGCTACCGCCCGTGTTGTCGAAGCCCCCCGCGCCCGCCGAGCTGAAACCGCCAAGTGCGCTGACGGCCCCATTCAAGTCAACACTCCCGCCGTCAACAATTGACACTGAGGCGGCGTTGATGGCGGCGGAGGCGCTCAACCCGCCTTGGGCCCGAGTGACGGCCAAATCGCCCAGCCGCGTGGCGCCTAGAAGGCCGGCGAAGCTGACAGCCCCCGTTCCGGCGTCGATGGCGAGGTCCTCAAGCCCGGCCGTCGTTCCAGTCAATGCGGCACTGAAGGATACATCGCCCGGCCCCGCTCCCGTATCGATGACGATGCTCCCCGTCAAGCGTGTCGCCGAAAGGAAGCTGACATCATCCCCGCTCGTCGCGATGTCGGCGGCGATGAGCACTCCATCAACTGCGTTGAGCTCGACGGCCCCACCGCTCGAGATGTCAGCCGCCGCTTCGAGCGTCAAGACGCGCCCGGGCCCGGCCCCCTGACTCGCGTTGACCGACACCGGGGCGTCGATGTCCGTCTGCACGAGGCCAGACAGGCGCGCGCTATGGACGGCTAGATCCAATCCATTTCCCGCCCCCGTGCCAGCGAGGTAGATGTTCCCGAACCAGCTCAGGCCGCTGCCCGATACCTGGCTCAGGCGAAGGGCCCTGATATTGGGGCAGGCGCTTGTTATGGCGGCGTCACCGGCTACGTCGCCGGCGCTGATTATGCTCACAGCTCCGAGCCTGAGAGTGGCCGTGCCCAGGGACCCGCTCAGGATGATGTCGCCCGTGCCGGCGGCCAAGCTGAGATCGTTCTGCAGGTCGCTCCCAACCGCCGTGAGGATGGCCCCGCCGAGGCTGATATCCCCATTGGCTGCGCTCAGGGCCACGTCCGAGTGCAGAGTGAGGCTCCCGCCATAGGCCTGTCCGCCTGCGCCAGTGGCTACCGAACCGGCGTAGAGCTCAACGGACCCGTTAACCGTCAAGGCGCTCAGGCCGGAGACCGAGTCGGCGGCTGCATCTCCGATAGTCGCGCTTCCGTTCAGAGTCAGGGAGTGACCGACCCCGATGATATCCGAATCGAAGGAAAGGGCTACCCCGCTCAGGCTGCTGTCGGCGCCCAGGCTGACATCGCCCGCGTAGTCCTGGTTCCCGCTCGTGATCACCTGGGAGGCGTTGATGAGGACATCGGCTCCTGCGCTCAGGCTGGAGAGGAGGTTGGCCGCCCCTCCCACCGTACCATCGAATCTCGCGCCAGCCCCGGTGATCGTCAGTGCGCGCGCGGTGACGCCGCCTCCCAGGGTGGAGCCGAAGCGAATCGTGCTGGCCGCGTCGGCCACAAACTCAGTATCGCCAGCCAGCATGACTGCATCCATGTATGTCTGGTCGCCAGTAGTGGCCATGAGGCCGCCCTCGATCCGGGTCGTCCCGCCGGCGTCCATGGAGAGCCCGGCCAGGGGATTCGTTCCGCCCAGCTCTCCTTGGATGACGACTGTGCCCGCTGAATTGAGAGTGAGCGCATTGGTTCCAGCGGCCGCGTCATCGATGCTCCCGTCCAAGGTGATGCCGCCATCCGCGGAGATGAGGGTGTCGTTCATCAGGACCATCGTCCCGTGGACTGTGAAGGACCCGCCGCCGAGGTCGATGCCGACATTCTGGTCAGCGGCGCCCATCGGAATCCAGAAGCGCACCGGCGCGATCGACCCGGCCGCGTTGATCGTAAGGGAATCATCGTCCGTATTGCGCCAATCTCCAAGGCTGGTTGTCCCGCTTGTCATGGTCTCCACGGAATAGCTGATTGAGGTGGGCAGGTCGTTGCCTATGAAGAGGTCGTCCGAATAGGCGGCGCCGCCTACCCTGAAAGCTGCGGCGCGGATGATGATGAAGTTAGTCGAATAGTAGTAATCCGTCGCAATCAATGGTGAGTTCGTTTGGGCGAATTCGATGCTGCCCACACCCCGGGGACCTACCGCGAAGACGCCGTTATCGCCAGCGTCGACGCTGTTCCCGAGGTCGAGACTAGTGAGGCTGTCGATCCTGAAGGTTATGTCGCTGTCAGGCGACGGCCCCGTGTTGCTGTACATGAGTATCGGGCTACCGGCCAGGCCTATGCTCAAGTCGTAACATTCGAGGAAGATATTCCTTCCATCGGTTACGTTCCCGCGCAGCTCGATGTCCCCTGGCTGCCCCGCTAGGCTGCCCGTGCTGGCCCTGAGGATATGGCCGTCTCCATCGATCGTGGAGTTGAAGACGATATCTCCCGTAGCTGTTTGCAGGCTGAAATCCGCGGTGGCCGTCACAGGCCCTATGATCATCGCATCGCCGGAAGTGCGGATCGTACTCGCCAGGTAAGTCATGGATGGATTGGTCGGATTGCCAAAGCTCGTAAATCCGCCGTTGAAGGTGATGGTAGTGCCCGCGGCTCCAAGGCTGATGCTGCCGGTATTGAGGAAATCCACCGGGTTCGTGATCGTCGTCCCGCTCCCGTTCAGGAAGAGGTCGTAGCCCTCGGCCGCC
>CAYYCP010000014.1:9629-53254 GCA_964470375.1 uncultured Spirochaetales bacterium
CCCGGGGCCGTCGCCGTCAGACCCCCGTTGAACAGGAGGATGTCAGCCGCGGCGTTCCCCAAGGTCAGCGCGCCCGTGTTCAGAAAGTTCGTGTCCGCCGTCATGCTGAAGCTCGTCGAACGGATCACCACGTTGTAGCCCTGGTTCGCCGTCATCAAGCTACCCAGGACCACCGTCTGCCCGTCAGCGAACAGGATGTCCTGCGTATCCGCCGTGTCCGTCACCGTCAAGACCGCCGCAGCCAGCCCCGCGTTGAACGCCACTCCCCCGGACTGCGTCACCGTCACATCCCCGATGTCCGTCCCGATGGACTCCGCCACCTGCACCGCTCCGGTCGTATTGATCTCGAGGTCTGACAGCGCGCCCCCGCCCGTACCGCTCACAGCGTCCAGGTTGATCACATTCCCTATCCCCGTGCCCACCACCAGGACCGCCCCGTCAGCCAGTGTCACGTCACCCAGGTCGATCAACCCCGTCCCCGTCCCGCCCACCGTTGCCGTCACGCCCGCGGCCACGCTCACACCCGTGTCAGCGTCCCCCAGGCTGATCGACGCCGCGCCGCCGTTCGCCTGTATCGCGCCGCTTATGCTGACAGAACTAGGCGCTGTGGCCGTGATGTTCCCCGTCACTGCGAACCCGTCCGCCGAATCGTTCCCCAGCGTCAGCGCCCCCGCATTCTGGAAATTCGCCGGGACGCTGATGCTGTTGCTCGCGCCGGTGATGGAGACTCCGTAGTTCCCCGCGTTCACGGTGAAGGCGTTCGTGACCGATAAGTCGTCGGTGAAGGACACCGTGCCGGCGGCGCGGGCCCCGATGACTAGACGGTAAAAGTTCGCCGAATCGCTAATGGTTTGGTTCCCGCTGCCATTGAGGGTGACCTGGGATTCTCCCATCGTGAAGGTATGCGGGCTCCAGTCCCCGCCTACGCTGATGAGGTCCACGCCCCCGCCCGTACCGGCCTCCAGGACCCCGCTCCCCAGCAAGGGGCTGCTCACGGAGCCGGCGACGCTCAGATCGCGGTCATTCGTGAACAACGTGGCCGAGTTGAGGACGAGGTCGCCGTCCACAGTTATATCGGCGTTCCGCAGGAAGGTCCCGGAGCTTCCATCGATGGTCAGGTTATGGTAGGCCGCTCCCCAGTTCATCCCGTTGACCCCGGGACCCGCCCCATAGTAGACCACCGTGCTGGGATTCCCGTTTACCCTTGTTCCACTTATCGTCTGGGTTCCCCCGGATATCCTGAGAGTGCCGTTGTTCGTGAAATTCCCCGTGACCGAGGCATTGTATGTAAAGATATCCAAGGTCGTCCCCGAGCCTATCGTCAAGGAGCCGCTCACGGTCAGGTTATTGGTCGCATCCCTGATGGTTGTGCCGCTCAATTCCAGGTTGACGTAGGCATTCCCCAAGTGGAGGATATCGTCCTCGGCCCCGTAGTACTCCACGGTCGATCCGGCGTTCTGGGTCGGGGCCGTCACAGCCTGGGCGGCGCTTGTCCCTGACAGCCGCAGCCTCCCGCTCTGTTGGAAGGCGGCGCTCCCCCCGCTGACCGTCAAGTCGAATTCGGCAAGGTCGAGGATGCCGCCGGCCTGAACCGTGACTCCGGCGAATGTCCTGTCGGCAGCCAGGAGGGGATCGTAGGTCGTGCCGGCGGCGTTCGGGATGATGATGCTGTCGCCTACGCCGGGGGCAAGATCGCCTACCCAATTTGCCGGGTCGTCGAGGGACGTGGAATCGGAACCGTCCCATGTCAGGGAGGCGGCGAATACCCAGCGCCCGGCGCCGGCGGTGTCGTTATTGCCTCCGTTCGTGGCGTGAGTCGGTGAGAGGACCATGGCGAAGGCATCGGATACGAGGCTGTCGCGGACGCTCAGGTAATCCAGGATATAGGTCCCGGATCCGTCATCGGCCCCAAGGATCCATTGGTTCCCGGCGGTGGTGGACTCCAGGCGCAAGGGATTTCCGGCCGCCCCCGCGAGGCTCAGGGCATTGTAGATGGTCTGGGTCTCACCGTCATCGAACTGGATAGTCTTCCCTCCGACGGCGCATGAGAGAGTGTAAAAATGATTGCTTCCGTAGATGACGCTCGTCCCCGTGCCTGCTATCGTCACCGTACCCGAACGGGGGTTGAAGCCGGCTATGCCCCTCTGGTTGTTCCAATCGCCGCTGAGGGTGATCGAGTAATTGCCGACGGAGTTCGCGTCCAGGGCGGCGGCCGCGCCGATGGTGATATCCCCGAGGGTGGTGAGGGAAGAATTCAAGGTATACGAGCCCGATATCGAGACATCGCCCAGCTGGGCGCTGGAGCTCAGGGTGCCCGAGGCTCCCGTCAGGCTGATGCCGGCGTTGAGGGGATTCACCCATGTCCCCGTGATCGAGAGCCCGCCGGATACGGTGAAGGCGGCCCCGGCCGCGGCGTTGCTCACCGCCCCGCTGCTCGTGAGGCCGCTCGCGCTGATGGCGGCCCCGGCGTCCGTGGCGATGCTCCCGGAATTCGTAAGGCTTCCCGTCACCGAGAGGCTTCCGCCCGCTCCGGTCGAAATAGAGCCGGCGTTGCTGGCCAGACCCCCGACACTGACCGTCTGGCCGTTCATGCTCAGATTGCCCCCGCCGCCGATGGCCAGGTTGCCCCCGACCGTCAAGCTGGATGCGGCTCCTGCGCTCATCACGATGGAGCCGTTCAGGGTGAGGAGGCCGCTCACGTTGACACTGGTGCCGGGGCTCAACGTGAGGACGGCGCCTAGATTCACGGTGAGATTCGTGAAGGAATAGGATCCCGCCGGGAGGGTCGGGTCCCCCGCGACGTCGGCTATCACCAGGGAGGCCCCGGCCGTGGGCGGCCCGGCTGGATTCCAGTTGGCGGGCGCAGCCCAGTCGTTGTCCGCCCCCTGCCAGGTGAAGCTCGAGGGCTGTATGGTGATGACCTTGTCGTCATTAGCCTGGGGGGTAGTGGTGCCGTTCCATGAGATGCCCAGAGAACCAGAGGAGGGAGTATAGGCGGGTTTCAGCTGAAGCCCGTTTATGTAAGTCGTACCGGCGTTCCAATAGACCCCGCTTCCGGGGACGTCGATGATAGCCGTCTTGAAATCGCCTGAATAACCCACGGGCCAACTCCCGGCGTTGGCCCCGCTCACCGTGACTGAAGCGATATTGGCGAATGTCGCGCCCAGGCCGGCGGGGATGATGATGCTGAGATCGAGGTCCGAGCTCACGCTCCCGCTCCCCAGGTCGTCCACCCTGATCTGGGGCAGGCTCACGTTCACGGCCGTGCTTGAAGGGAAGGTGGTGTTGGTCTGGCTGGAAAGGGTCGGGACGGGATCAGTCTGGAAGTGGGCCGTTGCGCTCTCGTTCTGGATCGCCCCGGGCAGGAGGTCCGAATCGATCCCGTCAGTGACAAGGTTGATAGTCACATCTTGCTCAGTGGCGGAGTTGACAGTGAAGGCCAAAAGGCCGTTGCTATCGGTGTACAAGGATTGCGGCTCGGCGCCCCCGTTTATAGTGGCCGTCCCGCTGGAGAGGTCGATCTGCACCCGCACTACGTAAGGCACGGGATCCCCGTTGCTGTCGACCACTTGGATGCTGTAGGCCTGGGCCGTCCCGGGCTCCCCATAAGCCGAGTCCGGGCTGATGGTCACGTGATGGGCCTCGTTGGGGGTGGGAACAGGGGCCGCGTAAAGGCGCATCAGGAGGCTGTTCGCGAATCCCGCGGGATAGGCCAGGCCAGCCGCGTCGGCCACGGGGGTGCTGGCGGAATTCCAGGCGTAAAACAAGCCCGAGTTGTTGAAGGCCGCATCGGGCATGGTCACCGTCCATGTCCCGTTCTCCTGGCCCGAGGCGACGGCGTAGGTGGTCGTGCGGGTCTGGCTCGAGCCGGAAGAGAGCATGTCGCCTTCGGTCGGGCTGCCCCCGGTCTTGTTAGTCACGGACGAGCTAGCGGCACCGTCGAAATCGTAGTTCGACAGGGCCAGGTAGGAGCCCAGGGCGGACTGTGGCACGAAGGGATAAATGCTGTGCGCCCCGCCATCGAGCTGGATGGGAAGGGAAAAGGCGAAGGCCCTGATGTTGGCGTCTCCCGTGGGCGCCCCGGAGGCGGAGCTGGAAGCGTCCACGGTGAAGTAGTTCGTCTCGTCCCAGCCGGTGTCATTGACCGTCGCGATGACCTTGAAGATGCGCTTGTTGCCCACGAGCTCGCCCTGGGAGGCGTAAACGGCGTCGAAGTAGACCCACTGCGTAGTCTGGTTCGTGTAGGGCCCGATAGTCTCGATGAGGGTTCCGGTATCGATGTTCGTGCCCCCGTAGGCCGTGTCGTAGACCGCTCGGGCGGCCGGATCGGTGTAGGCCCCCGTGCCCCCGTAGAGGGAGAAGCTGGTCTGGAGGGCGTTGTAGGTGGCCGAGTCGAAGGTGCAGGAGGTATTGCTGAGCCCCGGGGACTGGACGGCGAAGTAGATGGGGCTGGAGGAGGGATAGGTCGAGGGCAGCTCGAAGAAGATGGCGATGGCCGGACACTCGTTGTTGCCCTGGTCGTCGGAAACGTAGGTCCAGCCCGAGGCTGGGTAAGCGCTCTGGGTCCAAGCGGCCGGGAGGGCCGAGAGGAACAGGGTGATGACGATGCCGGGAAGGATGGGCGGGAGGCGCCGCGGAGCGGGCTGCGGGACGAGATGGATCACTGGTACCCCCTGGAAAGGCGCGGCGGGACCGGGCATGCGTCCGCATCCGCGTTCTTCTACGATTATAATGCAAAACGCCCCTGCTTCCAGGAGGCCCTCCCTACGGACATCACCCCCTCATCCGGACCTCCTCTCCCCCGCCCCGATGGTCGGGCCAGGGACATCCTGAAAGAGGCGAAAAAATCCATTTTCTACAATTTATGGCTCGCTTTTCGGCCAGTATACCGATACTATTCACATAGTATGGCCGCTGAAAGACTCGGGTTGGAGCACATCCTCAGCATCGACTCAGAGATAAACACTATCCACGATCTCGACCTCCTCTTGGAGCGCCTCCTCCTTGAAACCCGCCGGGTAGTGCATGCGGACGCCGGAACCATTTACATCAAGGAAGACGACCGCCTCTACTTCCGCTATTCCCAAAACGATACGCTTCAGGCCAAGCTTCCTGAGGGGCGCAAGCTCCTCTACGGCATTTTTTCTATACCCATCGACCAGAAGACCATCTCCGGCTACTGCGCCTTCACCGGGAAAATCGTCAACATCCCCGACGTCTACGCCCTGCCGGAGGGTTCGCCCTTCTCCTACAACACCACCTTCGATGCCATGTCGGGCTACCGCTCTCGCTCGGTCCTGGCAATTCCCCTCATCACCGCCGAGGGCAATATCCTTGGCGTCATCCAGGTCATCAACGCCAAGGACGACCAGGGCGGGGTGCGGGCATTCAGCGCCGAGGACGAGCGCCTGGTCAGCCACTTCGCCTCAAGCGCGGTGGTGGCCCTCCAGCGCGCGCGCATGTCGCGGGCCATCATGCTCAGGATGATCCGCATGTCCGAGCTGCGCGATCCCAAGGAGACCGGGCCCCATGTCAACCGGGTGGCCGGCTACGCCGCGGAGATCTACGAGGCCTGGGCCTACCGCCATTCCGTGCCCAAGGCCGAGGCCGACCACTTCAAGGACACCCTGCGTTATTCGGCCATGCTCCACGACGTGGGTAAGGTGGCCATATCGGACCTGATCCTGAAGAAGCCGGCCCGCTTCACCGACGAGGAATACAAGATCATGCAGGGACACACCTGGCAGGGGGCCAGGCTCTTCGCCGAGCCCGCCAGCGAGTACGACATCCTGGGCTCCCAGGTGGCCCTGACCCACCACCAGAACTGGGACGGTACGGGCTACCCCAGCCGCGCCGAGATCGAGGAGCTGGGCCTGTCCGACCTCATCCCCTCCGGCAAGGGCAAGGCCTTGGAGGGCGAGGACATACCCCTGGCCGGGCGCATCACCGCTCTGGCCGACGTCTTCGACGCCCTGGTCTCGCGGCGGGTCTACAAGGAGCCCTGGGACGAGGAGAGGGTCTTCGAGGAAATCAAGGCCAGCTCGGGGAAAAAATTCGATCCGGAACTGGTGGAGGTTTTCTTCGACATCCTCCCGGCCATCAAACAGATCCGCGACCGCTACCCGGACGTGGAATAATCTTTCCAGGGCCGCCCTTGCGCGGCTCCTCCCGCCTCGCGATACTTCTCCCCACATTGAATGGAGGTCGATCCATGAGAGCATCAAGGGCGGTCCTAGGCATCTGCCTGGCCCTAGTCGTCGCCGGGCTTCCGGCTAAAGATTGGTACATATCAGCCGCCCGCAGCTCGGGCCGGCAGGGCACCCGCGAGGCGCCGGCCAAGGACCTGGGCAACATCGCCTCGGCCCTGGCCCCTGGCGACCGGGTCTTCGTGGCCGGAGGCTTCTATACCGGCAAGGGCGATTCCGGCGCCGACGTCATAAATGTCCCGGTCTCGCTTTCGGGCGGCTGGTCGGACGACTTCTCAGCGCGGGACCCCTGGGGGGCCCACCAAAGCATCATGTCGGGCGATAATAAGACCGCCAACTGGGTCCAGGCGGCCCGCATCGAGATGGACCTGTCCAAGTACCGCGGCCCGGTATTCCCCATCGGCGTCGAGGGCTTCATCATCGACCAGGGTCCGCAGAACCGCTACAAGGACGCCTCCGGCCTCCTCCTCGTCCGCCAGGCCGATCCCGCGAGCGGCTCCAATCCCAGCCCCGACCGGGGGGGCATCATGATCAGGGTGACCATGCCCCAGGCGGAGGGGGCTTCCTGGGACATCCGCGTGCGCGACAACGTCCTCGTCAATTGCGCGGCCTCGGTGGGGGCCCTTTCGGTCTGCGCTTACGCC
Organism: uncultured Spirochaetales bacterium; assembly: GCA_964470375.1. GTDB lineage: Bacteria > Spirochaetota > Spirochaetia > Treponematales > JBGSOB01 > CAYNQK01. Next base: position 16,480 of record CAYYCP010000014.1, read on the forward strand.
CAGGACAAGGTGACCATCGGCAACAACGCGATCATCAACTGTACCGGGACGGGCATCTACGCCGGGACATCCTGGCGCGGATCGGACAGGGCCAGGGCCCCGCGCTTCCTCATCCAGGGCAACACGGTCATGTTCGCCTGGAAGTACGATCCCTACGCCCAGTCCTACTCGGGCGAGGGCCTGTCCGCGGACGCGGAGACGCGGCTCGAGATCACGGGCAACCTGATCGCCTTCTGCGACCGCTTCTCCCTCCTCCTCAAGGGCTCCTGGCCTGCCCTCCTCAAGGGCAATATCCTAGCCTGGCCCTTCGAGGCCTGCTACTACGAGGCCTACAACGACATGCGGATCGATCTCGAGGACCTGGCCGACGAGGCCGAAATGCTGGACCCGGCCTCGGGTGGGAACGGGTCGGGCCCCCTGCGCCTGGCCGCCGGGAGGGAATGGCTGGAGGCCTACGCGGCCCGGCCCCTGGACAAGGCCGCACTGCGCCCGGCCCTGCGCGCCGCCCTCGGCCTATCCGGGTCCGCCGCCATTCCGGCCGGGACCGAGGTTTGGCTGCCCCGCATGCCTGTGGACGAAGCCCTGCGCATCGCCGCCGGGCCATCGGGCCCGGCCGGCATAGGCTCGGACATCGGGCGCACGCTCACAAGGACTCCTTGAGGGCCGGAGGGGCGCCCCGACCTCCACCCGCGCCTCGCGGCCTACTTCTCGGTCATGGTCCATACCCCGGCCCACTCGGCCGGGGGCGAGGCAATCAGGCGCTCGCACTGGGCGGCGTAGCGCGCGGCCGGGGGATCGATATCCGAGATCGCGTTGAACGCTTCCAGGGCTTCATTGAATTTCCCGGCGTAGTAGAGGGCCAGGGCGGCGGCGAAGGCTTCCAAGGTTGCCCGCCTGGCTTGGTATTCGGCGATGCGCATGGGCTCGTAGACCGTGACCGGTATCTTCTTGCCCACCACGGCAATGCGCGAAAGCTCGCGGCAGGCGAAGCCCGAATCCGCGGGGAGCTCGGCCAGGGTGTTGGCCGATATCATGGTGTAGGTCCCGAACTGCTTGTTGACGCCCTCCAGGCGGGCGGCCAGGTTGACTGCGTCCCCCAGCATGGTGTAGTCGAAGCGGGTCTTGGAGCCCATGTTGCCCACCACCGCCGGGCCCGAGTTGAGGCCCACCCGCATATACAATTCCTTGCCCGTCCTCTCTTTGAAGGCCGGGCGCATCTCGGTGAGCTTCTCCTGGCAACGGATGGCCGCCCGGACAGCCCGCAGGCCGTGGTCGGGCAAGTCCAGGGGGGCGTTCCAGAAGGCGATGATGGCGTCGCCCTCGTACTTGTCCACAGTGCCCTGCTCCTCCTGGATGATGTCGGTCATGGCCGAGAGGTAGTCGTTCAGCACGGCCGTCAGGTCCTCGGGGCTCAGGGCCTCGGAAAGGCTGGTGAAGCCCTGGACATCCGAGAAGAAGATGGACAGTTGGCGCCGCTCGCCGCCCAGGTTGAGCTTCTCCGGGTGGGCTATCAGCTGCTCGATGACAACCGGGGAGAGGTACTGCCTGAAGGCCCCCTTGATGAAGGCTTTCTGCCGCCCCTCGGTGGCGTAGTTGTAGATGACGGCCCCGGCCAGGGCCATGATGACGGCCAGGAGGGAGGGCATGAGAAGGAACCACCAGCCGGCGGTGTAAAATAGGAAGGCGGTCAGGACGGGCAGGGAGAGGGAGACCGCGTACACAAGGGCCTGGCCCAGGGGCTTCTTTATGAGGACGATGCCGAGGGATGCCAGGGCGGCCAGGAGGGCCGCCAAGGCCAGGCTGGCCGGATCCCCCAGGCGGCGGTTGAAGTCCCCTTCCAGGAGGTTGTCCAGGAAGGTGGCATGTATCTCCATCCCGGCCATACTGCCCATGGGGGTGGAGCGGATGTCCTTGAGGCCCGTGGCCACGAAGCCGAAGACCACGTACTTGCCGCGCAGCTCCTCCGGATCGATCTCGGGCTCCTCGCCCGCGGCCGCCTGCCATTCGCTCCGGATCACGGCCGCGGCCTGGTAGGCCTTGTGGGTGAGGGTCCCGCCGCGGTAGCGCAGGAGGGCCTCTCCCCTTCCGTCCAGGGGGATGCTCCGCCCGCCCACCTTGATGGCCCCGTCCCGGTATTCCATCGAGGCGATGCCCTCGCCCCGGAGATAGGCCGCCAGGCCCAGGGCCGGGACGGGCGTGTCGCCCAGGGCCAGGATGGGGGCCAGACCGCGATAGACCGACTCGCGGCCGTCCTCGGCCTCGAAGATCACGTTGCCCAGGGCCCCCGCCCCGGCATCCACCTCATCGATGTTGAAGACAGCCACGGCCCGCCGGGCGTCCGCGCCGTAGCGCTGGATGAAGGGAAGGAGACCTCCCAGGGTGACTGGGCTTGGCCGGCCCGCCGTAGGCCAAGATGAGGCACCCGGGCCGTCGCGCATGAGCTGGACGGCCGAGATGAAGCGACCGTAACGCGAGATGGCGGCGCCGAAGGCCTCGTCATCGCCCACGTTGTTGGAAGGCTCGGTGTAGACCACATCGAAGGCGGCCGCCTTGGCCCCCGCCCGGGCGCAGAAGTCCACCACGCTGCCGTAGAATTCCCTGGGCCAGGGCCAGTAGACCATCAGCTCGTCGGCGGCCCAGTCCAGGCTGGCCTGATCCAGCGCGATCAGTACCACCTGGCCGGTGGAGGGTGCCTTGCGCGCCATGGAGCGCGCGCGCAGGTCGTAGGTCAGGCCCTCCAGCCCCGAGAGCCCGCCCGAGAGCCAGAGCCCGGCCGCGGCCGCGGAGGCCGCCAGGGCAATGCTCAGGGCCGCGCCCAACCTACGCGCGGCCGAGCGGCGGCCTCCCCCGCGCGGGGGCAGGGCCTTCCCGGCGGCCCTCAATTGAATTTCATCGCGGCCGCATACCTCTCGGCCCGGTAGGGATCGGGGGGCGGCGACTCCACGTCCAGGGCGTCCAGCACCGTCTTGAGGGCCTTGATCCTGTCCTTGGGGGCCGGATGGGTCTTGGAGAAGTCCTTGGCCTTGGGATCCAGCTTCTTCTGCATGCTCGTCAGGACCCGCTCCAGGGCGCGCGGATCGTAGCCCGTGCGCGCCAGGAGCTTAGCCGCCTCCATGTCGGCGCCGAATTCCGCCGTCTTGGAGTAGCCCGATACGACCATGGTCTTGGTGATGTCGTCGATGGAATCGCTGAAGGCCCCGGTGACCTCCTTGAGCTCGTCGCCCAGGAGGGCCTCCCCGGCCTTCTTGGTGACCGTGCCCAGGGCCGTCCCGAAGCGCGCGCTGCGGATGGACTTGAGCCCGTGCTTCAGGGTGACGTGGCATATCTCGTGGGCCAGGACCGAGGCCAGCTCGTCCTCGCTTTGGGTGATGCCTATCAGGCCGCGCGACACCATGATCAGGCCGGAAGGGGTGGCGAAGGCGTTGATCTCCTGGCTGTCCAGGGCGATGAAGCGGTAGCCCCCGAAGATCTCGGGCCGCTCGGAGAAGAGGGCCAGGGACTGGCCCAGGCGGTTCAGGTAGAGATTGAGGGCGGGCTGGTCGTAGGCCTTGTAGGCCGCGAAGACTTGGGCGCCCACGGCCCGCCCGATGTAGTACTCCTGCTCGGGGGTGATCTCCTCCAGGGCCTTGGCGATGTCGGGGGCGACCTCGACAGCGGTCTGCACGACCTTGGAAGCCACAGCGCTGTCCCCCAGGTCAAGGCCCAGGTCGTCCAGGGCCCCGGTCAGGGACTGGCAGGAGGACAGGACGAGGGCGGCCGCGCAGGCGGCCGGCAGCATGAAGCGCCTCATTCCGCGGCCTCCGCGGCCACGCCGCCCTCGCTCAGGAAGGCGATGCAGGCCTCCAGGGGTTGGCCCATGGCCTCCATCCGATCCACCCAAGTGTAGTCCACCTTGCCGCCGGCCTTGTACTGGTCCTCCACCTGCTTGCTGAAGCCCTTGCCGGCCAGGGCCACCTCGGATCCTGACACCCCGGTGGACGAGCCCTTGGCTGTACTCTTGGCGATTTCCTTAGATGTCAAGGCCGAGAGATTGATCCAGCCCTCGGCCTTGCCGTCCGGCGACTTGGCGCGCACCCAGCCGGACTTGGCCTCCAGCACCGTCACCTTGTCCCCATAGACCGCCAGGGCCAGGACCTTGCCCGAGAAGGAGGGCAGGCTGCGGATTTGAGTCTCCTTGACCTGGACACTCATCGTCGTCCCCTTGACCGGGAGGTCCAGGGCGTAGGCGCCGACAGCCAGGGCCGCTAGGAAGGCCAGGGCGCAGGCGCGCAAGCTCACTTTCATCATCGTCTCCCCCGCCGCGCGTTCTTCGGCAAAGGCCTCGGCCGCGCGACTCCATGTTGAGCCAATATAGCACCGATGCCCCGGAAAATCGAAGGCCCCCGGCAGCGCGCCCCCCGCGCTTGACCGGGGCCGGGCCCCGTGTTAGCGTCAAAGCGCCATGCATTATCGCGCGCCGGCACGCGGCTCACTCCTCCTGGCCATCCTCCTGGCGCTTTTCCTGGCGGCCGCCTCCGCGGGGGCACAGTCCCAGTCATCCGCCCCCCCGCCTTTCTTCAGCAACCTTTGGGTCCCCGGCCTGGGCGCTGAGGCCCTCTTCTGCCCTGCCTCAGGCCAGACTTACTGGGGCGGGAGCCTCCGCTTCGATATTCTCTACCAGCTGGACCGCAATCGAGCCTCCGCATCCATAGCTGAACGCGGCCGCTCCGAGGTCTACGCACAGGTATCCCTCCTCGGCGGGGATCCCTCGGCCGCCTCATCATCGGCTTGGATATTCCTCTACCAGGCCGGCTTCACCATGGCCCTGGAGGGGCCGGCCATACTCAAGCGCGACTGGCTCATCCCCTATATCGGCTTGGAGATGGGGGGTATTTGCGCGGCCGGGCGGGGCAACGGGCTGACGGCCGAGCCCCTGGCGGGCCTGGCCCTGGTCTCACGTCCTAAGCTGAGCGTCTCTCTGGAATGCGGCCTCTTCTTGAGTACCCTGGATCTTGCGGGTCTCCTGGGGCCCCGTCCGCGCCTGATGGTTTCCTTTATTTTCTAGAGGGTCGCCTCAAGCATGCGCGCGGCCTTTTCCCTAGCCACCGCGTAGGCGCCCATCCCGCGTTTCCAGGCCAGCGAACTAGGGGCTATCGAACGCGCTAGGGCATCGGCCTTTGCCGATAGTCCCGCCCCATCGAGCATGGCCAGATACTCGTAGTCCTCAAGACCCTCCCTGAGGAGCTTGAGGCGCAAAGAGGGGACGGGCATGTGCGCATCCACGAAGTCCCGGCCGGGCAGCCCCGGGTAGAGGAGGTTGCCCTCGCCCTGGTCGAGGAGGAAGTCCTGGTCCTTCCATGGATCGTTGGCCGCGCCGTAGGCGTAATTCAGGGTCCAGTACAGGAAGCCCATGAAGCCGTAGCGCCGCATGACCCATGGGATGACCCGATGGCTGGCCGCAGGGACATCGATGAAGAGGTTGGGGAAGTCCAGCATGACTGCCGTGTTGCAGACGTACATCCAGGTTTGCTTGCCTGTCCGCCTCTGCCATTCGTAAAAAACCGGCGGGAAATGGAGCTGCCACTCAGCCCTAGGGCCGGAGCCCTTGTAGAAAAAGGGCAGCCCGGGCAGTGAGTCCCCGGCGTAGGGAAGGTCAGGGCACCAGATGTCGCAAAAGGATTCCAGGCTGGGGGAGTAGGGCTCTGTGATCATGACCCTGATGCCCGGATCGGCCGCCTTGAGCTCCATGTAGCGCTCGCGTATCTCGGGGTAATCCGCGATCAGGGGCTCGTCCACGGAATAGTAGAACATGCGCTCGAGCCAGCCGCGCTCGCGCATGTGGGCGGCCATGTCGCGATGATAGGCCTGTATCTCAGAGGGGCTCAGGCCAGGCGGGGACCAGGGCATCCGGAAGCTCGTCGCCGGCGGGGCCTGGGGGAAGAGGCTTCCGTCCAGCATGGCTCCGGTCAGAGCGTCGAAGCCCGACCAATCGAAGGCGATGGATCCGTCAGCGGTCCGCGTGTATGGAATGGCGGATTCCAGGGGGCTGAAGACGGATATGCGGTGCTCGGCCAAGAGCCCGAGGTATGCCCTGTGGAGGGCCTCGGCGTCGAAGGGCTCGCTGGAAAGGGCCGCATGGGCGGCATTGACGCCAGACTGATGGAAACCGCAGGCCGTGGTGGCCGCGGGCATGCGCGGGAGATCGAAGGCGAAGGACTGGATGCGCAGGTCGAAGCGCGCAGACTCCCCGCCATCGATGAGGATCTCGGCCTCCCAGTCCTCGGAAATGCATCCCGAGCCCGCAGGCAGGCTGAAGTCGAGGACGAAGAATCGGTTCTCCCCCGGAGGCAGGGCCCATCCCCCGGGCAGGCGGCATAGGCGGGAGTCCGCCCCCTCCTCATTCGCCAGACGCATGGGAATGAGGGGATCGGGCCAACGGCCCTTGGCAGAGGGCGGATCGAACCAGCGCGACTTGCGCTTCGAGTCGTAGTATTCGGCCAGGTAGGCCTGGCAGGCTGATCGGCTCCCCGAGGGCGGGCGCAGCCTCAGGCCGCTTATGGTCAGAGCTTGGGGACTATCATTGCGCAGGCCTATGCCGATGCACTCGCTTTCGTTCCCGGCCAGGCTGACCAGAGCCTTGGAGGATTCGGGCGGTTTCTCGGCCGGCCTGACCTTCTCCAGCGGATAGGAGACGAAGGGCCTCGGGGCGGATAGGCTGGCCTCGCGGGCCGCGGCGCCGGTGGCGAGGATTACCAAGAGGAGGGCCAGCTGGCCCGCGCGCCGGGAGGCGGACATGAGCCAGGTATAGGGCCCCCCGTGGGGCCTGTCAAGCACGGCCGCATGGAGTTAGGATGAGGGCCATGTCCCTCCTCACCCAGCAGAATATCCGCTTCCGCTGAACCCGCAGGTGCGCACCCGGGTAGGCGCGAGGCAAGTGCCCTCAGGGCCGCGGCTTACCAGCCGAAGCCGCCGGGTATAGAATCATGGCATGGGCGGCGGGCGCGGCCTCATCGTACATATTCAGGCCGACAGGCGCAGGCAGCGAGTCTACGCCGCCGGGCGGATGGAGGACGGTTCCTCCTTCGCCATCGTGGACAGGGCCTGGCGGCCCTCCTTCTACATCCCCGCGGCCGATGCGGACAAGGCCCGCTCCATCCTCAAGGCGCGCCGGGCCCCGAGCGGCCTCATGGATTCCCCGATGCGGACGATGGACGGCCGCCCCTGCGCCCGCGTCCTGTCCAGCCTGGCGGGAATGGGGGAGGAAGCCGGCCTCCTGGCCGCGGCGGGGATAGAGGTCTTCGAGGCCGACCTGCGCCCGCGCGAGGCCTGGCTCCTGGACCGCGGCATAGCCTCCACGGCCCTGATCCAGGGAGAACCCAGGCCGGGCAAGCGCGTGGACGCTGTCTACCTGGACCCGGAGCTGTCTCCGGCCGAGGCCGACATATCCCTGCGCTGGCTCTCCATAGACATAGAGACGGCCCGCGACGGCTCCATCCGCGCCATCGCCCTGGCGGCGGGCCCGGAGGAGGCGGATACCGAGATCCTCTTCCTCGGGCCCTCGCTGCCCGATCCGCGGGTGGCCTCCTTCTCCGCCGAGGCCGAGCTCCTGCTGGCCTTCGCCGCCCGCCTGCGCGCCATCGATCCCGACATCCTCACGGGCTGGAACGTCATCGAATTCGACTTCCGCCTCATCGCCCGGCGCTTTTCCGCCCTCGGCCTGCCCCTGGACATCGGGCGATCCGAGGAGGAGGCCCGCTACCTCGAGGGCTCGGGCGGGGCCTCCTCGGCCCTGGTAGTCAGCGGGCGCCAGTGCCTGGACGCCATGCGCGCCCTGCGCTCGGGCCCCGACAAGTACGAGGACCTCTCACTGGAGACGGTGGCCAGGGCCGTCCTGGGCGAGGGCAAGCTCGTCCACGCCCGCGGGCGGGAGAAGCTCGAGGAGCTCGACCGCCTCTACGCCGAATCCCCCGGCGACTTCGCCGCCTACTGCGGGCGCGACGCGGCCCTTGTCCTGGGCATCCTCCGGGAAACCGGCCTGGACGAGCTGACCCTCAAGCGGGCCAGCCTCACCGGGGTGGGCATAGACCGGGCCTGGACGAGCATCCCGCCCTTCGAGGCCATATACGCCCGCGGCCTGCGGGCCCGCTCGGTATGCGTCCCGCCCAAGCCCCCCTACAACGACGCGGGCTCCCCCGGGGGGCTCATCCTCGAACCGGAGCCGGGCCTCTTCCGGGACGTCCTGGTCCTGGACTTCAAGAGCCTCTACCCCACCCTCATCCTCACCTTCAACATCGATCCCCTGGCCCTCGAGGAGGCCCGCTCCTCGCGCCGTTCCGGGGGAAGTGCGGCCGACCTCATCGAAGCCCCCAACGGGGCCCGCTTTTCCCGCCAGCCGGGCATCCTCCCTGAGGCCATCGCCGATTACTTCGCCCGGCGCGAGGAGGCCCGCGGGCGGGGCGACGCCATCGCCGTCTACGTCTACAAGATCCTCATGAACTCCTTCTACGGCGTCCAGGGCTCCCCCTCCTGCCGCTACGCCCGGACCGAGCTGGCCGCGGCGGTGACGAGCTTCGGGCAAAAATGGCTCGCCTTCACCCGCGACTGGGCCGAGGCCCGGGGCTACCGCGTCCTCTACGGTGACACGGATTCGGTCTTCATCGCTGCGGGGGGACGGGCCTCGGCCGAGGCCGCCGTCGACGCGGCCGCGGAGGCTCAGGCCGGCTACGCCGCGTCCGGGGCCCCCGGCCTGGCTGCCCTGGGGGCCAGGCTCTGCGCCGGGCTCAACGCCGACATCGCCCGAGCCGTGCGGGTGGAGTACGGCCTGGAATCGCGCCTGGAGATCAAGCTGGAGAAGTGCTACGACCGCTTCCTGATCCCGCGCATGAGGTCTCCCCAGGCCGCCCGGGAGGAATCGGACGAGGGGCCGCGCGGTCGCTCAAAGGGCTACGCCGGCCGCCTGGCGGACTCGGGCCGAATCGAGATCAAGGGCATGGAAGCGGCCAGGTCGGACTGGACGGCCCTGGCCCGGCGCTTCCAGACCGAGCTCCTGGAGCGGGTCTTCGCGGATCAGGACGAGGCATCCCTACGCGCTTTCGTCGATGCCTTCACGCGTGCCGTGCTTAAGGGCGAGCTGGATGATGAGCTTGTCTTCAGCCGCATCCTGAGGCGCAGCCCGGACCAATACCTCAAGGTCGAGCCGCCCATCGTCCGGGCCGCCCGCCTCCTGGGCTGGACCAGCCAACGCGGACGCGTCCGCTACCTCATGACGAAAGACGGAGCCCAGCCCCTGGAGGCCCAGAGTTCCCCGGTGGATCGCGAATGGTACCTGGGTCACCAGATTCTTCCCATCCTCAGGACAATCGCCGATACGACCGGCCTGGCCCTGGCCCCCCGCGAGCCCGACGGCCCCCAAGCAGAGCTGGACTTCGGGGAGTCCCCTGCCCTATGAGACTGGGCGGCTGGATTCGCTCCGCGCCATGTACATGCCTGGACCCCTATGCTATAAACGCCCCATGGCAGTCAGTCAGAAAAGGCGGAGGGCCGCCTCGGAAGCCGGGCAACAGCCCCTGATCAGCGTCAAGAAGTCGTCCGTATGCGGGAAGGGGGCTTTCGCCCGCCGCGACATCCCCAAGGGAGAGCGCATAATCGAATACAAGGGCAAACGCCGCAAATGGTCCACCTGCCTGGACGACGGCGACGCCTACGTGTACTTCTTCGGCGTCGGCAAGGATATGGTCATCGATCCCTTTATCGGAGGCAATGAAGCCCGCTTTATCAATCATTCCTGCGCCCCTAACTGCAGGGCGGTGGAGGAAAGCGGCCGAATCTACATCGAGTCCATGCGCCCCATCAAAAAGGGCGAGGAGCTCTTCTACGACTACTCCCTGCGCCTGGGCCGCCGCCCCACCGAAGAGGACATCAGGCGCTACGCCTGCCATTGCGGCAGCCCCAACTGCCGCGGAACCATGCTCAAGCTGCCCCGCCTCGGGCCCCATAAGAAGGCCACCAGGGCCTGAGCCCTCCACCAGGCCGAACCCTCGCCCCGGTTCCGCGCGATGCGCAGGGCAAGGCGCCCTCCTTCATCGTAAAATGTGAGGATATTCCCATGGGGGAAAGAGTCCCCACCCTTTCCCCCTATACTGGATATTTTCATATAAAGAAATGGTTTACTTTCATACCCCCTAACCCGGAAGCAGCATGGCAGGCATAAAATGGAAAAACACCTATCTCCGGGAAAAGAGCTTGACAAATAATAACACTAGTTATATTATAACACCCGTTATGCCCGGGAAATCCCGTATTGGCCTTGATGCCATCATCGATGCCGCCATCTCCCTCATCCGCGCTGAGGGCTGGGAGGGTCTGAGCGCTCGCAGCCTGGCCAAGGCCCTCAAGACATCCACAATGCCCATTTACTCGAGTATCGGTTCCATGGAGAAGCTGCGGGGCGAAACGCGCATGAGGGCCCTTTCCCTCTTGGAGGACTACCAGGCCCGCCCCTGGACGGAGGATCCCCTCATGAACAAGGCTATCGGCTACATACGCTTCGCCCGCGAGGAGGGGCGGCTCTTCCGCTTCGTTTTCGACTCCCGGGCCCAGGCCCCGATAGCGACAGAGACTGTCAAAGAACAGGCCGCCAGGGACGTGGAGGCAAACGCGGATTTCACGGCCGCCTTCTCCTCGATGCCCCGGGAGGGCATGGCCTCAATCGGCTTCCACAGCTGGATCTACGTCCACGGCCTTGCCTGTCTCTTGGCGGACGGCCTCATCGATATGGGCGACGATGAGCTCTTGCGCTGCCTGGAGACGGCGGGCGGAGCCTTCTTCACGTACATCTCTCAGAACGGAGGATGAATATGGAAGGAAAAGCGGTCAAGGTTCCCGGCGCGCGAAGCGGCCGGGCCGACGCGCACGCGAGCCATGGCGGAGCAGCGGTCGAAGTAGAGGGCCTCAGGAAGTCCTATGGGAAGCTCCTGGCCGTGGACGGGCTCTCCTTCAAGGCAGAGCGAGGGAGGATACTCGCCCTCCTCGGCCCCAACGGGGCGGGGAAGTCCAGCGCCCTGGAGTGCATCGAAGGGATCAAGCGCCCGGATTCTGGCAGGATCCGCGTGATGGGGAGGGAAGGCGCGGGCCGCGCGCGGGCCTTGGCGATGGGCGTCCAGCTCCAGACGGACGGGTTGCCCCCGGCCATGACGGCGCGCGAGGCCCTTAAATTCTTCTCTGGCTACCGCGGGCTGAAGGCCGACCTGGCCTGGGCCGAGCGTTTCGGCCTGGGGCCCAAGCTGGACGCGCCCTACGCCAGCCTCTCGGGGGGGCAGAAGCGCAGGCTCGCCCTTGCCCTGGCCACGGCCCACCGACCTCCCGTCCTCATCCTGGACGAGCCCACCGCTGCCCTTGACGTCGAATCGCGGGGGGCCCTCCACGCCATCATCCAAGAGCTCAAGGAGGAAGGTGCGGCGATCATCCTGGCCAGCCACGACATGGCCGAGGTGGAAAAGCTCGCGGATTCGGCCATCGTCATGCTGGGCGGGAGGGTGGCCGCCCAGGGTAGCCCGCGCGAGCTCAGGGAGGGCTCCTCGGGAGCCTCGCGCCTGCGCTGCTCGAGCCGCGACGGCTCCATCCTCCGGGAACGCCCCGCCCTCCCGGGCGCCGATTTCCAGGGCCTCGAGGGAGACAAGGCCCTGTACCGGGCGGGAGAGCCCGGCCGGGCCCTGACGGCCCTGGTGGCCTGGCTGTCCGCGCGCGGGGACGAGCTAGCCGAGCTCTCCGTGGAGCCCCCCAGCCTGGAGGAGCGCTTCATGGAAATCGTGAGGAGGGAAATATGAAGGCGATCCTGCATCACCTGGCCTACGAGCTGGCATCCGGCTTCCGCGACCGGGCCCGCCTCCTCATGCTCTACCTCTTCCCCCTGGCCTACGCGGCCCTGATGGGCGGCCTGATGGGCAAGCTCAATCCCCTCTTCATCGAACGCATGATCCCCGCCCTGGCCGTCTTTTCCATAATGTGCGGGACCTTCCTCTCCCTGCCCGGCCGGGTGGTGGAGGAAAGGAACGCGGGCATCTACCGCAGCTATAAAATCAACGCCGTGCCGCGCGGGGCCATCGTCCTGGTGCCCGTCCTAGCCCTCCTTGTCCACGAGGCCATAGCCACCCTCCTGATAGGCCTCCTGTCCTATCTCGCCTTCAAGGCCCCCCTGCCGGCTGACTGGCCAAGCTTCGCGGCGGCCTGGCTCCTGACCCTGGGCGCCTTCTCCGGCCTGGGCTGGCTCATCGGGACGTTCGCTGGGTCCGAGGCGGCCGCCATGCTCTCGGCCCAGGTCCTCTTCGTCCCCTCCATCATGCTGGGCGGCCTGACCATGCCCGAATCCATCCTCCCGGAGACCATGAAGCGCCTGGCCCGGGCCTTCCCGGCCACCTACGCCATGGATGGCTTCCTGGGCTCCGATGCCAACCTCTCATCGCTGTTCATCCTCGGAGGCTTGTGCCTCTTCGGACTATCCGCGAGCGTCCTCCTCTTCCGCTGGGAGAGGCGGGCTGCCAAGGCGCGCCATTGACCATCGGCCCGGCCTCGCCTAAGATGGCCCATCTTGGCAAGGTCGGAGGCTCCCATGCTTTCAGGATCCATCGTCGCGCTGATCACGCCCTTCAGGGACGGCAAGGTTGATTACGCCCAGGTGGAGCGATTGGTGGAATTCCACATCGCCGCCGGCACCTCCGGCATCGTCCCCGTGGGCACCACCGGGGAGTCGGCCACCCTCAGCCACAAGGAACACGAGGAGCTGGTGGCCTTCGTGGTCAAGGCCGCCAAGGGCCGGGTCCCGGTCATCGCCGGCACGGGCTCCAACTCCACCGCCGAGGCCATCGAGCTGGGCCTGGCGGCCAAGGCGGCCGGGGCCGACGCCCACCTCTCCATAGCCCCCTACTACAACAAGCCCACCCAGGAAGGCCTCTTCCAGCACTTCAAGTCCATCGCCGAGGCGGTAGCCCTGCCCATGGTCCTCTACAACGTGCCCGGGCGCACCGCCGTGTCCATGTCGGCGGAAACCGTCGGGCGCCTCTCGCGCCTGCCCAACGTCATCGGCATAAAGGAAGCCACCGGGGACCTGCGCCTGGCCGTAGAGATCATAGAGGCTTCCCGCTCCGGCTTCCTCCTCCTGTCCGGAGACGACTTCACCGCCTACCCCCTCCTCTCCCTGGGCGGGGTCGGCTCCATCTCGGTGACGGCCAACGTCATGCCGGAGAAGTGCGCGCAGATGTTCGCCCTCCACGGGAAGGGCGACCTGGCCGGCGCCCTGGCCGTCCACATGGAGCTCCTGCCCTTCCACCGCCTTATGTTCGTGGAGACCAGCCCCATCCCGGTGAAGACCGCCGCCTACCTCATGGGCATCATGGACAACCTGGAGTTCCGCCTCCCCCTCTGCCCCCTCATGAAGGCGAACGAGGAGAAAATGAAGACCTTCCTGGCGGACAAAGGCCTGCTGAAGCGCTGAGGGCCGCGCCGAAGCCTCCTGGCCGGTCCTTCATGATTGCGCGCGGAAGTCAATCCCGAAATGCGCGAGAGCGAAATGGACCTCAAGTAACATAGCCAGAATAGATCAGGGGAAGGGGATGAAGGCTATCCCGACCGCGCATGCCAAGCCCCAGGCGGCCCCGCCCAGCACCTCGGCCAAGCTGTGGGCGCGGAACTGGGGAGGTCGCTCGGCGGGCTGGAGAGAGGCTTCCTTGAGAAGGCGCTCGGTCTCGGCCCAGGTGACCTCAACGGTCTTTCTGAGCTTGATGATGTCGTAGACCAGGATGGCGGCCGTGACCGCCGCCAGGCCGAAGATTGCCGAGCGGAAGCCTTGGTCGATGCCCACACCGGCCGCGCAGGCGATGATGAAGGCTGTATGGCCAGAGGGAAAGCCGCCGTAATCCGATATCTTGCGCAGGCTGGGGCGCTGGCCCTTGAAGAGGGGCTTCACCAGGGCTTTGAATACCTGGGCGCTCCCCATGGCCACCAGGGCGCCCATGAGGGGCGGGTTGAGGATGAATTCCCAGACTTTGAAATCCCTCATGAGTGGCTATCCTAAAGCGAAAAACGGTGCTACGCAATAGAAAAATACGCGGATCCGATTCTGTAGTATGCGGGGCCTGGCTGGGGGAATGCGGGCTCGCTTCGTGTTCGCAGACTCACAAGGCGCTCCCCCGCATTCTCCCAGCCACCCGCGCCTTCATAGTACATTCGGATCCGCGCCTCTATTGCCAGCGACACCGTTTTTCGTTTCAGGGGCGCTGGGACCGGCAGGTTGGGTTTAGGTGAAATCGCGGAGGCGGGTTCTCACGTAGTCCAGGATGGCGGGTTCAAGGTGGCGGGCTGCGAGGAGAAAGTGCTCCACGAGAGTGGGATCCACGGGGCCGGCATCGCCGGCCAAGATGGATGATTGCTCGCTGCCGTGGAGCTCGAAGGCCGTGCCGGTATTGTAATGGTGGCTGCGCATGACCCGATCCTCGTCGGTTTTGTAGGTGATCACGCGCTCATGCTTCTTGACATCGTAGGCCAGTTGGAAGCCGGTGATCCCGACATCCCCTTCACCGTACCAGACCATGAGCTCGAAATAGCCGTCCGAGAAAAAGCGCCGTAAGCCCTCGCCCGGGCGCTGCCTGACCTTCTTGAATTCTTCCAGCATGGCGGGACTATAGTAAAGCGCCCGGGGCCGCCGGCGCAAGTCAGCCCCGGCCCCTGAGGCGCCCCCTTCCTCACAGGACTATGGCCAGAACCTCCTCCATGCTCTCCACAGGATGGAAGCGTATGCCCTTCCGGACGTGCTCGGGGATCTCCTCCAAGTCCTTGCGATTCTGGGCCGGGTATACGATGTCCCGGATCTTGTTACGCCTGGCGGCTATTGTCTTCTCCTTGAGCCCACCTATGGGCAGGACCTTCCCGGTGAGGGAGAGTTCCCCGGTCATGGCCAGCCTATCCTTGATCCGCTTCCCGGTCACCAGGGACAGGAGGGCAGTGGCCATGGTGATGCCGGCGCTGGGTCCGTCCTTGGGCGTGGCCCCCTCGGGGATATGGAGGTGGATCTGGCGCGACTCGAACCATTCCGCATTTATACCGTACTTTTCTGCGGCCAAGCGTCGGACGAAGGTGAAAGCGATGGCGGCTGATTCCTGCATCACCTCGCCCATGCGACCGGTCAGCTTGAAACCCTCCTTGCCGGGGTTGCTGGTGGCCTCGATCAGGAGGACCTCCCCGCCCAGGTTGGTCCAGGCCAATCCCACCGCCACCCCCGGACGGTCGGCCCGCTTGAGGACTTCTTCTGGGAAGACCGGCTTGCCGAGATAGGCCTCGGCTGCGGCTGCGTCAATCTCGAAAATCTGGCCTGGCACGGGCGCCTTGCCCCCCGGCGCCGAGGCTTCCTGCATGACGATGGCCTTGGCGATCTTGCGGTGTATCTTGTCGAAAGACTTCTCCAGGGCCCGCACCCCGGCCTCGCGGGCGTAGCCGTTGGCGATGAAGAGGATAGCCTCGCGGTCGTAGCGAGCCTGGCGCCTCGACAGGCCGGCCCGCTCCAGGCTCTTGGGGATGAGGTAGCGTCTGGCTATCTCCAGCTTCTCCGAGTCGATGTAGCCCGAGAGGCGGATGATCTCCATGCGATCCACCAGGGGCGGCGGGATGGAGTCCAAGGTATTGGCGGTGCAGATGAAGAAGATGCCCGACACGTCGAAGGGCAGGTCCAGGTAGTGATCGCGGAAACTCACGTTCTGCTCTGGGTCCAGAACCTCCAGGAGGGCTGAGGAGGGGTCGCCTTGGAATGAGGCGCCCATCTTGTCGATCTCGTCGATCATGAAGACCGGCGAGCTCGACTTGACGATCTTGAGGCCCTGGATGATCTTCCCGGGCATGGCCCCCACGTAGGTGCGCCGGTGGCCCTTGATCTCGGCCTCGTCGCGCATGCCGCCCACGGAAAAGCGGAAGAACTGCTTGCCCAGGGCTCGGGCGATGGATTTACCCACGCTGGTCTTGCCTACCCCGGGCGGCCCCACCAGGCAGAGGATCGAGCCCTTGACATCGCGCTTGAGCTTGCGCACCGCCAGGTACTCCAGAATGCGGTCCTTGACATCCTCCAGCCCATAGTGGTCGGCCTCCAGGACGGCCCGGGCCTTGAGGGCGTCGAAATCCGCCGCCGGCTCGGGCTTCCAGGGCAGGGAGCAGACCGTATCCAGCCAATTGCGGGTGACTACGTACTCGCTCGAATTGGGGTCCATCAGGGCGAATTTCTCCAACTCCTGCTCCACCTGCTCCTTGACCTCGCCCTCGAAGCCGAAGGAAGCCACGCGCTCGCGGAAGCGCTGGACGTCCTGGGCCTTGGCGTCCCCGGGCATGCCCAGCTCGGCCTGAATGGCCTTGAGCTGCTCGCGCAGGAAGAACTCGCGCTGGTTTTTCTCTATCTTGGCGTTGATGTCGCCCTGGATCTTCTTCTGGATGCGCAGGAGCTCCTGCTCGCGCTTGATGAAGAGCAGCACCTTCTGCATGCGCTCTTTCACATCGGTCATCTCCAGGACCTTCTGCTGCTCCAGCTTGTCGATGTTCAGGATGCTTGTGATGAAGTCGGCTATCTTTCCGGGATGATCGATGTTGACCATGTTGAGCCGCATTTCCTCGGAGAAGAGCGGGTTGTTCTCGGAAACCTGCTTCATCTCCGAAAGCAGGGCCCGGGTCAGCGCCTTGACCTCGTCCGATGAGTCGTTCTCGTCGTCCAAGTATTCGGCGGCGGCTACGAAGGGTGCCCCGGCCGAGAGGAATTTCTTGATCCGGAAACGTTTCAGCGTGGAAATGAAAACATTCACCCCCCCGTCCGGGAGGTTGATGCGCTTGACGATCTTTGCCACCGTGCCCACGGAGAAGAAATCCGCCTGCTTGGGGCTCTCAGATTCGTTTTTGACCAGGATGAGGCCGATGATACCGTCGCGCGAAAGGCTGTCGTCCACGGCCTTGAGGTCGTCGGCCCCGGTGATCATGAGGGGCGTGAAGATACCCGGGAAAATGGGCCTCCCCGAGAGGGGGATCAGGGGAAGCCGATTGGGTAGTATCTGCTCTATAGGGATTATCTCGTTGTCAGGCATAGCTCTTGAAATATAGTTGAGCAGCCAACGCGGGTCAAGCGAAGGCGGAGCTCACTCCCGGAAAGGGGCGCCGCGCGCAGGCGGCGGGGAAGGCGAATTCGAAATTCTCGTGCCGTCTCTGATATTCGCGGAGAAATCCGGGCTTAAAAAGGAATAGGTATGTCCCGCCATTTTCGCGAATATCGAATATCTATGCCCGTCATCCGCCCTGGCGTCGAATTCCAGCACGTAGTGCCCGCCATCCCTGAGCTGGACTCCGGGATAATGATTACCACATCATACAGTATGGATGCATGCGCAACCCCCTCAGCCTAAGAGCTGGGGATGATGCGGCCACCGCCCCCTATCGCCTTCCTACCTCTCGCAGCCGAATGTTGGATGCAGTATTGCCCAAATTCGAGTTTTTTCCCTAGGAAAGTATCTCATATCGTATGAAAATATCTCACATCGATCACCTTAGTTGCGCAACTCGCGATAGCCACAGTTTTAATCTGCGCTTACTCTCTAAAATGTGCAACCGCCCGGCTCCGGCCGTCGTATTATGCTCCGATGCGCGCGCAGGATGATCCGCCCGGCGGAATGGACAGCGATGTTGAGACTCCCGCGGTTGGGCAAGCCATGGGTCCAATGGGCGAGGAAGGCCGGATGGCCTACTGGCTCTCCATCCGTCCCGGCCTGGCGGTCTACCTCCAGGCCTTCCGTGGCCTGGGCCCGATGGACAGGGATGATGTCCTCCAGGCTTGCCTGTTTTCCTATTGGAAAAATGCCGGGGACCTGGGCGCCGAGCCGCGGGCCTGGCTCTACCGGGTGGCGCGCAACGCGGCCCTGGCCGCCCTCAAGTCTGCCGCCCGCCGCGAGAGGCGCCGCGACGCCGGAGAAAATGGAATTGTGGGGGGATCGGAGTCGGCGGAGGGCCTCCCCTCGCCCTACCCGGGCCCTGAGGCCCAGGCCCTGCGCGGGGAGGAGGAGGCCTTCGTGCGCGCCTTCCTGGACTCGCTCCGGGACGGGGAGCGCGAGCTCCTCCACCTGGCCTTCGCCGAGGGCATGGCCTATCCGGAGATAGCCCGCGCCCTGGGCATGCCCCTGGGCACGGTGAAATGGAAAATGGCCGCCTTGAGAAAGCGCCTGGCGGCCTGCTACAGGAAGGAGTTCGGATGAAGCATTCCGGTGAAGCCGAGGCCCTCCTCAAGGATTATTATCGGCGCAGGCTGGAGGAGGCGGCCGCCCTCCCCTCCCCGACCGTCCCCAAAGGAATCGCGGGCCATCCCATGCCGAGGCATTCCATGCCAAGGCGCGAGCGCGTCCTGCCCTCCATCCTCATGGCCGCGGCGGCCCTCCTCCTCATGACAGCGGGATGGGCGACGGCCCCGTCCGCGGCGCAGTCCGGCGGCGATTCGATTGTATCGCTCATCCGCGGGTGGAAGCCGGACTCGACCCGGCTGGACGCCGATTGGCGCGCCATCCACGAGTCCTTCGCCAGCCACACATCGAAAGGAGTCGAATTATGATCATCAGGTACATAGCCGGTCTCGCGGTCGCCCTGGGGGCGGCCCTCCTGGCCATCCTGGGCAGCGGCGGGGATCCGCGCTTCGCCTTGGATCCGCCGGCCCTGGCCTTCATGCTAGGCCTGCCTTTGCTCTCGGCCTTGGCATCGGCTGGCCCGCGCGGCCTGGGACGGGCCCTCGGGCTCGCCTTCCGGCCCTCCGCGGTGGCTCCGCCGGAAGAGCTGCGCTCGGCCCGGAACCTCATCTGCCTGATGGCCAAGGCCGAGTTCCTGGCCTGCGCCATCACCTTCCTCGTGGGGAATATCCTGATGATGAGGAAACTAGCCGACCGCGCCCTCTTGGGAGCCACCTTCGGGGCCACATTCGTGCCCTCCCTCTACGGACTTCTCATCCTGGCCGTCCTCATCCTGCCCCTGCGCGACTCCCTAGACCTGTCCCTAGCGGCCCGCGCGGGCTCGCCCGCCCTCCAGCCCGCCGTCGAGGAGGTCCGGAACCCGGGGAGGGCCCGGGCCTTGCCGCGTATTTTGGCCGTCATCCTGGCCGTCCTCCTCCCCCTGGTCCTGGCGGGCCAGCTCATCCTTATCTACGACCTGCCCTCGATCTGCGTCGTCCTCTTCATACCCCTGGGGGCCCTCTTGGCGGGACCCGGCCCGGCCGCAGCCCTCGAGGCATTCAAGGCCGTCCTGGGCCACGCCCGTGGAGGAGGGGACGGGGCGGCTGAGGCCGGGATTGTGTTCGCCTCCATCAGGCGTTCCATCCTCCTGGCCGCGGCCTACTCCCTCCTGGCCGGGACGGCCTACTTCTTCGAGGCCTTTTTCGACAGAACGCGCACGGGACCCAACCTGGCCATGGTCCTCCTCACGGCCCTCTACGCCTTCCTCCTCCTGGCCGCCCTGGTCCTGCCCATGGAGGCGGCCGCCAAGCGCCTGACGTCGCGCAACGCGTCATGAGTAGCTGAGGCGGAGGCCCGATATGATTCTTCCTAGAGGGAGGGGGCGTCCGGCGGAGTCATTCAAGCGATAGGTCCTTCAAGGCGGGAGGGAGGATGGGGATCCTCCCTCCCCCGCTCCAGGGGCCTGCGCGGCCCAAAACGCCTCAGGCCCCGCCCTGAGGCAGTTGGTCGCGCTTGATCTTCTTGCTGGGGGTCTTCTCGAAGGGCTCATGGCGGGCCACGAAGCGCTTGACCCGCGAGAAGCCGGCCAGGCGCTGGTTGACGCCCTTGCGCAGGGACTCGAGGAGGTGGGCGGCCGCACTCTCCAGGGAGGTCAGGCCGTCCTCCACCTTGTCAACCGCTTGGACAGCCCCCTTGAGGATGGCCTCCAGGGCCTCGGGCTTGAGCTGGACCAGGGCGGTCAGGCCGTGGACCTTGTCCGCGTAGACCAGAGACTCCTCCACGAAGTCGTAGGAGTTGATCAGGGCCTCGATCTCCTCGGGATAGATGTTCTCCCCGGAGGGGCCCAGGATCATGGTCTTGATGCGCCCGCGGATGCGCAGGTAGCCATCCCTGTCCAGGGTGCCCAGGTCGCCCGTCCTGAGCCAGCCGTCCTCGGTGAAGGCGGCCTTGCTCAGGTCGGGGCTCTTGTAGTAGCCGGACATCAGGTTGGGCCCGCTCACCTGGATCTCGCCCTCGCCCTCGCTGCCCAGGGGCGGGGCGATGCGCAGCCTGACGCCCCGCAGGGCCGGCCCGACGCAGTAGGGCTTGCTCCGCGACGGCCCGACGCCGCTCACCAGGGGGGCGGCCTCGGTCATGCCGTAGCCGCAGGCGTAGGGGAAGCGGGCGGCCCGCAGGAAGTCCTCCACGTCGGAGGCCAGGGCGGCCCCGCCCACTCCGAAGAAGCGTATCTTGCCGCCGAAGGTGCGCATGAGCTTCTTACCCGCGACGCGCTGGATGAGCTTGAGGAAGAAGGCCCTGAGAAGGCGGGGCTTGGGCAGGCGCATGGCCGCGATCTTGGGGAAGATCGATGTGCGGACGATCTTCTCAATCACCAGGGGCACCGAGAGCATCATGGTCGGGCGCACGGCGGCCAGGGCCGGGAGAAGGACGGAGGGCGCCGGGGGCCTGTCCAGGTAGTGGATGCTGGCCCCGTAGAGGAAGGGGGCCAGAAAGCCCACCGTGCACTCGTAGGAATGGGCCAGGGGCAGGATGGACAGGAAGCGGTCATGCGGGTAGATCCGGGCGGCGCTGGAGGAAGCCCAGGCGTCGAAGGCCAGGGCGCCGTGGCTGAGCATCACTCCCTTGGGTTGGCCGGTGGTGCCGGAGGTGTAGATGATGGCGGCCAGGGCGGACTCCTCCGGTCGGTGGAAGGCCTCCCAAGTGACGGGCACGGGGTCGGCGACCAGGTCGTCCGCCTCGGCGTCCTCCTCCGGAAGGCGCACCATTTCCCCCAGGTCGGCCACCGGCAGGCGCGCGCGGACGGCGTCATCCAGCTTCTCCTGGAGGCGCGGGGAGGCGATAGCTAAGGCGCACTCGGCGTGGGCAAGGATGGCGGCGATCTGGGATGGGGCGAAATCCGTCAGGACGGGCACGGCCACGAAGCCGGCGCAGGTGATGCCCAGGTAGGCTATGCCCCACTCAGGGCGCGACTCAGATACCAAGGCCACCCGATCCCCGCGGCGGATACCGCGCTGGGCCAGGCGCAGGGCGACACTGAGCGCTTCACTTGAAACCTCGGCATAGCTGTAGCGGCGCCCGCCCGCCCAGCACAGGGCGTCCCGATGGCCGAAGCGCTCGACCGAATTCTCGAGCAGCTCCCGGAGCTCGCGCGGGCGACCCTTGTCCATGGGCTCGACTATACATGCCCGGGACGGGCGCGGGCAAGCGAATTCGTCCCCCGCCCCCGGCATCGTGGATCAGGCCAGCTTGAAGCGCCCCACCAGCTCCTCCAGAGTCCTAAGGCTCTCGGCGTTGCTGCCGCCGGCCGCGCTGATGCGGGCCTGGGCCTGGAAGAGGTCGGCGATGCCGCGGGATATCTCGGCCATGCCGTCTCGGATCTCGCGCGAGAAGGCTGAGATGGAGTCGAGCGTCTCCACCAGTTCTGACACGCCCCGGGTCATGCCGGTCGAGGCGTCTTTGATCTCGGCGGTGGAACGCACGAGGGTGGACAGGGATACCAGGATTTGCCGGCCGCCCTCGGCCAGCTCGCCCATGGCCGCGCCTATCTCCTCCATACCGCCGCGCAGCTCGCCGATCCGGGCCACGATGGCCTCGAAGAGCCCGCGCGTCCGCTCGGCCGAGTCGCTTGAAGTCCTGATCATGCCGGTGATCTCCTGGAGCGAGCCGGATATGCTGTCGGCGTTCTGGGCGCTGTCCTCGGCCAACTTGCGGATCTCGTCGGCCACCACCGCGAAGCCCCGCCCGGCATCGCCCGCGTGGGCGGCCTCGATGGCAGCGTTCATGGCCAGGAGGTTGGTCTGCTCGGAAATGTTCTTGATGATCTGGAGGGTGTCGTTGATGATCTCCGCCGATCCGGCTATGCGCGCGACGGCTTCGGCGGATTCCGCCATGGCCGCCGAGCCCTCCTCGGCCATGGCGGCCAGCTCTCGGGTGGCGGCCAGTTTGGCCTCGGCGGTCTTGGTTACGTTGCCGATGGATCCGGACATCTCCTCTATGGCCGAGGAGGATTCGGCGATTTCGGCAGCCTGGTCCCCGATTCGCTCGGCGGCCTTGCGCAGGAAGTCCTGGAATTGTGAGGCCGCCCTGCCCGAGGACTCGATTCTCTCGTCCAGGGAGCCCGAGCGGGCGGCGATGGATTCGGCGCTCGCGGATATCTGCCGCAGGGCCGCCCCGCTCTGCTCGGTCTGGGCGGCCAGGTCCTGGCTCAGGGACAGAGCCTGGGCCTGAGAGGCCTTGATAGCCCCGATCATCCGGCCCAGCTTCTCCTGGAAGAGGTTGAAGTCCCCGGCCAGATCGCCCAGCTCGTTGCGCTGCCTCATCTCTATGCGCACGCTCAGGTCCCCCTGCCCCTCGGCCACGGCCCTGAGCTGGGTCTTGAGGCCGCGCAGGGGCAGGGCTACCGAACGATGGATGTAATAAATGTTGACTACAACAGTGAGTACCCCGGCCGGGACAGCCCAGAAGAGGTGCTGGAGACCGGCCCGTCCTAGAAAGAAGGCCAGCATGGCGACGGCCCCGGCTACGCCCATTAGGGAGGCCAGGATATTGAAGACGACGGAGCGCCTGAGGATAAAACGGGCGACGAGCATCACGGCCGCGGAGACGGCCGAGGCCACCAGGGCGAATAGCAGTTCGGCGGGCATGGGCTGTTCTCCTTTTTTTGTTGCTCTTTATGTGAAAAAGATAATCCCCTGAAAGGGGGAAAGCAATGCGACGAAAGGCCTTCCAGCCGCCCGCCTTGACCGGGGTCAAGCCCGCCTGGCGCGCCTTCTCGTTATACTGATACCGGAGTCGCCGCGGCGGCGAAGTCAGCGAGCAGTATCCATCATCGATCCCTCGATGCTGGATCAGCGGGGCGTGCTGAGGCGCTGCGGGCCGAGGAGGACAGAATATGAGCGAATTCCTGACGAAGGCTGATTCCAGCCAAGAGGGGCTCAAGCGCCTCATCAAGGACCTGCACGCAGGCTTGCCCCTGGAGAAGGCCCGCGACCGCTTCGCCCGCCTGATGAAGGGTGTGGACGCCGCCGGTATCGCCGCCATGGAGCAGTCCCTCATCGACGAGGGTTTCCCGGTCGAGGAGATCACCCGCCTCTGCGACGTCCACGCGGCCGTCTTCGAGAAGGCCCTTCTGAGGCCGGCCCTGCCTTGGGGCGGGGGCCGAGCGGCCCGGCTGGCGCGCATGAGCGGGCATCCAGTCCACAGCTTCAAGGCCGAGAACCGCGCCGCCCTAGCCATCCTCAAGCGCCTGGCCGGGGCCCTGAGGGCGGACGCCCCGGCAGACGAGCTGGTAGCCGTAACTAGGGAGCTCTCGGCCTACGAGCTCCACCTCAGGCGCAAGGAGAACCAACTCTTCCCCCTCCTGGAAGCCCGCGGCTTCAGCGGCCCCTCCAAGGTGATGTGGGCCAAGGACGACGAGCTGCGCTCCCTCCTCAAGGCGTGCCTCCAGGCCCTCGAGTCCGGTTCGTCCGATGCCAAGGCCTATGCGGCCAAAACTTTCCCGGTCCTGTCGGCCGCACTGAAGGGCATGATCTTCAAGGAGGAGAAGATTCTCTTCCCGGCTGCCCTACGCAAGCTGGGCGAGGCGGACTGGGCGCGCGTGCGCCGGGGCGAGGAGGAGATCGGCTATGCCTGGATACGTCCAGGGGCTGAGTACGATCCAATGCTCGCCCTGCGCGCCGCCGGAAGCGCTGGGGCCATTCCCACCGGGCGAGCCCTCGCGCCCGCCCAGGATCACGGATCCGAGGGGACGGCGGCCGGGACGGTTCCCCTCTCTGTAGGGGCCCTGTCTCCCGAGCAGATCGACCTGATGCTGAAGGCCCTGCCCATGGACGTCACCTTCGTGGATGAACACGACAAGGTGCTTTACTACACGGGCAGCCAGCACCGGGTCTTCCCGCGCAGCCCGGCCATCATCGGCCGCGACGTGCGCAACTGCCACCCCGCCAAGAGCGTCCACGTTGTCGAGCGCATCGTGGAGGCCTTCAAGCGGAAGGAGCGCGATTCGGCCGAGTTCTGGATCGAGCTGGGCGGGCGCTTCGTGCACATCCGCTACTTCCCGGTTTACGACCAGGACGGTACCTACCGAGGCACCATAGAGGCCAGTCAGGATTGCACGGAGATCCGCGCCCTCCAGGGCGAGCGCCGCCTCCTGGATTGGGAATGAGCCCTACAGGCGGGGAGGCATTCTACGCCCTCCTCGCCCCGGCCTGCCCCTGTAGGCCCTGGGCCGGGCGCGCCTGGACGGCCTGCTCGCCCAGGCTGGTTTCAGCCAACGCGAATACTCAGGCGGCTTCTCCGGCCAGGGCGCCGGCGGAGCGGCCCTGCCCCTGGTAGCCGAGGCTTGGGCGGATCCTTGACGGAGCCCCAGGAGGGGGTATGATGGCTCCCAGGGGGTGAGGGGCCATGGCCGAATGGTGGCGAGAGGCGGTTTTCTATCAGATCTATCCGCGCAGCTTCATGGACGCGAATGGAGACGGGATCGGGGATCTGCGCGGAGCCATCTCCCGCCTGGACCACCTCAACGACGGGAAGGGCGGGGGCCTGGGCGTGGACGCCCTGTGGTTCTCGCCCTTCTTCGCCTCGCCCCAGCGCGATTACGGCTACGACATATCCGACTATTACTCGATAGCCCCGGAATACGGGAGCATGGACGACTTCAAGGAGCTCCTTGCCCAGGCCCACGCCCGCGGCATGCGGGTGGTCCTGGACCTCGTAGTCAATCACAGCTCAGACCAGCACCCCTGGTTCCTGGAGGCCCGCGCATCCAAGGCATCGCCCTACCACGCCTATTACCTGTGGGCGCCCATGCGGGGCCGGCGCAGGCCCAATAACTGGCGCTGCGCCTTCACTCTAGGCAGCGCCTGGCACCCCAATCCGACCACGGGCGAGTGGTACCTGGGCACTTTCACCCCGGATCAGCCCGAATTCGACTGGCGCCATCCGCCCCTCAAAGCCGCCATCCACGATATCCTGCGCTTCTGGCTGGGCCTGGGGGCAGACGGCTACCGCCTGGACGTATGCACCGGTTACCTCAAGGACCAGGCCCTGCGCTCCAATCCCCTCTCGCCCGTCCTCATCCCGGACATGCTCCAGCGCCACGTCTACGACCGCAACCAACCCGAGGTCCACGATATCCTGCGCAAATTCCGGACGATCGCCGACCAAGCCGGGGACAAGGTCCTCATCGGCGAACCCTACGGCCAGGATGCCGCCCTCTCGGCCTCCTGTCTGGGCCGGGGCGACGAGCTCCACCTGGCCTTCGACTTCAACTTCACTTCCCAGCCCTTCCGCCCGGCCCGCTTCAGGAAGGCCTTGGAGACATGCTACGCCGCCCTGCCCGAGGGGGGCTGGGCCGCCCTGGCCCTCTCCAACCACGATAGGCCCAGGGCCGTCCACCGCTATCGCTCGCGCCTGCCGGGGCAGGCCGGACTTAGGGCCACCCAGGGGCGGGCCCGCCTCCTGGCGGCCATGCTCCTGAGCCTGCGCGGGACTCCCTTCATCTATTATGGCGAGGAGATAGGCATGGGCTGCCGCCGCCTTCCCAGGAAGGCCCTGCGCGACCCCCTGGGAAAGCACACCTGGCCCCTGGGCTTCATCGGCCGCGACCCCGAGCGCAGGCCCATGCAATGGGACGGGAGCCCCAATGCAGGCTTCAGTTCCGCAAGCCCCTGGCTTCCCGTGGATCCAGGCTACCGCGGCCTGAACGTCAAGGATCAGGCCGGGGATCCCTCATCCCTCCTCTCCTTCTATAAAACGCTGCTCCGCCTCAGGAAGGCCGAGCCGGCCCTCAGGCTGGGGGAACTGCGCTTCCTGGACGGGCCGCCCGGTATCCTGGCCTACGAAAGGCGCATGGAAGGGCGCGGGATCAGAGTCATCCTCAATTTCAAGGATCGCCCGGCATCCTTCCGCCTGGACGCCCCGGGCTCTGTCCTCCTATCCACCGCCCGCCCCGCGGGCCAGGCCCTTGGGGCTGGCCGGATCAGGCTCTCGGCGCGCGAGTGCCTCTTCCTCCGCTCATGACCGGGGAGCCTCGCAGGGTCCTGCGCGTAGATCCTGCCGGGGGCGGGGACGCCCCCAGCCTGGGCCTAGCCCTGGCCCGCTTGCCCGATAGCGAGGAAGCCGCCGGGGCCCTCATCCTGGTGGAGCCCGGGCTCTACAGAGAAAAGCTCTTGATCGACATACCCGGCCTGGAGATCCGCGGGGCCGGCATGGAGCCCGCGATCCTGACCTGGGACGATTCTGCACGCAAGCCGGGCCCTGACGGCCGACCCATGCGCACCTTCGCCTCCTTCACCCTCCTCTTGGGCGGGCCTCAGCAGCGCCTGAGCGGTCTCCACGTCAGGAACGATGCCGGGGCCGGCAGGGATGTCGGACAGGCCGTGGCCCTCTACGCAGACGCTGACGGCATCCTCGTGGAGGACTGCCGTATTTCAGGATGCCAGGACAGCCTCTTTCTGGGCCCCCTGCCGCCCTACCCCATGGAAGGCAGGGATTTCGGGGGGCCGCGCGAAGGCCGGCCGCGCCTGGCCCAGCGCCAGCTCTACCGCGGCTGTACCATCGAGGGCGACGTGGATTTCATTTTTGGATCGGCACAGGCCCTCTTCGAAGACTGTCGCATCGTCTCGATCGGCCCGGGCTACGTAGCCGCCCCCTCCACGCCGCCCGGCTCCCCGGCTGGCTTTCTCTTCTCCTCCTGCTTATTCGAGGCCGCCCCGGGGGTCCCGGACGGAAGCGTCTGGCTCGCCCGCCCCTGGCGCGACGCAGCCCAGGCCGCCTTCCTATCCTGCCGCTTCGGCCCCCACGTCAAGACATCGCCCTGGGATGCCTGGGGCAAGGTTCCGGCCACGCCCGGGAGCGGTTTCCGCCTCGCCGGCTGCCCGCCGCCCGGGAAGAACCAGGCCTGGGGCCCTGACGCCTCAGACTGGGAGAAAGCGGCCGCCTCCGCGGAGCTTGAGGCGGTCGCCGCCTCCCTGCGCGCCCGAACAGCCGGTCTGGTTTGACGCCCCTCCCGCAGCGTGCTACTATTCCGATAGATGAAACGTTTAATCCCAGCGGGAAGGCATGGCCACCATACGTGATGTGGCCGCCCGTGCGGGCGTGTCCGTGGCCGCGGCCTCCTATGCCCTGAACGGGGGGGGGCGCCTGTCCGGCCCCACCCGCGCGCGCATCCAGAAGATCGCCAAGCAGCTCGGTTACCGCCCCAGCTCAGTGGCCCTGGCCCTGCGCGGAACCCGCGCCAAGGTCATGGGCATCTTCATGGACGGCGTCGGCGGGCCCTTCTTCAGCGATATCATGGAAGGCGCCCACGATGTCCTGCGGGGCGCCGGCTTCGGCATCCTGGCCGTCACCCTGGACGCGGGCGGCAGGGAAACCGCCTCGCGCATGGCTCATGACTCTATGATCTCCGGCGCCCTGATCCTCAATCCCGGCGTAGCCGGGCGCGATCTCCTGGAGGATATGGCCAGGCGAATACCCCTGGTCCTCTTCGACTCCCGCTTCAGCGTCCCCGGCTGCCCGCGCTTCGGCATCCAGAACCGCGAGGGCATGGCCGCCCTCATGGAGCACCTCCTCTCCCACGGCTTCCGAGACTTCGCCTACCTGGACGGGGATCCGCGCTCGAACGACGCAATCGAGCGAAAGCGGGTGTTCAAGGCCGCCCTCAAGCGCGCCGGCCTGGCCCTTGAGCCCGAGAGACTCCTACAAGGCTCCTTCAAGGTCCAGCCGGCCGAGGCGGCCATGGGAGCCTTCCTGGACAGGGGCTTGCGGACGAGGGTAGTCGTGGCGGCCAACGACCAAATGGCCCTAGGGGCAATGCGGGCAATCCTTGCCCGGGGCTTCCGCATACCCGATGACATCGCCGTCACGGGCTTCGATAACATAGAGGCTTCCACCTGGACACACCCCGCCCTGACCACCGTGGGCTACGACAGGGAGGGACTTGGCCGCCTCATGGCCCGGAGTCTACTGGAACGCCTGGAGGGCTGGGAGACCTCCGCAGCGCCTTCGGCCGGCTCCGCAGACGATGTCGTCTCCATTCCGGCCAGTCTCATCCTCCGGCAGTCCTGCGGCACCGAAGGCCTCCCTCCCCAGCCCTGATCCGCCGGGGGCAAGAGCTCCCGCCCTTTCCCCCGCAGTCCGCCTTCAAGCCTCGGCAGGCTCCCCAGCCCTCCCCCTATCCCGGAAGCACCAGGGCGGGCCCGGTAATTGTTCAATTTCGCCCATACTCCCTCAGGGCCCTTCCAGGCCGCAGGCCTCATCGAGCCCGCGCATGCAGCTCCTGAGGGCTGGGTAGAGACCGACATAGGCGTTCTGGAAAATCCGCGTATAGGCCTCAGCCCGGGAGGGGTCAGGGAGGACGGCCTCCCCCCTCTCGCCGGCCATGGCCCGGGCCGCCTCGGCCACAGAGGGATGGAGGCCGGCCCCGGCCGCCGCCAGCATGCCCGCCCCCAGGGCGGCGCATTCTTCCGTGCGCGCGGAGCGCACTGGCCTCCCGGTGGCGTCAGCGATTATGCCCAGCCAGGAGGTGTCGCGAGCCCCGCCCCCGGCGGCCACATAGGCGCGTATGGGAGAGGGCGCTCCGCCCACGCGGGCCAGGGCCTCTTCCACGCAGCCGCTCTGAAGCCGCAGCTCCATGGCCAGGCCCTCCATGATAGCTCTGCGGACATGGGCCGGACCGTGACAGGGGCGCAGACCCACCAGGGCTCCGGAGGCGCGGGCGTCCCATTGGGGTCCCATAGCCCCGCGCAGGTAGGGTAGGAAGAGGAGGCCTTCCACCCCCGGGGGCAGGTCGGCTATGTATCCCGAACCTTCCGCCCGGGCGGGGTCTTCAGCCGCTCGGGCGTAGCGCGAATCGAACCAGTCCAGGGAGGATGATCCGCCCAAAATGACAGTCTCGAGGTAGTAGGAGCCCGGGACGCCCCCGAAGGATGCCCGGAAGCCAGGATCGTCAAGGCAGGCAGGAGCCCAAGTTCCGCTGACGATGGATGTGCCCAGGCTGAGATAGGATTCGCCCGGCCCTAGGATTCCCGCCCCCAGGCCTGCGGCCTGCCCGTCGCCCAGGCCGCAGACGAGGGGGATACCCGCGTCCAAACCGCAGGCGCGGGCCGCCTCCGGGAGAAGGCCTCCGATGGGCGTCCCGGGCGCCATGACCTCCGGGAGACGACCGGCCTCCAAGCCCACAGCGGCCATGATGGGCTCTGACCAAGTCCGCGCGCCCATGTCGAAGAGGCCGGTCGGATCGGCGCTGCCCCAGCCGGTGACGGCCCGCCCGCAGAGGCGCAGGGCAAGGTAGGCCTGGACGTCAAGGAAAAGGGCTGCCCTTTCGAAGAGGGCGGGCTCGTGCAGGCGCATCCACTCTATCTTGCCCAGGCTCAGGTTGGCTGAAAGGACCTTGCCCGTGGCGGCCCTGAAGCCCCCCGGACCCAGGAGGCCGTTCAGGCTCGCGCGTAGGCTCTCAAGGAGGGGTGCGGCGCGGGCGTCCATCCAGAGCATGGCTGGTCGGAGGGGCCGGCCATCGGCGTCCAGGGCCGCGAAGGATTCGCGCTGGTGGGAGATGGCTATCCCCGCCACTCGTTCCGGACCGGCCGCAGCGGCGGCTCCGGTCAGAGCCTCCAGGGAGGCCTTCCACCAGTCCTCGGCCTCCTGCTCGCAGAGGCGTTGCCCGGGCTCGCGCAGGGGTATGGGAGAGCGGGCCTCTGCCAGGATCCCCCCCCGCCTGTCTATCGCCAGGGCCTTGGCCGAGCTCGTGCCGCAGTCGAGCCCCAGCACGATGTCCCTGCGAGCCATGTCCGCGCCTCAGGCCAGCCCGGCGCCTGAGAGGATGTCCTCGGCCGCTGCGGGGAGGATGCCAAGCTCCCAAGCAAGGTCCAGGGCCGTGTAGCGCGATCGGTAGCGCCAGCCGAACCTGAGTATGTCCAAGGCATGGTCCCGGCTGCGCTGTATGGCGTCCAGGCTGCGGGGGAAGCCGGCCTCCGCGTAGGCCTTTTCGACGGCGGCCCTCTCTCCCAAGTAGGGGGCGAGTTCCTCCCACATGGGCCCCCAGCCCTCCAGGACGCGCCTGAGGTAGTCCGGGTACTCGGCCTCGGGAATCCACTTGGCCTGCACGGCCTTGTTAAAGAGCCCGGCCTTGTTCCCGAAGAGGCGGCGGTTCTCCTCCTCGAGGGTTTCGATGGGGGGGCGGGCGGCCGCCAGGGCATCGGGATCCAGGCTGCCTGGATCGACATTCCGCAGATAGTCCCAGAGGGCGAAAGCGATGAGGACGCCGATGCCCACCTGGAGACCGTGGAGGTTCTTGGGGGCTTGGCCCATCTCGGCCTGGAGGTCGCAGTAATGGGAGAAGACGTGTTCCAAGCCCGAGGATGCCGAGGTGTCCCCTGCCATCATGGTCATGGAGGCGGCCGACACAAGGCAGGCCTCGGAGTATGCCAGAGCGGCCTCAGGGCTGCCCCTCCTCAGCTCGGCCGCCAAGGCCTGGCAGGCGCCCTGGCTTCGGGCCGTCAGCTCGAAGGGGACGGGGCAAAAAGCCCGCCCGCGCAGGATCCGGCCCAACTTCCAGTCGGCGTTGCAGACATTGCGGGCGCACAGGTCGCCCAGGCCGGCCAGGCGCATGGGCAGGGGCGCCGCCGCTGCCAGGCATGAGTCCATGAGGACGGCCCGCGGGGGTGCGAGCCAGACGCTCTCCTTCACGCCGCAGCGGGTCATGGTGGCGGTGATGGAGGCGTGGGCATTCATGGAGGCGGCCGTCCCGTAGAGGATGACCGGCAGGCCGGCCCTGTCGCCGATCCACTTGGCCAGGTCGGCTATCACCCCGGAGCCCGCTCCCAGAACCAAGCCGGCCCCTGAGGCGGCTGCGGCTCGGGCGGCCTGGTCGCCCAATTCGACGGTCGAGTCAAGGTGCTGGCCGGCCCCGCCCAGGGGCAAGGGCAGCCAGGGCAGGCCGAGCAGGCGTTCCGGCAGGGCCGCCATGATGATATCGGCGATGGCCGCGTCATGCACGAGGAGGATGGGCTTCCCCTCCGCAGCCAGGGAGGAGGCCAGTTCCGGCACGAGCCCGGCCACATCCGGCCCGACAGCCATAAAGCCTATCGGCACGGAGTGGTCGGCCCGGCAGTGCGGGCAACGCAGGACGCTCCCCGCCAAGCCGGCCGCGTCCAGGGCAGCGTAGGCCCGCGGGTCAGAGTATTCCCTCATCATTCGGCCGCCCGCCTCACTTCTGGAAGAAGCGCAGGACCTCCATGGGCAGGGGGAAGATGATGGTGGAGTTCTTCTCCACGGATATTTCGGTCAGGGTCTGGAGGTAGCGCAGCTGCAGGGCGCTGCCCTCGCGGCCTATGACGGCGGCGGCCTGAGCCAACTTCTCGCTGGCCTGCAGCTCGCCCTCGGCGGCGATGATCTTGGCCCGGCGCTCGCGCTCGGCCTCGGCCTGGCGGGCCATGGCCCGCTTCATGTCCTCAGCCAGCTCGATGGCCTTGACCTCAACCGCCGACACCTTGATGCCCCATGCGTCGGTGGCCGTGTCCAGGAGCTCCTTGAGCTTGTCGTTGAGCTTGTTACGTTGGGACAATAGATCGTCCAGCTCATACTCGCCCAGCACCGAGCGCAGGATGGTCTGGCCCAGGAAGTTGGTGCTCTTAACGTAGTCGACCACCTTATTGACCGCCAGGTCCGGGTCGAAGACATTGAAGTAGACCACTGCGTCCACCAGGACCGGCACGTTGTCGCGGGTGATGACCTCCTGCTTGGGCACGTCGAAAGTGACCGTGCGCATGTCTATCTTGCGGATCTTGTCGATGCCCAGGGGGAAGGCCAGGTTGAGGCCGGGGGTGAGAATAGCCTTCATCCGCCCCAGGCGGTAGAGCACCCCGCGCTCGTATTCGGCCACGATCCTGACCATGGGCGGAAGGATCAGAAGGGGCAGGACGAGGAGGACGAAGGCGCCTACGGCCCCCGAGGCGATCAGGTACCAGGTCCCGGCGCCGAAAGCCGCCCCGGCGGCCAGGAGGAAGGCGAAGATGGCGAAGGCCCTCTTCCCCAGCGAAATGACGATCCAGATCAACCACCAAGCCAGCTCGACGATGAGGATCACAAACATCAATTGTTCCATTTTGGCTACCCTCCGCGGTCATTGTACCCTGGACCGGTCTATATGGCCAGACGCATGGGGAAAAAAGGGCTGATCAGGAGTCCGGGGCGGCTGATCAAGGAGGGGTTCCCCCTCAGGAGTCGCGGCCCGGCGAGGCGGCCGAGGGAGGGTGGCGCAGGGACAGCCTCCCGCCCCGCAGCTGGTCGAAGAGGACGGCCAGGAGGAGGATGAGGCCGCGGGTGACGTACTGGTAGAAGGTTGGCATGTTGAGGAGATTCATCGCGTTCTGGACGGTGCCCATGATGAGGACCCCCACCATGGCTCCCGACACCTTTCCCGTCCCGCCCGAGAGGGACACCCCGCCCAGGACGCAGGCCGATATCACGTCCATTGAGTAGCCGGTCGATGTGTTGGGCTGCCCGGACGTCATGCGGGATGCCAGGATCACCCCGGCCAGGCCCACCACCAGGCCCTGCATGGCGAAGATGCGGATACGCACGAAATCGACCTTGACCCCAGCCAGCCGGGCCGCCTCGCGATCACCGCCCACGGCCAAGGCGTCGCGCCCGAAGGGCGTTTTCTCGAAGAGGAGGTAGGCCACCAGGAAGCAAGCCGCGGTTATCCACACCGGCACCGGCAGGCCCAGGACGAAGCCCGCGCCTATCCGGTAGAATCCTGGCCGGCTTATGCCTACCGCCGAGCCGTTGGAGACGATGAAGCCCAGGCCGCGTACGATCTGCATCATGCCCAGGGTGGCGATGAGGGAATTTATCCTGAGCTTGGCCACGATCAGCCCGTTCATCAGCCCCACCAGGCCACCGGTCAGGACGCCCCCGGCCACCCCCATGGCCACCGAGCCCGTGAGGCGGATGAGGACGGCCGCCATCACCCCGGACATGGCCACCTGCGACTCGATGGACAGGTCGATGTCGCCCGCGGCCAGGCAGAAGAGCATCGAGCAGGCCCCCATGCCCACCGTGGACACCGACAGGAGGAGGCCGACCAGGTTGGGCAGGGTGATGAAGTAGGGCACGAAGAGGGCCAGGGCCAGGAAGAGGAAGGCGAACATCGCCAGCATGCCGGCGTTGCGCATTCGTTCCATGATCAGGCGGTAGCCTACCCGCGGATCACCTCCTCCGGCGTGTCTGTGGAGGCCCCTGAGCCGCGTCTTGGCATTCTCGGCCGTCCGCCCCGCATCCCGGGCAGCGCGGGCGAAGCCCCGAGGGAGGCGGCCTTCCCTCTGCGCCCGGACCGCCTCGGGCCTCCTGGCGGCGGCTTCGGCGCGGCGCGGTGCGCGGGAAGCCGGGATCCTCATTCGGCCAACCCCATCTCGGCCAACACGCTGGCCATGTTGTCCCTGGTCATGAGTTTGCCTAATGTGTATATTTGCTTTTCAGGTTCTTCGCCCCGGGTTATCCAGCGCCACATGAGCTCGGCGGTCTCGTAGCCATGGCGCCGCGGGGATATAGTCACGGTGGCGTAGAAGGAAGTGGGTTCGGCCTTCTCGAACTCCACGATGGCCGATCCCTGCCCGCCTATCCCCACCGCCACCGCGTCGCGCAGGCCCAGGCCGCGGCTCTCGGCGGCCCTCACGCCCCCCAGCACGGTCTCGTCGTTGATGCCGAAGATGAGCCAATGCTTGATCCCTGGATTCTTAGCTAGCGTCACCCGGGCGGCGTTGAAGCCGGACTCGACGTCCAGGGGGAATTTCTGCGGTGAGTCGAAGATGCGCGCGCGCGGGAAGCCCGCCCTCACCAAGGCGGCTATGGCGCCCTCGTTGCGCTCCTTGGCCGTGGCCAGCTCGTAGTAGCTGATGGAGATGGCCCCGGTGTCCTGGACACGCCAGCCCAGCTCGCGCATGCGCATCTCCAGGGTCAGCCCGACGATCTCTCCGATGCTCGAGGAGGATATGCCCATATGGGGCACAGACTCGATGGGCCGGCCGTCGGCCCCCACCAGGCGGTCGTCCACGGACATGACCTTGAGACGCAAAGCCTGAGCCCGGGCCACGATGGCCGGCCCCAGCATAACGTCTGGGGCGCAGATGATGAAGCCCGCGGCGCCTTGGGCCGCCAGGCTGTCTATGCCATTGAGGACTTTTTCGCCGTCGGTGGCCCCTATCCTGATGATGTCGAAGCCCAGGGCCGCGCCGGCCTGCTCGGCGAATTTCCACTCGTTCTGGAACCAGGGCTCCTCGGGCTGCTTGACCATGAAGCCGATCTTGACCCGGGCCTGGGCCTTGCGCGCCTTGGTCCCAGCCTGGGCGCCCAGGCTCCCGGCCAGGATAAGCGCCAGGGCCAGAGCGGCCAGGGCCCGGGCCAGCGCGCGAGCCGTCACGCGTCCCTCCGTCCGCGGTGCCGGAGGGGCGAGAGGCCCTCCCAGTCCTTGAATACCCGCGAGAAGTAATAGGGGTCGGAGAAGCCCAGGCGCTCGGCGATCTCCTTTATCTCCAGGTCGGTGAAGTCCAGGAGTTCCTTGGCCCGCTCGATCTTGAGCCTGATGAAGTACTGGTTGGGTGACAGGCCGGTCTGGGCCTTGAACTTGCGGCGGAAGTTATCGTAGCTCATGAATACCGCCCCGGCCACCTCATGCAGGTCTATATCGCCCTCTTCGGCCCTTTCTTCCATGAGGAGGCGGGCTTTGTAGACCGGATCGCTGATGCTCTTGAGCCCGCCCTTCTCACCGTGCAGGAAGAGGCCGTTCAGCTCGGCGTCCCCCAGCTCCCGCGCACCCTCGATCTCCTTGAGCTCGGTACCGGCCAGGAGGTACAGGCGGTCCACCAGGGTTCGCACGTCCTGGGCGTTCAAGGGCACCAGGATCACGCAGCGCCCCCTGGCCTTGAGGGCCCTCACAATGCCGGCGAAGGCCTCGTACTGGCGCACGTTCATGGATCGGGTGACCGAATCAAAGACCAGGCAGTCGCAGTCCTTGACCAGGACCCGGGCGATGTCGACCATCACTCGGGCGGCCGGCATCAGCGAGTCCAGCTGGGCTCTCAGGGGCAGGGGCGACTCCACCCGCCTCAGGGCCTCGGCCGCCTCTGAGCGCATGCGCCCAAGATCCAGGAAGCCGAAACGGACGCGCTTGCGCATGTTCCCCAGGAAGATGTTGTCCAAGACCGTCAGCTTGCCCACCAGGGCCGGGCGCTCGCGCGCCACCCCTACCCTTTCCAGGCGCCGACCGGGGCTCAGCTCCCGCTCGCCCACCAGGATCCTGCCCGAATCCTCTGAGGAGGCCCCGCCAAGGATGTCTATCAGGGCGCTCAGACGCTCGCGGCTCTCAGACACCAAGCCTAAGGCCTGCCCTGGTCCCGCCTCCATGGATGCGCGCTCCAGAATGGGGTAGCCATCCCGCTGCTTGGACAGGGCCTCCACCCGCAGGAGGCGCCTTGGCGAGGCCTTGGCCGTCATGGCGGCAGTATAGCACGAGCCGTTCCCCCGCCCTTCCCCACGAAGCCGGTGGCGATGCCAATTTTCCCAAATAGTGCATGAGATTGCCCATTTTTTTGCGTGATATGGGACGGGCGCAAGAAAAATCCCCCACTTTATCCATGCAATCCCCCAACCGGTCTATTCTCCGCCGCTCCGGCCCGCTCCAAAGTGCCGGCCTGCAGGGGATCACCGCGGGGTTCCCGCTCCGGCCGGGCCGTAGGCCTCAAGCCGCAGAAGGGTTATCAGGGGAGGAGGGATGAGGCGATTCGCGGAGGGCGGGCGCGACGGCTTGGTCGCGGTACCCGCCCCTGCTGTGCACGCCCGGGAAGCGGGCAGCGCGAACACTGTATAAGGAGGAATACTGAAATGTCCAAGAAAATCCTATTGGCTTTGGCCCTGGTGGCCCTGGCCGCCTCTGTCTTCGCCCAGGGCAAGCTGGGCGTATGCATCTATAAATTCGATGACACCTTCATGTCCTATGTGCGCAACCAGATCGAGACGGCCGCTAAGGGCAAAATCGATATCTCCGTCCAGGACAGCCAATACGACCAGCCGCGCCAGAACGACCAGGTGGACCAATTCATCACCCTGGGCGTCAACGCCCTGGCCATCAACCTGGTCGACCCCTCGGCCGTATCGGTCATCATCGGTAAAGCCCAAAAGAAGAACCTGCCTCTGGTGCTTTTTAACCGCGAGCCCGCCGCCGCCGACATGGCCAAGTACGACAAAGCCTACTACGTGGGCGCAAAGGCCCAGGAGTCCGGCACCATGGAAGGCGAGATCGTCGCCGAGTATTGGAAGAAGAATCCCCAGGCCGACCTCAACAAGGACGGCAAGATGCAGTACGTGATGCTCATCGGCGACCCCTCCAATACGGACGCCAAGTACCGCACCGAGTACTCCATCAAGGCCATCACCGCCGCCGGTATCAAGGTTGAAAAGGTGGCCGAGGATACCGCCATGTGGGACAGGCCTAAGGCCCAGGAAAAAATGGCCGCCTGGCTGACCGCCTACCGCGGAAAGATCGAGGTCGTCATCGCCAATAACGACGACATGGCCCT
>CAYYCP010000015.1:0-3028 GCA_964470375.1 uncultured Spirochaetales bacterium
ACTTCACCAAGTTCCTCGTCTTCCCCGACGGCAAGACGGTCAAGCGCTTCGCCTCGTCCGATGATCCAGAAAAGCTCGTGCCCGACATCCGCGCCGCCCTGGCCGCCATGCCCCGCTGAGGGGGGCGGACTTCGGGTTCGGCCGCCCGGGGCTCGGGCCCCGGGCGGCGCATCGCCCTAGTTCCTTATGAACTCGTAAACATTGTCCGTCAAGATCACATTCGCATTCCCGTTCCGGTCGATGTCGTAGGGCCCCGTCGCTGTGGCGTTGTTGTCGCTGAAGGTACAGTTGCTGATGGTGGTGCCGGGATCGGCGCGGGTGGCCCAGATGCCGCCCGCTGAATTGTACTGGAAGGCGCAATGATCCACTGTGGCGAAGCCCTCCGCATTGCTCCAGTCGTTGAAAACCAGGGGCGTGACGGCGTAGCGGAAGTCGCAATACTCAAGCCGGTTGGACTTGCTCATGAGGTCGATGGCCTCCCAGTCGCCCGGCGCGCCGACAGCGGCCGGATTGCCTCCAGTATTGCCGCCCCGCGAGTTGTCGGAAACCGATGTGAATACCACCCTGCTCCCGGATGTCCCGAGCGCGGTGAAGAGCCCTCCGGCGAAAACCCTGATGTAGGCGGAATTTGCCATCTTCACGATGACCCCCGGCCCGATGGAGAGATGCCCCGGCGCCGCATTGACATTCAACGGCCCTCCGATGAAATACGGGACCTCGGAGACAGTCCAGGCCACTGGCACGTCCACAGTCCCGTAGAATTGTATGGCGTTGAAATTGGCGGACAGGTCCGGCTGCGTGGCTGAGCTTGGGTCGAAGAAGTGGTTGCTTGTATCCAGAACGGTATACTGGTTGACCACCACGGGATATGAGCCATTCGACCAGAAATAGGACGATGTGACCGATGTTCCCGCCTTCGCGATGTTGGCATTGATGCCATGGATTGAGTTATGGTGGAAACGGCATGCAGAAACGGAGGCGCTGCCAACGGCATTCGACCAATCGTTGAATATCAGGCCGCACTGGGCATAGCGGAATTCGCAATGCGTGAAGACAGCCCCGGCGCACATGATGTCCACTTCCGTCCAAGCTCCGGGGACGGCCGGGAGATCGGAGCCATTCGTACGGCCTCCCACGCTCGAATCCGAATACGCGGTGAAGATGATGGGACGGAGGGAAGTACCGACCGCATTCACCTGGGCTCCCTCGAAGGCGCGTATCCCTGTGCTGGTCTGGAATTTCATGATGACGCCCGGGCCTATGGTCAGGCTCGAATAAACGTTCAACAGCTCTAGGCGCACGTAGGGCACTTCCGACACATTCAATGAGACCGGAACGTCAACATTGCCATAGAAACGAACGGCCGCGTTGGCTACGCTCAGATCGGGAGCCGAGGCCGAGGATGGATCGAAGAAGTGGTTGCTGTCTCCCATAGCGACATTCTGATTGACTACCGCCGGATAGGACGTATTCGCCCAGAAACAGCAGGATTCAACGGTCGTGCCGGCCTTAGCGAGGGCGGCATTGACGCCGTACTGCGAGTTATGGTGGAATCGGCAAGCATTGATGGCCGCATTTCCCTGCTGATCCGCCCAGTCATTAAAAACTATAGCCTGTGTCGCGAATCTGAATTCACAGAAAGTGAAGACGGCGCCCGCGCACATGACATCGATCCTATCCCAATCGCCGCGATTGGCCGGGAGATCGGAGCCGTTCGTCCTTCCACCCACCGTCGAATCAGTGAATGATGTGAAAATGACCCGGGCCGCCGCGGTTCCCTCGGCCCTCACTTGGCTGCCTTGGAACGCCCTGATGCCGATCCCAGTTCCGAATTTCATTATGACACCAGGTCCTATTGTGAGACGTCCTGACGGGGCATTTATGTTGAGCAGGCTGGTGCGGCAATAGGGCACCTCGGCGACGGAGAGAGTCACCGCCGATGAGATGTCGTCCACGAACTGGATGGCGTTAAAGCTCGCCGCGGGATCGGGGGCGAGCAGGGCACCCTGGGGATCGTAGAAGTGGTTGCTTGAGTCGAAGTCCACGTAGGGGTTGATGATGGCAGGATAGGAGGCGTTGCCGTAGAAATAGCAATCCCTGACCACCGTGACCACGCTCAGGTCGGGTGTGGCGTCCGCGCAGTTGAGGCCGTTGGAGGAGTTGCCGTGGAAGAGGCAGTCCGATACCTCGGCCCGTCCGGTGATGGTGAGGGCGTTGGTCCCGCCTTGAAAATCGCAGTGGCTGAAGGTGTTGCCGCCCGATGCCACGCTGATGCCGCCCCAGGCGCTTGTGGAATTGGCGCGGGCGAAGACGATGGGGGCCTCCAGGGTTCCCTGGGCCTGGATCCTGCCCGTGGCGCTGACGGTGATACCGCGGCCGGCATCCATGAAGACGAAGACGCCCGGCTGGATGACCAGCGTCCCGTTCACGGTGATGGTGTTGATGACGTGTATGGAGCTCCCGCTGGTCCAGGTGACGGTGGCACCGGAATTGACGCTGGCCGCCGTCGCGTCATAGGTCTGCTCGGGGATGGTAGGCGAGGAGATGACAGCTATCCTGCGCGCGGCCGTATCGGCGGCCGGGACGATGGTGGCGCGCTCGGCCTGTACCTGGGCGGCCACCAAGTCGCGGAAGGCTCCCGAGCCCAAGGCCGTCATGGCCTCGTTGAAGTCGATGGCGGCGCGCAAGTCCGCGGAGCCAATGCCGGGATCCGCGCTGAAGCGGTAGAAGGCCACGAAGAGGCCAGTCAGGACCCCGTCCCGGCTGACCGCCTGGAGGGCGGCCCCGGAGGCGGCGGCGGAGGTGCCGCCCAGGCCCAGGACGGCCGCGTTGGCCAGGGCGTTCAGGGCGGCGGAGCAATCCGCCCCGGTATAGGCCGGAGAGTCCAGGCGAGCGGCGGCGGCACGGATTATGGCGCTGGAGCGCTCAGTCAGCACGGCCTGGGCGGCCGCGTCGCTGGCGGCCTGGTCGGCGTTGCCGGCGGCAAGCATGACCATGACCAGCTTTTGCAGGGCGTCCACCTGCCCGT
>CAYYCP010000015.1:3128-53147 GCA_964470375.1 uncultured Spirochaetales bacterium
GAGGGCGCAGGCCATGAAGGCCAATCCGGCCAATATTGCTCCAGCCCGGGCTGTATCCCGCTTCGGCATATTCCTTCCATATATACGATCGCGCATGATCCGCCTCCTACTTTCCGGATGTGAGGGCCAGTTCGATGGCCAGGCCGTCGTCCAGGCTGACGGCTCCGCCCCCGTCCGGGGCGCTGGAGTTCCGCCTCCAGCCCAGCCCCACGCGGACAGAGCCGAGGGGCATGGGCACCGAGACGCCACCGAGTATCCGGATAACCTGGTTAGCCGTCCCCAAGGTCTCGGTGGTCCAGGCGTCGCCGGCCTCGTTCTGCACGAGGCGGGGCACGGAGAGCCAGAGGAATTCATGGTGGATGGAGGCCCAGAACCAGGTGAAGACGTTCACTCCCAAGTCATGGGAGATCTCCGGGCCTATAAGGCAGTCCGTGGTGAGGATGCCCGTGGGGGCTATGAGGGAGGAGGCCTGGGTCTGCTCGACGCGGTAGTACATGAAGGGTGTCAGGTCCAGGTCCCAGCTGGCCGAGACGGAGCCGAAGGAGGCGCTCAGGGCCCCTCCCAGGACGAGGCCCAGGCGCCAGCCGCGCACGAGGTTGCTGAAAGTCTGGGCGCCCATGTCCTGGTAGACGCCCCTCTCCTCCATGGTCTCGCTCTTGAAGCCCAAACCGGCCCTGGCCTTCCAGCCCAGGAAGCCCAGCTTGCCGCCCAGGGCCAGAGCGTCCAGGGTCAGGCTGCCATCCCCGGTGGACAGGGCGTAGAGGGAGTCCGTGCCCAGCTCGGACAGATCGCCCGTCGTCCCACCGGTGACGTAGGAACCGCGCAGGGCGCTCGAGAACAGCTCATTCCAGCGCCACTCCACCCGGGCGTAGGCCAGGCTGCCCTGGGCTGCCGGACGCACCCCCAAATCGAAGGACAGGGGCAAGCCGGGAAGAGGCGCAGCGTTCTGAGCTGCGAGGGAGGCCCCGAGGGCCAGCAAGGCGAGGAGGCAGGCCGAGCGGCCGGATAGAACAACGCCGGCCCGCGGACATTTACGACATTTCTTCATGGGCGTATCCTTTTCCTACTTCGCACATGAGAAGGATGCCAGGCCTGATGCGGAACCGAGATTTATTGTAGGACATATCGGGCAGAAAAAAAAGAGCCGCGGCCTATTGAGATGGGCAAAGGGCTGATGCCCAAAGTCTCGAGGACCTCCATTTCTTGAATCTCCGATCCGCGGGGGCGGAATTCCGCCTCTGTTTTTCCCCTGAGCAATGGTATAATCGTAACGAGGGATCGGGAGGGGCCGGAACCGGGTTCCGGTGCGCCCGAACATCAGAGAGCCCAAAAAGAGGTGTCCATTTATGCCAAGTCCGCGTCGCGCCCTCCTCACGGGCGTCCTGTACGCCCTATCCGGCATCGGCCTGGCCGCCCAGAACCTGGACAGGCTGGCCTTCAGGCTGGAGCCCGAATTCCTCCTGCCCCTCATGGACAGCGCCGATCCGGAAGACGGCTTCGTCTACGGCCTGGGCGGCCAGGCCCAAGCCCGGTTCGACCTGCACAATCTCGTCCAGCCCTACCTGCGCGCGGCAGGCTACATGACCAAGCCGCTGGAGAACGTCTACGACCTGGGCCTCTATTCCCTGGGCCTGGGCTACGGGGCCCAGGTCTTCTTCCTGGATCGCCTGGGGCTAGAGGCCGAGGGCGACGGAGGGGCCTTCATCGGCCAGACACCGGCCTACGCGAAATGGTGGTTCTACGCCCGTGGGGCGGCCGGCCTGACATTCCGCTTCAGCCCCGGCTTCTCCCTCTCCGCCCGGGCTTCCTACAACCACTACTTCCAGGGCCAGGCTCCCCTCTTCCAGGGCCTGGGCCTCTCCCTCTCGGCCAACCTGAGCCTGGGCGGCCTGCGCGGAACGACCGCGCTGGAGCTGGAATCGGCCAAACTGCAAACGGTCTTCCCGGTCTTCTACAGCCATTACGCAAGCAATTCGCTTGGAAAGATCATCCTGCGCAACGGCGAGGACGGGACCATCCGTAACCTGCGCGTCTCCCTCTACGCCCCCCAGTTCATGGATCAACCCAAGCCCGGCCCTTCCCTGCCCAGCCTGGCCCGCGGGCGCAGCGCCGAGTTCGAGGCCTACGCCCTCTTCACCGAGAATATCCTCAGGCTGACGGAAAGCACCCGCGTCTCGGCCGAGATCATCGCGGACTACGATTTCCTGGGCTCGCCGCGACAGGCCCGCTTCCCCGAGACTCTGGAAATCCAGCACCGCAACGCCCTGACCTGGGACGACGACCGCAAGGCGGCCGCCTTCGTGTCTGCCAAGGATCCGGCCGTCCTGCGCTACTCCAAGGCCATGGCCGGCCTGGTGCGGGAGAATTCCATCGAGGGGCTGGGGCGGAACCTGCCTTACGCCCTGGGACTCTTCGAAGGCCTCAAGCTGATGGATATGAGCTACGTGGTGGATCCCACCACTCCCTACGCCTCCACCTCCGCGGACGCGACCGCCCTGGACTACCTCCAATACCCCTTCCAGACCCTGACCTTCAAGGGCGGGGATTGCGACGATCTTTCCATCATGTACTGCGCGGCGCTCGAGTCGGTGGGCGTGCCGGCGGCCTTCATCACCGTCCCCGGCCACATCCTAGCGGCCTTCTCCGCCGGCATGGTGGAGGAGGACGCCCAGGCGGTCTTCACCAACCCTGACGAGTTGATCTTCAAGGACGGACAGACATGGATACCGGTGGAGATCACCCTCCTGCAGGAAGACTTCACCAAGGCTTGGCAGATAGGCGCCCAGACATGGCGCGAAGCCGCCGCCCGCGGACAAGCCGCCCTCCTCCCGGTGTCCGAGTCATGGAAGGAATACCAGCCTGTAGGCATTCCGGGAGAGGACACCCGCATCGCCCTTCCAGCCAGCCATGAGATGCGCAAGGTCTACACAGAATCCCTAGCCCGCCTAGCCGCCCGCGAAGTCGCACCCAAGGCCGAGGCCCTCAAGGCCCAGATAGCCCGGGAGGGCGCCACGCCGGTCCTCAGCAACCGCCTGGGCATACTCTACGCCCGCTTCGGCATGTTCGCGGAAGCCAAACGCGAGTTCGAGCGCGCCAATGCCTCCGGCTCCTACGCCCCGGCCCTCACCAACCTAGGCAGCCTGATGTTCACCCAGGGCAAGTACGAGCAGGCCCGCGACTACTACCAGAAGGCCGCCCAGGTCCAAGCCGGCAACAGGGTGGCCCTCCTAGGCCTGGCCCGCAGCCTCTACGAGTCCGGCAAATTCAAGGAAGCCTCCGAGGCCTACGCCAAGGCGGCCGCCCTTGATCCCGAGCGGGCAAAACCCTACGCCTACCTGGCGGCGGCGGACGGATCCGCCAAGAAAACGGAGGCCGGTCCGGCGCCGGCCGTGGAGTGAACCATGAAGCAGAGATTTGAGCATTCCGGCAAGTCCGTCGCGCGGACGGCCCTGGCGGCCCTGGCCGTCGCCGCCCTCTGCGCCTCCTGCCCCAGCTCCCTCCTGGACTTCGATATGCGCGGGAAGATAGCCGAGGACGTGCGCGAGGCCAGGGCACCTATGCGCCGGGTGACTATAGAGGCGGTTACGGGTGGAGTCGCCTCCCCCTCCGGCTCCTTCGAGGTCAAGGACGGCAAGGCCTTCGATCTCTCCGTCTCGGCCTTCGCCACCCACGGCTTCCTGCGCTGGGAGAAGGCCAGCGGGGCGGGCACGCTGATCTTCGACCGCCCCGACTCTCCCGCCACGTCGGCCACGCTCAGCGGCGGCGACGCCGTCATACGGGCCGTGCTGGGGGAACGTCCGCGCG
Organism: uncultured Spirochaetales bacterium; assembly: GCA_964470375.1. Classification (GTDB taxonomy): domain Bacteria; phylum Spirochaetota; class Spirochaetia; order Treponematales; family JBGSOB01; genus CAYNQK01. Next base: position 6,933 of record CAYYCP010000015.1, read on the forward strand.
TCCTCTACACCTCGCCCATAGGCAGCGGCATCCCCATCAATTCGAGCGCTTCCATCGTCTTTTCCGAGCCCATCGACCCCGAGAGCGTGGATCCATCCACGATACGCCTTCTCCTGGACGGCTACAGTCCGGTGGAATGCGCCATCAACCTCAGCCCCGACGGCAGGGTCGTCAAGCTCAAGCCCTTCGCCACCCTGGCCCCCTACCGCACCTTCGTCATAGCCATAAGCGCCCAGCTCCGGGACCTGAGCGGCCTGTCACTGGCGGGCGACCAGACCGAGGCCTTCAAGACCAGCAACGCCCTGGACCAGGAACCGCCCTATAACTGCAGCTTTGCCATCCAGGGCGGGGCCTACACGATGACCCGCGACATCATCCTGGTGGGCATCTCGGCCGTTGACGATTCGGGCGACATCCCCTTCATCCTGGTGAAGAACGCCGCCGATGCTGCCTGGACAGCCGACATCCCCTACCAATCCAGCCACCCCTGGACGCTGGCGGACCAGGATGGACGACAAGAAGTCTGGATGCGCTTCCAGGATTCCATCGGCAATGTGACTGCTGAGACCGACTACATCTCGCATTCGATCATTCTCGATAGGCAGGCCCCCAACGGCGCCGTCCTGGCGGCCGGCGGGAACGCCTTCACATCGTCTCCCACCATCACCCTCGACCTTGGAGCGGCCGATCCGAATTCAGGCGCCCAACTGGGCTCCGGCGAGTCGGAAGACGGTATCGAGACTGCGGCTGATCCCGATTCCCTCAAGCAGGTGATGATCTCCAACGCGGCTGACTTCGCCGGGGCCTATTGGGAGGGCTATGCCCCCTCGCGCCCCGGCTGGGCCCTGGACCAGGCATCCGTGGACGGGACCAAGACCGTCTATGTGAGGTTCCGGGACGCGGTTGGCAACGTGTCGGCCGACTATTCGGACACGATCATCCTGGATCGCAGCGCCCCCTCCGGGAGCGCCGCCCTCCTCTCGGGCGGCCTGGCCACCAATTCCCTTGATATATCCCTCAGCCTCGATTTCAGCGACGGCCCCGTCGGCAGCGGCGTGGCGTCGATGAGGGTCAGGGATGACTCGGACATCGCCTCCGCCTCAGCATGGAGCACCGGAGACCCTGCCAGCCCTCTTCAGAGCCTGACGGAGAACGGGGCGGGCGGGACGGATTGGTTCAACTACGATACCCGCCTCAACGGATCCCTAGCGGCTGGGATCGACGGCCCGCGGACCATCACCCTAGAGCTCAAGGACGCGGTGGGCAATGTCAGCGACCATGATATCAGCATCGCATTGGACACAAGTCCGCCGACCGCCCAGGCCACAGCCCTGGCGATTGCGGAGGGGGCGGCGGTCTCGTCGCCCACCGTGACCCTGTCCATCGCCTCCGCCCAGATCGCCGACGCCTCGCCCAGTTCGGGCATAGCCTGGATGGCTTTCGCGAATACGGACGACTTCAGCTCAGCGGCCTGGGTGCCTTTCGCGCCCTCATACACCTGGACCCTGGATTCCCCGACGGTCGAGGGCGCCAAGACCGTCTACGCCCGCTTCCGCGACGCGGCCGGCAACGAGAGCGCCTCGGTATCCGCCATCACTAATCTGGACATGTCGCCCGACGCGGGCCAGATCGTCCTGGAAGGCGGATCGGCCTACACGAATACGGCCTCTATCGACGCCGAGGTGAACGCCGGCACCAACGCGGACATGCGCTTCAGGGTGGACGAGGGCGAGTGGAGCGCCTGGGAGGCTCCTGCATCTTCGATTACTACTAGGACCTTCACTCTCGCCGGGGAGGGTCTCCATACAGTCTACGCCGAATTCCGCGACAACGCCATGAATATCGCCCAGGATAGCAAGACCATCACCCTGGACAGCGTCGTTCCGGTCCTCTCATCGGTCCTTATCCGCGGCAGCGGGGATGGCAGTGATACTTACATCAAGACACTCGAGACCACATTGGAATCCAGCGCCAGCGATACCGGCACCGGCATCCAGCAGATGCGCATCTCCTTCGACGGCTCAGCCTGGGGATCCTGGATCAATTACTCTTCGAACTACAAGGACCTCATCCTGGGCGGCACAGGAGAGACCCGCGCGGTCTGGCTCCAGCTGCGCGACTACGCCGGCAACGAGTCCAACGTCCTGAGCGATACTATCATCTATGACAACGTCGATCCCTCCGCAGGCTCGGTATCGCTGAACGGCGGAGCGGCATGGACGAACAATCCCCTGGTGACCGTGGCCAACAGCGCCTCGGACTCCCTATCCGGCCTCTATCAGGTTCAGTATTCCAACGACGGCACCACATGGTCGGCCTGGGAAGGCTACGCGAGCGTGAAATCCTCCTTCGAGCTGGCTTCTCCGACGGTGGAGGCCGCCGCCAAGCCGGTGCACGTGCGGGTCAGGGACCGGGCCGGCAACGTCAGCGCCCCGTCCTCCGCCACCATAGGTCTGGACCTCACCGCCCCTGTCCTGACATCGATATCGCTCAACGCGGGAGCTACGACCACTCCCTCCCTGCACGCCAACCTGAGCCTCACGGCCACGGACTCAGGCGGTAGCGGCCTGGCCCAGGTCAGGGAATTCCACGAGAGCGTCTACTCGAACTGGGAGACCTACGCCGCTTCCAAGCTCACTACCTTGGCCTTCAGCGTGAGCGCCGGAACCAAGACCTACTGGGCCCAGGTCAAGGACTCCGCCGGCAATGAATCCAACTGGAAGTCGGACACCATAAGCCTCACGGTTGCCTCACCCTACGCGCAGAAGGGGGGCTCCCTCTCGTCAGGGTCTACCGGCACAGTGGTGGTCTACTTCGATGCCCTGCCCGTTCCCTCGGGAACCAACGTCTACAGCCTCTGGTACAACACCACGGGGGCAGATCCTAACAGCGGCGGAGCGGTCACACAGCTGACCGGTTACGTCAGCCCGGCCTTGAGCTACACCCACAGTGTCACAACCGCCACGAAGTACTACTACTTCGTCATGGCCAGCAACTCGAGCACCGGAGGCGACGGCCCCTATTCCCCGGCCACCCTTGGCTACTCCTCCAATGTCACCATCGTCTACAACGCCTCCGACCATGTTGACGCATCCAGGGCCCAGGACATCAAGCGCCTTCTTACTGAATATGGAGAAAGCATGCCTACGGGGGTCACCGGCATCATGCCATCCTTCAAGGTGACCCTCCTCCCGGAGAGCGAGATTGCCGCCCTGATCGATGACACGAACGTCTATAAGTACCGCATCTACGCCGATCCCCTCTTCATCACCGACGGGACCACCCTCTACCAGAGCCAGGAGAGGGTCAACAATGTCTTCGCCCACGGGCACGGGGTCTTCGCCATGGGACACGGGGGCGCCCAGGCCCTCAATGTAGCTGCCGTGAGATGGGCTACTTGGGGTTTCAGCGGCCAGGCACCCGGCCAGATCGGCTTCAGCCAGAGCGTGTACCGCTCGACCTCGAATACCCAGGGCTATGTGTGGACCACCGAATCTGTCAACTATTGGAATAAGCCCCTGAGCAGCACGGACATCCCCGGCCATCAAGAGATCGTCTCATTGGGCACCGCGGCCTGCGCCACTGAGCGGTATTCCATCTACGCCAGCGGGGGCACTCCTCCCACGGGCGGCTACCTTGAATGTAAGGATTATGGCTTTAGGGACTATTTTACGGTCGCAGCCCAGGGCCGCTGCCTCTTCTATGGTTACAGGGGCATCCTGGACGGGCCGACAACCGGCATGCCCTTCTTCATCAACCTGACATTCAGACAGGGCAAGCTTTTCTGATCCTCCCCAAGTATCAACAGGAGGGGGCCGCGCCGGATTCATATCCGACGCGGCCCCTTTCCCCGCCCCATAGAGCCAGAGCCAGGCGACGTACGCATCATACTTATGGTACGCTACTCCTTTACCACGCCGAAGGAGAGGAAACGATGAACTACCAGGCGTATTATTTCACCGGTACGGGCAACACCGAGCGGGCCATCGGCATCGTCAAGCGGGAGCTCGCCGCGGCGGGGATCGATATGGCGGAAGAGCACATCGAACGCGGCATGAGTGCCTCAGGCCCGGCGCCCTCCGACCCCCTCCTCATCGCCTTCCCGGTCTATTCATTCTCTCCGCCCGCGATAGTCATGGGCTTCTTGAAGGGCCTTCCCCCGGGAATCCGCGCGGACGGATCGCGCTGGCGCGCGACTGTCCTGGCCATCGACGGGGGCGGACACATGGGGGCTCCCTGGCGCGCCGCCGCCATCCTGAGGAAGCGCGGCTATGAGGTAGCCTTCGTAGGCGCGGCGAGCTACCCCGAGAACTGGACCCAATTCGCGGAGCCCTTGGCCGCCGAGGGGAAGGCCGCTATGACCTCGAAGGGCGACGCGATGGCGGCCGCCTTCGGGAGAGCCCTGGCCGCGGACGATCCATCCTCCCTGCCGGCAGCCCAAAAGCCTCCAATCGGCATGGGCGTGGTGGCCTTCCTCTTCAGGACCGTGGGGCGGCGCATCCTCGGCAAGTTCTTCGTAGCCGACGGCGACTGCGACGGCTGCGGGCTATGCGCGCGGGCCTGCCCCGCCGGCGTCATACGCATGCGCGGCGCGGGCAAGGGCCGCCCTTACTGGAACACGTCCTGCGAATCATGCAACCGCTGCATCAACATCTGTCCCCAGCGGGCCATCGTCACGTCCATCGGCAGGATCATCGCGCTGACGATCTGCGCCATCGGGCTCTCATGGGCGGGCATCGCGACCTACGCGTTGCTAGCCGCGCCGATCATCTCGGCAGCCCTTCCCCCATGGGCCGGCGCCGCCGCCGGCCTTCTATCGATCGCTGCCGCTGTCGTTATCGGTCATATCGCGGCCCTCGTCCTGGACCGGCTCATCGTCAGCCGCCTCCAGCGCCTGCCCGGGCTGAGGCGCTTCTTCTTCTGGACCTTCAATAAGGCCACCAGGCGCTACCGGGCGGAGGGCTGGAAGCCGCCTCTCCGCCCGATAACGCCCTGAGGCGGCCGTTTCTCCAAGACTTTCGTCCCCGCGGCCCCGAACTGCCGCCTGTGCTCGAGCCAGAGTACCGCGATCAGTGAAGACGCCGGCGGGCAGCTCGAAGGCGACCGACGAGAGAATGGCCGCCCCGAAGACGGCCATGGCCCTGGCGTAGGAGCCGGAGATGTGCTGGGAAAGGATGACCGCCACCGTGCCGTAGAGCTACATGTCCATGAGGAGGTTGAACCAGGAGAGGAATTTGACGTTCCTGGACGCGCGCTCGGCTTCCGTCATCAGCCGACTATACATCGGCGCGGGCGCGGCCGTATACTCGGCGGACATGGCGCATGAGAAAGCCGCGCTTCCCGGCGCGCGGCCGCGTCCGGTCCTCCTGGCCCTGCCCGGGCCGGTCTACGTCCTCTTCGCCGCCCGCCTGGTGAACGCCGCCGGCAACTTCGTCCAGCCCTACCTGACCATGATCCTGACCCGCAAGCTGGGCTGGAGCAGCTCCCTGGCGGGAGCCTTCATAACCGCGGCCAACGTGGCCGGCCTCCTCCTCGGCCTGGCGGCCGGGAAGGTGGCCGACCGCCTGGGACGGCGGATACTGATAGCCCTCTGCCAGCTGGGAGCCTGCGCTCTCTCGCTCGCAGGGGCCATGGTCGGGGCGAGCCCGGCCCTGCCCTGGCTGATGGCCGCATCCATGATGCTCCTGTCCGTCACCTGGCCGGCCTTCAACGCCTCGGTGGCCGACCTAACCAGGCCCGAGCAGCGCAAGGAGGCCTTCAGCCTCCTCTACTGGGGCAACAACATCGGCTTCGCCCTGGGCCCCCTCGCGGCCGGCTACCTCTTCGAGCGCCACCTGCGGGCCATGTTCCTGGGCAACGCCGCTGCCCTGGCCGCCGTTTCATGCCTCTTCATCTTCGCCATGCGCGAGACCCGCCCGGCCAGCCGGAGCGGCGCCGAACCTGTGGCCCTCCCGGCGACCGGCGGAGGAAGCCCGGATCCCGAGGCCGAGGCCGGCGGCGGCGTCATCAAGGCCCTCCTGGCGCGCCCCCTGGTCCTGGCCTACGCCCTGGTGACGGCCCTGATCACCTTCGTGTACCAGCAGTTCTCCTTCGGCATACCCATCCGCCTGGGCAACCTCTTCGGGGAAAGGGGCGCCGAGGTCTTCGGCAAGCTGATGGCGGTCAACGCCATCACGGTGGTGGCCCTGACCCTCCCCCTGTCGCGCCTGCTAAGGCGCGTCCGGCCCCTGGCCTGCGTATCCCTGGCCGGCCTCTTCTACGCCGCCGGCTTCGGCTCCTACGCCCTTGCCCGCGGGGAATGGGCCATCTACGGCCTGACCGCCCTATGGACCCTGGGCGAGATCATCGCCGCCATCAACACCGGTGTCTTCGTGGCCTCGCGCTCGCCGCGCAGCCACCGCGGCCGCTTCAACGCCCTGGTGAACCTTGTCTCCTCCTCAGGCGGGATGCTCTGCCCCCTCCTGAGCGGCCCCTTCATCCAGGCCTACGGCGACCGGGCCATCTGGGTCCTGGCCGGCGGCCTGGCCCTGGCCGCATCCGCCCTGATGGCCTTCCTGGCCTACCGCGACCGGGCGGCTTGATCAGGAACCCTCCGCCCGCTATCATCTGCCCAATTCCCCAAGCGAAAGGATAGCTTCGTGGCTCGCGTCTTCATCACCATAGGTCTGCTTCTCTGCAGCAACGTCTTCATGACCATCGCCTGGTACGGGCACCTCAAGAACATGGCCTCCAAGCCCTGGATCGTCGCCGCCCTGGTAAGCTGGGGCATAGCCCTGTGCGAATACCTCCTCCAGGTACCCGCCAACCGGATAGGTCACCAGGCCCTGTCGGTGGGGCAGCTCAAGATCATCCAGGAAGTGATATCATTGAGTGTATTCTTCCCCTTCGCCATATTTTACCTGAAGGAGAAGCCCACCTGGGACTACCTCTGGGCCGGGCTGTGCATTCTGGGAGCCGTTTTCTTCATTTTTAGGAGCAAGCTGGCATAGAAGGCACGGAATCTCCCGCCTGCGCGTAAACTTCCAAGGGCTCCTTCCTCAACTCGGCGGATTCAGGCCTGTTTCACCTTTATCCCGAGCTCCCGCTTCCGCTGCGCGATTATGGTCTCCTCCACGCATCGGCCCATGTCCAGGACGCAGGGAGCGATGAGGCGATAATGGACCATCGTCCCGCGCTTCTCATCCTCGATGAGGCCCGCCTCCCGCAGTTGCGCCAAGTGCTTGGAGGCCACCGACTTCTCTATCCCCACCTCAGCGGCCAACTCGCATACGCAGTAACTCCGTTCCTTGAGTTTTTCCAAGATGAGAAGGCGCATGGGATGCGCGAGGGCTTTGAACATCTCGGCGCGCAGCTCGAGGCGCGCAGTATCACGGGGAGTCATGGATAGAAGTTGCCATTTTTTGCATCTTTCGTCAAGGAAGGGCTTGACTTTTTGATGCAATGTTTCCATATTTTGCAACATGTCCGGGTTCTTGGAAACGGCCGTCCTTTACGGTCTCACCAGCGTTGTCCTCCTGCTGTCGGCCTTGAAGGATAGGGCTAAGACGGCCGCCGCACTCAAGAAGGCTTGGAAGGCCTTCGAGGGCATTCTGCCCCAGTTCCTCACCGTTCTTCTCCTCGTGGCCGCCATGCTCGCCCTGGTGGACCAGGACGTCATTTCGCACGTCCTGGGGACGGAATCCGGCCCTTGGGGCGTCCTCGGGGCGGCCCTAGTGGGGGCGATCACCCTCATCCCCGGCTTCGTCGCCTTTCCCGCGGCCGCGGCCCTCCTCCGAGAAGGCGCCGGCCCGACCCAAATAGCGGCTTTCATCTCCAGCCTCATGATGGTCGGCGTCGTCACCTTGCCCATGGAAATCCGATACTTCGGGAAGAAGGCGAGCCTTATGAGGAACTCTTTCGCGTTTGCGTTCTCGCTTTTAGCCGCCTTGTTCGTCGGATGGATGGTGAGCCTATGAATAAGCCAGCGGGCATCATGAAGCGCTATCTCGCGCTCATGATCACGCTTCCCCTTTTTGCTCTCTTCCTGATCCTCCTCCCGGCATACCGGAACGCCGCGCTGTCATCCATTGCATACCAGGCCAAGACGATGTTTCTCGTGATCCCGCCTATATTCATCCTCCTCGGCCTCATGGATGTATGGGTGCCCCGGGAGAAGATGATGCGCTTCATGGGGCCCGGCTCCGGGGCGAAGGGGCCGGTCCTCGCCTTCCTCCTGGGATCATTCGCGGCGGGGCCGCTCTACGGCGCCTTCCCCGTGGCCGCCATGCTCATGCGGAAGGGCGCCGCTTTCACGAATATCCTGGTGTTCATTGGCGCATGGTCGACGACCAAGATCCCCATGCTCCTCTTCGAGATAAGCTCGATGGGCCCGCGCTTCGCCCTGTCGCGCCTCCTCATCGACATCGCCGGGATCGCATTGATCGCGCTGGCCCTCAAGGCCGCGATTCCCAAGAATGAAATCGACCGTCTCTACCGGGAGGCGGAGAATTTGACGTGATGACAGCATAAGGAGGCCGAATGAAGATCCAAGTGCTCGGTTCGGGATGCCCGAAGTGCAAGACCCTTGAGGCCAACGCCCGCGAAGCGCTTCAGGAAAGCGGCGTGGATGGGGAGGTCGAGAAGGTGACGGACACGGACGCCATCATGGACATGGGGGTCATGATGACGCCGGCCCTCGCTATCGATGGAGCCGTGAAAAGCGTCGGGAAGGTCCTCACCAAGGACCAGATAGTCGCCATCATTAAAGGAGGGGACTGAAATGGCAGGTTGTTCATGCGGCGGAGATTGCACCACCGCCCTCATCTACTCATGCTCGGGAGCGGCCAACACCGGGTTCCTGGCCGACCAGGCGATGCGCGCCCTCAATAAGGAAAAGGCCGGGAACAGCTCCTGCCTGGCAGGCGTGGGCGCCGGATTGTCCGGCTTCCTCGAATCCGCCAAAGCCTCCGGATGCAATATCGTCCTGGACGGATGCAAGGTCGCGTGCGGCAAGCAGATCTTCGTAAAGAACGGCTTGCCGTTCCGGCACTTCATCATGACGGACTATGGCGTGGAGAAGGGGAAGACCGAGATCACCGAGGAGGTCATCGCGGAGACGACGCGCAAGATCCTCGAAGAGCTCAAGAAATGAGTTCAAAGGAGTTATCGCCCAACAAGCGGCTCATTCTCGTCATCGGCGTATTCGCCGCCGCCTTCTTCATTCCTTTCGGCCACGCCAAGGTGGCCGGCGCCATCCAGGAATCCTTCCTCATGCTGGGCGAATACGCCCGGCAGCACGTCCTCCTCTGCCTCGTCCCCGCCATGTTCATAGCCGGGGCCATCACCGTATTCCTGAACCAGCGAGCGGTCATGCGCTACCTCGGGCCGGACGCGAAGAAGCCGATCGCCTATGCGGTAGGCGCGGTCTCGGGCGCAATACTGGCCGTGTGCTCGTGCACGGTCCTCCCGATATTTAAGGGGATCTACAAGAAGGGAGCCGGGCTCGGCCCCGCCATGGCCTTCCTCTACTCCGGGCCGGCCATCAACATCCTGGCCATCGTCCTCTCGGCGAAGGTCTTCGGCTGGAAGATCGGCCTAGCGCGCTCCATCGGCGCCGTCGTGTTCTCCGTGCTGATCGGCCTCATCATGGCCCTCCTCTTCAGGAAGGACGACGCGAAACGGGCGGCCGACGCCCGCCTCTTCGCCGCCCCGGACGAGAAGCCCAGGCGCAGCCTGGGCCAGATGATCGTATACATGGCCAGCATGATCGGGGTTCTCGTGTTCGTGAATTGGGCGAGCTCCAAGGGCAGCAGTCCCGCCTGGGACGCAATCTTCAACGCCAAATGGTGGATCACCGGGGCCTTCGCCCTGGTCCTCATCTACACCATCATCCGCTGGTTCAACAAAGAAGAGCGCCTGGAGTGGGTAGTCGCCACGCGCGATTTCGCCCTCCAGATCCTGCCCCTCCTCTTCGGCGGGGTCCTCGTTTCGGGCTTCCTCCTCGGTAGGCCCGGACACGATGCCCTGATACCCAGTTCATGGATCGCCGGCTTCCTCGGAGGCAATTCCATTCTTGCCAATTTTTTTGCGGCCATCTCGGGCGCCCTCATGTACTTCGCCACACTCACGGAAATTCCCATCGTCCAAGGGCTCCTCGGGTCGGGCATGGGCCAGGGGCCGGCTTTGGCCCTCCTACTCGCGGGCCCCAGCCTTTCACTGCCTTCCATCCTGGTCATCGGCGATGAGCTCGGGTGGAAGAAAACGCTCACTTACGTCGGCCTCGTCGTGGTCCTTTCGACCTTGGCCGGATTCGGGTTCGGCTTCATCGCCTAGCGCAAGCCAGCGCGGCATTCATGTACTGAAGGGGTGCAGATGAAAACAACCGCCAAAATAGCGCTCAGGATAGCCGTCATAGCCCTGGTCGTGGGCGCCATAGGAGCTGTGTGGATCATCAAGAGCGCTTCGAGAAGGGCTGAAACCGCGCTGAAAATCGAAACCCCCGCGGCTCCGTCCCCGGGCGCATCCCCGTCCCCCGCGATGGATGGTCCTGCATCCTCGGCGTCGGGCGCCCCTTCCATTCCGCCGTCCCCGCAGGCAGCCATTGCGAAAAAGCCGTCCGCCATCATAGACGGCCCCCTTCAGATCACGGGACCTTTCGACCTCAAGGCCTTCACGTCGAGCGGCCTACCGGTGATCATCGATTTCGGCGCTGATTCCTGCATCCCCTGCAGAGAAATGGCCCCGGTCCTCGTGGACCTCCATGGCTCTTTGAAAGGCAAGGCCATCATCCGCTTTATCGATGTCTGGAAATATAGGGACCTTTCCCAGGGCTATCCCCTTCAGGTCATACCGACGCAAGTCTTCTTCGACGCGTCAGGGAAGCCCTTCACTCCTCCCGATATGCTGGGCATCCCTTTCACTATGTACAGCACGCGTGACACCAACGAGCACGTTTTCACCATCCATGAAGGAGGCCTGACGAAGGACCAGATGCTGTCCATCCTGCGCGCTATGGGGATGGGGAGATGATCGAAGCGATCAATCTGACTCTCGAGCGGCTTTCGCTTATAATAAGCTCGAACGCCTGGATAGCGCCCCTGGTGGCCTTTCTCGCGGGGGCGCTTACCAGCCTGACGCCCTGCTCGCTTTCCAGCATCCCCCTGGTAGTGGCCTACGTCGGGGGCACAGGGAGCAGGGGTCCTTCGACGGCCTTCCGCTTCTCCCTCGTGTTCGCCCTGGGTACGGCCATGACCTTCACCGCCCTCGGTGCGGCGGCGTCCCTCCTGGGTAGGCTCATGTCTCTCGGCACCGCTTCGTGGTGGTACATTGTCTTGGGCGCTTTGATGATCCTCATGGCCCTGCAGACCTGGGGGATCATCACCATCATCCCGTCGAGTTACGCCCAAGCCATGAATACAAAACGAGGGTACATCGGCGCCTTGCTGACGGGCATCCTAGGAGGGCTTTTTTCCTCACCATGCGCGACCCCCGCCCTCGTAGCCATCCTGGCGGTGGTGGCGAGAAGCGGCCGGCCCGCCTGGGGTATCTTCCTTCTCCTCTTGTTCTCCCTCGGCCACAGCCTCCCCGTGGTCATCACCGGGACATTTATGGGCTTGGCCGAAAAAATAAAAAGGGCCTACGGTTTCGGATTGGCATCGAAGCTCCTCAACGCCATCCTGGGCGCCGCCATCCTCGCGGCCGGCCTGTACATGCTCTATCTGGGCTTCTAGCCTCTCGGCCGCTCCGCCGCGGGCCGTTCTTCGATTGACAGCCCCGGTTTCAAGCTCTTCAGTATTTCAGGCAAATATCGATGGCGGCAGGAGCGAATTTGGCCTAGGCGGAGGATCATGCGCCAGTTCAAATCTAAAGTGCGAAAGGAAGGTAGAGGAACAGCAGCGCGGTTTCTGGTAGAGGTGCCAGTGATGCTCAACCTCGTGCGGATCGCGAAGAAGACGCGGGGAGCCTTCCCCGCGGGAGCTACAGTATAAGGAGGTCAAGGTGAAAAGCGTTCTCTTCTTATGCGTGCATAATTCGGCCCGCTCCCAGATGGCCGAGGCCTTCCTGAAAAAGCACGGGGCGGCCTCCTTCCATGCCGAGAGCGCCGGCCTTGAGCCGGGGCGGCTCAATCCCAGGGTTGTGCGGGCCATGGCCGAGATAGGCATCGATATATCCGGGAACCCTACCCGGAGCGTCTTCGACCTGGCCGCCGCGGGGAAGCGCTTCGACTACGTTATCACGGTCTGCTCCAAGGAGGCCGCCGAGGCCTGCCCTGTCTTCCCGGGCGGGGCCCTGAAGCTGCATTGGCCCTTCGACGATCCCTCCTCCTTCTCCGGGAGCGAGGATGAGATCATGGAGCGGTTGCGGGGGGTCAGGGACGGGATCGAAGCGGCGGTGAAAAACTTCATAGCCCAACACGCGGAGTGATACAGCCCTTGGATAAGGCCGCGGAGGGGTTCAGCCCGCGAGGCCCCTGAGGAGGAGGCTCCAGACCTCCTTAGCCGTGCGCTCAGCCCGTTCGCGGCTATCGAAGAGCTCGGGGCGGGCTCGGGCCATATCGAAGAACATCCCCAGGTAGGCATCCAGGACCTCGGGGGAGATATCGGAGCGGATCTGCCCCTCCTCGCGGCCCTCTGCTAGGAAGGCCTCCATGGCCGGATTCACCTCATCCCGGAACATGGCCTGGAGTTCGGCGGCCAGGCTCGGATCCCCAGACAGGGCGGCCCGGAGGAGCTCGGGATCCCGAAGGCCGGCCTCATCGGTCTTGTAGCGAATGAGCCTCTCGAAACGGTCCAGGAAGCTCCCCTCGGCCTGGATGATGGAGCGGGCGCCCTCCCATTGCCTTTTAGCCAATTCGAGGAGGGCCTCCTTGACGAGGGCCGCCTTGCTCCCGAAACGGTTGAAAATGGAGACCGGGTTCACGCCGGCATGCCGGGCGATATCGGCCACGCTGGATTTCTGTATCCCGTTTTTTGAGAATAACTCTATAGCGGAGCGTAAGATGAGCTCTCTTGTCCGCTTTTTTCTCTCCTCATATCCATCCATAAATTGATGATACATGATTCACAAGATATTTTCAACTTTTACAACATTTACAATTTAATAAATTGTATTTATTGCATTTCTTGAGTACATTCATTCTCGAGAGGTCTGTCCCTCTGGAACCAACCGTAACCATCGAGGCAGGGAGGGGCGGCCAAAGGAGGCCTTCATGACCATGGAGAAGAAAATCGCCAAGGCATTCAACCTCACCGATGAGAACTGGATGCGCCACGCCAACCCCTGGAGCGTGGGCACGCGCTATTCCGTCCTGCCCATCATCGTCCTGGCATTCTGGTCCAGGATCTGGATAGGCTGGTGGTGCGCCATCCCGGCGGCCCTGTCCCTGGGGTGGATGTTCTTCAACCCGGTGTTCTTCCCCAAACCCCGGTCCACAAAGAACTGGGCCTCGAAATCCGTCCTGGGCGAGAGGGTTTGGATGGCGCGCAAGGAAAAGCCAGTCCCTGCCCATCACTTGGTCATGCCGGGCATCCTCAACCTGGTGTCCTCGGCAGGGATGATCCTGGCCATCTGGGCAATCGTCATCCTCTCGTCCTGGATGGCGGCCCTGGGGGTGGCCTTGGCCTACCTGGGCAAGAGCTGGTACCTGGACCGCATGGTCTGGCTCTACGAGGACATGAAGTCCGATCCGGCCTACGCCGCCTGGGAGTACTGAGCTCCCTTCCCCGCCCTGATGGCCGTATTGATGGATGCGGCCGGATGGGCTAGGCTCCCCTGGACGGCGAGGAGGTCGGCATGCCAAGGGAGACGCGCCTATTCGATGAGGGCTGGGAATTCCTGAAGATCTCATTGGACGATGCGGGGGCCCCGGCCGCCGAAGCGCCGCCCGCCGGCGGCCCATGGAAGAGGATCGACATACCTCATGACTGGCTCATCCATGACGTCTCCAAGCTCTACGAGAGCTCGATAGGCTGGTACCGTAAAGGCTTCGAGGCCGAGCGCGTCGATGGGGAGCGCATCCTCCTGCGCTTCGAAGGCGTCTACATGGATTCGGCCGTCTACGTCAACGGGCGCAAGGCCGGGGAATGGAAGCACGGCTACACGAGCTTCGAGATCGATGTCACGGACCATCTTCGGTCCGGGGCGAATGAAGTCCTTGTGCGTGTCGTCTATCGCTCGCCCAATTCGCGCTGGTACTCGGGGGCGGGCATCTACCGCCATGTCTGGCTCAAGCGCCTCCCGGCCCGGCGCATCCCCACGGACGGTGTCTACATATCCACGGCTGATGAGGGTCCGTCTTGGCGGGTGGACATCAGCACTGAGATCTGCCTGGACAGGGACTCGAGCGGCCCCCTGCGCCTGCGCCAGACCGTCCTGGAGGCCGGGGGCCGGGTGCTCGGCTCAGCGGAGACACTGATCCCGGGGCCTCGCGGCCGGATCAGCGTGGATCAAAGCATCTGTGTGGAGAATCCGGCCCGGTGGGACATCGATTCGCCTGTCCTCTACCGCCTCAGGACGGAATTGTTCGACGGCGACGAAAGTATCGACGCGGTCGAAGACGGCTTCGGCTTCAGGAGCATCGAATTCCACCCCGACAAGGGCTTCATCCTGAACGGGCGGAGGCTCAAGCTCCAGGGAGTCTGCCAGCACCACGACCTGGGCTGCCTGGGAGCGGCCTTCAACAAAGCCGCCCTGAGGCGGCAGATGCTGACCCTCAAGGAGATGGGGGCCAACGCCATCCGCACAGCCCATAATCCCCCGGCTCCTGAATTCATGGAGCTGGCCGACGAGCTGGGCATCCTGGTGGAGTCCGAGCTCTACGACATCTGGGAGGAGCCCAAGACCCCCTATGATTTCGCCCGCTTCTTCGGCGAATGGCATGAGCGCGACATGGCCGCTTGGATACGCCGGGACCGCAACCATCCCTCCCTCATCATGTGGTCCTTGGGGAACGAGATCCACGACTGCCACGCGGGAAAGCGCGGCCTGGAGATCACGGCCGAGCTCCTGGCCCTAGCCAAGAAGCACGATCCGCGCGGCAACGCGGCGCCCACCCTGTCCTCCAATTACATGCCCTGGGAGGGAGCCCAGAAGTGCGCCGACCTGGTCAAGCTGGCCGGCTACAACTACGGCCCCCAATACTATCTCATCCACCACCGTCAGCATCCCGACTGGATCATTTACGGCAGCGAAACATCCTCCATCGTTCAGAGCCGCGGGATTTATCATTTTCCCTTAAGCAAGCATATTCTTGACGATGACGACCAGCAGTGTTCGGCCCTGGGCAACAGCCCACTGTCTTACGGGGCCAAGAGCCTGGAGGAATGCCTGGAAGCCGAACGCGAGGCGGATTTCAGCGCCGGCCAGTTCATCTGGTCGGGGACGGACTACTTGGGTGAGCCCACACCCTATCATACCAAGAACTCCTACTACGGCCAGATCGACACGGCCGGCTTCCCCAAGGACTCCTTCTACGTCTACCAGGCGGCCTGGACCGATTTCCGGAAGAAGCCGATGGTCCACGTCTTCCCCTACTGGTGTTTCAACCCAGGCCAGCTGATCGATATCCGGGTCTGCTCCAACGCCCCGGAGGTGGAGCTTTTCCTGAACGGCTCCTCCCTTGGGAGGAAGAAGCTCCTGAGCGGCGGGGGGGTCTCCTGCATAGCCGACTACCAGGCCGCCTATGTCCCGGGCGAGCTGCGCGCCCTGGCCTACGACGATACGGGCAGGGTCGTCGCGGAGAATACGCGCTCATCCTTCGGCGACGCGGCCGCCATCCTCGTCAAGGCTGACAAGCGGAGCCTCATGGCCGACGGGCGGGACCTGGCATTCATCGAGATATCGGCCCTCGACGAGGTCGGCCGTCCGGTGGAAAACGCCACCAACCGCGTCAGCGTGGAGGTCAGGGGAGCCGGGCGGCTCGTGGGCTTGGACAATGGGGACAGCACGGATTACGAGCAATACAAGGGCACGAGCCGGCGCCTCTTCTCGGGCAGGCTCCTGGCTGTGGTGGCATCGCGCCTGGAGGCCGGACGGATCGACGTGGAAGTGAGCTCGCCGGGCCTGCCCAAGGTCAGCCTCGTCATGGAAGCCCTGGCCTGCCCCCGGCCAGCGGGAGTCTCGGCGGAAATGGAGAATCCCCGCTCCCGGGACATCGATGAACTCCCGGTCAGGGCCATACAGATCATCGTCTCGGGCGGCACGCGCATGGGCCCGGAACGGAAGGAGCTGAGCGCACGGGCCGAAATCCTCCCAGTCGGCGCCAGCTATTCCGACTTGGAATGGCGCGCTACCGACGACGCGGGCATAGACTCGGTCATAGCCAAGGTGGAGGCCGCGGGGACCGAGGCCCGGGTCAGGGCCCTGGCCGACGGGCGTTTCCGCCTGCGCTGCGCCGCGCGCAACGGCAGAGCGTCCATCAGCCTCATCTCGCAGCTGGAATTCGAAGTGGAGGGCCTGGGGCAGGCCTTCCTGGATCCCTACGGCTTCGTGGCCGGCGGCCTGTATTCCCTCAGCAACGGCGAGCTGGGCCCGGGCAACGAGCGCGGCGTAGCCACCCGGCGCGAGGGCGAGAGTCACGTGGGCTTCCAGAACGTGGACTTCGGCCCCTTCGGCTCGGACGAGGTGACGGTGCCCATCTTCGAGCTCAACAACGAACCCCTGGTTTTCCGGGTATGGGAGGGCATGCCCGGGGAGGACGGCAGCGAGATGTTGGCGGACGCCGTCTACCATAAGAAATCCATCTGGGGGGTCTACCAAGAGCAGACTTTCAAGCTCTCACGGCGCCTGCGCGGTGTTACCACGGTCTGCTTCACCACCGACCACAAGGCCCACATCAAGGGCTTCCGCTTCACCCGCCAGCGCAAGGCCTTCTCCAGGCTCTGGGCGGCCGAGAACGACAGGATCTACGGAGACGACTTCAAGGTCGTCGGCAGGGCTGTCTTTGGCATAGGCAACAACGTCACCCTGGAATTCGCGGACATGGACTTCGGGCCGACCGGGACGACGCGCGTGCGCATACGCGGAAGATCCCTGGCCCCGAAGACCACCATCCACCTGCGCTTCTCCGGGCCGGAGGGTGAATCCAAGCAGATCGCCGAGTTCGAGGGCAGCCCCGGGCCGGTGGAGATGGAATTCCCCCTGGAGCGCGTGACGGGCATGCGCAGGCTGAGCTTCATCTTCCTGCCCGGCTCGGCCTTCGACTTCGAGTGCTTCGAATTCCTGGAGGGCTGAAGCCTACCGCCTTCGCCGCGTCCTCGCTCGGGGATTGCCGCCTAATTCCCCCCACCCTCGTAGCGGCGGATGCCGGCCTTCCAGCAGCGTGAGGCGATGAAGCCGAAGATGAAGGGGGCGGCTAGGCCCCAGGCGAAATTGATGGGGCTCATACGCCCCAGGGCGAACAGGGCCGGGTAGTTGGTGACCAGGAAGATGGGTATGGCGTATGTGCCGATGGCCTGGGCCCGGCGCCCCCAGACCACCATGGGCACGTTGTTGAAGTCCCAGAATGAATCAGCAAGGCCGGCCAGGGCGTCCGCCCGGACGATGCGGAAGACCAGGCTGATGGGGATGACCCAGAGGGCGTAGCCCACGGCCGCCCCGGAGGCGGCGAAGAGAGCCCAGCCCAGGACGCGGACGATGGAGAAGCCGGCCCCCGCGCGCGCGAGCCCGATGACGACCATGGCCAGGCCGGCCAGGCTGTCGAAGAGGAGGGCCCCGATCTCCGAGCGCCGGAAGGTGGCCAAGAACTGGGTGTTGACCGGCTTCACCAGCATCAGGTCGAAGGAGCCATCGCGCACCAGACAGGTGAGCTGGAAGAGGTTAGTGGCCAGGAGGCCGGCGTAGAAGCCGGTCACGGCCACGTAGCTGCCCACGAAGACCAGGAGCTCGTCCGGCCCGAAGCCGCCGATGCGCTTGCCGGCCCGGTAGATCACGATGACGTACATGATCTTGGCGAAGAGGTAGCCGGCCTCCATCAGAATGCCGGACACGAAGTTGGCCCGGTACTCCATCTGGCTCATGAAGTTGAGCTTGATGAGCTTGAGCCATATCCGCAGGTGTTTGAGGATCTCGCGCATCTCAGCTCCCCACCGCCGCGAAGCGGCGCAGGCCGCGCATCCACAGCAGGCGCCCGATGACGGACAGGCCGGCGATCCAGGCCAGGGCGAGAGCGAAGGGCCGCAGGGCATCCGCGGGGCCGAGCCTCCCGGTGAGGAGCTCGGTGGGGAACTGGATAGTGAAGCGGAAGGGCAGGAGGGACAGGACGCGCTCGGCGGCCGGGCCGAAGACGGCCAGGGGCAGGATGCCGCCCGAGACGGCCACGATGGTGATGCGGGCGGCCTCGAAGAGGAAGCCTATCTCGGTGAGCCAGAAGCCCGACAGGCCGACGCACCAGAAGATGAGGAAATTGAGGACGAAGGCCAGGAGGAGGGAGAGGAGGAAGAGACCCAGGGCGGCCGGGGCCAGGCTGAAGGAGAAGAAGAGGCTCAGGGCCCCCAGGGCGGCCGCCAGGAGGAGGCCCATGAGGGCAGATTGGCCGGCCTTGTCGCCCAGGAAGGAGAAGAGGCGGAAGCCCATGTAGCTCATGGGCTTGACCAGGTAGCGGTCCAGGCTGCCCGAGCGGATGTCCCCGTTGAGGTCGTACTCGAAGCCGGCCCGGGTCAGGCGGGTCACAAGCTGGGCTATGACCGTGTAGGCGACCATCTGCTCGAAGCTGAAGCCGAACAGGGATGCACTTGGATCGTCCCCGTACAGGACAATCCATAGGGCGCCCTGGATGGCGATGGGCGCGATGGCCGATACCAGGGACAGGAGGAAATTGCTACGGTACTCCAGACTGGCCCGGAAGCCGGTCCTGAAGCAGGCGGCGTACTTGGCCGCGGCCTGGCTACGCAAGCCCGTCCCCCTGGCCGTAGAGCCGGGCGATGCCTTCCTCCAATGGGGTTTCACCGATGGTCAAGTCGGCCACCGGCAGCTCGTCCAGGAGGCGGCGCGAGAATCCCCGCACCTCCGAACGATCCACCTGGAATTCGGCGCTCTCCCCGTCCAGGCCCTTGAAGCCGGGGTAGGCGGACAGGCGCGCCTCCGCCACGGCCTCGGAGAAAACGAGACGCACGATCTTCTTGTCGGCCAGGGTCTGGTTGACGCGGCTCAGGGGGCCGTCGTAGACGATGCGCCCCTGATTGATGAGGATGATGCGTTCGCACAGGTCCTCGATGTCCGAGAGGTAATGGCTGGTGAGCATGACCGTGGTGCCGAAGCGCCCGTTGAGGCCCCTGACCACATCGCGGATGGCACGCTGGGAAATGATGTCCAGGCCGATGGTGGGCTCGTCCAGGAAGAGGACCTCAGGCCGGTGCAGAAGGGCGGCGATGATCTCCATCTTCATGCGCTCGCCCAGGGACAGGCGGCGTACCTGCACGGACAGCTGCTCGGCGACCTTGAAGGCCTCCACCAGTTCGTCCAGGGTCCGGCGGTAGACGGCCTTGTCGATCTCGTAGATAGTCCGGTTGAGATCGAAGGACTCCAGGGCCGGCAGGTCCGGCCAGAGCTGACTGCGCTGCCCCATGACGATGGAGACGCGCATGCGGAAGTCCTTCTTGCGCTGCCAGGGCACGAAGTCCATCACCCGGGCCCGGCCGGAGCTGGGGTGCATGATGCCGGAGAGGATCTTAAGGGTAGTGGTCTTGCCAGCCCCGTTGGGCCCAAGAAAACCCACCGTGGAAGCGGCCTCGATGGAGAAGGAGACGTCTTTGACGGCCTCCTTGACCTTGAGCTTGCGGGCTACCAGGTTCCTGACCGAGCCCCCCAGCCCTTCGGCCTTCTCGTAGTACCTGAAGGAACGGCACAGGTTCGACACTTCGATGATGTACATGCTCAGGATGCCTCCGGGCTGCCGGCGCCAGCAGCTCCCGGCGATGCTAGCCCATGCCCCGGCCGCGGTCAATAGAGCCCGAAGCTGATCGGATCCTTGGCGGTCGCTTGCGCAATCCTCCCCGATGCGCGAGAATTTCCTCAGGATAGATGAAGAAATAGAGGGCCGAAAATGACTCATGACGATTATTTGGCGATCTTAAACGCCTCGCCCACCCCCATGGTGGTCGGTCAGGACGGCCGGGTGGCCTATGCCACCCCCAGCACGGCCCTTTTGACCGGGCGCAGCCTGGACGACATCATCGGCTCGACCTACCTCTCCCTGATCCACCCCGATGACCGCGCCATGGTGGCAGAGCGCGGAAGGACCCGGTTGTTGAACGCAGCCCCCCCGGGCCCCTACGCCTTCCGCCTTCTCAGGCCTGACGGCTCGGTGAGAATCGTAGAGATGGAACCCGTAAGGATAAGCTGGCAGGGCCGTCCCGCAGTGGCCTCGGCGATAATCGACGTGACCGAAAGACGCGAGCGCGAGGAGCGCCTGTCCGTCCTGGCCAAGCTCCTGGATACGGCCGCAGCTTCCATCACCGTCCACGACTTCCAGGGTGCTTTCAAGTACGCCAACGAGCGTACCTTCCAGCTGCATGGCTACACCCGCGATGAGTTCATGGCCATGAACCTGCGCGACCTCGACGATCCCGAAAGCGCGCGCTTGATAGAGCCGCGCATCCGCGAGCTCATCGACAAGGGCGAGGCATCCTTCGAAGTGCGTCACCGGCGCAAGGACGGCGGCACCATCCCCTTCCTGGTCTGCGCGCGGGTGGGCGAATGGCACGGGGAAAAGGTAGCCCTGAGCATCTGCTACGACCTGAGCGAGCAGAAGCGCCAGGAGGCCGAGCGCGCCCGCCTTGAGGCCCAGGTCCAGCAGTCGCAGCGCCTGGAGTCGCTGGGCATCCTGGCAGGCGGCCTGGCCCACGACTTCAACAATCTCCTGTCCGGCATCTTCGGCTACATTGATCTGGCCCTGGCCGCCGAGCGCCGCGGTCACGACGGATCCGAGTTCCTGGAGAAGGCCCTGTCTGTGTTCGAGCGCGCCAAGGGCCTGACCCACCAGCTGCTGACCTTCTCCAAGGGCGGGGCCCCCATCCGCCGCCCGGGCCGCCTGGAGCCTATCCTGAGGGAATGCATCGCCTTCGCTCTGTCCGGGAGCTCCATCGTGCGCGAGCTCAACATGGAGCCCGGCCTGCGCGTCTGCGACTTCGATCCGGTCCAGATCTCCCAGGTGATCGACAACATCGTCATCAACGCCGTGCAGGCCATGCCCTCGGGCGGACGTCTCAAGGTGACGGCGCGCAACGTCAGCCTGGCCGAAGGCCAGGAGCCATCCCTGCCGGCCGGGGACTACGTGCGCATCGACATAGCAGATTCGGGGATGGGCATCCCGGCCGACCAGCTCCCGCGCATCTTCGACCCCTTCTTCACCACCAAGGAGCATGGCAGCGGTCTGGGCCTGGCCACCAGCTACTCGATCATGCGCAAGCACGAAGGACTCCTCTCCGCGCGCTCGGAGCCGGGCAAGGGCTCGATCTTTAGCATTCTCCTCCCGGCCAGCGAGAGCGGAACCGTAGAGGGGGAGACGGAAGAGTTGCGCCGGGCGGGCACGGGCAAGGTGCTCATCATGGACGACGAGGACTACGTGCTGGACATCCTCTCCGAGATGCTCAGGGAGGCCGGCTACGAGCCCCTGACCGCCCGGGAGGGCCGGGCCGCCCTGGAGGCATGCCGGGCAGCCGCGGCCGCGGGAGAGGCTCCGGTCTGCGCCATCCTAGACTTGACTGTGCCGGGCGGGGCCGGCGGAAAGGAGATCATCCGCGAGCTCAGGGCCGAATTCCCGAATATGCCGGTCCTTGCCACATCGGGGTATTCGGATGACCCTGTCATGGCCCGCCCGGCCGAGCACGGCTTCTCGGGCAGCCTGGGCAAGCCATATCGCCAGGGCGAGCTGGCCGAAGTCCTCAAGGCCTGCCTGGGGGGAGGGGAGCCTCAGTAGCTCATGCGCAGGCGCTCTTCCTCGGCGTGACGTTCGATGGCCAGGGAGATCAGGCGGTCTATGAGCTCTGCGTAACCGATGCCGCTGGCCTCCCAGAGCTTGGGGTACATCGATATTGAGGTGAAGCCGGGTATGGTGTTGAGCTCATTGACCAGGAGCTCCCCGGTATCAGCCAGGAAGAAGTCCACCCGCGCCATGCCCTCGCACTCCAGGGCCAGGAAGGCCCGCACGGCCATGTCCTGGACGCGCGCAATGTCACTCTTCTCGAGCTTGGCGGGAATTTCCAGGGCGGCCCCGTTCTCGTCCACATACTTGGCCTGGTAGGAATAGAAATCATCCCGCGGGATGACCTCGCCGGGCAGGCTGGCCAGGGGTTCGCGGTTGCCCAGGACCGAGCATTCCAGCTCGCGCCCCCGGATGCCCTTCTCCACCAGGACCTTGCGGTCGAAGCGGAAGGCCTCCTCGATGGCGGAACCCAGCTCCTCCTCGGAGTGGACCTTCGAGACGCCCACTGAGGAGCCGCAGTTGGCGGGCTTGACGAAGCAAGGATAGCCCAGGTCCCGGCCGATCTCGCGGACGGGTATCTCCAATGCCCGGCCCGGGGGCGGCGAGCGCAGGGTCAGCCAGGGCGCTACCGGTATGCCCGCGTCCCGGAGGAGGCGCTTGGCGGCGTCCTTGTCCATGCAGGCAGCCGAGCCCAGGACACCCGGGCCCACGAAGGGGATGCCTGCCAGCTTGAGCATGCCCTGGACGGTACCATCCTCCCCGTTGGTGCCGTGGAGGACGGGGAAGACCACATCCACGCGATCCATAGGGCGGCGCCGTTCCAGGTCCATGAGGACGGCCCCCTGTCCAGGGCTCAGGCTCCGCGCGACGGCAGATCCCGAGCCGGGCTCATCCGCGGCTCGCGAGGGTAAAAGGGCCACCTCGGCGTCATCAGCCGCCAGGGCCCTGAGGGAGCCGTCCCCCGACTCGAGGAGGGCCCGCGATGAATCGCCCGACCTCCAGGAGCCGTCCTTGGCGATGCCCACGAGGATGGGCTCGTACTTGTCGCGGTCCAGGGCGGCTAAAACGTTGCGGGCCGACCTGATGGAGACTTCGTGCTCGGCTGAGCGGCCGCCGAAGAGAATGGCGATGCGCTTCTTTTCCATAGATGTCGACAGGCTACCCGCTCAGACGATGGGCTGTCAACGGAGAGGCGGATGGGATGCAGTGTGAGCGGCCAAGCGTCGCTGGAAATCCTTGAAATCCTCTCTTCCGGCCGGCGACCAGGCTACCTCGGCCAGGGCGCAGGCCCGCGGCCAGATGGCCTTCTCAGCCGCGGCCACGCCATAGAAACCCTCGCTGAAGAAGACAGCCTCCAGGCCAAGGCAGGGGCCGGCCGCCTCTCCGCGGGCCTTGACAGCTGCCGCCCGCGGGGCCTCAGGGTCGAAGGCGTAGGCCGTCTCCAGGCTGACTTTGGCGAGTGGGTAGCAGAGGTAAGTCTTCTCCCAAGGCGAGGCGATATAGGCCGCTCCCGCCAAGGATGCCAGGCGGGCCCTGTCCTCCGAGCGCCAAACCTGCACCAAGGCTCCCGCGGGCAGGCCGCCCTCCATGATCTCGTCCCAGCCCACGAGGATCCGCCCGCGCTCGGAGAGGAAGGCCGCCAGGCGGGCGGTGAACCAGGCCTGGAGGGCGGCCTCGTCCGCCAGGCCCTCGGCATCGATGCGGGCCTGGCAGAGGGGGCAGGCCTTCCAGCGGGTCTTGGGCACCTCGTCCCCCCCGACATGGAAGCAGGCCGAGGGGAAAATATCCAGGAGCTCCCCGATGACATCCTCGGCGAAGCGCAGGGCGGAATCCTTGCCCAGGCAGAGGACGTCCTGGTGCACGCCCCAGCGTTGGCTGACATCGAAGGGCCCGCCGCGGCAGGACAACTCCGGGTAGGCCGCCAGGGCCGCGGTGACGTGGCCGGGCAGGTCAATCTCCGGCAGGACCTGGATGAAGCGGCCGGCGGCGTAGGCCACCACCTCGCGCAGCTCCTCCTGGCTATAGGCGCCCCCGTAGCGCGAGGCGCCCTGGCCGCGGTAGGCCCCGACCCCGGTGAGGCGCGGATAGGCCTTTATCTCGGCCCGCCAGCCCTGGTCGTCGCTCAGGTGCCAGTGCAGGACGTTGTACTTGTGGGCGGCCAGCTGGTCGATCAGGCGCTTGACGTAGTCGATGCCGTAGAAGCTGCGGGCCTCGTCCAGCATGAAGCCGCGCCAGGCGAAGCGCGGCCGGTCGCGGATGAGGAGGGCCGGGAGGGAGCCTCCCTCGATGAGGCCGAGGAGGCTCTGGATTCCGTAGAAGCAGCCGCGCGCCGAGGCCGCCCCGACGCGCGCGAGCGCGAGGCCGTCCCGGCCCTCCGAGACTTCCAGGCTGTAAGCCTCGGAGGCGGGATCCTCGGGCCCCTCGCGCGCCAGGAGGATGCCGGCGGAGGGAGGCTCGGCCTCCAGGGCCCGGTCGCGGATCGAGGCGGCGATGCCCTCATCGTCACGGAGGCGCCGGGCCAGGTAATCCGCCAGGGCCGGATAGCCCATCCCGGCCGCATCGATCCAGATGGCCGGGGCCTTTCCCAGGGCCAGGCGACCGCCCTTGGCCTCCGCGTAGGCCGGGGCCGGGATCAAGGACAGGGCCGGCTCCCCGGGCGCGCGAGCGCAGGCCAGGGCGCCCAGGAGGGCCATCAGGGCCGGGAAAGGCCCGGGCATCAGCCCCATCGCTCCGAAGGCCAGACCTAGAGGGCCGATGCCAGGATGGCCGCGACGGCGGCCTGATCCAGCTTGACGAAGCGCCCCACCGTCCTTGTCCCCCCGGCTGTGGCCTTGGCGGCCATCTCGACGCTGCGGTCATCCTTCACGCCCAGCTCGGAGAGGCGGCCGGCCAGCCCGCACGAGCGATAGAAAGCCTCCAGGCGACGGATGCCCTCCAGGCCCGTCCTCCCTGGATCGCGGTAGTCAGGCTCGACGCCCCAGACCCGCTCGGCCCATTGGGCGAAGCGGGCCGGATCGTGTGCGAGCACATGGCGCATCCAGGCCGGGAAGACGATGGCCAAGCCGGCCCCATGAGGTATGTCGTAGATACCCGAGAGCTCGTGCTCGATGTCGTGGGATGCCCAGTCGCCCTCGCGGCCCATGCCAAGCAGGTCGTTGTGGGCCACCGTGCCGATCCACATCAGCTCCGAGCGAGCCGCCAGGTTGGACGGATCCTCCAGGACAAGGGGTAGGGAGCGGATCAGCGCGCGCATGGTGGCCTCGCAGAGGCGGTCGCTGAAATCCACGTCGGGGCTGTTGGTGAAGTAGCGCTCCATGACGTGGCTCATGATGTCGGCCGCCCCGACGGCGGTCTGGTAGGGCGGCAGGCTGAGGGTCAGCTCCGGATCCAGAATGGCGAAAGCCGGACGCAGGCAGTGGTCGGCGGTCAGGCCGCGCTTGAGCCAGCCCTCCTCCTTGGTGATGACGCTGGATCCCGATGACTCCGAGCCGGCCGCTGGTATGGTGAGGACCACGCCCACAGGCAGGGCGGACTGGGGGACAGCCTTGCCCGCGTAGAAGTCCCAGACATCGCCGGCGTAGGGGACACCAGCGGCGATGGCCTTGGCCGAGTCGATGGCGCTGCCGCCACCCACCGCCAAGATGCCCTCCAAGCCATTGCGCCGGCAGAGTTCGATGCCCTCCTGGACCAGGGACAGGCGCGGATTGGGCTGGACCCCCAAAAGCTCGACGAAGTCTACGCCCGCGGCAGACAGGTCGGCCTTGACACGGCCGAGGAGGCCCGAGCGGAGGGCGTTGCCCTGGCCCGCGTGGAGGAGAATCTTGGAGGCCATCGCCCTCGTCTCACGGCCTACCTGGTCGAGGCGCCCCGTCCCGAACACAATCTTGGTGCAGTTTTGGAATACGAATCCATCCATGCCGGCCTCCTCCGCCCTTAAGGGCGCTCGCACCAACTATACTAATGCCTCTACCGGCAGGCCGCCATGCCTGGCATGTCAGCGGCGGGAGCGCGCCGGCCGGCGCCGCGTGGTATACTGGCGCGGCGGGAGGCCCGGTGTGCGCCTGACATTCATCAACCCCAACTTCACGGGCCGACGCAGCCGCGACGCCATGGAGCCCCTGGCCTTCGCCATCCTCTCGGCCCTCTGCCCTCCCGGAGTGGAAAAGCGCTTCTACGATGAGCGTGTGGAGGATATCCCCCTGAACGAGCCCACCGATCTGGTGGCCATCAGCGTCCAGACCTTCACCGCCCGCAGGGCCTACGCCATCGCCTCGGCCTATCGCTCCCGCGGGATCAAGGTAGTCCTAGGCGGCATACACCCCAGCCTGGCCCCCGACGAGGCCCAGGGCTTCGCCGACTGCGTGGCCATGGGAGACGCCGAGGCCGTCTGGCCCGCCCTCATGGATGATGCCCTGGCCGGCCGCCTCAAGCCGCGCTACGACGGCCTGGCCGCAAGCCCAGGCTCGCCCATTGGCCCCTTCGACCGATCCATCTTCCGCGGCAAGCCCTACCCCCTCCTCAAGCCCGTCCAGGCCGGGCGCGGCTGCCGCTACGCCTGCGACTTCTGCAGCGTGCGGGCCCTCAACGGGACCGCCCTGCGACGCCGCGATCCGGCCGAGCTGGCCTCCGAGCTGGCCGCCATCCCCAGCCCCTTCATCTTCTTCAGCGACGACAACCTCTTCGCCGACCCTACCTACACCGCCGCCCTCCTGGACGCCATCCGCCCCCTACGCAAGCGCTTCGCCTGCCAGATGAGCATAGACGCCGCCGGAGATCCCGGATTCGTTGAGCTCCTGGCGGGCTCGGGCTGCCTGGCCGTCTTCATGGGCTTCGAGTCCCTCGACCGCGACCGCCTGGAGGACATGGGCAAGGCCGCCAACCTGCGGGCCGACTACGCTGCGGCGGCGGCCAGGCTGCGCGCCAGCGGTATCATGGTCACAGGTTCCTTCGTCTTCGGCTATCCCGGCGACGGCCCGGACAGCGTCATGCGGGCCCTGGCCTTCGCCCTCGAGCAGAGACTGTGCCTGGCCCACTTCAACATCCTCTACCCCTTCCCCGGCACGCCCCTCCTGGCACGCGCCCGCGCCGAAGGCCGCCTGCGCTTCGGAGACTGGTGGCTTCACCCGGACTATCAGTACGGCCTGTGCATGCTACGCCACAGCGATACGCTCGATATCGCCCAACGCGAGCAGGCCTGCCGCGACCTGGAGGCGGCCTGCTGGGGCGCACGGGCGGCCTTCAATTCACGTTCCTCGATCATGCGTCGCGCCCTGGATTTCAAAGCCAACTCGGGCAGTCCGGAACGGGCCCTGCTGTATTGGATGGCCAACCTGGCCAGCCGGAGCGAGCTCAGGCGCAAGCACGGGATGGGCTTGGGTTGATGGACCTGGGCGACCGAGCGGCTCATGCCCTCATCCGGGCCGCCTGCTCCCGCGAGAGGGCCGCCTTCCTCCGCGGGGCGTCCCAGGCCGCCGAGGTGCAGCGGGCCATCCTGACCGCCCTTCTTAAGGACAACGCCGATACGGTCTTCGGCCGCGAGCAGGGATTCGTCTCCATCCGCGGGCTCGCCGAATACGCCAAGGCCCTGCCAGTGCGCGGGTACCGTGATTTCCTTCCATATATAAAGCGCATCCGTGACGGGCGGGAGGCCATCCTGACCAGGGAGCCGGTGCGCCTCTTCGAGCCCACCAGCGGCACGGGCGCGGCCACCAAGTTCATCCCCTATACGGTCGGGCTCAGGGCCCAGTACGGGCGGGCCGCCAGGGCTTGGCTGGGGGATCTGTACAGATTCGCGCCGGGCATCCGCAGTGGTCGGCATTGGTGGTCGGTATCGCCCTCGGAGCGGGCCCGACCGGATTTCCCCACCAGCGTTCCCGTAGGCTTCGACAACGACGCGGCTTACCTGGGCGGGATAGGGCGGATTCTTGAAAGAACCATGGCCGTACCCGATTCCATCAAGGCGGCCCAGGACCGTGATGAGTTTTTCGATCTCATGGCCTACTACCTCCTCAGGGCCGGCGACCTCAGCTTAGTATCGGTATGGAACCCCACCTACTTCCTCATTGCCTTCGGCGAATGCCTAGCCCGCGCCGAATCGGCCTGCCGGCGGATGCAGGCTCGATCCATGGCCGCCGGAGGCGGAGGCCTGGCCGCGAGGGCCCACGCTGTCCAGACAGCCATAGATGCCTACGCCGGCCACGGTGACCAGGCCCGCCTCCTCAACCAGCTATGGCCGCGGTTGGCCCTCGTCTCGGCCTGGGCCGACGCTGCCGCCGGAGCGCCCGCAAGAGAACTGATGGGCCTGGCCTCAAAGGCTATCTTCCAGCCCAAGGGTCTCCTGGCCACGGAGGGCGCGGTCAGCATACCCATGTGGGTGGATCCAGGCGGGACGTCCCCATATGCCGCGCCGGCTCACCTTCCGGCATACCGCTCGCACTACCTTGAGTTTCTCCCACTGGGCGAGGAGGACGGCGCGCGCGCCCGCGGCCTCATGGAGCTGGACAAGGGGCAGAATTATCGCGTCCTCATCAGCACAGCCGGCGGCCTCTACCGCTATGATCTGGAGGACATAGTCAACGTGCAGGGGCGTGTCCTGGGCCTGCCGGCTCTGCGCTTCCGCGGGCGGGCCGAAGGGACGGACCTTGTCGGTGAAAAACTCAGTGAGGCCTTCTGCCATGAGCTCCTGGACAAGGTGTTCGGCCCGGCCGGCAGGCCGGAACTGGCCTTCCTAGCCCCTCGTGGGGACGGGCGTCTGGGTTATGTCATGTACGCCGGCCCCTTCCCGGGCCAGGCCCCGCCTCCTGGAATCGCGCAACGCGCCGAGAGCCTGCTCTCGGAGAACTACCACTACCGCCATGCCCGCCGCCTTGGCCAATTGGAGCCTTTACGGCTCTACGCCCTGGCGGTCGGAGCCCGGGGCGAGCGCATGCGGGCCGCCGCCCGGGAAGGCCGCAACCCGGGCGGGCTCAAGCCGGTCGCGCTGGACAAGCGCGCGGATTGGGATAGTATCTTGCCGGGAGGCTACATGGATGCTTGAGACCGCCCTGGTCAAGCCCAGGATAGGACACCGTGGCATGGAACGTTACGTGGACGCCGGGCGCATGGAACCCCTCCAGCTGGGCCTGCTGGCTTCCATGCTGAGGGGCCGCGCCCGCGTCCTACTGTGGGACGACCGGGTGGACGACATCGATTACGGTCGGCCCCTGGACGCCGTCTTCATCACCGTGGAGACTTTCACGGCCATGCGCGCCTACGAGATAGCCCGCGCCTTCCGCGCCCGCGGTGTCAAGGTGATCATGGGCGGTATGCATCCCACCCTGATCCCAGACGAGGCCGCCGCCGAGGCTGACGCCATCCTGACGGGCGACGCCGAGGGCGCCTTCGCCGGCCTCCTGGACGATCTGGAAGCAGGCCGCCTCAAGCCGCGCTACCATGGCCGGCCCGGGGCTTTCCAGCCCGGCCTGCGCCCTGACAGGTCCATCTACCGGGGCAAGGGCTACCTGCCTGTCAGCCTCCTCCAGGCCGGGCGCGGCTGCGTCAATTCCTGCGCCTTCTGCGCCACAAGCCGCTTTTTCGGCTCGCGGGCCTTCCAGCGTCCGATCGAGGAGGTGGCCGAAGAGATCGAGCAGGATTGCCGCAGGTTGATCTTCTTTGTTGACGACAACTTCACGGCCGACCCTGAATACGCCAAGTCCCTGATGGAGCGCCTTATCCCGCTCAAGCGCCTATGGGTGAGCCAGGCCGCCGTCTCAGCCGCGGACGACCCCGAAATGATCCGTCTGATGTCTCTATCCGGCTGCCTGGGCCTTGTGATCGGCTTCGAGTCAGTTGAGCAGGACAGCCTGGACAGCATGGGCAAGCCCCAATCGGCTGGAGAGGGTCGGCCCTACGCCCGCCAGATCCGGGCCTTTCACGATGCCGGCGTGAACCTGTGGGCGGCCCTCAGCCTGGGCCATGACGGCGACAGCCCTGACAGCTTCCGCCGCCTCTACGACTTCACCCGCGCCAACGCCTTCTCCTTCGCCGCCTTCAACATTCTCACCCCCTACCCAGGTACCCCGCTCTACGACTCCCTAGCCGCCCAGGGGCGCCTCCTCTACGGCGGCAGGTGGTGGCTGCATCCGGACTACCGCTTCAACCAGGCCGTCTTCAAGCCCCTGCGCATGAGCCCGGATGAGCTGACGGAATGGGGCTGGCGCTTGAGGCGGGACTACAACAGCCTTCCCTCGGCCCTGAGCCGGATAGCCAACTTCCGCCTGAGGCCGGGGCGCCTCCTGGCCCTGGCAGCCTACCTGAGCTACCTGCGTATTTTCCGCCGCGAAATCTACGCCAAGCAGGGCCTCAGCCTGGGGAAGGGGGCGGCATGAAGCTGGCCTTCGTCATGCCCTGCGTGGGGCGCCTGGCCGGACGGCCCTATGTCAGGACCTGGCAGATGGAGCCCCTGGCCATCGCCGTGCTGTCCGCCCTCACCCCAGCCGGCTGGGAAAAGCGTTTCTACGATGACCGCCTGGAGGAGATCGATTATTCCTTCAGGCCCGACGTGGCCGCCATCAATGTTGAGACCTACACCGCCCGGCGGGCATACCAGATCGCGGAGCGCTTCAAGGCCGCCGGGGCTAAGGTGGTGATGGGCGGCTTCCACGCCAGCCTCTGCCCGGATGAGGCCTTGGAGCACGCCGACGTCGTAGTCGCCGGCAGCGCCGAGCCGGTCTGGGCCGAGGTCCTGGCCGACTTGGCCGCCGGGCGCTCCAAGGGCCTCTACCGCGGCGACATAGCCGCCAAGCCGGCTATGCCCGACCGGAGCATCTATGCCGGCAAGGCCTACACGCCGGTGACCCTGGTGGAAACCGGGCGCGGTTGCCGCCACCGTTGCGAGTTCTGCTCCATCACCAGCTTTTTCGGCGCCACCTGGACGCCGCGCCCTGTTAAGGAGGCCCTGGAGGACATGCGTTCATCCGGCCGCAGGGTCTTTTTCTTCATCGACGACAACCTGGTCGCTGACCGGAGCCACGCCCGCAGCCTCCTGGAAGCCCTCGTCCCCCTCAGGATACGCTGGATCGGGCAAATAAGCCTGGAC
The DNA here is from genome assembly GCA_964470375.1 of uncultured Spirochaetales bacterium. Classification (GTDB taxonomy): domain Bacteria; phylum Spirochaetota; class Spirochaetia; order Treponematales; family JBGSOB01; genus CAYNQK01. The sequence goes on from CAYYCP010000015.1 coordinate 37,907, forward strand.
GCCGCGCGCGACCCCGTTCTAGTCGAGCTGATGCGCAAATCCGGTTGCATAGGCGTGCTGATAGGCTTCGAGTCCCTGGATGCGGAGAGGCTGAGCCGGATGGGTAAGGGCGTCAACCGCGGCGCCAGCGGCTACGCCGAGGCCATAGCCGCCCTCAGGCGGTCCGGTATAGCCGTGTACGCCACCTTCCTCTTCGGTTACGGGAACGAGGACGCCTCGACCTTCCAACGCACTCTGGATTTTTGCTTGGAGCAGCGCTTCTTCTTCGCCGCCTTCAACCACCTGGTGCCCTTCCCCGGCACGCCCCTATACGGGCGCCTCAAGGCCGAGGGTCGCCTCATCTACGAGCGCTGGTGGTTGGAGCCGGGCTACCGCTTCGGAGACCTGGCCTTCCGCCCGGATGGCCTCGAGCCGTCCGAACTTTCACGTCTATGTTTGCTTTACCGCAAAAAATTCTACTCCCTGCCCTCCCTGCTGAGACGCGGCCTGGACTTCAGGGCAAATTGCAACTCCGCCTTCAAGTGGGCCGTCTTCTGGAGCCAGGGTCTGATAGGCCGCGGCGACATCGACAGGCGCCAAGGACTTCCCCTCGGCCTCCAGGGTATGCTCATCGAGACGTCTATGGAGGGGAACGCTTGAGGGCGGCCATCTTCGGTCCGGAACGCGATGCTGAGCTGGTCGCCCTGGCGGCCCAACCCCTGCCCGGCCCGATCTCGGTGAGTTACCGCCGCGAACGAGGCTTCTTCCATGCCTACCGCGCCCTAGGTGATGACTTCGATGTCATCGGCGCGGAGAGGGACGGGCAGGTGGCCTTGGCCGGAGTGCGGGCCTGGAGGAGGGTATGGATCGACGGGCGCCCGGGTAGGATAGGCTACATCAGCGCCCTCAAGGCGGATCCAGCCCTCGCCTCGGCTTGGAGCCTGCCGGCCGGCTATCGCCTTCTGCGCGATATGGACGCCGCGGAGGGCCGCGATCCCCTATACTACTGCTCCTTCCTGCATGGCAGCCCCTCGGCGGCCCTCCTCTCAAAGCCCCGCCCCGGCCTCCTGCGCTTCGTCACGTGCGCTGAACTGCGTACGCGCTGTCTCTTCCTCAAGCGTCCCGCGCGGATCCGCGCCGGGGCGTCCAGGAAACATTCCGGCGTGGAGTGCGGAGAGGCATCGGACTTTCCCGGTCTCATCGAGTTCCTTGACCGCGAGGGCAGCGCCAAACAACTCAGGCCTGTGGCGGCTGAAGAAATCGTTATGGATCGCCCGGATCCCTGGCGGCGCCCCCCGGGCCCCTACTGGGTGCTGCGCGAGGCCGGGCGCATCCGGGCCGCCCTGGCCGAATGGGATCTGCGCCCCCTACGCAGTATCAGGCTGGAGGGCTATAGCCCCCTCTACACGGCCCTCATCGCGGCCTCGCGACCCCTCATGGCGGCGGCAGGCTTTCAAGGCTTGCCGCGGCCTGGCCAGAATCTGCCCTTGAGCTTCCTGGCCCTGTGCGCCTCCGAGGCGAATGATCCCCGCCCCTTCCGCCGCCTTCTCGAATCCGCCCTGGCTGGCATGGCGGCCAGGGCCGGGCTGGCCGCACTCAGCCTTGATGCCCGAGACCCACTGCTGAGGGCCTGCGCCGGCCTACCCGGGCTGGACTATCGCTCATCGATAGCCACGGCCCGCTGGGAGGACCGCCCGGGCCCCCACCCCAACCCGGACCGGCTTTTCGCTCCCGAGGGGGCAAGCCTATGAGGATCTGCATCAGCCGTATCGACCTGGCCGACGAGGCTCAGGAGGAAGCCCTCTTCCGCCTGCACGATGCCCACTTCACCAACCTGCGCCGAGAGAAATTCCACCAGGACTTCAGGGAAAAGGACTGGCTCATCTCGGCCAGAGACAGCACCGGGGACTACGTGGCTTTTTCCACAATCAAATATTATTTTTCAACAATAGATTATCCGGAGCCGGGCGGCCGGGCCGCGATCATCTTCTCGGGTGACACGGTGGTGCGTCCGGATTATTGGAGTGCCAATCTGGTGGCCCGCCCATTCGCCGCCTTCCTCAAACAGGCCATGGATGGGGGTCTTGGAAAATCAGATACTGGCCTGCCGCTCTATTGGTTCCTCCTCTCCAAGGGCTACCGCACCTACATGTTCATGCCGGCCTTCTTCAAGTCCTACTACCCCGGCCCGCAGGCGGACGGCCAGGAATTCAAACCCATTCTGGACCGTCTGGCCCGGGAACGCTACGGCGATATGTACGACCCGGCCAGTGGGATCATGTCCCCGGGAGACCGGGCCGACGCCCTGCGCCCGGAGCTGGCCGAGGTGCCCGAATCCCGTCGGGGCGGCCGCCATGTGAGCTTTTTCCTGGAGCGCAACCCCGGCTACCGGCTCGGGAACGAGCTGTGCTGTCTGACAAAAGTGGAGCGATCTAATATCAAGCCGGCCGGGCTGGGCATTTTGGATTTCGAGGGGTTCGAATGGCTGGAATGAGAATCGCGCTGATCCTTCCCAGGGCCGGCATCTACCGCTACGGCACGGGGGCCTTCTCCCGCTTCCTGCGCTATTCGCCCATGACCCTGGCCCTTCTGGCCTCCCTCGTCCCGGAGGAGCTGGGGGCCCGGATTGAGACCTACGACGAAGGCGCCGAACGCGTGCGACCGGAGCGCATCAGCGCCGACCTGGTGGGGCTGACATCCATCACCGGGGCCTCCGCACGCGCCTATGCTTACGCCGATTACTTCAAATCCCGTGGGGCCTACATAGTCATGGGCGGGGTGCACGCCACTCTCATACCCGAGGAGGCGGCCCGCCACGCCCATACAGTCATCACCGGCCAGGCCCTTGAGACCTGGCCGCGGTTTCTCCGCGACTTCGTAGCCGGCCGCCCCCTCCCGCGCTACCATGCACCCGAGCGCACCGATTTCAGCCTCTTCCGCACCCCCGCGCGGCGCTTCATGAAATACAAGAGTTTCATCACCGTGAACTCGACCCAGGCCGTCTTCGGCTGTCCCAACGCCTGCGAATTCTGCGTTACCCCCGTAGTCTGCCAACGCTACGAGGCCCGCCCGGTGGATCAGGTGATCGCTGACATTGCCAGCATGCGCGGACGCTACATGACCTTCGTCGATCCCAGCCCCATCGAGAACGTGCGCTACGCCACCGAGCTGTATCGGGCCATAATCCCCCTGCGCAAGATCTGGACGGGCCTGGCCACAACACGTCTGGTGGCCCACCCAGAGCTCATGGACGCCATGGCGGACTCAGGCTGCCGCGGCCTCTTGATCGGCTTTGAGAGCCTGAGCCAGGGCGCAGTAGACTGCATCGGCAAGGCCTTCAACAAGGTCAGCGATTATTTCCGCTTGGTACGCGAGCTGCATGCCCGGGGCATCGCCATCATGGGCTGTTTCGTACACGGCCTGGACGGGGATGGGCCGGAATGCTTCGATAACACTCTGGACTTCGTGCACCAGGCGGCAATAGACCTGCCGCGCTTCACCGTTGCCACGCCCTTCCCCGGCACGCCCTACTTCGACAGGCTGGAGGCCGAAGGGCGCATCCTGACCCGCGACTGGGCCCTCTACGATGCCCAGCATGTGGTATTCCACCCGGCTCGCATGAGCGAACGCGAGCTGGAAAAGGGTCACCATCGCGTTTGGAAGGAAGCCTACCGCTGGCGCAAGATAGGCTCCCGGCTGGCGCGCAGCCGGGCCTTCCTGAGTTACTCGGTCTTCGCCAACCTAGGCTATCGGGCCTACGGCCTGGGCCTGCCGGGCTTCGGCCAAGAGCGTATGGCCCGCGACCATATCCTCTTCCCAGGGGCCGCGTTGCGCGCCCCGACCCGCCCATAGTAGAATCGGGGCATGGGCAAGATCACCCTCATCGCCGCCTTCAGCGAGGTCCTCGGGGAAGCCTTGGCCGCCGAGGGGCTTTCCCGCGCGCGCAGCGTCATCCTAGCCCTGCCCTCCTCCCGCGTCCCGACGGGGGCTTCAGAGCGGTCCCGCCCCACACCTGCCGATACGCCCATAAGGGCGGAATTCAGGCCGGGATCCTCCATATCAGCACGGGGGCTCTTCCTCGAGGCATCAGCCGGGCGTGGTCCTATCTCGGAATTCATCATCGCCATGGACATGGCCGGCGGCGTGGCGGCCGGCCCGCCCCTCCTGGGGGCCGAACCGCGTGATCTAGATTCGCTCCTGGACGAGGGGCCGCGCGCCTGGCTGCAGCTCCTGCGCGAGGCAACGCGCCACTTCCGCAAGCAGGGAGCCGGGACCCTGGCCTTCTGCCTCTCGGGGGCCGAGGACCGCCAAGCCCGGACCGGCGGCCTGTCATGCCTGGGCGCGGCCTTCCTGCACGCGTTGGCTGATACCTGCCTGGCCGAGTCCACGCCCGGCCTGCCGGTCTACGCCTTCTCAGGCGGGAGCGGCGACCCGGCCGAATGCGCCCGCTCCGTCTTCAAGGTCTTGGACGCCCAGGCCCCGCGCAACGCCGGTCGCTGGACGCGCGCGGGCAAGACCTCCTTCCTGGGCATGCTCTGACGCCCAAGCCTTGCCAGATGCGACGGCATGGGGTATCCTCGCGCATAGCATGAAAATTTGGTTCAAGCTCTGCATCGGCATAGCCCTTGGCGCTCTTCTGGGCCTTCTCCTTCCTGTCGGATCCGGGGTCGCCCAGGCTGTCTCCTTCATAGCCGTCCTGGCGCTCAGGCTGGGTCGCGGACTGGCCGCCCCCCTCATCTTTTTCTCTCTGGCCATGGCGGTTTACCAGCTGCACGAGGATAGGGTCGCCCTGAAGGCCCACGTCGCCTCTATGGGCCTGGCCCTGGCGGCCACGGCCGCCTTGACCTTGTTCGGGGTAGTCTCCGTGCTTGCAGTATCCCCCGAGCGCATACCCATCCTGGCGGATACCCAGCCGGCGGCCAGCGCAACCAGCCTGCCGGACTTCCTGCGTTCCCTTTTCCCAGAAAACATCCTGCAGGCCTTCCTATCGCCCGATTTTCTCTACCCCGTCCTGACCCTGGCTATTTTCATAGGCATGGCCTTGCAAGCCGAGCGCGCCAACGCCAAGCCTGCCGCCGCCCTGGCCGACGCCCTCTCGCGGATCTTCTACCATATCAACAGCTATTTCGTGGAGTTCCTGGCCGTTGCGGCCATTTTCCTGGCGGCCGATTCCTGTCTGGGCTTGCGGGCCATCCCCGACCTGGGCGTCTATCGCGGCATCCTCCTCCTGGCGACCACGGACACGGCCATCGCCGTCTTCGGCATCGTGCCGCTCACCCTGTACTTCGCCTGCGGCCGGCGCAATCCTTACCGCTGGCTCTACGCCATGGCCGCCCCGGCCCTGGCCGGCCTCCTCTCACGGGATACGGTCTTCAGCCTGGGCCCCCTCATCAAGCACGCCAAGGAGAGCCTGGGGCTGCACCGCAGGATCAACGCCGTCTCGACGCCCATAGCCATCCTGGCGGGTCGCGCGGGCACAGCCATGGTCGCGTCCGTCTCCTTCGTCGTGATCCTGCGCTCCTACTCCAGCCTGGGCATTTCCTTCGGCCAGGTACTATGGGTGCTGGGCGCCAGCCTCCTCCTCTCGCTAGCCCTGGGCTCGGCCCCGGGTACGGGAACCCTGACCGCGGTCGTCAACCTATGCGCCCTGTACGGGCGTGGTTTCGAGTCGGGTTACCTGATCATCAAGCCGGTGGCCTTGCCCCTGATAGCCATGGGCGCCTGCCTGGACGTGGTGGTGGCAGGATCAGTTTCCTTGATGGCCGGCAAAATCTTGGAACTCCAGGAAGACAAGGAAATCCGCTTCTACATCTAGAGGGCCCGCGGCGGCCCATGGCCGCCGTGAGCCCCGCAGGCCGGATCACTTGCGGTTGGGCATGCGCTGCATGCTGCCCAGGCTGGTGAGGCGGGATGACACCTTGAGGGTCTTCAGGGCGTTGCCGCCCGAGTAGGAAGCCTTCCCCAGGCTTAGCCCCATGAAGGAATCCCCAGAAGCCGCACCGCCTCCAGCCATGACCGCGTACTCGGCCCCCGTGGTGATGGCGGGCGATGAGACTATGATGGTGTCGGCGTCGCGAGCCATCTTGTAGGCCAGGGCGATCTCGCCAAAGCCAGATCGAAGGGCCAGGGCCTGGCCGGACTTGAGGCCGAGCCCGTTCAGCACCAGCACGTTCTGGGAGCAGGCCGAGGCGGTAGGCACGCTGGTGGAGCCGCCGATGCCGACGAATGTCCCGCCCGAGATGTTGAATGTATTGGCATCGCAGTCGAAGGCGCTCTCGGGCCCGCCCGCGGCGATGGCCACGATAGTCCCCCCCGAGATGGCCAGCCCCCCGTTGGAGTCGATGGCATCATTGCTTTCACTGGCGCAATACATCAGGCCGCCCTTGATGGAGACCGAATTCCCGGCGTTGAGGCTGTCATCCGTGGTCTCGATCTTGAGGTAGCCGCCCTTGATGATCAGGTCGGACTTGGCCTCCAAGCCCTCCGGGCTCAGGCTGACTTCCTTGCCCGTGGCCGAGTCGATGCGCTCGTAGGGCTGGCCGGTGGTCTTGACGGTGATCACTCCGGCGTTGACCCTGAGGTCAGGGTCGGGATCGTCCGAGCGATCGGCCGTCTTGGCGTCCTCATCGATATCCCAACCGGCGGTGATAGCCTTGCCCACGGAGACGATGTCGATATACCCGCCGTTGATGATTATGTAGCCCAAGCCCGCCCCCGAACCCTCGGCCCCATCCACCTTGATGCCCTTGCTCTCCTCGTCTATCACCGTTCCAGTGGCCGAGATGCTCAGGCGCCCATCGTCGAAGATGAAGGCGTTGACCGCCTGCAGGGCGTTCTTGGCGCTCACGCTCACGCTGATCGTCCCGCCCGTGACGCGGATATAATCCTCGCTGAAGACACCGTGCTTATAGCTGGCCGTGACGCTCAGGCTGCCCCGGCCCTGGAAGACGATAGGCCCCTTGGCGTAGACGGCCGCCTTGTCCTTGTTGGCCGAGCGCTTGGCCGAGTCCGAGAGCTCGTTGCTCGTCCCGGCCGCGCTGTAAATGAAGGCCTTAGCCTTGGCCGTCAAGCTGAGGGCCGGCCCGTCCACGGCCTGGATGGCCGCGCCCTCGAGGATGAGCTTGTAGGGCGCGGCGCTCTTTTCCACGCTGAGGGTGCCCGTCAAGCTCCCCTTCAGGCGATAGGCGATAGGCTCAGCGTATGTTGAGGATATGGCGATGCCCGCGGCCGATTTTTTCACCGTCACACCCGCGAGTCCGGTGGCCCCGTCATCGGCGATAGCCTTGGCAGGGCTTCCATCCAGGGAAATGGTCTTGGCCGAGAGATCGATGCCAAGACTGTGGGCGAAGTTGAGAGCGCCCTCGACATCCTCGGCCTTATAGCCGTCAGCGACGGGGCCGGCTACTGAAGCGGCGTAGGGCGTCGGATCCATGGTGGAGACGCTCTCCGCAATGGGTCCCGAATCGAAGCCGCCTCCGCCTGGCCCGGGTCCCCAGCCTCCGCCGGGGCCGCGGCCCTGGGCGGCCAATGAGGAGGAGAAGGCGATCAGTGAGAGAAGAGATAAAAGCAGGAATGGTTTCATACGCATACATGGCCTCCAATCGTCGCCAACCAATCTACTGCGCCCCTTGGAGCCATGGGTTAAGGCCAGGTTAAGCTCTGACGCCTAGGAACGCCCGGCCAGGAGACGCGCCAGACGTATGCGGTTGTAACGCTGGACAATGAGGCAGGGCAGGTTCTCCGCGATGAGGTAGGCCAGAACGATGAAAAAACCCAACGGAGGGTTGAAGGCCAGGAAGAGAGGAGCCGAGGCCAGGATGGCGGCATGGACGGCCTCGGCCCGACAGGTCTCCTCGATGAAGGTCCTGAGGTAGACAGGATCCGTCCCGGTCAGGCGCTTCTTGTCGAAGGCCCCGCAGGAAGGCAGGAATCTCTTCCAAGCCCGCACGCCCAGCTTCTCGTAGAGCCTTCCCCCATCCTCCCAGGAGCGTTCACGGAAGAGCGGGGCGTGCGGATCGTAATGCGCCTTCTTTCCCAGTATCAAGCCAGCCAAGAGGTGGAGAGCCAGGCAGGCGAGGCTGTTGACGATGAGGTAGCTCAAGGTTTGACCACCCTACCCTTCCAGCGCGCCCGTCCGAGCGCCAGGGACTTGTAGGCCGATATGGCGAAGACCGCCAAGAAGTAGAGGGCCGCGAGGGGTTGGAGGAGGACCGCGGCCCATGAAGGCGAGCCCACCCTTTCCAGAACGATCCGCCCCAGGCCGGCCGCCGCCGCAAGATAGACCGCGCGGATGCCCCAGTCCGCTGCCCCTCCCGCCTGGGCCAAGAAAACCAAGGGGGCCAGGAGGCAGGCTATCCAGGCCGAGGCTAGGACCGCCGGCAGGGGCCGGACCCGTTTCAAGCCGGCGAAAAAATTCTTGGAGAAGCCCTCGGTGAGGGCGGACCAGCCCGGGTACATGCGGTAGAAGACGATGCCGCGCCCAGGGTAACAGGTCACGGGGAGGCCGGCCCGCACGGCCCGGAGGGCCAAGGCCATGTCTTCCAGGACCTCGCCCCGGACCGCCGCATGCCCGCCCAGTGCCTGGTAGTCCGCGCGCGAGATGGTCAGGCAGGGCCCGAAGGCCCCAAGGGCGTTGCCGCGCGCAGACTCGCGGCGGCGGATGGACTGGTAGCCAATCAGGTTGAAGAGGAGGGCGAACTGGTCCGGGAGGGAGGCCGCGGCATAGCGCGGCATGAGGCTGAGGAGTCCGCCCCGCCTTCCATAGAGATAGGCGATGCGCTCGAGGGCTCCGGGCTCGAGCCTGACGTCCGCATCCAGGAAGAGGATCAATGAGGCCTGCCCGGTTGAAGCCCCGGTATGGCAGGCCCAATTCTTTCCGGTCCAGCCTGGCGGGGGTCCATCTACGCGGAGGACCCTGGCGCCGGCCCGGGCGGCTTCCTCGGCCGTGCCGTCCGTGGAGGCGTCGTCCACTACCAGAATGTCCAGCTCCGTCCCCGGGGGCGCTGAAATAGAGGCAATGAGCGGGCCGATGGAGCCGGCCTCGTCGCGGGCCGGGATGACGATGTCGATGCGGTCCGGGCTGGCCCTGCCCTCAGGGGCATCGGCCAGGCGGGCCCTGTAGAGGAAGCCCAGGGATGCCAGGCAGACTAAGTGGGCCAGCTCGTTCAGCATCAGCCCAGGCTCTACTTTCCCCTATGCAGGGCGATGATGGTCCGCTTGATGGGCACGGGCCGCCCGGCCAGGTCTCGTAGGGTGCAGGGGGCTTCGCAGAAGGCCGGACAGGAGAGGCAGGGCGGCCCCGCCTCGGCCCCCTCAGCGCGCGGGAGGGATAGGCGCCAGGCGCCTTCGAAGTTGGAACAATAAATCCGGCGCATGAGGTTGGGTAGGTCAATCCCGGCCGGGCAGGCTCGCATGCACTCGGGCTTCTCGCACCATTGGCAGTCGAGGGCGCCGGCCAGCTCCGGGCGCCCCATAGCGTTCCCACGCTCCCCGCGCGGGATGATCCGCACATAGTTCCGCTCCTGGGGATGGGCTCGGTACTCGGGCAGGCCGGCCTCCCTCAGGACCATGTCCGCGGCGCTGATGGCCGATATGGTCACCGCCGGGGTGCCCGTGCCCATCACCGTGGACTCGCCGCAGGCGAAGAGCCCCTTTACCGGCGTGCGCGCGCGTTGACGGCGCATCATCTCCTGGCCCATGGCCTGGAGGGGTCCGGCCACGGCCCCGTAGCGCTTGCCCAGGTAGCGCTCTATGGTCGAGGGCGTCCCGGCCTCGGAGAAGATGACCGCCTCCTTGAAGCCGTGGAAGTGCCCATCCACCAGGTCGATCATGCGCTCGCGCTCGGCCTCCTTGGCCGCCGCGTAGCCCGCATTCTGATAGGCCGAGGCCCCTGAGGGCCAGCGCCCGTAGGCGGGGCCGATGAGGAGGAAGGCTAGGGCGTCCTCTCCGCCGGCCCAGGCGGGGGCCAGGCTGGGATCCTCAAGAGAAGGGAAGTAACATGTCACATCGCGCTCGTCTATGCGGTCGGGGCTGTCGGCGAAGACCTCGATGGGGAAGACGTCCTCAGGCAGTCCGGAGCGGGCCACAACTCCATAGACCACAGATGAGGGGGGCGAGGGCCTGAGCCGCTCTACCTTACGCAGTGCTGAGGCTGGGAAGGAACCGGGCGGCAGGAAATGGCCGTAGAGGTCCCAAACGGTCCCGGAGAAGATGACTGCGTCCGCCTCCAGCATCTCTCCGTCCGCCAGGCGCACCCCGCGGGCACGCCCGCCCTCTACGATGAGGGAGGCCGCCTCAGCCCGGCACCTGACCCTTCCGCCGTATTTTTCCAAAGCCCTCTCCAAACGGCCGGTGAGCTGAATCGCACCCCCGGCCGGATAGTAAGTCCCGCCTTCGTGGTTGTCCACGAACATGGTAGCCGAGAGGATGGCCGGGGTCTCGACCAGCTCGGTGTTCGTGTAAACCGAGGTGAGCTTGTTGAGGAACTTGAGGGCGGCCTGGTCCCTGGTGAAGCGCCGAACCAGGGAGGCGGCGCTCCGGGAGAGCAGGGAGATCATATAGAGCTGCTTGGCGGGATCGGCCATGAAGAGGGCCCGCATGTCCTCCAGGCGGGTCTCTGAGGGACTCACGAAGATGGGATCCTTGGCGATCAGGCTGCGGTAGAGATCCTCCAGGAAGGCGTAAAGCTTACGCAGATCCGGGGCGGGCCCGGGCAGAAAGTCCTCCAGGTCCTTCAGGAACCTGTCCCGGTCGCGCCAGAAGACGATGGAACGGCCATCGTAGTGCATGCGGTTCATGGCCTCGTGGGCGTAAAGGTCTATGGGCTCCTCGAGCTCGTTGAAGACGAAGCGGTGGGGATTGAAGCCTGATTCGCCGAATCCATAGATCATGGAAGCACCCGTGTCCATGATCCAGCCGCGCCGGCGGAAGGAGGAAGCCGAGCCCCCCCGTGTGGTCAGATTTTTCCAGGACGAGGACATCCAGCCCGCGCTTGGCCAGAAGGGCCGCGGCGGTGAGGCCCGATACGCCGGAACCGATGACGATGACCCTCATGTCGTTAAGAACTCCTTCCGTCACTCGGATGCTTATTTCAAGGGATTCATTTCAATGTAAACATGAGCGATGGAGACTCTTTCAAAATTTTCTTGCTCATCTGCCTCCTTGAACGGCAGGCACGCAAAGCAAACCGATTCTGCACTAGGGCTTTCTGCATGGAAGGAAGTATACCCTCTCCCATGAAAACCGCAAGCCGCGTTTCCACTGTTCGTGCAGATCCGGCATCATTCTTCAAATCGCAGAATTCTATTGCAAAAATAGGACTACCCCATTGTTGATACTATATAAGCGTACTATAATCATGACTGATCCCGTACTCGCCGATCGGGATTCGAGCGAAGAAGTATAGACAATAAACGGCGGATAAGGAGCGAACGATGCGCAAAGCCAATCCCCTCACGCCGGTGATGAAAAAATTCGCCAAACTACAGGCCAAGGCCCTGAAGCTGGGCCAGGAGATAAGCGATTTCGCCGCCTTCATGAAGGAAGCCGCTACTAAGGCAGTGCTCCCAGCCAAAGCCAAGAGGGCCAAGAAAGCGGTGGCCAAGAAGGGCGGACGGCCGAAGGGCACCAAAAAAACCGCGGTTAAGAAGAGCACCGATCGCAAGGCTGCCAAGAAGGCCGCAGTGAAGAAAGCTGCCTCCAAGAAGGGCACTAAGAGGACTGCCGCGAAGAAGACCGCCCCCGCCAAGAAGGCTGCTGCGAGGAAAGTCGCCCAGAAGGCTCCCACCAGGAAGAGCGCGAAAAAGGCCGTGAAAAAGGCTGCTCCCGCGAAGAGAGGCATAAAAAAAACGAGCGTCAAGAAAACAGCCGCGAAAAAGTCTCCCGCAAAGAAGACTACCCCAAAGGCCCTAAAAACATCTATGCCCCGCGCTGAAAAAGCGCCCGCCGGCCCCAAAGCCGCGCCCGCCCCTGCGCCGTCACCAGCCCAGCCGAGCCCCTTCCAGGAGGATTGAGAATCCTGCGGCTAGAGAATGGGATGGTCATTCTATAGCCGCCTGTTCATGGAGGCGTCCAGCGATGGACGCCTCTTGCATTGGTATGCGGGGGGGGGTAGTGCGGGACGATCATCACTTCTATACAAGGAAAGGACTCTACCATTTCTCCCAGAAGAACCTGCCGATGTAGCTCATCAACATCGCCATGGGCTTCGCCTTCATGCTCAAGCCGGTGCGTGTCCAGGCCTTCCAGCGCATGCCTTCCCTGTATATAAAGCTGCACAAGATGATCGTGGACTCGGGCAAGCTCTCTTACCAAGTAATAATGGAACCATTTCAAGAATGGCCCGCAACGGCCATTCGCGGAGTGGAACCGGGAGAGCACAGGCGAAGCCATCGCCTGGCTCGGTCGCGCGCTGCACGAAGCGGGCCGCATCCGCCACCTGTACACCGCGCACGACTTCCGGCATCGGTTTGCCATGAAAGTCTATAAGGGGAGACACACGACATCCTGGCTGTCCAACAGGCTCTAGGGCACTCATCGCTTGTTGTGACAAAGATTTACCTTCAAAAGCTTGGATTAGGTTAGGGGAGGTGAGAATATTGGCTGAACGACCTTAATCGAAGGCTATTCCAGGGGAAACCTCGTAAAATGTTTGACAATACCAAATTCTGAGAGTAGACTGCTTTAGCTCTGTACATGGACCAGAAGGCAGAATTATTAGCAATGGGGAAAAAAAGGGGCAGTCGAAGTGATTCTTGCCGCCATGATATACCTTGCAAGGAGAAAGGTCTTCCTAAAAACCTGAGCACAATCGCTAACCGTTGGAGACGAGCACCACGTCGATGGGGCCATCCGTTGCATTCTCTGTGCTCATATTTTGCAATGTTCCCTCCTCAGATTCCTCATGTTTTTATCCGTTGGCTAACCGATCCTGGCGATATCGTGTATGATCCCTTCTCCGGACGCGGCACAGCACCGCTGGAAGCGTGCCGCATGGGTCGTGTGGGTTTGGGGTCTGATGCGAACCCGCTTGCGTATGTCCTAACAGCCGCAAAAGTGGACCCGCCGACGGGGCAGGAAGCTCAGGCACGTTTATCTGAGTTACGCCACTCATGTCGTGGCGGATCAGATCAAGATGTACCCGCCGAGATCCGCATTCTCTATTCATCGCGCGTGCTCTGCCAACTCACCTGGCTTCGTGACCACCTTGACATCAAGCGACGCGACGACCAGTTCATAATGGCTCTGCTGCTCGGCGTCATGCACGCGAACTACATACCTGGCCATCCCGCCCGTGGCCTTTCAATAAGCATGCCGAACACGTTCTCGATGTCCCCTGGTTACGTTCGACGCTTCATCGATGAGAACGGCCTCAAACCACCTGACATAGACGTGTTCGACCTCCTAGAAAAGAAGCTTGATCGCATGCTTCTCCCGGAAGCGGATGTAACTCGTGGGCGTGCATGGCAACAAGATGCTTGTGAGCCGGTTCCTCCTGCGCTCTTAAGGGAACCCGCGAAGCTCATTTTTACTTCTCCCCCATATCTCAACGTCATCAAGTATGGGAAGTACAATTGGGTGCGCCTCTGGATGTTGAAACAAGAGCCAAAGGAAATCGACGCAAAGCTGATGGCTACCGGATCAATTTCAAAGTACCTCCAGTTTGTAAAGAAAGTACTTTTTGCTCTAGCTCCTGCGGTCAGAGATGATGGCTTTGTTTGCCTTATGATTGGCGATGTGCGTGAGCGCGGAACCGGACAGACTACGAACCTGGCGGAACATGTATGGGTGGAGACTGCGGAACCGCTCGGTTGGAAGCTCTGTGGCATCGTGTCCGACCGTGTACCTATAGAGCACAAGGTGAGCCGGATATGGAAGAATGAACGGGGTACGGCCACAAAGACCGACCGGATTCTTGTCTTGTCCCGTCGATCTATTCAATCAACAGCCTTGCCAACGCTAGAGCCCATCCGATGGACCGAGGCGACGGCCTGGGCATAGGAGGCGTGCCTAAATGTCGATCAACGAAAGGCTAAGGGAACTTGCGACCGTCGACATTTTTAAGGATGTGGCCCAGGCCGAATGGTTCATCGGGCGGCCGTTTTATTTCGACTTCAACAAGATGAAGATTCTCTCCAACGACCACTGGAAGGAAAAGGTCGGTGGCGTGCCAGCAGGTTCATTCCTCACAGCACTCTATGACAACGGCGAAGACCGCCCCGAGGTAGTGCTCCTACGGGTTCTCGGCCCAACCGCCCTGCCATCCGATTCGGACGTTATCGCAGCCATGGTCGACTACTACAAGGAGAGCGAAGGCGCCGAAGCCACGTCGGGCAAGCTCGACAGCTACACCCGCTACGAGTTTCAGTTCTCGGGATTTGAGTGTCGGGTTCTCGGCTCGTTCTATCGTACCCAAGAGGGGCAGACATGCTTCGCCGCCGACGTCGACAACTTCTACGGTCCAAACAACTATTCTGTCTACCGTCCATCCGGGAAAGTCCTCGAGTACATCGTCAATTTCCGCGAGGGTAATGGGCTGCCTGGCGGTCCGGGGGATCAACGGATCGGGGAAGTCCGCTACGCATCGAGTCGCCGTCACGCGCAAAGAGCCTCCGTGCCTGTCTATGTCTCGGCTCTTGATTACCTCGGGAAGCGTACAGCGCTCTTCGGTATGACGCGTACAGGCAAGTCGAATACAGTGAAAAAAATTATTCAAGCCACTGCGGAACTGGCGGCCTCTGGCGCAAAGCTTGGCGGCGCCCCCGTTGCACCTATCGGCCAGATCATTTTTGATGTGAACGGCGAGTACGCCAACGACAACCAGCAGGATCAGGGTACCGCGATCTACCAACTCTACGGTGAGAACGTGACTCGATACAGCATACTTCAAAAGCCCAGTTTCAAGGTAATGAAGCTGAATTTTTACCGTCAGCTACTTGAAGGCTTCGAGATGATCCGGTTCAACCTTCAGGATGACAACGCAGTGTACACTCAGGCGTTTCTCAATGTGAATTGGGAGATACCGGATTCGCAGGATAAAAGCGCAACTATCAGGCATGAGCGACGGCTTGCATGCTACCAAGCCATTCTTGGGGAAGCGGGTTTTACTGTTCCCTCTGGTCATTCTGTCCGCTTCACTGGTGCCAAAGATATTAATGATGCTGTCGGGCTCGACCCTACAACGGGGCTCTCGGTAGCCGACGCTGCACATTGGTTCACGTGGGTATGGGAGAATTATGACACTCATGCCTTCTTCACGAATTAC
>CAYYCP010000016.1:0-14203 GCA_964470375.1 uncultured Spirochaetales bacterium
CTTCCTCCAGGTCCCGCCGCTCGGCCGAGGCGGACCAGTCCATGAAGGGATTGTCATAATTGCGCTCGATGAAGCGATAGACCGCCTCCTCGGCCTGATTGAGGGAGGCTGAGAATAGCCCATGGGGTCTGGTTTGGCGGGCCGAGAGCTCGGAGCGGATACTGGCCCTGACTCGAGCGAGGAAGATGTCGTGATAGACATCGTAGCTCTTCCCGGACAGGCGCCGTATGGCCTCGCTGACGGACTCGCGGCGGGCGGCCATCGTATCGCCGGCGGCCGGCGGGGCCTTGGGCCTGAGCCCGGGAGCGGCCCTGAGACGCTCGCGGCGAATGGCGGCCTTCCCTCCGGCAGGCACAGGCGCCGCCCCCGTAGGCCTCTGTGAGGGGCCTTTCTGGGGTGTAGCGAGTTTACGCTTCGCGGCGGATTCGCGTTTCGCGGTGGATTCGCGTTTCGCGATGGGCTCAGCCTCTCTGGCGGGTATGGATTCTGCTTGAGCCGGCTGGGGCACAGCGGTTGGCGGGGTCGAGACAGCGGGGGCGGGCGGGGTATCCGCAGAGCGGGCGAAGCCTGCTTTCAGGCGGCGCCAGACGGCCTGCATGTAGTAGTCGCCCTGGACAGAGTAGGAGTAGGTGGAGGCCAGGGCCGTGGAGGCCATATTGAGTATCTCGTCATCTGTGAAGCGCCTGGCCCGCCCCACCTTAATGGCCCGGTAGACGTCGTAGTGCGGACTGGAATACTTGCGAGAATACAATAAAAGAGAGCGCTCGAATGAGGGATCTCCGACCAAATTCCAGTATTTATAGCAGAAGGCCAGAACGCGGTCCTCCTTGCGGGTGAGGCGGGCGGGGATTTCGATGCGGGCTAGTTCCTCGGCCGAGAAGCGGATGTGCGAGAGATCGAAGTGGCGCTTGCGGTATTTGGCCCGGTTCTCCTCCTCGATGCGCAGGCTACGCTCCACGAAGTCCGGGTTGGCCGTCTCGTCGTCAGGCCCGGCCTCGAAGAGGTATTCGCGGACAAGGTTCGCCGCGCGGGTCATCTCGCGCTCTTTGAAGCCCAGGAGGCTTGAGTAGATACGGTAAGTGTCTAGGGCGTTGGCGGCTTCATACTTGTCGAGTGGCAGCTGGGCTAGGGCGGTCTCGACAGCCTTGAGGAGGCCATAGGCGTCACGCATGTTAACGCCTTCGAAGGGCGCCACCAAGGCTTGGATGCGTTGGCGGATCCTTGACGCCAGCCTATCGGCCAAGTCCTCTGCCGCCCGGCGCAGCAGGGGCGCGTAGCGCGGGTCGCGGCGCCGGAAGAACCGCAGCAGAGCCACTCGGCGCGTTTCTTCCGGGTACTTGAGCTCAAGGCGCTTGTGGTAGAGGCTGAGGGCCTGTTCGGATTGTCCGGCCGCCCTGAGTTCGAAGTAGCGTTCTATGTCGGGGTCGGAGCCGTAGAGCAGCTCGGGGTAGGACCGACCTAGAATGGCGTTGCGGAGCGCGTCGATGTCCATGGCCCCTCGCGGCCGGTTCGGCCGCAACCCCCTCCCGCCGGCTCCTCCGGCCCGCCCATTCTACCCAGGCGAAGGCGTTATTGGCAACATGACCAAGCGCGGAAGCTCCGCCTGGTTTCTGGACGCGGACTTAAAAAAAGCGCGGCGGCGCGGAGGCGCGATGGCGCGTCGCCCTCCGTCCGCCGCGCATCACGCGGCCGCGCGCTGCTGAATCCCGCTTACTGGAGAAGCTGGAGCACTTGCTGGGTCTTCTGGTTGGCCTGGGCGAGCATGGCGTTGCCCGCCTGCGCGATGATCTGATTCTTGGTGTAGGCGACCATCTCGTTGGCCATGTCGGCGTCCCGGATGCGGCTTTCGGCGGCCTGAAGGTTCTCGGCGCCGACGTCGATGCCCCGGATGCTGTGCTCCAAGCGGTTCTGATAGGCGCCCAGGTCGGCGCGCTGCTTGTTGACCCGCTTGAGGGCTGCGTCCAGGACCCCGATGCTGCGGTTCGCGGAATCGGCGTTGGAGATCGTGAGCATGGTGTTATCGGACACTCCGCGGACCCCTAGGGCCTTGGCGGTCATTGTGCCGATGTACGCGCGCTCGCGCTGGTCCATGTTGGCGCCGATGTGGAACCACATCGATCCGGTGATGACGTTCTCCCCCGTCTCGCGGGCGAACCGGCCAGTCAGGAGGTTCATCCCGTTGAACTGGGCATGCGAGGCGATGCGGTCGAGCTCGTCCACAAGCTGGCTCACCTCTACCTGGACCATGAGCCTGTCCTCGGCGGAATACACGCCGTTGGAGGCCTGGACCGCGAGCTCGCGCAGCCGCTGGATGATGTCTTGGGTGCTCTGCAGGTAGCCTTCCGCGGTCTGGATGAAGGAAATTCCGTCCAACGCGTTGCGTGACGCCTGCTGCAGGCCCCTGATCTGGGAGCGCATCTTCTCGGATACGGCCAGACCCGACGCATCGTCCCCGGCCCGGTTGATCCGCAGGCCGGAGGAGAGTTTTTCCATGTTTTTTTCTACGCTGAGGTTCGTAGTCCGCAGCTGCCTGTCTGCGAACATCGCGCTGAGATTGTGGTTGATGATCATCGTCTTACTCCTTTGCGCTGTCTTTCCGTTCCGCCTGCGGGATATCCCCGCCGCGGCCCGGCCGGCATCCCTGCCGTGATGGCATTCTCTCGAGCGGCGCCCCTCTTCTCCGTGAGAGCATCGCTGCCGGAGGCCCAAGCCGTGAAGGCGCATAGAACGCGCCGCGCCTCTGAACCTGGAGCCTCATTAGAGGATATCGGCCTGGGGAAAATCGGCTTTAGCGGAAAAGGGAGGGCGGCCGGACTTCAGGAGGGGAGGCCGGTAGTATCGACGCTCAGGTCAGAGAACTCGGCGGCGTCCGGGAGCTCGCCCGAGCGCACGCGCAGATCCACATAGAGGAGGGTGGTGAAGATGGGATTCACGATAGCCTGGCCCAAGCCGTAAGCCAGCACAAGGAAGGCGTAGGGCCAAGCGACCGCCGACATCAGTGAGGCCATGGCCACGTCTGTGGCCGCCTGGGAGCCGGATATGCTGGCGGCCTGGACGATGAAGGGGATGAAGGTTGCCAGGAAGAGGGGCGTGCTGGCGATGCCCAATACCGTACTCAGGGCCAGGGCGAAGAGGAAGGACGATCCGGCCACCCGGAGCAGGCGCCCCTTGGAGAGCTTGAAGCAGCGCGTGAAGGCGCCGGCGGCGCTTGTGTCCTCGTTGGCCAGGATGGGGAAGCCCAGGGCTAGGATGTAGTTCAGGATGAAGAGGGCCGGATAGACCAGGAGTATGCCCAGGGCGGTCATAAGGACGATCGCCGCGCTGGCGGCGCCATCCCCAAGAGAGGCTATGACAATCCCTATTAGGGCCATGATGGCCGCGACGGCCAGGGTCAGGCCTAGACTTGCCGCCCCCACGAGGAGGATGAAAAGGATGAGGCGCCCGACCTTGCCTCGCAGGGATTCACGCAGGAGATCGGCCGTGCCGGCCGGATCCTTGGTGGCCGCGCGGAAGGTCGCCCGGGAGGCGATCATCATGACGGCCGCCCCGCCCAATCCCCCCACCAGGCCCAGGAGGAGGGCCAGGCCGATCATCGAACCCGACCAGGCGAGGACGTCCGAAGCGGTCTCGGCGCTGGAAAGGGCCTGGGCCGACGCGAACACGACCCTGAAGAATGCCAGTACGATGACTCCCACCGGGATGAAGACGGCTAGGCCTGGCAGGATGGTGGGCTTGAGCACGGGGCCCAGGAGCTTGAGGCTCTTTTCGAAGAGGGAGGAGAGATCATAGCGGGTGATGAAGACGGTCTCTGTCTTGGCCATGACGGCAGGATAAGCCCGGAAATCGGCCTTGGCAAGACGATTTTTCCTGTATCCGATCCAAGGCTCAGCGGACCTGGCGGGCCAGCTGGCTCACGTAGTCCCGGCCCTGGTCGCCCCGGCCGGCCCGCTCGCGCCCGGGGAAGGCGTAGAGAAGCCGATAGCCCATGGCCAAGCGCCGCTTCACCAGGGCCCGCACCGCCGCGTCCGCCTCTCGGGCCGTGGCGTAGCCGCGGTGGCGCTGGCGCCATGAGGAGGGGCCGACGCTCCAGGCCACCGTGAAGGCGTGCTCGGGTACAAGGGTGAGCTGGTTGTCGTGGATTATGTAGTAGCGCAGGGAGCCGTCCTCCTCGCGCCGGTAGAGGCTTATCATCATCTCCTTCGGAGTATCGGCCCCCGGCCGCCCTTCCTTGATGGGCAAGCCGGGGTCTCCGGCGAGGGGGCGGCGGGGCGATGTGCCCGGGAATCCTCAGGCCCAGCGCACCAGGCCGGGTATGAAGGGGTGGACGAGGAGGCGGTGGCGCGGAAGGATCCTTACAGTGTGGCCCTGGCAACCCGTGCGCGTGCAGGGGACCTGGACCATGAATTCCCAGTCAGGTCCGGCCTTGGCCTCGGCGGCCATCTCGGCGCGCTCCGGCTCAACGATCTCGCCCTGGCCGGAGACCGGCCCGTGGTAGAGCTCGACAGCCACGTCCTCAGGCCCCAGACCGCCCAGGTGGACCAGGGCCCGCACGGTCACCATATCGCCCCGCTCCATGATGGGCTTGGCGTCCGAGGATACGTCCTTCACCGCCAGCTTGGGCCACTCGCGGCGGGCTCGCTCCAGGAAGGCCGAGAGCTCTCGGGCGTCGGCGTAGCCTGAGCGCCGCAGGGACTCGTCATTGGCCAGGGCCGGCAGGTAGAACTTCTCCGAGTACTCTACCAGCATGCGGTGCGATGAGAAGTGCTTGCCGGTGTGGCGGATGGAGGCCTTCATGCGCCTGATCCACTCCCGCGGCAGGCCGTCGCGCCCGCGCGAGTAGAAGAGCGGGATGATCTCGCGCTCCAGGAGGTCGTACAGGGCCTTGCTCTCCACCTCGTCCTGGAGAGTCTCGTCCTGGTAGACCTCGCCCTTGCCGATGGCCCAGCCCGCTTCCGGATCGTAGCCCTCGTCCCACCAGCCATCCAGCACGGAGCAGTTGAGGACGCCGTTGACGCCGGCCTTCATGCCCGAGGTGCCGGAGGCCTCCAAGGGCCGGCGGGGGTTGTTCAGCCAGACATCGGCCCCGGAGGTCAGGTAGCGCGCCATGGTCATGTCGTAGTCTTCCAGGAAGACGATGCGCGAACGCACTTCAGGGCGTTGCGAGAAGTGTACGATGCCCTTGATGATCTCCTTGCCGGGCATGTCGTGGGGATGGGCCTTGCCGGCGAAGATGATCTGGATGGGGCGGTCGGAATCCTGGAGGAGCTTGAACAGGCGCTCCGGGTCGCGCAGGAGGAGGTTACCCCTTTTGTAGGTGGCGAAGCGCCGGGCGAAGGCGATGGTCAGGACGTAGGGCGAGAGGACGTCCTCCGCGCGCTGCAGCAGGGCCTCCCCGGCCCCGTTGCGGCGCATCTGCTGGCGCAGGCGGTCGCGGGCGAAGACCACCAGGCGCTCGCGGCGGCGCTCGTGGGCACGCCAGAGCTCTTCGTCCGAGATGCGGTTCATGCGGTCCCAAAGGTCGCGGTTGGTGGGCTCCTCGGTGAAGCGCGGGCCGAAGTATCGGTCCAGCAGGTCCAGCATGGTATTGGATATCCAGGTGCGCGGATGCACGCCGTTGGTGATGTGGCCGATGGGCACCTCGGCCTCGGGCAGCCCGGGCCACAGGCCCTTCCACATGGCCCGCGACACCTGGCCGTGCAGGCGCGAGACGCCGTTGCAGTAGGCCGACATCTTGAGGGCCAGGATGGTCATGCAGAACTGCTCGTTGGGATCGTCCGGGTTCTCCTTGCCAAGGGCGATGAAGTCCTTCCAATCCACCCTGAGTTCCTCGGCCCAGTGGCGGAAGTAGCGTTCCACAAGGTCGGCCGGGAAGCGCTCGTTGCCGGCCGGCACCGGGGTATGGGTGGTGAAGACGTTGGTGGGCCAGACGGCCTGCTGGGCCTCCCGGAAAGACAGCCCGCGCTCGGCCATGGCCTCGCGGATGCGCTCGAAGGCCAGGAAGGCCGAGTGGCCTTCGTTCATGTGGGCCACCGCGATCCCCAGGCCCAGGGCCTTCAGGGCCCGCACCCCGCCTATGCCCAGGAGGATCTCCTGGCGGATGCGGGTCTCCTTGTCCCCGCCGTAGAGGGTGGCCGTGATGGCCCGGGCCTCAGGCGGATTCTCCTCTATGTTGGTGTCCAGGAGGTAGAGCGAAGCCCGCCCCACCCGGGCCTCCCAAATTTGCGCCAGTACCGTCTGGGGACCTATCTCCACGGCCACCCGCACTGGATCGCCCTTGGCGTCCAGGCAGCGCCTGACAGGCATGTTGTACCAATCGTTCTCCGGATAGGACTCCTGCTGGAAGCCGTCCGCGCTGAGGTACTGCTTGAAGTAGCCTTGGCGGTAAAGCAGGCCCACGCCCACCAGAGGCAGGCCCAGGTCGGATGCCGTCTTCATATGATCGCCGGAGAGGATGCCCAGGCCGCCCGAGTAGATGGGCAGGGACACGTCCATGCCGTATTCCATGGAGAAGTAGGCCACCACCCGGTCGCGCGGGCCCGAGTACCAGGTGTCCCCATCGCGATAGGCCTGGAATTTTTCGTACACCTCCTTGAGGGCCGCCAGGAAGGAGTCGTCCGCGGCCATCTGGTCGTAGCGCTCCTGGCTGACCATGCCCAGCATGCGGGCCGGGTTCTGGTGCGACTGCATCCAGACATCGTAGTCCAGCCTGATGAAGAGCATGATGGCGTCGAAATTCCATGAGAGCCAGAGGTTATGGGCGATCTCCTCCAGGGGCAGGAGCTGGGGGGGGATGCGCGGTTTCACGGTGTATGTGCTTATCTTCATTTCGGCCCGCCTTTCTTCTCACTGCAAAGGATATGGGGCCGAGCGGCCTCTGTCAAAGGGGGCTGGCGGGGCCGGCCCGGAAGGGCCATACTCGGGGCATGAGGAGCGAGGTATTCGTCGCCTGCGATTTCGCCCAGGACGAGCGCGGCAAGCTCAGCCTGATGGGGGCCTTCGACGCCATAGTCTTCCGTTCCTTCCCGGCCCAATGCCCCCTCATGTGCGTGGCCGCCAGGATCCGCTTCATGATCCACGAGCTGGGGCGGCATTCGGTGCGCATCGAGATCCTGGACCCGAACGGCGGCTTCGTCATTCCGCCCTTCGAGAAGGAGATCAGCCTGGACAGCATAGGGGACGATTCCGGGGCGGCCGACGCCGTGCTCCAGCTGACCGGCCTGCGCTTCGCCGGCCCCGGCAAGCACGCCCTGCGCCTCCTGGTGGACGGGGCCGAGCTGGCTTCGGCCCCCCTCTACGTCAGGGCCGCGCGTTGAGCTTCCGGCCGGCCTCCAGGCTGATGTCGTCCACGAGGATCTCGCCCGGGCCGGCTCCCTCGGCCCGCAGGCGGAAGCCACCCCCAGCGACGGCGGCCTGGGCCGGCAGATCGAAGCGATAGACCTTCCAGCCCTTGCCCGCCTTAGCCGAGCCGGCCTCGGTCCAGGTCCCATCGCGCAAATACTCGGCCTTGATGAGGGCCCCTGAAGCCGCCCCATCGCTTTTGCAGGTGAAGGAGAGGGCCAGGCCCGCGTAGGGCGAGAGATCCATCGGCTTGGCCAAGGATTCGCCCTCGCCCAGGGCCGCGGCAACGTCGCTGCGATAGCCTTTGCCCTTGCCCTTGGCCAATCCCGCCCCGGCGTTCGTCCATCGCCCGCCCTGGAATGTCCCCGACTCGAAGTCCTCGGCATAATAGATATCGCGGGCCTGTCCTCGGACGTAGCTGCGGTAGAGGTTGCCGGCCTCGGTCAGGGTCCCGGGCTTCCAGCCCCCGGTCCAGGAGGCGCCCTGCTTGAGGATGGATGTGTCGTCTATCAGCTTGTCGGCCAGGGACCAGCTGAAAGAAGACAGGCCGCGCGCGTCCATGAAGTCCAGCCATTCGGCCGTCTCGGCCTGGTAGATCCGCGAGCGCGCGCTGGAGTGGGTGCAGCCCCATTCGCTTATGATGACGGCCGCGCCAGCCTGGAGGGCGGCGTCCACGCGGTCTCGGTAGTCCTGGCCGTGGCTGCCGGCGTAGAAGTGCATTGTGTACATCAGGTTCGGGTAGGGTAGGGGATCCAGGGCGGCCTCCTCGGGATGACTGGACCATGAAGGCGTGCCGACGACGATGACCCCGTCCGGGTCGATGGCCCGGATGGCCGGGATGAGGGCCTCGGCGTAGGGCCTGATGGAGCCGGTCCAGGTGACGTCGGCCCCGTTGGGCTCGTTGCAGATCTCGTAGATGATGTTCGGCTTGTCCCCGAATTCCCGGGCCAGGGAGCTGAAGAAGGCTATCGATTCTTTCTTGTACTTGAGGGGATCGCGGGCTTCGAGGACGTGCCAGTCGGCCAGCACGTAGAGTCCGGTGGCTATGGCCTCGCGTATGCCCTTTCGTAGGGCTTGCTCGCCCGTCTCGCCGATGTAGTAGCTGTTGATCTCCAGGTACATGGGCAGGCGGATGGCCGTGGCCTTCCAGTCTTCGCGCAGCCATTCCATGGCCGACTTGTTCATGTAGTGGCCGTAGGCCACAACGTCGAAGAGGGAGGGACCCTTGAGCTGGAGGGGCTTCCCCGCGGCGTCCACAAGTCGGCCGCCCTCGATTCTGAGTTGGCCGTGGGCCTCCACGGGCGTCTTGGCTTTGCCCCCCGAGCAGGCCGGGAAGAGGACGGCGGCCAGGGCTATGGCCGCGGCCGAGCGTAGGGCGATGCGCATTCAAGTCACCTCCAGACAAGGAATATGAAGAATGCCGAGGCGGTGGTCGTGAGCAGGGTGAAGGGCAGGCCTATCCGCAGCCAGTCAGCGAAGCTGGCGCTCCGGCCCTCCTTCTTCAGTATCCCGATGGCCACCACATTGGCCGAAGCCCCGAAGGGGGTCAGGTTCCCGCCCAGGCAGGAACCCACCAAGAGGGCGAACATGAAGTACTCTGGCCGGACCCGCATGCCCTCGGACAATGCTTGGGCCACCGGAAGCATGGCCATGATGTAGGGCACGTTGTCCACGAAGCCCGAGATTAGCATGGATACTCCCAGGATGGCAACGAAACCCAGGAAGGGCCGGCCGCCCACGGCCCGCCCCATGAGGCCGGCCAGATCGGCTATAAGCCCGGCCTTCTCGATGGCTCCCACCAGGATGAAGACGCTTATCAGGAAGAGGATGGTGTCCCAGTCCAGGTCCCTGAGGAGCTTCCAGGCGGCCTTGGCCGGCTCACGGCGGATGAAGCGGAACCATGCCAGTCCCAGAAGGGCCAGGCCTGTGCAGAGGAGGCCCGAGGAGAGGTGGAGGCCGTGACCGGAGATGATGGATATGAGGGCCAGCCCCGCGATCATGGCGATGATGAGGGCGGTCGGCAGGGCCGAGCGGACGCGCTCGTCGGGCAGGCTCACCCGGCTCTTGGGCAGGCCCCGGAAGCGCAGGAGGAAGTATGCCAGGCCGGCCAGGGCCCCGGCCTGCACGGCGAAGAAAATAGAGGGGCGGCCGGCGTAGAAGAAGAAATCGTTGAAGGAGTAGCCCGCGAAGCTGGCGAAGATCATGGAGGGCGGGTCGCCCACCAGGGTGGCCGTGCCCTGGAGATTGGCCATGACCGCCAGGCCGATCATGAAGGGCCCCGGGTGGATGCCCAGGCGTCTCGATATCTCCAGGGCGATGGGGGCCATCACCAAGACCGTGGCCACGTTCTCCACGAAGATGGACAGGATGCCCGTCATGGCCAGGATGGCCGCGATGGCCAGGCCCAGGCTGGGGGCGCGCTCGACGGCTCTGTCCGCCAGGACGGCCGGGACGCGCGAATAGACGAAGAGCTCCGCCAAAACGAGGCAACCCAGGTAGATGAGGAGAACCTTCCAATTGACGTAGGTGCCCAGGGCCTCACCCCAGGTCGGCAGGCCTTCCAGGCCCGGGACAGAGCCCAGGCCGAGGAGGACAAGGGCGGCGCCCAGGGCGAACCAGGCCTTCTTCTTAGGAAAGGCGATCACCAGACCGTACATGAGGGCCGCCAGTCCGAGGATGAGCCATTTCATAGCCTTGCCTCCGCGCGCCGGAGTCCGAAGCTGCTCCGGCTGTGCGTTTTCAGCGAAGGTCTCACGGCACCATGCCGCCATCCGGCTTGGCAGGTCCTCCCGGGAGGGCAGGCGCGACGCACGCTGGCCTCCGTCCTGACGGGATCACCTTCGCGCGGCTGGGCCGCACGCTCCATTACTCCCCTTCGGGTATGTCGAATATACCATATCAGAAGAGGAGGCGACATGCCAGGCGCACGCCCCTTGATAGGCCCCCACCCTTAGGCTACTGTGTCTTGCGGAGGCTCCATGGCGCGCATCGATTTCGACCTGGGTAACCTGGACCAGGCCTTCCCCTCGGATTTCAGCCCGGCCGAATTGGCCAGGGGCAAGACCTTTTTCCTCAAGAAGCTGGCCCTGGAGGCCCACCGCTTCTACGGCGGCAAGATCCAGGTCCTGCCCAAGGCCGGGGTCTACGGCTTCAATTGGTTCGGGGTCTACTACAGCCCGGGCGTCTCGGCCGTGTCCACGGCCATCCGCGACCGCAACGATGAGTCCCTGGAGCTCTCGAACCGCGGCGGCACGGTGGCGGTGGTGTCGGACTCCACCCGCGTCCTGGGCGACGGGGACTGCACGCCCCCTGGCGGGATGGGCGTCATGGAGGGCAAGGCCTTCCTGATGAAGTACCTGGGCGGGGTGGACGCGGTGCCCCTGTGCATCGACTCGCGCGGCCCCGACGGCAGGAACGATCCGGCCCGCGTCATCGAATTCGTCAAGATGTGCCAGCACTCCTTCGGGGCCGTCAACCTGGAGGACATCTCCCAGCCCAACTGCTTCCGCGTTCTAGATGAGCTGCGCGAGTCCTGCGGCATCCCCGTCTGGCACGACGACGCCCAGGGCACTGCCTGCGTCACCCTGGCCGGGGTGATCAACGCCCTCAAGTTGGCCGGCAAGGAAATCGCCAATACGCGCATCGTCATGCTGGGGGCCGGCGCGTCCATGACCACCATCGCCCGGCTTCTCATCGCCGACGGGGCGGATCCGGAGCGCCTGGTCCTTTTCGACTCCAAGGGCTCCCTCCACTCCGGACGCGCCGACATCCAGGCCGATCCGCGCTTCTACCGCAAGTGGGAGCTTTGCCTGTCCACCAATCCGGAGCGCTTCGCCAGCGAGGAGGAGGCCCTCAGGGGCGCTGACGTTCTCCTGGGCGCCTCCACGCCTGGCCCCGACACGGTCAAGCCCGCCTGGATCAGGGGCATGGCCCCCAAGTCCATCGTCTTCGCCTGCGCCAACCCGGTCCCCGAGATCTATCCCTACGCGGCCAAGGAGGCCGGGGCCTTCATCGTGGGCACGGGCAGGTCGGACTTCCCCAATCAGGTCAACAACTCAGTCTGTTTCCCCGGCCTCCTCAAGGGGACCCTGCTGTGCAGGGCCTCCAAGATCAGCGACGGCATGGCCATCCGGGCCGCCCACTCCATAGCCGCCTTCGCAGAGCGCGGCGGCATCCACCCCGAGCGGGTCATGCCCAGCATGGATGAGGAGGGGGTCTTCTACGAGCAGGCCGCCGACGTGGCCGAGCAGGCCGCTGCCGAGGGCCTGGCCCGGGTCAAGGTATCCCACGAGGAGGTCAGACTCAGGGCCAAGGCCGATATCGAGGAGTCGCGCGCTCTGACGCGCAGGCTCATGGAGGAAGGCTTCATCAAGCGCCCGCCCGAGTCCATGCTGGAGGCCTGCCTGGACTGGGCGATAGACCAGGCGCGCGCGGGCCGCTGATACGGCCCGGGGAGGAATCGCCGTGAAAGAGACCCTGCTCATGTACGCCCGCTACACGGAGAGGGCGGACCGATCCGTGATCGCCCTCCTGGAAGGGCTTCCATCGGAATCGCGCAACGCTGACCGCGGGGCCTATTACGGGAGCCTGAGCGGCCTCCTCGGGCACGTCCTGGGCGGGGCGCTCTACTTCCACTCCCTGTTCCGGGCTTCCTGGCCCGGGGCCTTCCCGGCCTCGGAGCGCCTCGCCGGCCTGTCCTCCGCCGAGGGCGCCCTGGACGAGGCCGGCTGGGCGCGCCTCAAGGAAGGCCTAGCGGCGGCCGACACGGCCACCCTCGAGATCGTCTCATCGTTGGATGAGGCGGGCCTCGGCATGCCCGTGAAGCTGGACTGGTACGGGGGCAAGCCGGCCGCCGTGCCGCTTTCCTTCCTGCTCAACCAGCTCTTCGTCCACGGCATCCACCACCGCGGCCAGATATCCCAAATCCTGGACGAGATGAAGGTGGAGCACGATTTCTCCGGCATCGACCTGGAGTTCCTGCCCCAAGGGCGCTGAGGAGGTTGCATGGAATACCGCAGAGTCGGCGAATCCGGACTCAAGGTCAGCGAGATTGCCTACGGCAGCTGGCTGACCTTCGCCAACCAGGTGGATCTGGATCGGGCCGAGGCCATCGTCGACGTGGCTTTTGAGCTGGGCATCAACTACTTCGACTGCGCCGATGTCTATATGGCCGGACAGGCCGAGGAGTTCCTTGGGCGGGTCCTGCCGAAACGCCGGCGGGCCGACTATGTCCTGGCCACCAAGGCCTTCTGGCCCATGTCCCAAGGCGTCAACGACCGCGGTCTCTCGCGCAAGCACCTGATGGACTCCATCGGCGCCAGCCTGGAGCGCCTCAGGCAGCCCTACGTGGACATCTACTACTGCCACCGCTACGACCCCGAGACTCCCCTGGAGGAGACCCTGGAGGCCATGGAGGACATCATCCGCTCCGGCAAGGCCCTCTACTGGGGCACAAGCGAGTGGGAGGCCGACCAGATCTCGGAAGCCCATGCCCTCTGCCGCGCCCGCGGCTGGCATAAGCCGATCATCAACCAGCCCTACTACAGCCTGGCCGGCCGCAAGATCGAGGCCCGCATCCTGCCCACCTGCGCCCGCCTGGGCATGGGCACGGCCTCCTTCTCCCCCCTGGCCCAGGGCCTCCTCACCGGCAAATACTCAGGCGGACGCATACCCCCCGGCAGCCGCGGCGGAAACGACTCCCTCAACATGTGGATGAAGGACCAGGTCTCCGACCCCGCCCTCCTCGCCCGCGTGGACGCCCTCAAGCCCATCGCCACTAGGCTAGGCCTCAGCCAGGGCCAGCTGGCCATCGCCGCCCTCCTCCAGCGCTCCGAGCTCTCCTGCGCCATCGTGGGCGCCTCCAGCCCCGAGCAGCTCCGCGAGAACGCCGGCGCGAGCGGCGTCAAGCTCTCGGCCGAGGACCGGGCCGCCCTGGACGCCCTCTTCCCCCCGCCCGCCCCCCCGGGACGATTTTGAAATAGCCCTGTGCAATGCCCGCCCCCGTGGGCTATAATTGAGCCAAGAATCCATTTCTGGGAGGAAAATGATGCGCACACTAAGAAACATAGCCCTAGCCGCTGCCCTGATCCTGACGGTCCTGGCCGTCTCGTCATGCGGCTTCCTCGAAGATTTATTCAAGGCCGACGTGACAATACAAAATAGCAGAACTTATCGCTTCCAAGTACGGTATGCCGATTGGGATTCTTTTTATGGCCCCTCATCTGATTATGAGTCGACGGATTGGATTCCAGCGGGTACCAGCTATAACGAGCCGTTTTTCCCTGTAAATAGAGACCTCAAGGTGTGGACCTATTTTCAGTGGGATACAGGCGAGTACGATACGGCCATGATTGGCAACGGGTCGACCCCCGCCCTCTATAACTTCGAATCAGGTACTTCCTACACCATGAATTTCTGGACAGATAGTAACAACGATGATTATGTAACGTTAACGTATTGAGAGAGGATAGCAGCCGCGCGATGCGCATTGAAGCTCATCGCGCGGTGCGCAGATGTCTGGACGTATCATTCTTAGGTATACCCTTAGGCCTGTGTAGAGTCTACGTTTCAAGCGCTTTCAATCCGCCCATTTCTTCCACCTCCCAGCACGCTCTCCCAATCCATGCCACCTAGCGCTTCAGCGCTGGCTTTCCCAGTCATTAGGTTCTGCTTTATTTCCGCATAAACTGTGTAGGCTCTCCCAATCTGTTGGTTCCAATCATCCACGCATAAGCTATGCGGGCTTATTCAATCTTATGGTTTTGCCTAATCTCTGCATGAGCTGCGTAGGTTCCGCCAATCTTCTGGTTGCCGCGATCTCCGCATGAGCTGCGTAGGTTCCGCCAATCTTCTGGTTGCCGCGATC